>JAZLJA010000033.1:0-20379 GCA_045617625.1 Oscillospiraceae bacterium | reverse complement strand
GTCTTTTGTTCTCAACATGAATTGCTCATCCTCTTATCGCTTTGATGCGACTGCCGGTAGCTAGTGGCTCATTATTTTTTTATCAAAACCGGCTCACTTTTTTATTAGCGCTCTGGCTCAGTTTTTTATTGACAAACGCATCTAATGCTTTTTCGTCCGTAATTGTAAAACCGTGATGAAAGCGCTTGAAAACATAGTCACGATTTCCGATTGAGATGGTTCTTTTATCATCAGTATCGCTTATAATTACAGTATGCTTTCCAATCGTAAGCTTTTTCAGATTTCGGAGACAAAGACATAATTCCAAAATATCTTTTTCTTTGTAAGTCGGAAATGCTTCACCACCTTTTAATTCGATTTCCATTTTTGTACCGGATACTGTTTCGATAGAACCTTCAATTATAACTTTTGGTATCGTAGGTTCTTTATCACTTAAAGAAAAATGATAATCTCCGCTGTGAATAGTAACCTTCGAAGCGATAGCAAATATAGTTTTGAAGCCAACGCCTTTTTCTCCGATTGATTGGCTGTGGTGTGATAACAGCTTGTTTTTTGTTGATTCTCCTATCGCAGTGATAGAACGGATATTTGCTCTTGTGAAACCCGTTTCATTGTACTCGGTTGTAATTATATTCTCCTTCATGGATAACGAGAAAGTTGGTACAACCTTATCATTATATAAACAGTCGTCAGCATTCTGGAGAAGTTCTTGAATAAAACGCCCTCTATCTTTTCCTGATTTTAGAATAATATCAAGGTAGCTTCTATATCCTTCATTTCCAAGAGAATCACGAATAGAGAGACGTATTTGCCGAAGAACTCTCATGTATTCGCTTTCAGATATCGTAGAATCCTCTACATATCTATTTAGTTCACTTGACTTTTCTCTCCATGTTATTCTTGTGGTAAAAGGATCATTTGGATCTATATCCCGACAAAATGATAGGAACGATTGCAAAGGCTTTTGATCGGATAGCAGAATAGCATTATAACACGGGAGATAAACATCGCTCGGCTCATCAACACAAATACATCTACCGTTGCAGTATCCCATATAATTGCTTACTACCTTCGGAATATCACTCATTTCAAATTCATCATCAATAAGATCGGTAATTGCACACACATCGGCATCGGTTATTTCTAATCTAAAACGCTTATTATTCTTTATATCATCATTGCTTATTTCTCGTAATGCTTTTGATAAATGTCTATGTTTTACGATGATTTCCAACTGAGCCTGTGATACTTTAATAGGTTCAAGCTTGCGTATCTCCTCCACGGGATAATCGTAATTTACAGAATCAAGATGATCAAGAATGTCGGGTGTTCTAATGGCTGAATCTAATGCTCTTTTGAACATCTTGTGTTTCACGCCGGTTACTATTTTTATCGAAAAACGATTTACCGAAACTGGAGAAAGGAATAGCGCAAGGCGGTACCCCATAAGTCTATATACTTTTTCGGGATCTTCTATGTTTTCGCTTTCACTAAAACAAAATACTTCATCTGATTTTTTGTAATCATCATCAACTGTATAAAAAATCGGCAAATCGAGATAATGAGCACCATTAAAACATTTTTGTTCTGTTAGGCACTTCTCTTTGCCATTATTTATTGCAAAAAGGCTCTTGCCCTTATCAGGTAAATACCTGACTATATTTTCTTTAACAACATGAGAATAATCAAGGAAAACCTTATCAATGAGTTCGGACAAGTATTTACTGGCTTCTTGGAACCAAAGATTATTCTCTTGTGGATCAACAAACTCTCTGGAGGCATCAAGTTTGAAAGGCACATGACATACGATAGGCACAGTGAGCTTAAGCTGGGTTGGGAGGAATGAGTATAATGCACCGTTCCCGACTTCCGAAATAAAGTCGGAATCCGGTATAACTGCACAAAGAATCATAGCCTTTCCGTTTTTCTGTCCAACCTTTGTTTTATCGCCATAACGAGCTCGGCAGGCTTCTTTGGAAAACTTGATATAAGACGTGTATCGTGTACAGTGTACTTCTTCTTTAACATTTACTTCTGATCCATTTTCATAGTCTCGCAGATCAACAGAAATCACAATTCCTTTTTCAACTTTGAACTGATTTGAACCATCATTTCCGGTGCGGGAGACATGAAATTCCATACTTCTAAAAGTATCATAATAGAATTTTAGCGATGTTAGCTTATTCAAAAACAGAAGAGGATTACGAGAGAAAAGAGCATCTCTTTTACAATATTGACCCTTAATTTCTTTATAAATCTGTTGTGCTTTGCCAGGAACGTACAATGTCATCTCAGTTCCGTTACAAAAATCAAAGTCACTATAGACAGAAATAGGTATAGTAAAATTCTCTTTATAGAGTTCAAATGAGAACCAACCGCTTCTGATCCGCACTCTGTTTGCTACGCCAAAGACAGATTTAAAGCCGATTCCTTTTTCACCTATCTGATTCTTTTCAGAAGAAACGTTCTTAGCAGCTTCTGCAATGCCAGTGATTGCAAAAACGTTAAATGGCGAAAAGCCGACCTCGTTATATGTTAATATGATTTCGTCTCTTGCAAAATCAAAACGCATATCAAGCTTACAGTCAGCACTGTCTCTATAATCACAGTCATCAACATTCTGTATCAGTTCAAATATAAAGCGCAGACTATTAGAATACAGACCATCTTCGCCGACTGATAAAAGAGAGTTGAGAAGCTGTGGATAGTTATCACCATGAAGCTTATCGTTTTCTGCAACAGCTTCCCTGAATTTCCGCAGCAATTCTATGTATTCTTTACCATTCTCGGCTGAGATTATCTCTGCTGAAACGACCTGCTTTAGCCCGTCACGCAACTGTTCAAGTTTGCGTGAGCCGAGATCACGACAGTCGATCATTCCATAATCGCTTTGTAATTGCTGGAGTGTTGTCATATTTAATCCCCCACAATCGTAATGACACCATTTACCAATAAAGTCGTTAAAACATCTGCCTTATCAGCAATTCCTTTGATCTCTGTAATCTTTCGAGAGTATTTTTCGCGCACTGTTTCCAATTCGCCTTGACGCATACGCTTTATATTCTCATCGTAAGCATCTTTTATCTGCTGTTCTAAAGAACGAATTCTGTTTCGGAATGTATTAGCTATACTCTCAAGTTTAAATGCTTCTAATGCTTTTATATCGCTTTTATGTTTTTCTCTGGCATCAAGCCACATTGATACATGACGATTTTCAATATCTGACCAATCAAACTGTCCGTTAGGTTCACTTTCAGAATTAGCCGAATCTTCTAAAAGGAACGGAAGCTCTACAGCTATTTTTTCATTCTCACAGACGGTAATTAGTTTGGTATAGGTATTGTATCCGGTGTATTGCCAAGCAAAAACAGAAAAGACATACTGTCCTGAAGGTATTTCAGATGTGTGAAGCTGCAAGTGCAGATATGCAGACTCACTGCGGCTGTAGTATTTGGCAGCTTGCTTTGCAAGCGGATGCATAGCAGTTATAAAGAAGCTGTCACGTTCTTTGGATGCAGTCTCAGGATCGAACGTAATAGAATGATTTGGCTTCTTTCCGCTTAAATAGTTTTCCCACGTTCTTCTGAGCGCATTTCTTCCACCGTGAAGCTTTTTCAGGTCATCTCTCAAAATCTGTCTTGCCGATGCAGAAAGACGAAGTGTTTTAAGCGATGATTCACCGATAATATATTGTCCTTTTCCGACAATAGCAGTGATATAATTCTCAATCAGCTTTTGCAGAAAATGTCCCGATATCCATGGATTTTCTGCTTTTTTAATCTCATGAGAAGTAGACAGCTCTGTCAAATCAAAACCAAACAGCTCTTTTTCTTCCTCCTCAAGTCGGTTTAATTCCTGCATTTTTCTGACTTCATTATCCGCCATTTGCTCAAGCTTGATATTGCGTTCTTCATCTGTCAGATTAGTATCATAAACAAGAGAATCAATATCTGATGCAATTTGTCCGAGAATTTCTTCACAATCGCCTATGCTCCTCTCGAATACTCCTATACGCATAAGGCATCTATGATATATTTCAGCATCGACAGTTCCTTCAGTTATGATATTATAGATGTTTACTACATCGCTTAACTGTCCACGACGATCAATTCTACCTATTCTCTGTTCGATTCTCATAGGATTCCAAGGCAGATCATAATTGATCATCATATCGCAGAACTGATAGTCAAGACCTTCCGAACCGACCTCAGAAAACAAAAGAATGTCTATCGCATCAGCATTTTCACAAGGCAGTTCAAATCGTGCTTTTAATTCATATCGCACTTCATCTTTTACACTTCCGTCTATCTGTTCTACTCGAAGTCCACACTCTGACAGCTTTCCTTTCAAATATGAAAGAGTATGCCTGAATGTGCTGAAAATCATTATTTTGTTATTTTTCTGCTCTTGCTTTTTACAGATGATTTTATATGTTTCTTCGAATTTCGGATCTTCTTCAGGGAGATTATCTGCAAGTATAAGCAACTTTTTTGCAAGAGATGATATAGCGTTTATTGATTTCTCATCTAAATCTCCATCTGAAGAATCAGTAATCGGAGCATAGTCAAGCTGAAGTAACCGTCTGCCAATAATATCCCGAATAAAAGGAGCAAGACCAAAAATACAGCTTGCAGCTTGTCTGCGTATTGTACTTATCATGAACGCTACGGAATTAGCATTATGAAGTGTAGCAAGTGCCTCGTGCTCAAAATACAGCAGTTCATCGTGTAGTGTCTGCTGATAGTCTGTAAATACTGTAGACACCGTATGAGAACGTCTGACACAAAAATCCTGTATATCACGTCTGCGGGTTCGATTTAGCATTGTCCCGAAACTATGCAGAGACTCAATATCGGAAATCAGCTTAACACGTTCTTCACGGTCTATTTCCTTGCTTTCAAGCCGGTGAAGAATATCATGGTATAATGGGTTTTCAGCAATAACATTATCGCCCCACTGAGTTTTTTGTAGCTCAAGCAGCTTGCCAGCAGCCTTTTCGTTCCAGTTTTCTTCTGCTGTTCTTACCAAATGAGTAGCACGGGAAATATGGACGTTAGGGCGTGCCATCATATCAAAGGTGTTTTTATCCACAACAATATCAGGACGAAGAACGTTAAGAAGGGTGAACAGATCATTATCACTTGTCTGTAAAGGCGTTGCGGTAAGCATTACGACAGCATCGGCGTGATCACAAAAGTATTTTGTGCATTTGTATGCAAACGCCTTTTCTTTATCATCGCTGCCGTTGCGTATATGATGAGCTTCATCAACGATAACTAAATCAAAATGTGGTTCAGGGTCAAGTTCCTTCAAACCGAATATATGATTTCTTCTGCCGCTCTCTCCATTATATACTTTAGAATCAAGAATAGAATACGGAATAATTGCCTTATTAAATCTCACCGGCCAATCTCCATCACGGTCAGTATCAGAAATGATCTGCCGAAGCGTTGTTCCATCAAGAGGGATAAACTCTTCATCGAATCGCTTCATTTCAAGTTCCCATTTGCGCTCAGCAACCAGCGGCTTCGGGCAGATGACCAGTACACGCTCTAAGTCAGAACGTGCTTCAAGTTCCTTGATAATCAATCCTGCTTCTATTGTTTTACCAACACCAACGCTGTCTGCTATCAGGATTCGAGGCTCATCAGCGTGTATCATTTTCAATGCAGGACGGAACTGATAAGGAACAAAATCTATTCGAGCAGAATTAAGCGAATATAAGTTCTGCGCTGATGGATTATTGATTTGATATGCAGTCAAGTAACTTCTCATTTCGGAAAGGCTGATCCATTTATAGCCTGTTGTCTGCTCAACAAGAGCTATTTGACCAGTATAATATTGCTTTACCTCATTATTTACGAATACATTATACTGTGTCACGTCACCAAGTTCTTTTAATGATAATACGACACCATTGATTTCAGGAGAACTAACTATATAAACGAGGCTGTTTTCATGTATGGAATCATTAGAAGGTACAGCAGGAATTGACTCAGCTTTATCAGTTACATTATATGTATACTCTGACGCAAGACTATCAGGCTGTTCTATCAACTCTATAAACTTATTGATTTCAACAGAGATAACTTGATCTCCGTTGAATTGTTCAATAAACGACCGTGTAGTATTCAAATCCTGGATAATAACATCTTTTCCGGGCAATTCGGTACTACAATGCGCCCAGTTATTGCGTACACTTATCATTTTACGAACAGTTTCACGTTCATTGGATGGAAGGAACATGACAGTTTGCAGATCATACCACGATTTATTAGCGATTCTTAATAAAGCAGCGAGGTCAAAATCAGAAAGATTAGAATAGCCTTTCTCTATAGCTATTTCATGTTGTGTAAAGCTCAAACTTGGCATAACACACTCATCCCACCAATTGTCAGTAACTCTTGGTAATATAGAATTAAGCCAATTCAACATGGTTTTTGATGCTTCGTGTAAAAAAGCATTCATACTGCTTATAATCATCTGAGTATCCATACTATCAACCTCTTTGTAGTAGTTGTGACTAATATCAGTTATATCAAATCTCATTGAGAATTATATATCGGAATCATTTACTCTATTATATCACAATTCGACAAATTTTTCAATAGAATTTATATATGTTTAGTCCATTAACCAAATCGGTGATAATAAAAACAGGTAGACACCTCAATTGAGGTATCTACCTGTTCTGTTCATAGCCCGCTGTATAGGTCTTTCATAATTGTTCTTGGAAAACTTCTTTATGAGTACCGACCTAAGGTTCGGGGGTTTTTGATTTGCTGTTCAGTCAGGGTGTGTATGGGATGCTTGACATCAGTCGTAGCGCAATGCGTCGATCGGATTCATTTTCGCTGCCTTGTTTGCAGGATACAATCCGAAGAAGATGCCTGTCAGTGTCGAGAAAACCACCGAAATCAAAATCGCTGCCAGCGAAGGCACGATTTTCACCGAATCAAACAGCAGACCGTAATCCTCATTGCTTTGCACCAGAATTTTAGCCACGGCACCGATAATCTCGCTGTTTAATATGCCGATGAGAATACCGATGATGCCGCCGATCAGGCAGATCACGATCGCCTCAATGACAAATTGCAGGCGGATGTTGCTCTTTTTTGCGCCCAGTGCCTTGCGGATGCCGATCTCCCGCGTGCGCTCCGTCACGCTCACCAGCATGATGTTCATGACGCCGACGCCGCCAACCAGCAGCGAGATTGCCGCGATGATCGAAATAATCAGCGTCACCACGCGAATGGTGGTCATGGTGATGTCAAAATCTTCCACATCGCTCCAGAAGTTCAGTTCAGTGCCGCGGATGGAATCGAATTTCTCGTGGAAGAATGCTTCCAGATTCTGTTCGAGGTCGGCGGCAGGCTTTACGGGGTTCAGGCTCAGTTCAAGATCCTGAAATCCGTTTGTCGTTTCACCGCTGAGTGCGCTGGCAACGGAATAAGGAATGAAGACATACGTTCTCAGTTCCTCGTCGCTTTTGTCGCTGCCGAACATCATTTTCTTCTGCAGTTCGGGGAGACGGTACACGCCGACGATCGTGAAATCAATCGATGCACCGCTGATCTCGGAGGTGAAGGAAAGCGTTTTTCCGAGCGGTTCTTCGCCGTGTGTGAAATACTGCTTCACGAAAATGTCAGAGACGAGTATCGAATATTTCACTTCAAGGTTGTCAGCCGGTGTCAGGTCGCGTCCTGCGAGCATATTCGCGTGGAATACGGTTTTCAGATAGCCGTCGAAAGCACCCATGACGCCGCATCTGACCGTTTTATTATCGGAAGTGACCAGCGTGCAGCTGCCGATGCCGTTGATGGAAGTGTTGATATAGCAGTCGGGGTAACGTTCGTTGAGCTCATTGAGCATTTCCAGCGTGATACAGCTTTCATCGGGCTTGTAGTTCGGATCGGGGTAGGAGAAATCGGATCCCTCGTCATAGATCCACGCCTGTGAAACGCTGATATCGACATAGTTGCCGCCAAATTGTGAAAACACATTCTGGATGGTTGCAGTGAGGGAGGAGCCGAGTGTCGTGATGGTGATGACCGCGCTGATGCCGATGATGATGCCGAGCATCGTCAGCAGCGAGCGCAGTTTGTTTGTCATGATGGAGGAAAATGCCGATTTGATGCTTTCCAGAAAGCTCATTCCGCCACCTCCTCATGCTGTGCTTCCGCGTATTCGTTCTGAGGTTCGTTGGCAATGTCCATGATGATCCTGCCATCGTGGATGGAGATGATGCGTTCTGTTTCGGAGGCGAGTTCGGGGCTGTGCGTGATCAGCACGATGGTTTTGCCGCCTTCTTCATGCAGCTTGTGGAAGATATCCATGACCATTCTGCCCGTTTTACTGTCCAGAGCGCCGGTCGGTTCATCCGCGAGGATGATGGAAGGATTGTTCGCCATTGCGCGGGCGATCGCCACACGCTGTTTCTGACCGCCTGAGAGTTCGTTTGGCTGGTGCGTCATTCGGTCGCTCATGCCGACAAGTTCCAGCAGTGATTTTGCCCGCAGGGTACGTTCGCGCTTGCCGATTCCGGCATACATCATGGGCATTTCGACATTGCGCAGTGCGTTGACACGCGGGATCAGGTTGAACGTCTGGAACACGAATCCGATCTCTTTGCTGCGGATAGCGGAAAGTGCGTTGTCGCTGAGTTTTCCGATGTCCGTGCCGTTGAGATGATAGGAACCCTCGGTGGGCTTGTCGAGCAGTCCGATGAGGTTCATCAGCGTGGATTTGCCGGAGCCTGACGGACCGACGATCGCGACAAATTCGCCCTCACGGACATTGAATGTGATGTTGTTGAGAATTTGCAGTTCATTCGGCTGTCCGATAAAATATCGTTTGTAAATGCCCTGCATCTCGATGATGTTTTTTTCCATGCTGTCCTCCCGCCGATCAGAGGTCATCCTTCATGGAATGCTCATCCAGATAATCATTGTAGCCCTTGTCGATGAACACGAGGTCGCCGTCGTTGATATCCGCGGCAGCGGAAACGATCATGTCGCCCTCTTTCAGCTCACTGCTGTCGATCTGGGTGTAGTAATTGGTTTCCATGCCGACGGTGACAGGCACACTGTGCAGCGAATATTTGCCGTCGGAGGCTTCCTTGGCGACGTACACGCATTTCTCGTCGTCGTCCTTTTCCACAATGGCATCATAGGGGACAGCATACACATCCTTGATCTCATCGAGAATGATTTTTGCTTTGGCGGTCATGCCGATGAGCAGGGGCTTTTCGCTTTTGTCAATGGTGATCTCCGCGGTGTAGGAGCCGCCGGTCTGTTCGCCGTAATAGCTTTCATTTGCATTGAAAATGTTCACCACGCGGGAAACTTTGCCGTGAAATTCGGTATCGCCCGTTGCGTTGGTGAAAATGATAGCATCCTGTCCCTCGTGAATGGAGAGAATGTCGGTTTCGGCGATGACCACGTTGATGCGCAGGGTGTCGGTATCCTCGATCGTCATGAGGTTTACGCCCTCGGCAACGCCGCCCTCCGCGAGGTTCAGTGCCGTGATGACACCGCTGCGCGGGGCTTTGACCACTGCACTGTCGATCTGTTCCTGCAATTCTTCAAGCTGCTTGGTGATGGTATCGTCGTCATTCTCCTCGGTTTCGGCATCCAGCATCTCCTGTGCCGATTCGATGGCATCATCGCAGCTTCGTGCGGTGGAATCATAGGCTTCTCGCGCTTCAGCGACGGCGTCGTTCAGATCCGGCAGTGTGGCATTCAGTTCGGAGATCTGGTCGCCCAGTGCATTATAGGCAGCCACAGCCTCGTTGTAGGCATCGACATCGCCTGAGGCTTCGGCTGCGGAAAGGACATTGCCCAGTTCCTGAAGCTGTGCTTTCAGATCAGAAATCTGATTCTGTACGGAATCACGCGCAGAAACGGCACGGTCGATTCCTTTTTGTGCCTTGCTGAGCATAGAACTCTTTTCCGCTTTGGCATCAGAGAGGGCACGGAGACTTTTCTGGTGTGCTTTTGCTTTTGCATTTTCGGTGCGGGAGGCGTTTTTCTGCA
This sequence comes from Oscillospiraceae bacterium, assembly GCA_045617625.1. Classification (GTDB taxonomy): domain Bacteria; phylum Bacillota; class Clostridia; order Oscillospirales; family Ruminococcaceae; genus Firm-04. Next base: position 10,345 of record JAZLJA010000033.1, on the reverse strand, counting down.
ATTCATCGTATCGTTTCTGCAGCTCCTCGGTATCGAATTCGCAGAGCACATCGCCCTCGCTGACGGCGCTGCCAAGCTCCACATGGAGTGCCTTGACTTTGGCACCCATCAGCTCAGTGGTGACATGCACCGTGTTCGAGCCTGTCACGTTGCCGGAAACGCTGATATAATTCATCAGATCTTGTTTTGCGAGCGGCTGCGCCTGCAAAACAGGAGTGGAATCCACGATCTCTTCGCCGAAGCAGCCTGTCAGCAGCAATGCTGAGGCACAAGCGGTCGTGAGAAATGCCATAAGTTTTTGCTGTTTCATGTTCTTCTCCATTCTGCAAAAGGTTTGTCGGCACGAAATGAGTCATTTTCGTGCATCATCCACTATTATAATGGACTTTTTTGCCGATTGCAAGGGGATTTCGCGTATTTTCACATAATTTTAAAAAAAACTTAAATATCTGTGCAGAGAGCGTTTTCGGCAGTTTGATTTTTGGATGAAATGCTGTGACGGTTTTGTCATTTGGTATGCAGATATAACCATCCTTGCAGAACTGACAAAAAGAGTGTTACCCTTTTGTAAGAAATAGAGAATCTATAAAAACCACTTGATTTTTGGAATGTTTCTGGCTATAATAAACAGTAGTGAGATGAATCTGCACGTAAGGAGGGGTTTGTGTGAAACGGCTGTTTTCCGCATTGCTGAGCGCGTCGCTCGCAGTCGGTTTGGGCGCTGGATTTGAAGGCTTTTCTGTTTCTGCTGCCGAGACTGCACTGTTTTATGCCGAAACCGTGAACGCCGCACCGGGCGAGATCGTGGAATTTACCGTTTCCGTCTCCGATAACTGCGGGTTCTATAACTGCGGGATTCTGCTCGAATATGACAGCAGTCTTTCCCCGCTTTATGATGGCGATATCACCCCCGATTATCGGGTTGGTTCTCTGATCACATCGCAGCATGTTGATGCGGCGATTAACACAGATGCGTGCAAAATCGCATTCTCAACGATCGGCACCGAGGAGATCACAGACGACGGCAGTTTGTTCACCGTGTTTTTCAGGCTTCCTGAACGCGCCGCAAACGGAACCGATTATCCAATCAAAATTTCCGTAGATCTGCTCTCCGACGAAGAATTTGCCGATATTCGCGGGCTTGCGCGTGCCGCAGACGGCGTTTTGACCATCGAAAACGATGAACAGCACAGTCAATTTGAATTTTACTGCGATACCATCTACGGCGAAGCAGGCGAGGAAGTCAAATTTGATGTGTTGGTGGCGAATAACCCCGGTTTTTCGGGCTGCGGGCTTCGGCTCTATTACGATAAGCGGCTCACCCCCGTGACGAACGGCGGCAGACAGCCGAATCTGACAAACGGTCCCGCTGCGGAAGGTCTTTTCGCGATGCCTTATCTCACAGCGGCGGAGTGCTGCATCGGCTTCAATGCATTCGGCACAAGGAATGCTGAGGCGGATGGGACACTGTTCACCGCGAGATTTGTTATCCCCGAGGACGCACAGCCGGGCGATTCGTTCCCGATGCGTTTGGAATTTGACTACCTCGATAATGCCGCGCACAAGGATCTGACCAAGACCGTTGTGTGTCAGGATGGCTGGATCGCATTGCCGCAGAATGCGGATGCGCACAGTGATATTCTGCTGGGTGATGTCAATGTGGACGGCACTGTGACAGTCTCGGATGCGATTCTCAGTTCAAGAATTGCAGTGGAGGATATCACGGTGGATGTCTCCACTCAGGGCATGGTCAACGGCGATTATAACCGCGACGGCTTGAACAATTCTGCCGATACTTCGCTGATTTTGCGCCACATTGCAAAGCTTGATTGACCGTTCTGTTTTCTGTGCTTTTTTCACTTACCTTCCATAAATAGCAAAAATACCGCCATCGGGATTTGACCCAATGACGGTATTTTTGCGTTTATTCGCCAAGCGATGCAAGCATCGCCGACACATTGACATCCTGTGCAAAATTGCTCATTTCGTATAAAAACAGCACAGCATCGTTGTTTTCGTGCAGCCGATCCACCCATGTGCCGTCGTTGTAGCGCAGATCAATCATCGTGATTTCAGCGTAGTCTTCGAGAAGATACGGCACAAAGCAGTTGGCGTAGGAATCCTTGAAAATCAGCAGTTTTTTGCCGCTTGCCGCAGGTGTTTCGATTTGCACTTCGCCATAGTTGCCGCCGAAAAACACCTCATAGTGGTCTTTGCGCGAAAGTGCCGACATATCGTAAAAAACCTGCTGTTTGCCGTCCGCTGTGACCTCGTAAACGGGCTGTGTGCCGCGAATCTCCACGCGGTCGGGCTGTGTGCTTTTGTCCAAAACCTTAGAATAAAGCGTGCCGAGAAATTCCTCGGACACTGTTTTCATGCCCATGGATTCCGGACTGCGCGGCGTGAATCCCTGCGATTTTGCAAACGCCTCATAGCCGTAGTATGCGCCGAGCGATGTCCAGTGGTGGTCAGTGTGATAGTAGATTTCCTCGCTGTTGTGCGATTTTAATGCGGTCGATACATCGACGAGCGTGCAGGTGCCGCCAAGCATCGACTGCGCAATGCCCGCGAGATACGCGCCGTTGTATAATTCGGCGTGCTTGGGCAAATATTGCGGCTGCACATTGCCCGCGGACGGCACAAGCATCACCGAAACAGGCGTTTGCGGCTGCGACTGCGCCGTTTTCAGAATCGCGGTGAGATTGGTCTGGATGCGCGTGCGGCTCAGGTCGTCGTCGGTGATTTTTTCAAAATACCGTTTTTCTTTGCCGACATACACTCCGTTGATATCGCGTTTTCCGAGCAAAAGCTGTGTTTTCGCCTGCAATGCTGTCCATGCGTCACGAAACGGCATCTGGTCGGACATATATTCGGTGATGTCCGCCTGCCAAGTGCCGTCGGCGATGTCAGAGAGCGAGAACGCAGGGCGCGTTTGCAAATATCGGTTTTCGTTTTCCGAGTAGGTGCGCGATTTTTTGACGAGAAGTGTCAGCCCCGTGAGTGAAATCAGAGCGATGAATCCGAGCGAACAGATTGCCGTGCGTTTGTCTGCCATGATGCCTGCCTCCCTTCTCAGAATCGAAAATACAGAAACGGATTATAGCTGTCAGCTACGATGGACGACACGCTGAAAATCAGCAGAAACGCACAAAATGCCGCTTCTGCCCAGATGCCGTTCCGCCCGAGTTTTTCCTTTGCAAGTTTTCCGAGTTTTGCGGGCAATTCGGTGGAGCCGATTGCCATGAAAACCAACAAAAGTGCGTAGCTGCTAAACAAATAAAGCGTTTGTTCGCTGCAAAACCCGCCTGCGCCAAACAGCGATTTGACATAATCCCACAGCGCGGCAAAATCTTCGATTGCAAACAGCACCCAGCCAAGCACGATGAAAAAGAGCGCATAGATGCGGCGCGGAATTTGCGGGAGCTTTGACAATTTTTCAGCAAGCACGTTCTTTTCAAGCACAAGCAGCAGGAAAAAGTAGATGCCCCAGCACAGGAAATTCCAGCCTGCGCCGTGCCAAAGTCCTGTCAGTGCCCAGACCGCAAGCAGGTTGAGGATCTGTCGTTTTTTGCCGCAGCGGTTGCCGCCCAGCGGGATATAGACATACTCACGGAACCATGTGCTGAGGGTGATGTGCCAGCGCCGCCAGAAATCGGTGATGCTGTCAGACTGGTACGGATAGCGGAAATTCTCGGGAAACGTGAAACCGAACATTTTTCCAAGCCCGATCGCCATGTCCGAATAGCCTGAAAAATCGAAATAGATCTGGAAGGTGAACGCGATCGCGCCAAGCCAAGCTGTCAGCAGGGGGATTTCTCCCTGCTGCGCGGAAATGGTATCCCACAGTCTGCCTGCCTGATTTGCAAGCAGTGCTTTTTTCGCAAGTCCGATGCAGAAGCGCACGGTGCCTGCCCAGAACAGACTCGCTGTTTCGCGGCGGTGTTCGATCTGCGTTTCCACATCCGCATAGCGCACGATGGGACCTGCAATGAGCTGCGGAAACAGGGTGACATACATCGCAAAATTGACGAGACTGCGCTGCACCTGCACCTCTCCGCGATAAACGTCAATGACATAGGACATTGCCTGAAAGGTGTAAAACGAAATGCCGATGGGCAGCGCAAGCTTCAGCAGTGCGATGGATGCGCCTGTCAGCGAGTTGACGGTGGAAAGCAGCAAATTCGTGTATTTGAAAAATCCCAGCAGTGCAAGATTGATGGCACAGGTGGCAATCAGCATGGATTTTCCGCTTTCTCCGCGCTTTTGTGCATTGGAGACAAGCAAACCGCCTGCATAATTGACGAGGATCGACACGGTCATCAGCAGGATATAGACAGGCTCACCCCATGCGTAAAACAGCAGGCTCATGATGAGCAAAAACAGATTGCGATACTGCTGCGGCAAAAAACGGTAACCCAGAATGGTTAGCGGGAGAAACCCGCAGAGAAATATCAGACTGCTGAAAACCATATATCAGACGTTCCTTTCGTTTCAGCCCACATACGAGGCAAGTTTGCCTGTCAGATAATTGCCTTGCAGCATGGAGACGTTGTTTGCGAAAATCACATCGGCGCCGGGGTGCTGCTTGACGAATGCCTGAAAATCGCGGCTGTCATGACGATAATCGAAGGCGTAAAGATACTGGTATTCTTCCGCGAGGAACGGAATCAGCGCATTGCCGAACGATTCTTTCACGAGGATACAGACAGAGCCGTCTGTGACCGCACTGTTTGTGACCTCGACCAAGGGATTGTCCGTACCTGCAAAGGCGTTATATTTGAGCGATGCATCATAATTGGTGACATCCGAAATCAGATACCAGTCGTAATATTTTTGCTTGGTGTCCATGAAGCGCAGCTTGATGTCGTCGTAATGCGGGGTATAGTAAGCGGTGAGGACATCGGGATTTGCGCCCAGTATCGGATTGTTATTGGTGTCGCGGTAGAACGACCCCAGAAAGCCCGTGAAATCTTTGGTTTTGTATTCGGAGAGCATCGGGGCTGATTTGCCTGCCGCATTGCAATATTCCGCAAAGGCATAGTATGCGCCCAGAGCTGTCCAGTGGTGGTCGGTGCGGAAGTAGATATATTCGCCGCGGTGGGAGCGCAGGGTGTCATAAAGCGGAACTTTATGCACCTTGTCCGACATTTTCGAGGAGGTCGCTTCGATGGCAGCTTTCTGGTCAGCGACATTCGCCTTGCCAACGAGGGCATCGGGCAGTGTGATGCCTGCACTGGTAGGGATCAGCAGACTGAACACGCGGACGGTATCGGGCATTTTGTCGGCAAACCCGCTGATGGTATTCGCATAGCGTGTGGAGAGGGCGTCGAAAAAACCGAATGTTTCAAAAGCGGTGTCGCCGTCACGGAACACACTTTCACCGAAGGTCTGATAATCGTTTTGCGAGGGGATGACCACTTCGCCTGACGGTGTAGGATTGGTACCGTCTGGCAGATCGGATATCGCAGGGACATCGGTGGCAAGCGGCACAGAAACGGTGGTTTCGCCTGTCCATGCGGTATCGGCGGTGACGGTGGTTTCGGGGGCTTGGCTATTGCTGTCGGCGGGAAGTGCGCGGAGATCCCAGTAAGTGCTTTCGCCTGTTTCAAAAATCTCGCCGATGACTGCTTTTGCGGTTTTGTCATCGGGGGTGATGCACATGACAGCGTAATTTCCTGCCGTCTGCAAAACGGCATTTTTCAGCTTATCCACCTGTTCGGGTGCATAGCGTTCATATTCGTGGATCATCTCGTCCAGATAAGCTTGCAGAGAAGGTTTCATCGCGGCAGCTTTTTGCGCATCCTCGCAGACAAACACCGCCGCCATATCAGGAATCTGCCCGACTGCCATATAGCCTGCCGCATCGGTGAAATCGGTGAGATTCATCAGCAAGCCCAAAGTATCAGCACTCTGGGCATTCAGGTTTTCCGAAAACGGGATCTTTTGATAGAGCATATCCGCAAACTGACGGGCGGTGAGGGTGATCTGTGTGTTTCCGCCAGCGTTCTCGCAGCCTGCCGTGCAGCAGAGCATCGTGCCTGCCAGAAGCATTGCCGCAGTTTTTCGGAATGTTACGGATTTCATTGTGTCGGTTCATCCTTTCGTGAACATGAGAAGAAATGCAAAAAAATAGCAGAATGCACACGGATCTCACCATGCCGCACTCTGCTACTTATTATACTATTTTTCGGCGGGAAATGCAACCCCAAACTTTCCCTTTTTTCGCGGATTCTTTTTCGCGCTTTTTGTCAAAAATGTTGGATTTCCGACATCAGTTTTCTTCGGTGCTCGGGATATCCAGCATACACCATTTACCGTTGATTTTGTAAAGCCGCACATATTCGATCATTTCCTGCTTTTTGCCGCTGTATTCATACGTGACATTGAGCGTGACCCATCTGCCCTTGCTGATGTCCACTTCTTTGCCGTATTTTGCCTCAATGCCGTCCTCCAGCTTTTGGAGATAGGCGTCGTCCTGTTCGGTGAAGCGAACCTTTTCAGCGGAGACACGGCAGTTTTTGCCGCAGGTGCTCAGCACGCTGCTGACGATCGTTTTGCACATTTCGTCCACGGTGATAGTGTCGCTGTCGGTGTCAGCATTGCAAAGCCATTTCGGGAACGCTTTGCACATCACGGCGGTGTCGGTTTTGGTCAGACCTTTGTAGTAGGTCTTCACAGGGCGCAGATAAAGCCCCTTCACCCACACGATGATGATGGCGGCAAGCAGGATCACCGCTGCTGCGATGACAAGCTCTTTTGCTTTTTGGCTGCCCGATTTCATTTTGATCTCCATTGGCGGCTTCGGTTCAAAAATACCGCTTGGCTGTGCTTGTTCTTCGGGGGCGTTCGTGATTTCTTCACTCACGGTGCGGTTTCCTCCTTTGCCATGGTTTCCAGCACCCATTCCAGCATGATGCGGGCGTTGTCATAATTTTTCTGCACGGTTTCCGCGTCGTCGAGGTTTTCCGTCGGCACGCGCAGGGCGAGATAAGTGCCCTCGTGCAGCGGGTTGGTCAATCCGAACTGTTCGATGAATTTCGTATCGTTGAGCGGCACGCGGCAGCCCTCGATGAAATCATACTGCGGGTAAAGCTCCTTCAGATTGACATATGCTTCCTCAGGCGGCACACACTCGTCGGTTTGCTGATCCGCCAGCACAAGCATACACATACTGCAGCCAAGCTGCACCGAAAGCTGCGTGTTATACGCCGTGCCTGCCGAGTTTGCCGTCTCCAGATTCTGCTGTGTCACGGGGATATAGACCGATGAAACCACAGATTTTCCGTCGTCGTTGAAATCGGGGCAGCCCTCCGCAAGCTTGTCACAGAGCGCAGTGCTGGAGGAATAGAGTTCATAATTGCTGCTCAGCATAAGAATGCGCAGATCGGGATCGACGCGCGTGATCATATCGAAAATCAAAAATCCGACCAGTAGTGCGCAAAATGTGCCGATGCCCAGCCACCATTTTGCGTGATAAAACCAGTTGCCGATTTTTTGCCAGACGGTATATTTTTTCTGCGGGGTATCATCCTTGAAATGTTCGTCATCCTCGGTAAGGAGTCCCTGTCTGAGTTTCATCAGTGCGATCTTATCTTCCGAAATTTCCTTTGCGTATTCTTCACGCGCCTGATACTGCCGCTCATTTTCCTCAGCCTGCCATTTGCGCTCGGAGAGTTCGGCGGCACGCTGTTCTTTCGCCGCCAGTTCGCGGGCAGACTGAAATGCGGAGACTGACTTGGGTTCGTCAGCAGGCTGTTCGGGGTCCTGCGGGGTGATTTTTTGTTCGTCCATGCTGTTTGTCCTTTCAGAGAGAAATCCTCATTATTTTACCATATATTTCTGCGAAATGCAAGCCTTTTCACAGGATTCTCATGAAGAATGCGGAAACTGCCCGTTTACGGCAGATTTCATAAATCGGAGGGTGGGTTTCTGTGCCGAACCGCCAAAAATACCGCAGGGAATTGACTTTTTGCAAAAAAGATATTATAATGGTATAAAGGATGGTGACGCGGTATGAGTCGTAATTTCATGTTCATTGCACCGGAACTGACACAGCGGAATCTCACGGAAATTTTGCTGATTTGCGTGCTTGCCGTGGTCACACTTCTGGTGATCGACTGGGTGAAGAAATCACAGCTTCCTGATTACGAGGGCGAGGAGATCGTGAAAGCCTATGCCGCCAAAAAGCGGGATATTTCGTCGGCACTGGAGGCGGAAATCGAGCGTGCGGTGAAGCGGCTTTTGAATGACGGATGTCATGTATCGGAGGATGACATTGTGCGTGAGAAGCCGAAACATAAAAACGGCAGGTGGCAGCAGATTGCCCGTGTGAAGTGGAAACGCTGACATCTGTTTGGATCATGCAGAATTTTGCGGTGTGATGCCGTGGGATTCTGCATGGTTCTTTTTTCGTGTATGGTGCTTGCTTTTTTGGAGAAACTGTGATATAATCAAATTTGATTTGTATATTTGCGGGCGGCGTCCATAATCGAAGTTTTTGCCGCGCTTTTATATCAAAAGTTTCGTTCCCTGAATACGAAGTGTTCAGGGGAGCCTTCTTCAAAGGCTTGCAGAGCGCGGCATATCACCTGCGCATTGCAAAGAATGTATCAGAAAGGAATTTTAGAATGGCGAAAAAATCCCCTGAATACGGCAACGAAAGTATCACCATGCTCAAAGGACCTGACAAGGTCAGGAAACGTCCTGCGGTCATTTTCGGCTCAGATGGGCTGGACGGCTGTGAGCATTCGGTGTTTGAAGTCATCACCAACTCGGTGGATGAGGCGCGTGCAGGCTTCGGCAAAAAAATCATCATCACGCGCTATCTCGACGGCTCGATCGAAGTCGAGGATTTCGGCAGAGGATGCCCCGTGGACTGGAATCCCAACGAAAAACGCTATAACTGGGAACTCGTGTACTGCGAGCTTTATGCAGGCGGAAAATACGATTCCAACGCCGACACCTATGCCTATTCACTGGGCTTGAACGGTCTTGGTCTGTGCGCGACACAGTTTGCCTCCGAGTTCATGGATGTTTCGGTCGTGCGCGACGGCTGCCACTATTCGCTGCATTTTGAACATGGCGAAAATGTCGGCGGCTTGCAGAAGGAAGAATCGGGACGCAGACAGACAGGCACGAAAACCCGCTGGAAGCCCGACAGAGCTGTGTTCGTCGATACCATGATCCCTGATGAATGGTTCCGCGATGTGCTGAAACGGCAGGCGGTCGTCAACCCGAATCTGCTGTTTGTATATCGCAGTGAGACTTCCAAAAACAGCTTTGATACGACCGAATTCTTCTACGAAAACGGCATTGTCGATTACGCAAATGAAATTCTGGACGGCAAGGGTATGACTCCCGTGCAGTTCTGGCAAACCGACCGCAAGGGCAGAGACAGTGCTGACCGTGAGGAATATAAGCTCAAACTATCGGTGGCGGTGGCATTTTCCAACACCGTCCAGAAAATCGAATATTATCACAATTCAAGCTTTCTCGAACACGGCGGCTCGCCGAATGATGCCGTCAAGCGTGCTTTCACCGCACAAATCGACGCTTATCTGAAAGCCAACAACCGCTATCAGAAGAACGAGAGCAAGATTTCGTTTGAGGATGTGCAGGATTGTCTGGTGTTGGTGTCATCCTCGTTTTCCACGATCGCATCCTACGAAAACCAGACCAAAAAGGCAATCACGAATCGCTTTATCTACGAGGCAATGACGGAATTTCTCAAACATCAGCTTGAGGTCTATTTCACGGAAAACCCCGACGATGCTGCAAGAATCACGGAGCAGGTGCTGATCAACAAGCGCAGCCGCGAAAATGCAGAGAAAACGCGTCTCAACATCAAAAAGAAACTTTCCGGAAATCTCGATCTGTCCAATATGGTGCCGAAATTTGTCGATTGCCGCTCGAAGGACACCTCACGCAGAGAAGTCTATATCGTAGAGGGCGATTCCGCACTCGGTTCTGTTAAAATGGCGCGTGATGCGGAATTTCAGGCTGTCATTCCCGTCCGCGGCAAGATCCTCAACTGCCTGAAAGCAGACTACAACCGCATTTTCAAGAGCGAGATCATCACGGATCTGGTCAAGGTGCTTGGCTGCGGTGTTGAGGTGACATCCAAGGCGAACAAGGAACTCGCGTCGTTCTCGCTGGACAATCTCCGCTGGAACAAGATCGTTACCTGTACGGATGCCGATGAGGACGGATTCCATATCCGCACGCTGATCCTGACGATGCTCTACCGACTTGCCCCGACGCTGATTCGTGAGGGGTATGTCTATATCGCAGAATCTCCGCTGTTTGAGATCACCACGAAAGAACGCACGTATTTTGCCTACGATGA
>JAZLJA010000032.1:0-32031 GCA_045617625.1 Oscillospiraceae bacterium | reverse complement strand
TATTTTTTTGTAAATTGCAAATTAAATCGGATAATCAGCCGATGCGAATTGTGGTTTTTTGCAAAAAAAATCGGAACAAACGATTTTTCGCTTGTTCCGACGTGGTGCGGATAACAGGACTTGAACCTGCATGAAATTGCTTTCACATGGACCTGAACCATGCGCGTCTGCCAATTCCGCCATATCCGCATATATCCTGTCGTTTTGGTATCTTGCCTGACGACTATATTAGTATATCACATTCAATTCGATTTGTCAAGCATTTTTTGAAATTATTTTCAAAAAAATTTTCGGCAGGATAAACCACGGGAATCGGGACAGAATGAAACAGACGCAAATGCGATGTTTACGGTAAAAATTTACCGGATGCAAGATACAGGCGATACCATTCCTCACGGGTGAGGGTGAATGTGCAGGCGTCGCAGATCTCCTTGAGATGTGTGGGATTCATCGTGCCTGCAAGCACCTGCATTCTGGCAGGGTGGCGCAAAATCCAAGCGATGGCGGCAGCCGTTTTGGTGACATGATGTGCGTCTGCGATTTCGGCAAGGGCACTGTTGAGTTCGGGGAAATCCGCATTGTCGATAAACACACCTTGGAAAAATCCGTGCTGCAAGGGCGACCATGCCTGGATCGTGATGTCATGCAGGCGGCAGTAGTCGAGCAGACCGCCGTCGCGGGAAAGGGAAAGTTCGGTGGTCTTGTTGTTCATATAGAGTGCCTGATCGATGAGCTGCGACTGTTCGAGCGAAAGCTGCACCTGATTGAACAGCAGGGGCTGTCTGACCGATTTTTGCAGCAGTTCGATCTGCATGGGCATCAGGTTGCTGACACCGAACTGTCTGACTTTTCCGCTTTGATGCAGAATGTCGAAAGCTTCAGCGACCTCATCGGGTTCAAAGAGCAGATCGGGGCGATGCAGGAGCAGTGCATCGAGGTAATCGGTTTTGAGACGAGAGAGGATCCCGTCCACAGCCGAGAGAATGGCATCTTTTGACCAGTCAAACACATGTCGTTCGGGATATATGCCGCATTTGGACTGGATGAAGATTTCCTCGCGGTGAATGCCTGTCTGTGCGAACGCGTCACCGAAGCGGGTTTCGGCTTCGCCTGCGCCGTAGCAGGTGGCGTGGTCAAAAAAGTTGATGCCGAGGTCAAATGCAGTGCGGATGATCTCAGCGGCTTTGTCGGTGGTGAGGCTCGGCATTCTCATGCAGCCGAGGATGATGCGCGAGGCATCCATCGGAAAATGCTTGATTGCTTGGTATTCCATATCGTGAGACTCCTTTCGGTTTCTATTCTGTATCAGCATCTGTCCCATCCAGTATAGCACAGAAACGGGTGAAAATCAAGTCTTGCACGCAGGATTTTCACAAAGCTATGACTTTTTTCACACGCAATGTCACAAAGATGAAAACATGGTGATAAAAGCTTCACCGTTCTTTTGTCAAGATGCGGATTGTTTTTTCACATATCAGGGGTAGAATGAAAGCACAGTCAGGAAAGAAGAGACTGGGAGCTGATTTTTGAAAGGAACGTGAGTAATATGACAAAGGAATACGGCAGCAGACACATTGTGGCAAAGGCGATGACAGGGATTCTTGCAGCAGTGGTGGTGTCGATCGGTTCGATCGAGGTATATTCGGCAGTGAACAGCTTGAACAATCCCGCATCGACGAAATCGGCAGCCGTGCAGTCAGAATCGGAAAAGCCGCACAAGAGCAATCTGCTTGCAGAGACCGTTGCAAATATTCTGGAGCCTGAAGAACAGTCTGCGCCCGCTTTGCTGACCACAGAGGAAGCCGTTGCAAAGGTGCTGCCTTCCGTGGTGGGCATCGAATCGGAATTCGGCACACAGGAAAAGCAGGAAGAAACACAGAAATCCGGGCGCGGAAAGAAAAAATCGGGCGGCTTTGGCGGTTTTGGTGACTATGATTTCGGCTATGATTTCGGTGACTTTGATTTTGGCGATATCTTCAGCGGTGCGCAGGGCGATGCCATGACAGGCACCGGCACGGGCGTGATTCTCACCGAGGACGGCTATATCGTCACGAATGCGCATGTGATCTATGACAGCGAATACGGCTTTGAACTTGCAAAGCATATCTCCGTGGTGATGTCATCGAGTGTGAAGCAGGATGCGACTGTGGTTGGCTATGATACCGATTGTGATATCGCGGTGCTGAAAATCGAGGCGCACGGTCTGACGCCTGCACAGTTCGGTGACAGCGACAGCCTGAAGCTTGGACAGTCAGTGGTCGCCATCGGCAACCCGCTGGGCTTTGACCTGATGAACACCGTTACGGCGGGTATTGTATCGGGTCTCAACCGTCAGATCACCGTTGGCGACAAGGACATGATCCTGCTGCAAACCGATGCGGCGATCAACAGCGGCAATTCGGGCGGTCCGCTGCTGAACCTTTACGGTGAGGTCATCGGCATCAACTCCTCGAAAATGTCTGCATCCTATCTCGATCAGGCAAGCATCGAGGGTATCGGTTTTGCGATTTCGTCCAACGATGCAGGGAAGATCGTCAACGATCTGATGAGCTGCGGATATGTGACAGGCAAACCGTCGCTCGGCATCACCTGCGTGACTGTCACGGAGGAAGTCTCGGAACTGTACGGTATGCAGCTTGGCATCTATGTTTCCACAGTGAATGACGGCAGTGCAGCAGAACGTGCAGGCATTTGCGAGGGCGATATCATCACCGCAGTGGACGGCGATACTGTCACGACGGTGGAAGAACTCAACGCGAAGAAGAATCAGCACAAAGCGGGCGACACCATCACGCTGACGGTGTATCGCAACGGCAGCAGTGTTGATTGCACCGCGACACTGGATGAGATCTCACTTTCTGAATGAGGAATAAAATCACTGGGCGAGGATAAGGAGAAAGCGATGGAAGAAATCCCTTTCGGGAGCTTCCATCGCTTTATTTTGTTCATATGCTTGCAAAATCCGAATCCGTGTTGACGGCAAGCATTCGTCGGTTGAGCTGTTCCAAGTCAAGATGCTCACCAATGACGATCAGCACCGCTTGCCCGTCGGCAACGGGCGCGATCTCGGTTTTTTGCCGCGTGATGTTGATTTTCAGCCATTGCCCGTTATCATCCTGCAGCGAACCCTTGATGCGGAAAATGCTGCCGCACGCCGTATCGTGCAGAATGGCTTCGAGGGTGGGCTGTCTGTCTGCATCGGGGAGATGCACATGGAGAAAATAATGCACTTCCTGCCCGATCGTTTCGTTGTTGAACAGCTTGACATAGCTTTCACTGCGGTATCCCGCATCGGCAAGCTGTGCCATGTCGTCAGATGAGAGGGTATCCCACGGCTTGGCGAGAAAATCATGCTCCGCCGAAAACTGCCGTCTGCACGAGATGGCAGAAAGCGCACGGTTCAGATGTGCCGCAAGACGTTCACAGCAGTCGGAGATATCGGCATGCGGGGACAGCTTGGAAACGAGCACTTTTCCGCAGCACGCCGCCTCTGAGGCGAACAGAAATTCCATTGCAGGGGAGAGTGTTTCGGCAGTCTCCGCATCGAGAATGGTGAGAATGCTGCCGATCTCAAACCAGCGGTCAAGCGGCGATTCAAAGAGTGTGTCGAAAAACTCATCCATATCGTAGATGCCCGACGGTTCGATGATGATGCGGTCAAAATGCTGCATTCCAAGCGCAATGAGCTGCGTCTTGAAGCGGCGTTTATGGCAATCGGAGCCGCCGCCGCCCGAGATCATTTCAAGTTGGCACTGCGGCGATTTCAGGTCTTGCAGGAGCATCATGTCCACATTGACTGCGCCGAAATCATTTTCAAGAATGGCGATGCGGCAGCCCGTGTCCATCAGATATTTCGCATACTGACGGATGAAAGTGGTTTTGCCCGCACCCAGCATTCCGGTGATCAGGTCAATTTTTGTCATGTCAGCCTCTTATTTGTGCCACTGTTCGTTCATGAATTTCACGCGGGCTGTGAACCATTTTTCGAGATACTCTGCGGCTTCGGCTTGTGTTTTGCACCATTTGGCTTCATTGGCAAGTTCATTGACGAATGATTCGTTGTGTCTGATGTTGTCCCATTTCTTATAATTTTCATCGAAAGCATCGGCATAAGCGGCGGTGTCATGGGCAATGAGGTCGGCGGCACGTTCAAAGATCCCGTCGTCATAGGCTTTTGTCCATGTTTCGCGGATGATATCCTGATACCAGTCCTCGTACATCAGCACGGCAAGCCACGGGTTGATGGAATCGTACTGTCCGCCGCCCTTGGTGCCGCCGTCAACATCAGGAACAATGTTTGCCGCATAAAATCCAGTGCCGTCGGCGCAGCGGTCTTTGTTGCCCATTCCGGAGTCAAAATCCCACGGTGCTTCAAAGGTCAGTTTTTTGCTGCCCTCCGCGCCGAAATCGACATCCATGAAAAAGCTTGACCAGTAGATATCGGCATCGCAGGTCAGCTCACTGAGCAGATAGATATCGGCAAGTGACTGCACATCGACCGCGTTTTCGACTGCCTGCTGCGGAGAAAGGCTTGCATCTTCTGCAATTTCGGTATAATCCGCATTGAATGCGAACGCTTTGTCATTATATGCCGCCTCGTACATGATCTGATAGACATTGTTGACATAGGATGCGATGAAATCGTGCTGTTCCTGCGAGTAGATATCGCTTTTGATGGTGATGCCGATATCTTTTTTGGGGTCGGCAGGTGTCTGCTTCAGACATTTCATTTCTCTGCCGCTGCCGCCGTTTCCGTCATAGGGCGTGAGTGCGGCGTTGTCGGCGTATTCGACACGGAACTGCTGCAGCGGTTCTTCGTATTCGTAATAGCCGTCAAATTCCATGAAATATCCGATGTCTGTGCCCTGATAGTCGGGTTCCGCCTCGGTGATGTCAACGCGGTCAGAGTTGATCTGCTGCTGTTCCGAAAGCAGATAAAGCCCCCAGTACTGATCGTTGATATAGACCTCTGCAAATTTTGCATCTGCGGCATAAAGCCCGTCTTTTTCGAGCATTTCGCGTGCAACATAGAGTGCGGTCTTGTCGCGCAGCATGGAGGCATCCTTATATTCCGCGAGCAGCACCCAGTTGCGAAGTTCAGCACCGCCGTTCATGCCGAGCATCGACTGTTTTTCGTCAAACTGAATGCGCAGCGGTTTTTTGTCGTAGACGGTCGTCCAGTTGCCGCGCACCTTGACATTGGCAGGCACACCGCTGAGGACGGTCTGCTCGTTTTCATCGGTGACAGTGACGCTGCACGCCTCGTAGTAAGGGACAGGCGGCATGACGTAGCCGGGTGTCCAGGATGCAATGGCTTCCGAGACATGCGGCGCAACAGGTTCTTTGACAAAATCGAGCACGTTCGCGTCCTTGTTTTCCGTGACAATGGAGATCACCGGCAGCTTTTCTGCTTCATAGCTGACGGCAGGGGCGGTTGTGTCGGTGACTTGTGCGGCATCGGAGGATTCTGTAATATCAGAACTCTCGGCATTGCTGCTTGACTGCTGACCGCCCGTGCATCCGCAAAGCAGGCAGAGTGCCAGCGAAAAGAGAACGGTTTTGGTATATCGTTTCATGGAAAAATACCTCCATAGCGTGATTTTTCAAACATCTTTTCCATTATATCATTTATTTTGCTTGATTGCAAGGGAAGAATCAGAAAAAAACTTGAAAAAAAACTAAAGATGTGCTATACTGGAATACACAGACAGATTGCTTTGGCAACAGATGAATTACAGGAGGATAAATTGGTGGAATATTTGGACATTGTGGACGAAAAAGGCAACCCCACAGGTCAGATTGTGACAAGAGAAACTGCACATTCGGAGGGCATTCTGCATCGGACGGCACATTTGTGGCTGCTGCGGAAAAAGGATGATGTGACACAGATCCTTGTGCAGAAGCGCAGTGCCGATAAGGCGGAATTTCCCGGATGCTTTGATATTTCCAGTGCAGGGCATATTCCTGCGGGCATGGACTATGAAGAATCGGCTTTGCGGGAATTGCAGGAGGAACTGGGCATCACCGCCGAAAAAGGCGAACTGATCTGGTGCGGTGACCGCGATTTGAAATGTGATACGGAATTTCGGGGTGTGCCGTTTCATGACCGTCAGCACACGAGAGTCTATCTCATGTGGTGCAGCCTCGATGCAGATAAGTTCACGCTGCAAAAAGAAGAGGTGGAACTGGTGCGCTGGCTTTCGTTTGGCGAACTGATGGAAGCCGTGCGGGAAAACCTCATCAAGCATTGCATTGCAATGGAGGAACTTGAAATGATCTGTCGTTTTCTGATGCGGCACGCGGAATAAGGAGGCGGACATGGAGAAAAAGCCTGTTTTGCGCCGAATTGCCGATCATGTGATCTTTTTCATGGTTTACGCCATGATCGGATGGATCTATGAGGTGGTGCTGGAAACCTTCATTTATCGGTGGGGATTCAGTAACCGCGGTGTGCTGTTCGGACCATGGCTGCCTGTTTACGGCTTTGGGGCGACGGTGTTTCTGCTGCTCTGGTATCGGCTGATCCGCGGCAAAAGCGTCATACGAAAGCTTGCGATGCTTCCCGTGATTTTTGTGCTGACGATGCTTACCGCAACGCTGATCGAACTTGTCACAAGTTATCTCTGCGAGTGGATCATGGGTTCATGGCCGTGGCAGACCTATGCGGATTATGAGATCAATTTTCAGGCACGCATCGCGCTCAGCCCGAGTATCCGCTTCGGAATCGGCGGTGCTGCGTTTCTTTATGTGGTGCAGCCGCTGCTGGATAAGCTTGCTGCAAAGCTGAAGGATAAGCCTGCAAAAATCATTGCCGCAGTGATCGTCGCGGTGCTTGCGGTGGATCTGTGCTTCACCATTTTATTGTAATAGAAAGCTGTGGGAACTCCATGAAGGGGTTCCCGCATTTTTTCATCAACCCGATGCGCCGCAGAATATCAGATGCAGCGCAATTTTTGCGCATTTTTGAAGTATCCGACAAAAACTTTACATATAGCAACAATTTTTTTGAAAATTCGCTTGCATTTTGTATTGAATTGTAGTATAATATAAAATAGGTTCGTGTAGATATGAGATCAGCCGAGCAGGCTGATACAGAAATCAGGAAAAGGGAAGTGAACGCGAGTGCCGCAAGCATTTCAATATGATGGGAAATCCCCATATTTATTCATCACCGCTGCGGAAAAAGATAACGCCAAGGTGATGCCGATTCTTGCGAGAATGGGAGAAAACGGATATCATGTGTGGTATGACGGCGGCGTGGAGGGCGATTCGCTCTGCGACGATGAGACTGCCTCCCGCATCATGAACTGCGAATCTGTGGTTGCCATGCTGTCAAATCAGTTTTTGGAATCCAACCAACGGGTCGCAGAGCTGCGATACGCCATCAACAACAAGAAAAAAGTGCTGCTGATCTATCTGGAGGAAGTGTCACTGAAGAAATTCCCCGGAATTGATATGTACGCAGCTTCGACAGAATCCTTTGTGAGACAAAAGGATGTCGGCAGCGAAAGCTTCTATCGCATCTTGTTTTCCACAATGAAATTCCAGTCCGATGAGAAGAAAAAGCCGTTCTTCTCCGATTTTCAGGTGAAAGACGGCATACTGGAAAAATATAACGGCAGTGCGGCGAGTGTGCTGCTGCCGAGCAGTGTCAAGCGCATCGGCGATTTTGCTTTCCGTAATTGCACCAATCTCGAACGGATCATGATCCCGAATTCGGTGGAGAGCATTGGACGCGAGGCGTTTTTGGGCTGCACATCGCTGCAAAGCCTTGAACTGCCCGATTCTGTCACACAGGTGGAGCGCGAGGCGTTTCTCGGGTGCAAGCGGCTTGCAAGCGTCGATTTGTCCGATTCGCTGGAGGCACTCGATGACGGTGTGTTCGCGGGATGCTTTGAACTGACCAGCCTGAAGATTCCCTATTCGGTCAAGAAGATCGGTGTGGGCGCGTTTTTTGGCTGCGCCGCGCTGACACAGCTGAAGATTCCTGATTCGGTGGAGAAGATCGGAGAGGCAGCGTTTGGAAAATGCAAGGCACTGAAATCCATTTCCATGTCCCAGAACACCGATATCTCCAAAAAGACCTTTGACAACTGCGCTGCAAAAATCACGTTCTACGATGAGAAAAAGGTCGATCCCACGCTGATGAGCGAGGATGAGGTCGATGCACAGCAGGCGGCTGCCGAATCCGAAAGCAGCACCCTGACCGCGATCCTGCACAAGCTGCGCCGTTTGTTTGTCAAGGATTATGCCGTGAAAGGCGACTATCTGCGCAAATACCGCGGACTTGACAATACCGCTGTCATTCCTGATACGGTGGTGCATATCGGAACGGGCGCCTTCTACAATAAGAAAAACTTGACGACTGTTATCATTCCGAACTCGGTGACGAGCATCGGCATGCGTGCATTTGACGGCTGCTCGGAGCTCGAAAGCATCAAGATTCCGAGCTCGGTTTCCAACATTGAACTCTGGGCGTTTGCCAACTGCCCGAAACTCAAGCAGGTGCATATTTCGCGCCAGACTGTCATTCGGGAAAACGTCTTTTTCGGCTCGGATGTGCATTTCCAGTATTATGAGCCAAAGGGCGAGGATACCAAGAAATTCCATATGATCGGCAGCACGCTGAAGAAGTATAACGGCAGTGATGCGACTGTCACCATTCCGTCTGCGGTAACGGAGATCGCCGAAAAAGCATTTGCTTACTGCACCAACCTGAAATCGGTCTCAGTGCCGAATTCCGTCACCAAGATTGAAACGAATGCGTTTTTTGCCTGCCAGAACCTCATCGTCATTTCGATTCCCGATTCGGTCACTTACATCGGGGAGCGTGCATTCCAGAGCTGTACCAATCTGCTCTCGTTTGTCATTCCGAATTCGGTGTCGTTCATTGAGGCAGGGCTGTTTGAGATGTGCCTGAGCCTTGCAGCCGTGGAGATTCCCGATTCTGTCACCTATATCGGCACGGGCGCGTTTTACAGATGCTCGAGCCTGCGGGATATCTCGATTCCGAATTCAGTCACCAGCATTGGTGAATGGGCGTTCTGCGGATGCAAGAGCCTTGAGGAGATCACCATACCTTCAACGGTCAAAAACGTCGAGAGCTATGCGTTCTCGGATTGCCCGATGCTGAAAACCGTGCATTTGTCGCACAAAACGCGTGTGGAGAAATTTGCGTTCAAGAATTCGCCCGCACACCTTGTCTATACCGATTAAATCATGCCGAAAGCCGCGCCGCGCATTAGCAGCGTGGCTTTGGTTTTTTCGGTTTTTCTTGGAAATACCCCGTTTTTTTCGGATGTCTTCCGTATATAACTATAATAAGGAGGGATGGAAATGGATGCAGCAGCGCATAAGATTGCAGCGCAGGTTGCAAAAGCCCGAAAGGACAGCCGCGCCGCAGATGAATTTATCGCCGCTTATATGCCGTTTATCAAATCCGAAACCGCGAAATTTCTGAATCGTCCCCCTAATCCGAATGACGATGAATTAAGCATCGCCATGTTTGCGTTTTACGAATCCATATGCAAATATTCGAGGGCACGCGGTTCATTTTTGAATTTCGCGGCTCTCCAGATAAAAAATCGGCTGATCGACAACTATCGCCGTGAAAGCCGAAACAAAGGGCACATTTCACTGGATTCCTCAGCGGAGGAGGGCGAGACAGAACTGATCGACACCATCGAGGATAAACAGGATCACTACGCGGAACAGGAAACCCGTGAGGCGACAAAACAGGAGATCGAAGAACTGACCGCGCAAATGCAGGATTTTGGTGTGTCCATGCAGGATGTCTCCGAAAATGCACCGCATCAGCAGCGAACATTGGAGATTTGCAGAAAAGCGGTTTATTACGCCAGAAACAATCCCGAGATCATGAATGAATTTTTGCGCACGAAACGTGTTCCGCTTGCGAAGATCGCGGCGGGTGCAGAGGTCGAGCGCAAAACATTGGAACGGCACCGCCGATATCTTGTGGCGGTTTTGCTCATCTGTACGAATCAATATGAGATCCTTTGGGGACATATTGCCGAAGTGCTTCAGAGAGGAGGAGAATGATGAAGTATATCGTTATGGAATGCCATCCCGCATACGCTGTTTTAATGGATGAAGCATCGAATATCCGCAAGGCGGCGAATTTGCATTACGAGGTGGGCCAAACGGTTTCTGACCCGATTCTCATGGAGGAGGCAGAGGAAACATCAGCCCCGAAAATTTCGGTCATCGTGCGCCGTACTGCCGCAATCGCCGCATGCCTTGCTGTGGTTGCAGCAGGCGGATATCAGTATTACGCAAAGAATCTGAAAGCAGAGTCTGTTGTCACCATTCTGACAGAGGCGGAATTCCGTATGGGACTCAACCAGAAGGGTGAGGTGGTGTATCTGAAAAGCACCAACGATTCCGCTGCGGAAATTCTCGAAAATTACAGCGCAAAGGGAAAGGATAACCGCACGGTTGCCAACGAACTGCTGGAAATCGAAAAGCAAAAGGGTTATCTCTCCGATGGCGACAGCGTGGAAGTCTCCATTGAGGCAGAGAGCAAAAAATCATATGACAGCCTGAAAAACGAGCTGGAAACGGGAATCGCGCAGCTGCACCTTACCCCCAATGTCCGCACGGAGGATGTCCCGCAGCCGCCGATCGCGCCGCCTGTCAAGCCTGACCCGAAGAACGATGCCGGCGATCCGCCCGTGCCGCCCGCCGAACCCGTGAAGCCGATCCACGAGGGCGAGGATACACCAACACTTCCGACTGTGGACGAGAAACCGCAGCCTGATTATCAGCAGCCCCCGACACCGAAAGACGGCGAGACACCTCCGCCGGCACCGCCTGCAAAAACTGACGGCAATACACCGCCCGAAGCACCTGACGGGAAAACACCTCCGAAAGTCGGGGAGGGCGATGAAGTTGTTCCGCCTGTGCCGCCCGTCCCCGAGCAGCCGCCTGTCAAGCCGGAAGAACCCGCAGAAAAGCCTGAGCCGCTGCCGCATCCGCCGCTGCATGAAATTTTGCCGACGGAAGATGAAATAAATATTGCACCTCCGATAGCACCTGAAATCGACGAACCTACGCCGATTTTGAATGATATTACAGAGGCGGAAACACAAATCTCGTAAAATTTTTCCAAAAAATATTCATGAGACCCCACTTTTGGAATCAACGCTCCGTATCCTATAAACAGACGGTCAGGAAAAGGAAAGTCACCGCATGGAAGCGGCATGAAAAAAGGGTTTTACTCTAAACGGAGTAAACGATATTTATTTATGTGAAGGAGCGTTTAACCATGAAAAGCAAGAGACTTATGTCCGCTATTGCAGCGATCGCAATGCTGGCAGGCACTACGGGCGTTTATGCGTTCGCTAACGGTCTGTCTGAGGAGAACGAAGCTGCCGAGGACGCAGCAGTTGTTGCAACTGTTGAGGAAGAAGCTGCTGAAGATGCAGAGGCTGATTCCGCAGAAGCTGCAGAAACTGTCGAAGAAGAAATCACCGAAGAAGCTGCTGAAGAAGCTGCTGCTGAGGGCGAAACTTCCGAAGATGCAGAGACTGCTGAAACCATCAAAACCGAGGAGAAGGAAGCTCCCAAGAAGCCTGTCGATGTGAAGAACGTGATCAAGAACGATTTCGATCTCGAAGCACAGGATTTCGTTGACGATGCTGCAAAGGCTGATTGGTTCGATTTCTGCAACAACGATCTGCTTGCAGAACCGAAGAAGCCCGCTGCTCCTGCAGATGATGCAGAGAAGCCGGAGCCCCCTGTTCCTCCCGTTGCTGAGGACGACGCTGAAAAGCCGGTTCCCCCTGTTGCTGAGGACGATGCTGAAAAGCCGGAGCCTCCCGTTGCTCCCGCTGAGCTGCCTGAGCCTCCTGTGAAGCCGATGGGCATCAAAGAAGTTGTCAAGGCAACCTTCGATTTTGAAAACAACGATTTCGTTGATGAGGATGCAAAGACCGCTTGGTTTGAATTCCTCGACGAATTCCTCAAAGAGCCGGTAAAGCCCGCTGCTCCTGAGAAGAAAGAGGACGATGTGAAGCCGGAGCCTCCTGTTGCTCCTGTTCTCGATGAGAACGGTGAGAAGCCGGTTCCGCCCACTCCGCCTGTTGCTCCTGCAGATGGTGTCAAGCCTGAGCCTCCCGTTGCTCCTGCTGCACCTGCTGAGCCTCCTGTCGCTCCCGTGAAGCCCGACGGCGAAGCTCCGATTCCGCCTCATCTCCGCGAAGCAGCTGCTGAAGCAGAAACCTCTGAAACTGAGGAAGAAGCTGCTGAAGAAGAAGTTGCTGCTGACGAGGAAGCATAATTTTTCTTCCCTATGTGTGTTAGTTTTCCCTTTCTATTATTTTCTTTGTCCTTATAATCTCCACTCATTTATAAGGAACCCCCTGTCAGCAATCGTTGGCGGGGGGCGATTTTTTTTCACTGACGTACTCTGCATACAAAAAAGCCGAAAAGAGATGAAAGAAATCACACTCTTTTCGGCTTTTCTTATGATGGGCAGAAGCTCATTTTTTGTTGTAGAGCAGATATTTGCGGGCGAAGAAATTCCAGAGGAAGGAGATCGCGGTGGAAACGATTTTTGCAAGGATCTGATAAGCGGCGGTGGTGTCGGCAAGCCAGACTTCAAAGCCTTTGGTGATGCCCCATGTGATGAACAATCCCACCAGACCGATGCCTGCAAATCCGAGAAATTCCACAAGCTGATTTTCCACTTTGGAGGTCTTGAAGATCCAGAATTTGCTGATGGTGAAGTTGACGACCAGCCCCAGCACAAACGAAATGACGTTCGCCGCGACCGCATGAGAATCGTGGAACAGGAAATGAAACAGCAGAAACGATGCGCCCCAGTCCACGATGGTTGCCAGCCCGCCGACAAAGCAGTAGCGGAAAAACTGGATCAGTGTGTTTTCCGTATCTCCCGCAAAGAGTCTGCCGAGTTGCTTTTTTCGCAGGATCTCCTTGATTTCATCAACGGCGGCACTCATTGTTTTTTCTCCTCGTGATAGTCCTTTTCGGTGTTGACATTCCAGATGTTTGTCTTGTCGGTTTTGCCTGTCTTGATATTGTCGGCGGTTTCAAAGGCGGTTGCCATCGAGTGATCCATGTTGTTATAGCGGTGCTGACCGTTTCTTCCGATGCAGTAGAGGTTGTCAAACTGATTGAGATACGCCACAAGCTGGTCGATCTGTGCATAGGTGTCGAAATATGCGGGATAGGCTTTCTTGATTTTCTCTCTGTGGTGATCGAGCACCTCAGAGGCATCGTTGATGACACCCATTTTGACGAGTTCCCCGACGGCAAGCTTCACGCATTCGTCCTCCGAGAGATTCCAGAAGGAATCACCCTCCGCGCAGAAGTATTCCAGTCCGATCCAGACGGTGTTTTCGGCATCCTTGACCATGTAGGGCGACCAGTTGTTGAAAATCTGGATGCGTCCAAGTTTGACTCCGACATCCTGCACGTAGATCCAGCAATCGGGGACAATGTTGCCGAGTGTGCGGATATCCGTCTCGTTTTTGAGGTTCAGCTTGTTGACAAGCAATCCCACCGTGACAAAATCGCGGTACGGCAGCCCTGCGGCGATGCTGCTGATTTCAGCAGGAACATCATTCATGCCTGCAACGAGGTCTTTCAGCGGCATGGACGAAAGGAAGATATCGCCCTCGATGGTTTCACCGTCAGCAAGGGTGATACTGTTGATTCTGCCTGTGCCGTCGGTGTTGATTTTCTCGACCTTTGCATTCATGCGAAGCGTCGCGCCGAGTGCCTTTGCCTCGTCCGCGACGGTTTCCCAAAGCTGACCGGGACCGAATTTCGGATAGTAAAATTCTTCGATCAGCGAGGTTTCGACTTCTTTGGAGTCGGTGTTCTTCTTCTTTTTGGTGAGCATATCTTTCAGCACGGCACGGATCGAAAGTCCCTTGACGCGCTGTGCGCCCCAGTCTGCGGAAATCTCACGGGGATGTCTGCCCCAGAGTTTTTCGGTGTAGCCCTCAAAGAACATGGAATAGAGTTTTTTGCCGAAGCGGTTGATGTAGAAGTTTTCGAGAGAGGTTTCGGGCAGCTTTGCAACAGCGGATTTCATATAGCTGAAACCTGCTTTCATTGTGGTGGCAAATCCCATGTTCTGAATCGTGGACATTTTCATGGAAATGGGGTAGTCGAAAAACTTCTTCTTGTAATAGATACGGGAAACGCGCTGACGCACAAGCATGACGCGGTCGGTGGTTTCGGGGTCGGGGCCGCCCGCGGCGAGTTTCTTTTCGCGCTTGAGTTTGATGTCGTCAAACGAGGGCTTTCCCTGTCTGGGCATCATATTCTGCCACCATTCCATCACACGGTCATCTTTTGAGAAGAATCTGTGTCCGCCGATGTCCATGCGGTTTCCGTTGTAGCGCACGGTCTGGGAAATGCCGCCGATGCGGTCGGTTTCTTCCAGAATGACGACTTCGTATTCGCTGTTTGCATCCTTGAGCAGTTCATAGGCGGCGGTCAAGCCCGCAGGACCTGCGCCGATGATGACGACTTTTTTCATACGTATGTCCTTTCTTTAACGCCAGAACTGTGAGAGTCCGGCGACTGATTCAAAGAGTGTCGGGTTGTTGATGGAAAGCCCGCCGTCCAACTGCTGAAGTTCCAGCAGCAGGCAGTAGGTGAATGTCCACGCGAGCGCACCGATGGTGATGAAATAGCGGACTTTGTCGGCTTTTTCATTTTGATTGGCACGCAGCACGGTGATCGTCGAAGCAATGGTGAGCAGCGGCAGACAGTCGAATGTGTAGCGTCTGATGACGCCGCCCATGCAGAAATCCGCCCATGCAATGACAAAGGCAGCCGCGAAGCATATAATCAGGAACGCGTTTTTTTGCAGCACGGTGAATTTTCCGATTTTTCCCGTGGCAGGTTCCGGCGATTTGCGTTTCAAGAGCCCATAGGGCAGATAGAGCGTACCGAGCAGAATGAACGGATAGGTGAAGATGCCGATGTTTTCCTGCTCATAGAAATACTTGCCGTGGTTGAACATTCCGTAGAATTCGGGTTCAAAGTAGGGGAATGTTGATATCGGGCGCGGTGTTTGCAGGAAGTACGCGTAGATCATGCCGGGGATTTGCCGCAGGTCGAGCTTGTTTGCACTGACATTGCTGACCGTGAGCTGATATGCTGCGCCGAAATCGAGGAACGAGCCGAAGCGCAGTTTGTTGTAAAAGAGGATCAGTCCGACACCGACAAGCAGCGGTGCGGCAAAGAAGCCTGCATTGGCAAGGCGGTGCCGGAGCTTTTCATCGCGGCGCGTGAGAATGCCGAGGAACAGCGGAATCAGCGGAGCGGCACACACAGCCATTGTCGGGCGGGAGCCTGCACAGCACGCAAGGGCAAGCCCGCTGAAAAACAGGCAGATGTTTCGTTTGGTGCGGTGTTTGGTGTCACAGGCGGTGATGCCGAGCCAGAGACACAGAAACAGATAACAAAGCCCTGCTGTCATGGGGAGCGAGTAGTTATCGCTGAATGAAAGCATATAGTAGATGCCTGTTGTGCAGACAGATACAGGCAGCATCAGCAGAAACAGCAGAAAGTTTGCATCGGGCAGGAATTTTTTTGCAGCGGCACGCAGGGTCAGGCAAAGGAACAGGATCGCCAAAGTGCCGAAGACGAAGTTGACGGTCTCCTGTGTGGGGATCTTTCCGAATGAGAGGAAGTAGAACGGGAAATAGAACGTGAGCACAGGTGCAGCGCCGAAGTAGGAGTAATATTTGCCGTCCTTATAAGCGAAATCCCAGTAATAATCCACGTTGTTTCCGATGCGCGAGGGGTAGTCGTAGGGATTCGGGAGTGCTTTCAGTTCAGGGGACGGGGTGATATTCAGGTCGGTTCTGCCGTGCATCCACGCATTGAACACCTGCGTGTACTGGTCGGCACCGCTATAGTTAAAATCGAAGATATATTCGCTGCTTTCAAATTTGGGATAAATGAAGAACACCGTGGAAAAAACGCAGAGGATCGTCATGAAATCGAGCATCAGTTTTTTCGTGGGGGATTTGTCGGAGATCTTCAGGCGGTATATTTCGTAGATGCGGACAAATGCGCAGAACAGCACGAGCGCAAACAGGCAGAAGAATCGGACTGCCGAGAAACGAAATGGTGCCGCACTGACAGCGCGTATGGAGCGGAGCGTCACAGGTTCGGTGATGTTGTCAAACATCAGGCGGAGCGAATCGAGCTTGCCGTAAGGCGTGAATGTCAGGATATATTCCTTGTTGAAGCCGGAGACAAACTCCTTTCGCACACCCGTGAATTCCGCGTGGTAGTTGTCATCTTTCATCGAAAGCGTCATTTTGAAGCGGCGGGAGGCATCGGTGTGCGTGGTTTCAAGGTCGAGGATCAGTGCATGGGCATCGGGCGGCAGTTCGTTCATCACGAGTGCAGAAAGACCGGATACGATAAATCCATCGTCATTCTGTGCGACAGCCGCTTCCAGTGATATGGATTCGGGAGAAACCGTGACATCGGTTTTGCCCGTTGAAAAGCTTTTGAAGTTGCATACAAAGGTTTCCAGTGCAAACAGCACCAGCATCGAGCCTGCTGCCGTATGTGCAAGACGCGATAGCTTTTCATGCGGCACAAAAATCGCTGTCAGGCGGGCGGCAAATGGCAAAATCGCAGCGATTGCAAGAATCATGGGCGGCAGCTTGTTCTTATCGGTGAACATGAACAGCGAGACCGCCGCTGCACAGCCGAGAAATACGAGCCATTCCATGAGCATGACGGGCAAAAACGGTTTGAGACAATCCACAAACGATTGTTTTTGAGAAAGCGAATTCCATTGTGGGTTCGGCTGATGTTTTGTGAGCAGCCCCATGCACAGCAGAGCCGAGATCAGCCCGCAGCAAAGGGGAATAATGACAGAGATTATCACGTTGCGCCTCCAGAAAATGTTTTCGTTCAGGATGTCGGAGCAGTCGTCTCAGATCTTTTTATTATACCATAGAATCGCAAAAAAGTCAAGGAATATGGCGAAAAAACAAACACTCTGTCTCCTGATACCATATATAACGACATTTCATGAGGACGCGTCACAGCCTGTATCAAAAATCGTTATCCTGCACAATGCGCCGCGATGATATAACGTCGGGAAGGCAACATTGCACAATGTCACACTGTCGGATTCTCAGTTGACATCAGGGTAAAAATGTGCTATACTGAAAGCATTCAAGCAAAAAGGAGGCGACAGAATGCCGCAAATGACGATTCCTGAAATTGCCGAACTTGCAAAGTCGATGCAGGCGGCAGTGGGCGGCGTGGTGCTGGGCGCAGAGGATACGATACGACAGTTGACGGTTGCTTTGCTCTGCGGCGGTCATGTGCTGCTGGAGGATCTCCCCGGATGCGGAAAAACGACACTGGTGAAAGCTTTTGCAAAGGCTCTCGGCTGTGGATATAAGCGTGTGCAGTGTACGCCTGACCTCATGCCTGCTGACTTGACAGGATTCCAGATCTTGCAGCAAACTTCTGACGGCAGCCGAGAAATGGTATTTCGGCAGGGCCCCGTGTTCACCAATCTGCTGCTTGCCGATGAGATCAACCGTATGGCGCCGCGCACGCAGGCAGGTTTGCTGGAATGTATGGCGGAGGGGCAGGTTTCCTGTGACGGCACGACTTATCCGCTGCCCAGACCGTTTTTTGTTATTGCCACACAAAACCCGATCGAATTGCAGGGCACGTTTCCGCTGCCCGAGGCACAGCTTGACCGTTTTCTGATGCGTCTCACCGTGGGAAGACCCAAACGCGAACAGGAACTTGCCGTTCTGACGGACCGTCAGCTTTGCGACCCGCTGGATGCTGTGCAGGCAGTCATCACGCCCGAGGCACTTTGTGCCGCACAGGAAACGGTTCGCACTGTGCAGGCAAGCGATTCAATATTACAGTATCTTCTGGATCTGGCAGATGCCACCCGCACACATCCGCAAATTCGGTACGGCATCAGCACGCGCGGTGCTTTGGCACTTCGTCATGCAGCGCAGGCGAATGCGGTGCTGGAGGGGCGTGATTATCTCATTGCCGACGACATCAAAGCTGTGATGCCCGCAGCGTGGGCACATCGGCTGCATATGTCCGTTGCGGCTGCCGAAAAAGGCGGCGCGGAGCAGCTTCTGCGCGGAATCCTCAAAACAACGGAGGCACCCCGATAATGCTTTTTCTGTTGCTGCTTCTGATTTTGGTGTTCTGCTTTGGATTGGTGTTTTTTCTCACCAAGCAGTTCGGTTTTCGCGGTGTGACGTACACGCTTGCTTTCTCCGAGGAGGAGGTTTGCGAGGGCGACACTGTCACGCTGACAGAAACGATCTGCAGCCGAAAA
The DNA here is from genome assembly GCA_045617625.1 of Oscillospiraceae bacterium. GTDB lineage: Bacteria > Bacillota > Clostridia > Oscillospirales > Ruminococcaceae > Firm-04. Next base: position 13,682 of record JAZLJA010000032.1, on the reverse strand, counting down.
ATGCTGCCTGTTCCGTGGCTGAAAGCTGAACTGACTACGCACAGTGCCTTGGAATTCGCACGCGCACAGTCGTCGATCAGTGAAGAAACGCGGTTTTTGTCCAGCTGGTATTTTCTGCGTCCCTATCGGAAAATCGAGCGGCATTGGCAGGTCAAATGCACCAAGCGCGGGGTATATACCGTTTCGCACGCTGTTTTGGTGATTTCCGATCTGCTTGGAACTTATGAGGCATCCAAACCGTTTCCCGAGGCGGAGGCGCATTTGCGTGTGCTGCCTGCGCCGATTGAAAATCAAGCAATACCGAGCTTATCATCACTTTGCATGATGGGCGAGACGATTCTCGAACGCCGCTTTCTCCCCGATCGTTTTGCGGTCAGCGGCATCCGTGCCTATGCGGAGGGAGACAATCTCCGCGATTTGTGCCAGACCGCGACGGCACGAATGGGGGAGCCGATGGTATATTGCTATCAGGACACGGCTGACCCGCAAATCACGCTTTTGCTTGATTTATGCACCAAGCCGTATGACATCGACCGTGCAACCGACCGTCATGCGTATGAGCAGGCGATTCGGCTTTGCTGTACGTATATCCTGGAGGCACAGGCGAAGAACATTCCGATTTCGTTTGCCGCCAACACCACGCTTTCCGATGCCGCGGTGCAGTCTGAAAAAGCGTGCGGCGATGTGCATGGGCTGCGTCTGCGCCGAATGCTCGCCGCCCTGCCTGATACCATTCACGAGCCGATTTCACGGATGCTGCTGCGAGCGGTTTCCGAGGCGTATTCGGGTGTTATCGTGCTTGTCACAGCAAATCTGAGTGAAGAACTGATTCGCTTTGCACAGGAATACCCGCAGTTGATTGTGGTATCAGTACGTCCCTGCAAGGGAGATCAGCTTTCGCAAAATGTGATTTCCGCATCACTTACGTAAACCGAAAAGGAGTATTATCATGAATTTCAAACGTATTTCCGTCATTTTGCTCTGTGTGGTATGCTGCATGGGGCTTGCCGCGTGCGATAACAAAAGCAGCAGTTCGTCAGCTTCCGAGGGTGTGAGCCAATCTGATGAAACGTCCGCACAGTCTGCCGCATCCACTGAGAATCTGATGCAGCGCGAGGTTGTGCCCGAGAATAAATACGATTCGCCCACACTGGTTGTCGATTCGATTTCGGCAAAGGCGGGAGAGCAAAAAGTGCCGGTTCGCGTGTTTGTGTTCAACAACAAGGGCTATAATCTCTGCGGTCTGCGCTTTCTTTATGATAAGCAGCTGAAGCCGCAATACAATGCCGAGAATGCCACGGCGGAATTTACCGCGGGTGTAGCCTGTGCGGGCATGATGGCAGCAGCGTTTGCCGACCCTGATGAGGGAATGATCGGCTTTGCCTCGATGGGTGTCAATGATTTGGCAAAGGATGGCGAACTGTTCACGGTGTATCTGGACGTGCCGCAGAATGCGAAATCAGGGACAGAGTATCTCATCAACCTTGAGGTGGAGGATTTCACAAATACTGCGGGTGATCAGATCTCGCAGGAGATTGTCGCAGGCAAGATCGTCGTGGAGTGATGGGGGTGTCTCCGACGGAAAAAACTCGGTGGCTGCGTTTCCAACCCGTGGTTTAAGGGATACGATGCCTTGTGAGAAACCGATGTTATATGAAAAGAATCGCTCATGCCTATGAAAAGGCTTGAGCGATTCTTTTAATATAATAGCCGTTTATAATGGGATTCCCTTTGGCAGGGGTTTGGGGGCAACGCCCCCATTACAAATCCATCGGTGATTCGACTATTTTTCCACAGGCAGCGGATAGTCCACGCCCATGAGTTTGTTGACCGAGTGCCGCAGAATATGCATTGCATCCACGGCATCCAGTTTCCCGTTTTTGTCCACATCGCCGTTTTGACGCTGCGTGGCAGTCACGGGGTCGTCCATTTCCGCAAGACTTTTCGCGTAGTGCCGCAGCAATGCGGTTGCATCCAGAGAATCGACTTCACCGTTATCGTCAAAATCGCCTGAGATCTCAGCGGTCGGAACATCTGCAAAGGACGCGATCGCCGCCTGATACGCTTCTTTTGTTGCCGTATAGTCACCGGCTGCCTGAATTTCCGCCTGTCCTGCCGCGATTTCGCCGCAGAGGGCTGCAATGCCCTTTGAATCGTAAGCGTTCAGCGGAAGCTGATTCATTTCATTCGGCAGATTGTCAGCCAGGCTTTCCTTGACGGTACTGAGCCATTCTTTTGTGAGAAAATCGCAGTGTTTGGTGAGATAATTGCTGATATACGCCGTGCATTCCTCATAGGTGTAGCCGTTGACGGGCCCCAGCGGACGGTTTTTGCCGAGCATATTCCATTTTGCGTTGTTCATCGCAGCGCTTTTGGAAAGATAAGCAGTCAGTGCAGGGATTTCCGTGTCGCAGATCTGTTCTACGGCTGGGAGAAATGTTTCAAAGTAAAGTTCCGTGATGCGGGGGATCTCTTTTTCGTAGAGCATACCCATCCAGCCGACAGCCATTTCGGGATGTTTGGCTTTGAGCTCTTTGGAATATGATGCGTCGTTATCGGGGAATCCGTTGATGGGCAGATGCTTTGCGTAGAAGGCGTCAAGTTTTGCGGAATAGAATTTACCGATGCCTGCGCTTGACAAATCGACAAGGCGGGCAAAGTTGCAGAATCCGAGGTCAAAATCCCAGACAGGTCCGCAGTGCAGTTTGCCATCGCCCAGCGTATCCGATTCTTTCCAGAAGAAAAAGCTTGTATAACTTCCGTCGGCATTTTCGGTGATCTCCTGAATGAGATAGCTTTTGAGGAACGACTCCACATCCAGATAGTCGCTGTAATGCTTGCCCTTGGAGTTATAGCCGTTTTCGGAATATATGGCATCCTCCAGTTCCTGCATGAATGTGCGGATATAGAACAGTTCATCCTTAGAAGCGTGTTCGGGGGTCTGAAGCTGCACGCATTGTCCGCGTTTGGTGACAAATCCGCTGGCAGCCTTTGAGGGATAGCGGTTATAGGTCTGGAACTGGAGCAGATAGCCGCCTGTGATATCAGACGGATTGTTTGGGATGTTCCAGTATTTGTAGGTATCAGGTGCATATGAAGATTTGTCGCCGTTGGAGAAAACTTGCTGGTAGGCATCGAGTGCCTGTTCGTTTGCCTCCTCGTTCGCCTCCTCCAGATCGGTGATGTTGACGCGGTTTTTCTGCACCTGCACACGTTCATAAAGCTGATATGTGCCGCGGTATTCGCCGTGGATGTAGAGGTCTGTATAAACGGAATCCATGGTATATTCGCAGCCTGCCAGTTCACTGAGTTTGAGTGCCGTGGAATTACGAATCATGCCGTGGTCGAGATAATTGCTGAGAAGCGCCCATTTTTTTGCTTTGCCCATGCCGAACAGATCGGCTTTGTTTTCAAGCTTGATGTTATAGGGTTTCTTTTTGCTGTAATCCCATGAGCTGTTTCCGTGCGCCTGAATCCATTCCAGTGCGCCGTCATACTGCGTGCCGCCGTTTTCATCGAGGATGAGCAGCTTGCCCGTATCCTTGTTGCCGTTGCGTTTTTCCACCTGCGCGATGCTGCCTGTTTCGGTTTCAAGAAAAATGCACGGCAGATCGGATTGCATGACATGGAGTGTGCCGCAGTCGAGTTCGCCTGTGGTGATTTGAAATTCTGTTTCGTCGGCAAACACATCGGTGCATTCGCCCGAGGTGAGCCGGATGCCGTTGAGGGCAAGTCCGCCGGCAGCTTCAAACGTCAGCTTGACACTTGACAGGTCAGCCGTTGCGGGGAAAAAGAGATAGCGTGAATCGGTCTGGCTGTCATACCACCAGGTGGTGTAATCCATATCGGTGGCGATGTTTGCCGAGAGATCTTCGGCACGGAAGTTTGAAACGGGAATTGTCTCGTAGCAGAGTGTTGTTGTGGTTGTGACAGTTGTTGTGGCAGCTGCAATGTTTGCTTCTGTTCCGTGGGTGATTTCTTCCACCCGTTCATCAGTAACTTCGGGGCGGTTGGCATTTGCGGGGATATCCCTGGTTTGCTGTGCGCCGAGCAGTGCGCCGAATGCGATCAGCAAAATGCCGGCAAATACCCAGAGCAGTATATACGGGTGACGAATGACCGCTTTTTTGAATCCGTTTTGCATGGTTTGAGAAGCCTCACATTCATGGGTTGGCTGCCGAGCTCATTTGAGACCGGACAGTGCGTTCAAAAGGGTGTTGGCAATCTGTGCCGTGCTGACTTCGCCGCTGACCCTGTTTTCGATCATGATGCAGAATGCAACAGGGCAGTTGTCATCGAGGCAGAAGCCTGCAAGCAGAGAATTTTCATAAGCCTTGCCGTTTTCATTGACCTGCGCCGTGCCGCTTTTGACACCGCAGTGAAACTGTGCCAGCGAGCCGTAATTGTTTTTGGCATTTTCCGTCATGACGCTTTGCACCGCTTTGGCGGCTTTGGCTGAGAAAAGCTGGGATGTTTGCTGATATTTGCGGCAGATCTTGATATTTCCGCTGACATCGGTTTCGGTGTCGATGACATAAGGGAGGACACCGCAGCCTGTGCCGTTTGCGATTGCCGTTTCAAACAGCATGAGCTGATAGGGGCTGATGAGCGTTTCGCCCTGCCCGAGGCATCCCCACTGGGTATCGAAATCGTCCTTTGACGTCAGTTTTGTGGAGGCAGGGGCGATGCTGATGCCGTTGAGCGAGTAGGATTTTGCAGTCTGCTCGTTGACTGCATAGCCCATTTTCGTGTAGGTCTCGATGATTTTGGAAAGCTGCAGCGCATCTGACTGCACGAGCTGTGCGAAGTAAGGGTTGCAGCTGTTGGCAAATGCCTGCGAGAGCGTTTGTGTGCCGTGTCCCTCTGCTTTGTGGCAGGTGATTTTCTGGTGCTTGGCATTGAGCCAGCTTCCCGTGCAGTCAAACTCCATATCGTTGACCTTGTTCACGCCGAGTGCTTCATAGGCGGCGATCAGCGTGGAAATTTTCTGTGTGGAGCCGGGAACAGTCGGGTAAAACGCCTTGCAAAGCAGACTGCCGCTCGGCATGGAGGCGAGATTCTTATAGCCCTCCGCGATGTTGACGCAGGGTTTGCTCATGCACACAAGCAATTCGCCTGTTTTCCAGTTGCAGGCGATGACCGTGCCGTTCTTTCCGCCAAAGGCATTGAAAACCGCCTGATTCGCAGCATGACTGAGTGTTGTCTGGATGGATGCCTGTCCGCTTTTCCCTGCGGTGAAGCTGTAATTTGCGAGTGCGGTCAGATTTTTTGCCACAAGGGTATTGCTCATCTGTCCGCTGGTGTCACCGATGAAATTGCCGACATCGGCAAACTGCTTGGCAGGATAATCGGTGAGGGGTTTGGTGCCGTCAAACAGGATATCGCCCTTGCGGTCGCTGACGATGCCGTAAGTGGTTCTGCCCGATTTCGCCATATACATGGATGATTCGGTGATCAGCACATAGGCGAGATAGATCATGCCTGCGAGAAAGCAGAAGATCAGCAGCGTGACGGCTCTGCCTGCCCGAAGGGTGCTGCGCGGGGCGCGGATGTCGATGGGCAGTGCGTTTGATTTGTTCTGTTTTTTCATGCCGATTTCCGTTTCCTTTCTGCTGCACGCTTTTTGCCCTCACGCGTGGTGAGAACGGGTGCCTGCGCAGCTTTGAGAAATCCTGCGAGGATGCCGCTGGAGAGCATGGAACTGCCGCCCTGGGAGATAAACGGGATGGTGACGCCTGTGAAGGGTATCAGGTTGCAGGAGCCGAAGATATTGAGCGTCATCTGCACGATGAACACGCAGGCGACACCTGCTGCAAGCCCTGCATGATAATAGCTTCTGGGCGGAACGGTGAGGATCGAGGCTGGGAGAAACAGCACGAGGAACACCGTAAGGATTCCTGCAAACAGCCCCCATTCTTCGCAAATGCTGGAAAAAACAATGTCGGTATCTGAGGCGAAGACCTTGTATAGATCGCCTGATGTTGCACCCTTGCCGAACCATCCGCCCTCTGCGATAGCAGTCAGCGCACGGCATTGCTGATAGCCGTGACCCTGCATATCCGACCAGATATCGACGTGCAGTCTGTCCTGCACGTATTCAGGTGCAAGCTGGAGTGCTGCGATGCCGACGACGCAAGCGCACACGCAGAGAAATACCACAAGACGCATGGAGAATTTTTCGCGCAGATAGAAGAATCGGAAAATGATGCCGAAGCCTGCCACCGCGAGAAATGTGGGCAGACTGCCCAAATCTCTGCACCAGTATTGCAGCACAGCAACAACCGCCGTGCATCCGAGCATGAAGAAATTATCGGGGACAAAGTGGATGCCGAGAATCTCTTTTTTGTGCAGCTGCGTGGAAATCGAGGATGCGCAGATCAGCACGAACACGGGCTTCAGAAATTCACTGGGCTGAAGCGAAAAACCTTTGAAGGAGATCCACATGGAGCGTTCGCCCGTGAACAGCAAAATGGATCCGACCAGTGCGAAAAACATGATGTACCACAGGGGCTTGAGTTTTTCGGCGCGGAACGGATTTCGCACCAGCAGATAGGAAGCCTGGCAGGCGATGAACGCGGCAATGCCCAAAACATAATGCTTGAGAGCGAAATTGACTTCCCCGAAGCAGGACTGATAGATGGTGCTCATGCCCAGCACGAGCAGCAGAACCATATCGACGGTGCAGGCTTGCCGATGCACGAGCGAAAGCACGATCGAGCCGACAAAATCGGCAGCAAGCACGGCACAGCTGATTTTGATGACTTCGGGCGTGAAGCCGACCGTCATGCCGACCAGCAGCAGCATCGCGGAATGTGCAATGAGGATAAAGAACATCAGAATGGGATGCGAAATGGTACGTTTTTTCATTGTGACACGACCTTTCCGCTGCCCTTGACGACTTGCAGCCGACGTCTGCCGATGCGGATCTCATCCCCTTTATGGAGGGTTCGCACTGACTGAACACGTTCACCGTTGACGAAGGTGCCGCTCGTCGAGCCAAGGTCTTGAATATGCCATCTGCCGTCAGACAGTGTCAAAAGTGCGTGAAAACGTGAGATTTCGTCATCGGAAAGGCGAATGTCAGCTCCGGCATGCCGTCCGATCAGGATTTCCGCCGCCCCGAGGGGATAGAGCGTGCCGCGTTCCGAGAGCATATAGCCTCTGGCTTCCTGCGCCCAGTTCTTGTCACCGCGCCGACGCTCACGCCCCGATGCGACCAGAATCATCAGCGCACAAAAATCAACGAACACTACGACGAACACCGAGAGAAATTCGCGCAGATTCGGGAGTTCCTGTAAAAATTCAGTCACAGTCATGCTCCTTTCTGATAGAAGATTCCAATATAATAGTATAGCATATTGTGCGATGTTTGTCAAGCGAAAAAGAACTAATGTTCACATGAAAATTCTGTGAATGACAGCCTCCTATTCTATATATACGACAAAAACGGCACAGATGTCACAATTTGCGAAAAAATCAGCAGATGTGACAAAATCTGTGCCGTTGTTATGAAGCCTATGGATTATTTGCGAGGTATTCCGCGACCAGTTGTTCCGCGTCGGCGTAGGAATTGAGGGTGCAGCATTTTGCGCGAAACGCCGCAGCACCCGCACGTCCGCGCAGATACCAGAGTGCGTGTTTGCGCACTTCGCGCATGGCAAGTGCCTCGGATTTTTCGGACATATCGAGAATCATGCGGATGTGCCGAAGCATTTCGGCAAGGCGTTCGGAAACAGAGGGGTACGCATAGCTTTTTCCGTCCACTGCTGCCGCGATATCCTCGAAAATCCACGGATTTCCATAGGTTGCGCGCCCCACCATGACGAGGTCGCAGCCTGTCTCCGCGTACATTCTGACGGCATCCGCGCCGCAGGTGATGTCGCCGTTGCCGATGACGGGAATCTTCACCGCACGCTTGACTGCCGCGATCTGCGACCAATCGGCGGTGCCGCTGTAAAACTGTGTGCGCGTGCGCCCGTGAACGGTGATCGCCGCTGCGCCTGCCGCTTCCAGTTGCTTTGCGAATTCCACTGCGTTCACGGAGGATTCATCCCAGCCGATGCGCATTTTCGCGGTGACAGGCACATTGCCCGCCGATTTGACCGCCGCCGTGACAAGCTGTGCGGCGAGGGCAGGCTCGCGCATGAGTGCAGCCCCTGCGCCCTGCCCGACCACTTTCGGTACGGGGCAGCCCATGTTGAGGTCGATCCAGTCGGGACGATACTGCAAAATCATCGCAACAGCCTGCGAAATGAATTCATGCTCACTGCCGAACAACTGAAGCCCCATCGGGCGTTCCCCATGTGTGATGCGGCACAGTTCGGCACTGCCCTTGCTGCCGTAGCAAAGGCCTTTGGCGGAAACGAGTTCGCCTGTGGTCATGCAGGCACCGTGCTCCGCATTCAGCAGGCGATAGGCAGTGTCCGCGACAGAAGCCATCGGCGCGAGGGCGGCGGTTTGCGGCACCGCGATGCCTGCAATGTTCACGGTCTTCATGCCTGTGCCTCGATTCTGAGCAAATCCATCGCGTTTTGATAGCAGATACGATCCATTTCATCATCCGAGAGCCCAAGCGTCTGCAAAAACGAAAGCGTATCGGCGGCTGCTTCCCACGGAGAATCGGTGGCAAATAAAATCTTCGCAGCACCGTGATTTTGAATGATTCTGCGGCATTGTTCGGGCGCGATGAAATCCTTGATGAACGCGGTGTCAAACAGAATATTTGTCCCGACGAGACAGCGTTCCACATCGTCCCACTGTTTCCAGCCGCCGAGGTGCGCTGCGATGAGATTGCTGCCGTCGACTTCGTTCAGTAGGTTTCGGATTTTTTCAGGTGATGCAAAATTCGGCGGCGGCAGACCAATGTCGATGCCTGCGTGGAATACGACGAGCAAACCGAGTTCCTGCGCCTTTTTCACAATGCGCACGGATTCCTTTGCATCCACGCTGACCTGCTGAAACTGGTGGTGCAGCTTGATGCCCTGAAATCCGCGGGCGGCAAGATCTTCAAGCACTTGTTCCCAGTCGGGCTGCAAAGGGTGCAGCGTGCCAAACGAAAGCAGCCGTTTGGTGCGCACGGTTTCGGCAAAGCGATTGATGCTCGCCGTTTGTGATTGCTTTGTGGCGATGGGCAGGCAAATGCTCATATCTACGCCGTTTTCGTCCATAGATCGCAGCAAGCCGTTCATCGTGCCGTCGGTGAAATTCATGGTGCGCGATGTGACGTATCCCGTGCCCTGAATGCTGCGCACACCTGCGATCAGCCCCTCAATGGTGCGGGCGGCGATGGGGTCAGGGAAAATATGGGTGTGAAAATCAATCAGCATCGAAGTGAGATCTCCTTTCGTGACGCAGAAAAAAACGCCGCACAGGCGACGTATCAGGAAAACATATCCAGAAAATCGGGGCAGAGCAGTTCATTCCAGTCATGGATGGTGCGGTCACAAAGGTGATCGAGGGCATTCCATTCGTGTTTTGCCAGATCATCCTTCACCCCGATGGTAAAACATCCCATCTGTTTTGCGGTCTGAGCCGCATAAAGTGCATCTTCTGCGATGACGGTTTCCGCAGGGGTCAGCCCGACTTTTTCAAGCACCGCCTGATAAAACGCAGGGGAGTGCTTGCCATTCATTTCGGAAGTTGGGGTCATTGCCACTTGCAGATGCGGTGAAATGCCGAGGCGTTCGAGGGCAGCTGACATCAGACTCGGATAAGTGACGCTTGCGACTGCGCAGATGACACCACGCCGTCTGAGTTCTGAAATCAGCGTATCTGCGCCGTTTTTGAGTTTCAAATCAAAGCGGTATGCGTCGGCGGCAAGTGCCTCAACGCGCTGCTGCACCGCGGCAGGGGAAATGGGCAAGTTGAATCGCTCCACGAGATAAGCAGATGACTGTTCAATGTTCATCGCCTTGACGATATCGGAGATATCGGGCGGAGCGGCAATGCCGAATTCGGCAAGAAACCTGCGGTCGAGGTCATGCCACATGGGCATGGAATCGAGCAGGGTGCCGTCCAGATCAAAAAGAAAACCGCGCATCTGCATCACATTTCACTGCGGTTTGCGATGGCGCGGTAAAGGGTCACTTCATCGGTATATTCGATCACGCCGCCGACGGGCAGACCAAACGCAAGCCGTGTGACCTTCACGCCAAGCGGCTTACAGATCCTCGAAAGATACATTGCAGTGGCTTCGCCCTCCACGCTGGGGTTGGTCGCCATGATCAGTTCGCTGACATTGCCGTTTTGGATTCTGGCGAGGAGTTCCTTGATGCGAAGCTGCTGGGGCGTGACGCCGTCGAGGGGTGAGATCAGCCCGTGCAGGACATGATAAACACCGTGATATTCGGCGGTGCGTTCAAATGCGCTGACATCCTTGGGCGATTCGATCACGCAGATGGTGGAGGCATCGCGCTTGGGATTTTCGCAGATGGGGCAGATGTCCTGTTCGGTGAGATTGCAGCAGACAGGGCATTCGCGGACATTCTGTTTTGCATCAAGAATTGCCTGTGCGAAGCTTTCAGCCTGCTCGGCAGGCATTTCAAGCACCGCATAAGCGAGACGCTGTGCGGTTTTCATGCCGATGCCGGGCAAAGCTGCGAATTTTTCCGCAAGCACCACCAAAGGCAGTGCGCTGAAATTTTCCATGGAATCAGAACAGACCGGGCAGAGCCACACCGCCGGTGATCTTGCTCATTTCGGCTTCGGTGGTTTCCTCAACGTTGTTGACTGCCTCGTTGACAGCGGAGATGATCAGATCCTGCATCATCTCGACGTCGCCCTCTTTGACCATTTCGGGGTCAAGGGTGATGGACTGAATGAGCTTTTTGCCGCTGATGGTGACCTTGACAGCCCCGCCGCCTGCGGTTGCTTCAAAGCTGCGCTGCTCGATGTCTTCCTGCAAAACGGTGATCTGATCCTGCATTTTTTTTGCCTGATGGATCATGCTGTCCATGTTCTGACCGCCGCCCTGAAATTGTTTCGGTACTCTTGCTCTCATATGAATTCTCCTTACATTTTACTTAATTTATGCCGTATCTGCGAGAATTTCGCATCGGCTATCCATACGGACTTTTCAAACAAGGTGAAAAGTCTGTATCAACAAAAATTAGATCTGACCTGCATCGGGTGTGCCGACGGTCAGCCCCGATTCACGCGCACGCTGCAAGATCACATCGACGGGAGCGGTCTTGTCGGCTTCGGTCTCGGCGCATTTATAGCGGATGATATATTTTTTGCCGAGGATCTTTGCGGCAGTGTCGGTCAGCGATTTTGCGTGCTCGGTGAGGAACAGCTGCTTAAACAGTCGATTGCGCACGATCATGAGCAAAATTCCCTTTGCTTCCGATATATACGCTTCCGAGTTCTGCAGCAGCCCTGACACGCTCGGATTGATCTTATCGAATTCCTCCAGCACCTGTGCCCAGTTTTTCACGGGGAAAAATTCATCGGCGGAGGGGGAGGCATTTGTCTGCAAATTGGTGGCAAGCACCTCGGGCTTTGGCTTTTGCGGTGCAGCTTTTGCCGAGATATTCACGCCGTTTCGCATCACATCCGCAAGTTTTGCTTCCAGCTGTGTGATGCGGTCGTTCAGCGCGGAGAGATCGCCCTGCTGCGCCTGAAAATCGGTGCAAAGGCGAATCAGCGTCATTTCGAGTTCCATGCGGCGATTCCCGGAACGGGTCATACGGTCACAGCACTGTCTGATCGCGTCCAGCGATTCCAGTACACCTGCCATTGAAAACTGTTCTGCAAGCCCGCGAAGTTTTTCGAGATCATCAGGCATACATTGCAGCAGGGAAGGATCGTTGGGAGCAGTTTTCAGCAGCATCAGGCTGCGGAGCTGTTGGGAAAGTTCGTCCGCAAATCTTGTCATGTCCTTGGATTGGCGGTAGAGCAGATCAATGGTGTGCAGGGCAGATGACGCATCGTGCTGTGCGATGTTGCCAAGCACGGCAAACACCGATTCTGTTCCCGCAACGCCCACTGCTTCCTCGACGGTCTCAAGCTGAATGTCATCCGAGACCGCAGCACACTGGTCAAGCAGGCTGAGCGCATCACGCATACCGCCGTCTGCGAGGGCAGCGATGCGCAGTGCAGCCGCATCTGAGACGGAAAACGCCTCGTGCTTGGCGATATACTGGATTCTGCCTGCGATGTCGTTTGGCAGAATGCGGCGGAAATCGAAACGCTGACAGCGCGAAAGGATCGTGGCAGGCACTTTGTGGATCTCCGTTGTTGCAAACACAAATTTGACGTAGGCAGGGGGCTCTTCGATCATTTTGAGCAGCGCGTTGAATGCGCCTGCCGACATCATGTGAACTTCGTCGATGATGTAGACCTTATACTTGCACCGCACGGGCATGAACGCGGCGTTATCGCGCAGATTGCGCACTTCATCGACACCGTTGTTTGAAGCACCGTCAATTTCGATGATATCGGTCAGTGTGCCGAGTTCGGCATCGCGGCAGATCTCACATTCGAGGCATGGGCTGCCGTTGACGGGGTGCAGGCAGTTGACGGCTTTCGCAAAGATTCTGGCGCAGGTGGTTTTGCCCGTGCCGCGTGACCCCGTAAAGAGGTAAGCGTGGGCAGTTTTGTCGCGCAGGATCTGGTTCATCAGCGTGCGGGTGATGTGGGGCTGTGCAACGATGTCGTCAAAGGTTTGAGGACGCCATTTCCGATAAAGTGCTTCATAAGCCGCCAAAGAAACTCACCCTTTCTGAAAGAATGCGAAACGATGTCTGCAAAAAAATTCCGAATCATAGGTGTGCAGGCTGACTGCGGCACGCCCAGCGATCCGCTTAATGCTGCTCGGTTCCCCGCCTGACATGGTTCACGGTGCTTGGCTGCACAGGGCCCGCACACCTATAACTCGGAATCTCCTGTGATGATATCCTAAATTCAAACTGTACCTATTATACCACATTCATTTTGAAATTTCAAGGGGTAAATTGTGATTTCTGATAATTTTTTTCAAAACGCTAAATTTCCTATTGACTTTATGGAAACTTTGTGCTATAATATCAAAGTCGTCGGAAAGAAAAACGCAAGATATTTTGTGGATCCGAGAACAATCGAGGTGTGGCTCAGTTTGGTAGAGCGCTGCGTTCGGGACGCAGAGGCCGCAGGTTCAAGTCCTGTCACCTCGACCATATTTGCACGGGAGATACGCGAAAACCGCGTATCTCCTTTTTTATTGCAGACCTGCATTTCAGTTCTTCTTGGCTTGTCATTATGTCTCACGGGAAAGGGCGACAAATTACATATCGAAACACAAACGCAGTCGGATAATCGGCTGCGTTTTTTTGTGAAAACATCGTAGATAGATGATAAAACGATATTTTCGCACAGTACAACTTGTGGAATATCTTTCGCAATTTTTGGTAAGTTGAGTGCAATCAATCACAATATTTGCACAATACGTCATTGACCGTTCATCAGTGGTGTGATATACTTTTAATAGTTCCTAATATATTTACAGGGACTGCTTTCGCGGCAATGTGCAAACCGCAGAGCCCGATCTTTTTATTTTATATAAAGGGGAATAGATATGAAACAACAGCTAAAGCACACGTTTGCGGGTGTTTTGAGCGGCGTTATGCTCGCTGCATCAATCCCGTATTTCGCGCTCGACAACCTCAGCAATGCGGCTGACTGTGTTGTTGACACTGCAAAGACCT
>JAZLJA010000031.1:0-8818 GCA_045617625.1 Oscillospiraceae bacterium | reverse complement strand
AAACCCGCAGAATTCTATGGTGCGATCAATACTGACACCAACAAAGATAATTGCGTGGATATCTTCGATGTGCTCTGGATTCTCAAGAAACTGAGCCAAGGCTGATATCCAAAACAAAAACGAACCGACGAAAGTCGGTTCGTTTTTTGTCGTATCGTTGTATTTATAATGGAGCTCCGCCCCAAGCGCGATGAGGGGCGCCGCCCCCTCGACTCCTGCGATTTTTTGATAAAAATCGAGTAAAACTTTTATTGCGCTTCGCGTGCTCGTCCCCAACAATCGTTCCCACATAAAATGCAGGGAACTGGAAATAATTCCCTCATGAAATGTGAAAAACAGTTGATTTTTCGCTCCGTTTATGGTATAATACATTCAGACAACCGAAAAGGAGTGTGAACTGCCATGTATCTGAACCGAAAAATCGACCGCTATCTCGAAAACTGGAAAGCCGACACAAACCGCAAGCCTCTGATCGTCAAAGGCTGCCGACAGGTCGGAAAAACCGAATCCATCCGCAGATTTGCAAGCAAACACTACGAAAGTGTCATCGAGATCAACTTTGTCGAAGAACCCAAATACCGCACAATTCTCTCGGACGGCTACCGCACCGATGACATTCTTCGCAGCATCTCGCTGATCGATCCGTTCAAACATTTCATCCCAAACAAAACGCTCCTTTTTTTCGATGAGATCCAACAGTACCCCGACATCGCCACCGCACTCAAATTTTTCTGTCAGGACGGCAGATATGATGTGATTTGCAGTGGTTCGCTCCTCGGCATCCACTACCGCGCCATCGAAAGCAACAGCGTCGGCTACAAAACCGACTACACCATGTTTTCGATGGATTTCGAGGAATTCCTCTGGGCGAAAGGCTATGACGATACCCTGCGGCAGACGCTCACGGAACATATGCTTTCGTGCAAACCGCTGAACGATACGGTTTTGCAGACGGGACGGCAACTGTTTTTAGAATACTGCGTGCTGGGCGGAATGCCTGCCGTGGTGCGTGATTTCATCGAAAAAGGGACATTTGAAGGCTCGCTCGCCACACAGCGTCAGCTTGTCGAGGACTACAAAGAGGACATCCGAAAATATGCGGACGGCACCGACCAGACACGCATTCTCAATGTGTTCAACCGCATTGTGCCGCAGCTCGCACAGGAAAACAAAAAGTTTCAGATCTCTAAAGCGGCAAAGGGTGCGCGGTTCAAGGACTATCGCGGATGCGTGGAGTGGCTGGAAGATGCAGGGATTGTGAATCTCTGCTACTGTCTGGACTTTCCTGCTCTGCCGCTGAAAGGCAATTACAACAGCGACTTTTTCAAGCTGTACTTTGCAGACACGGGGCTTCTGGTCGCAATGCTCGACGAGGAAGCGCAGGACGATCTGCGTGCAAACAAGAATCTCGGCGTGTATAAAGGTGCGCTGTATGAGAATATTGTCGGGGAGGCATTGGTGAAGTCGGGTGGTGCGCTGTACTACTATAAAAAGCCCGATTCTACGCTGGAGGAAGACTTTTTCCTGCGGACGGCGGATGCGCTTGTGCCTGTGGAAGTGAAGGCGGTCAACGGCAGGGCGAAATCGCTTCGGACGCTGATACAGTCGGAACATTATGCGGATATCCGCTTTGGTGTGAAGCTCATCGACGGGAATATCGGGTACAGCGACAATGTGTACACGTTCCCCTATTTCTGCACGTTCCTGCTCAGGGAGATTCTGCCGAAGCTTGGGGAGTATCATAAGTCCCTCTGACGGCTTCGTCAGAGGGACTTTGTGGACAAGTTGAGGGCGGAGAACTGTATCTCCGCCCTTTTGTTTTGTCTATAATGGGATTCCAAAGGGACAATGTTCCCCACAATCACTTACGGATCATCTGCATCAGCATAAGCATATCGGTCATGTTGTACATACCGTCATAATTGAGGTCTGCATACTTAAATACGGTTTTGTCGCAGCTTTCGGGTGCATCCTCATTGATAATTCTGCTGAGTATGACCGCGTCCGCAGCAGTAACTTTTGTATCGGCGTTGAGGTCACCGGCCAGCGGTTTTTTGCCCATGCTTTCAAATGTGATCTCGGAATCCGCCGCATACATCTCTGCCGGCGAATCCTCATAGCAGCGGATGACCAGCAGGGGATTGTTCGGATAATGCCGTAATCAAGGAAGTAATCAAGTATATAATCAAGCTATCAATCAAGGGGTAGTGTGGCAGAGCCGCCATTGTTGAAAGATAAAATGAATAGTTCTCTGAAAAACAAAGAAAATATAAGCAAACTGCTTGACAAATGCTAAAAATTGTAGTACAATGTACTATGAAAGGAGCTGATATTATGGCATTCTCAATCAGACTAAACGAACAGGAAAAGCAGCTTGCCGACAGCTATGCACGGCTGCACTCGATTTCGATAGGCGAAGCCTTTAAGCAGGCACTTTTCGAAAAAATAGAGGATGAGTTTGATTTGGCTGTTGCCGATGAAGCCTACGCAGAGTATCTCGAATCGGGAAAAAAGTCTGCTCCCATCGAAGATCTTTGGAAGGAACTGGATTTATGAGTGATCGCGTAGAAACAACACCACGCTTTGACAAGGAATTCAAAAAGCTCGATAGGTACACCATGAAGATGCTTAAAGCATGGATTGAGAAAAACCTTGTCAACTGCGAGAATCCTCGTATTCACGGAAAAGGATTGACTGCGAATAGAAGCGGTCAATGGCGTTACCGCATCGGAGATTACCGTCTGATTTGTCAGATCAACGACAACAAGCTGGTGATCCTTGCACTGACGGTCGGTCACAGACGGGAAGTCTATGATGAGTAAAACTGTCCTCTGCGGACGTACAAACAGGCAAAAAACGACTTGATTGGAATTTATAGGTACATAGCAGACGATTTACAGTCGCCTGATAATGCTGAAAGGCATCTTGACAGATTGTATGACAGCATTTCGTCTTTGGATGAGATGTCGGAACGGTTCCGGATTTGTGATATTGAGAGATGGCGCGGACGTAATCTGAGAGTCATGCCGGTCAACAACTATCTTGTTTTCTATAACCTGTTTGTAAGTGAGTAGATGAGCAGTCAAAGATAGAAGAACGGCTCCACAGGCAATTCAAAAACGTGCATAATATTGCGATAGATTTCGCAAAAATGTGTTTATACCAACTTGATTTATACAAAAAAATGTGATATACTAATATCTATCGGTAAAGAAAGGAGCTGATTTTCAATGAAACGTGATGTATTAAAAAAAATGCTGCAATGGAAAGATGATCCTGAACGAAAGCCATTGATTCTGAAAGGTGCACGGCAAGTCGGTAAAACGTGGCTGATGAAAGAATTTGGCAAAAATTTCTATGAAAGTTTCGTATATTTCAATTTTGATGAAGATCCGGCACTGCATTCTATTTTTCAAACAAACAAAAATCCGGCACGGATTATAGAACTGCTTTCTCTGATCGCACAACAGAAAATTTATCCGAAGAAAACACTCATTATCTTCGATGAGGTTCAAGAATGTCCTGAAGCTCTGAATAGTCTCAAATACTTCAAAGAAAATGCTCCTGAATATCATATCATTGCAGCCGGAAGTTTACTCGGTACGTTACTTGCACAGCCCAAATCCTATCCGGTCGGCATGGTAAATGTCATGCATATCTACCCATTGACTTTTTCGGAATATCTCGCTGCCGAAGATCCGGCTTTATATAACTATTATTGCAACATCAACAGCGGAACACAAATTGACCAGATTTTCCATAACCGCCTGACAGAAGCCTGTGACCGTTATTTTATCATCGGCGGAATGCCGGAGTGTGTCGCTTCATGGCTGAAATATAAAGATCCTGCGCGTGTTTCTATGATTCAGCAGGAATTACTTGAACTTTATGAGAATGACTTTTCTAAACACAACGGAAAGGTGAACAGCGGACGTATTCTGATGGTGTTTCGCAGTATTGTTTCACAGCTTGCGAAATCAAATGAAAAATTCATGTACGGTGCAGTACGGGAGGGCGGAAGAGCCAGAGATTTCGAAGAAGCGATCGAATGGCTTGTATCTGCAGGAATGCTGAACAGGGTATACAATGTTTCCAAGATCGAACATCCGCTGTCCGCATTCGAGCAACTTGATCAGTTCAAGCTTTTTTTGTTCGATACCGGTTTGCTCAAGCACCTTGCCGGTATTGAAAACAGTTCTATTCTCTTAAAAAGCGATTATCAGTTTAAGGGACAGCTAGCGGAGAATTATATTTTGCAGCAGATGATCAGCCAGTTCGATGTACCGCTGCGTTACTATTCTGCGCAGCATAGTGAACTGGACTTCCTTGTACAGTTTTCTGACGGAATCATTCCACTCGAAGTCAAAGCTGGTTCAGATAAATCAGCACCGTCTTTTAAACGATATGTTGCAGAGAAGCAGCCTAAGTATGCTATTCGATTTTCCAAGCGTGAATATCGGACAGATGGTTTGATCACGAATGTTCCACTTTATCTTGCTGGTCGTACAAAAGAACTTTTGTTATGATGAGTGTCAGAGAGTATTGGAATCTTGTTTTGAATACCGAGCGAGAAGAAGCAAATGCTCGAGGATCTAAAGACAAGACCTGTTCAGCCTGATGAAGACTGCCCTGAATTGACCGCCGATCAGCTTAGCCAACTGGTACGGGTATCTGAAATGCGTCGTGATGAACGCAGAAAGCAAACTGTCACGCTGCGGATTTCTCCACAAGCACTGCGAACTGCAAAATCTCTCGGAAAAGGCTATACTGCTGTATTAAGCAGAATACTCGAAAGCGCATTGACAGATACAGAGCTTATCAAGCATTATTTGTAATGCTTGTAGAAGTTCCAGAATGTCCCATTTTTACTTTTTTCAGCAAGGTATATGGCAATGCGGTACTCATTACCGAGAAAAATAAGAAAACAGAGCAGTCTCTCAAGGCTCAATCCTGAATTTTGTGTAAACGCAAAATTCAGGATTGAGCCGCCGCATCTATCTGAGTTCGTCCATAATTTGAATTGTCTGAGTTATGGATTAATATCATCTGCCTTTACAAGCGATTGATGACTTTTATATAATGCATTATCTGTGTCTCATATACGAAGTAGTATTGATATTACTATATCAATACTGCTTATAATAGATACTCAGATCGCCGGTCTTGATTCCTGTATCGTCCAGATTGTCAGCCGCAATATATACCAGTTCATTGTCATCAGAATGCATGAGCAACTGCACACAGCATTCATTATTTACATTCTCTTCATACGGTATATTCAGATTGTCGCAGAGCTGCTTTTGTGTTTTAATAAACTGCTTGGTCGCTGTGGTCAATGCTTTGATCAACAATGTGATCTCCTGACCGCTGAGAACTGCATTTACACGTTCTGGATGTTCTGGAAGCTGGGTTTCATCTTCATCCCATAAGTAGTACATCTCGTATTCATAAGCGATATCGCCTTCCTGCGAGTCATCATTTACGCTCTCTTTTATCATCTCATCGAACTTTTCCGGGAAATCCGCAAACATTGCTTCTGCATTATCGGAATAAAAATCATCTTCTGTGGGTGCATCACTATCCCAGATTCTGTAACAGAAATAGGTTATGACACTTTCTATAACTGCAATCCCAATTTGGTAATACGATGTTCAAAAGATTCTTATGCTGAAAAGTACGCTGACAAAAACAATATTGATTATGAATACATGTAAAACATTCGTAATATTCGTGAAACACTGTTCATCACGATACACTCGAAGCGATGGTTGTATTCATCGCGATCGGCAAGGTCGATGATCAGTACGGGATATGTGAGTCCATCCCAAATCTTGTGTAAGCTGAAGGGAACGCAGCAAAGGTAAGCGCCAACCACCCCTAGCCCTCCACAAAAGAAGCCGTATGTCATCAACCGTAAGAATTTCCTGTTCAGCGATACGGAAAAAGGTGCAGATGCCAGCGCAGCAGTCATGAGCATCATTGAAACAGCCAAGAGAAACAATCTGGATGTGTACGGTTACCTGCTCTACCTTCTGACCGTGCTGCCGGAAATGGGTACCGATCCGACAGAAGATCAGATCAAATCCGTCATGCCGTGGAGCTTCGCTCTGCCGGCATATTGCAAGCAAACATACAGTGAGATACAGTAGGCGTTACACTGTTTCATACAGTTGCATACAGTTTGCGTTACATTGATACACTTAGAGCCGAGGATGTTCCTCGGCTCGTTTCTTTTATGAAGTAGGCCAGGAGTGGTTGGCGCTTACGCCTGCCGGCATGATCATTCTCCCGTTTCATAAAATGACACAACAGGCTCACTTCGGTGAGCCTGTTGCCATTTCTCAGAAATCGGAGCGTTTGACGTTTTCTTCAATACAAGTTGTTATAATGGATATAGACAACTGAATGTATTTCTGCTGTTTTCACCAAATCGTCATTTATTCCATTATTCAAAAGCACAGTCATCGATAAATTCTGTTGACTATTATTGTACAGTGTGATATAATGTAATTATCGTTATTTTCTTTGATTATACTGTAAAGGAGAAAGGAACATGAAAAAGATTTTTAAGAAAATTGCAGCAGTTTTAGCTTCTGCAACAATGCTGTTCAGCGCTATGCCTTTGGAAATATCTGAGTTCATTCAGCCTGTGCTGACAGCAAGTGCAGCCAATAGCGGCACCTGCGGCGAAAATCTGACATGGACGCTTGACAGCGAGGGCACGCTTACAATCAGTGGAAATGGACAAATGTATGGATGGGGCAACTTCAGCATGAGAGAACTCAACGATGTCGCCCCGTGGAATCAATACAACAATATGATTACGACCGTAATTCTTGAAGAAGGTGTCACAAGTGTCGGATGTGAATCATTCCAATCCTGCGAGAATTTAACTAAAGTTATTCTTCCGGAAAGCATTTCGACAATCGGCGCAATGGCATTCCTTGACTGCACAAAACTGGAAAGCATCACAATTCCGCAATCTGTCGATGCGATATGTTTAGGCGCATTTGCCGGCTGTACAAATCTTAATACAATAACAATTTTGAATCCGAGATGTTCTATCGATTCTGATGCAATTCCGGAAAGCACAACTATACGCAGTTATTCAAACTCTATAGCAAAATCATATGCTCATGATAATAACATTTCATTTGAAGTAATAGACTTTTCGGACATCAACTTTAGCAAAGACAACATCTTTGTTGGCGGACGGTATGAATGTAAGGCCGGCGATGAAATTGATTATTCACTATCTCTGTATAATGATACAGAATTTGAGTCTGCCGGAATCCGACTGAGATATGACGGTGCGTTAAAATGGATTGCTTCGCCGAAGACTATAGCGATTAATGAAGAAAAAAATATAGTTGGTGCCGTTGTGCGTGGCACTGGCAGTACGAATAGAATATTATTCACAGTCCGGTTCAAAATACCAGATGATGCAGAACCTGGAACGATATATCCGATGAAAATTGAGATTGACAAGGTTTCGAAATATCACAACGCAGTTGACTACACTGTTTATGACGGTTGGATTCAAGTTGCTGATGATGCCAATGTTACTACGACCACCACGGAAACCACCACCACCACGACCACCAAGGAAACAACGACCACGACGACCACAACGACCACGAAGAAAACGACAACCACGACCACTACCACGGAAACCACCACCACCACGACTTCCACAACCAAGGTCACGGAGAGCACCGAAACTTCCTCTACGGATGTCACTCCTGTTGTGACCGGTACATCGCAGAGCGGCACGGGCAGCGAAGAACCGCAGACCGGTACTACAGCTCCGACGCAAACCACTACCACCACCGTTTCCACCACCGAGACCACTCCGCAAAGCGAAATCAGTGTGACCACCGCACCGAGCACCACCGAAACCACCACCACCACCGTGACGGCAGGTGCGCCAAGCTTTGACATCGGTTTCCATAACTGGGGCTTTGTCAACACCACCAAGACCCTGAGCACACTGGTCACCGGCAGAGAGTTCCGCTACTTCCTCACCCTCAATGACCGTTATAAGCTGCTCGGCAGCCTCTCTCATGTCGAGAACGAAAAGATCGCCGCCATTCTGGACAGCAATGCAAGCGGTTCCTGCTACGGTATGTCCCTGACCTCCATCCTCAATTCGTATGGTCTGTTTGATTTGCAGACGATCGACGCATCCAATATGCCGTACCCCAGATACATCAACACAAGCAACCTGAATGACGCAACACGTTCCGCGATCAACTACGAACAGATGATGCAGTACACCCAGACCGTTTCGCAGTACATTCAGTATTTCGAGCGTATGGATGCTTCCATGCACATCGAAATGCTTCTCGATGCGCTGAAAAAAGGCCCGGCACTGGTCTGCTATTCCTACAACTATGTCGGCAGCGACAAGCGCACCGGTCATGCAGTCGTTGCTTATGCAGCGGAAACAGGAAAGTACACAGTCCGTTTCAAGGGCGAAACGATCGGCTTCGATACCCGTATCTGCGTCTATGACAGTGCCTCGATCGAAAGCTCCGATGCAAACGACATTTATGTGAATACGGCTACCGGTATGTGGTGCATCCCGAAGGCCGAAGACTTCATGACTCGCTCTGCAAACGATGCTCTGTATGAAGATCTGGGCGAAAATGCGATCATGTCCCATGCAACCGTGAAAGACGGTATCAAGAATACCCACCGTCAGGGCAAAATCAGTCTGGTCGCTTCTGACCTCGACTTCCTCACCTATAAGGCATATCTCAACGGCACTGAAAATCTCAAGCGCAACGAAAATCTCCCGTTCTATGCAAGCATGGAT
>JAZLJA010000030.1:0-8517 GCA_045617625.1 Oscillospiraceae bacterium | reverse complement strand
AGAACGACAGGGCTCCGTTCCGCCTTTACGCAAAAAACCCGCCTTTCCCGAATTTGATCGGGAAAGGCGGTTTTGTTTCAGCTATCGTATGGTCTGACGCGCAGGGGAATACCAAGCGCATCGGCACGCTCCTGTGCGGCGGCGATCTCGTCGGGCGAAATGACGTCAACAACCGTGAACATCACCGCTTTGACGTACTGTTTGCAGTCAGTTGCGAAGTTTTGCAGTGCCTCGAAGGCATCGTCCCATTTTGGACGGGTCACAGCGAGATACTCGGCTTTTGTGCCTGCATTTAGGCTGATGGATACGGTATCCACCAGATTTGCAAGCTTGAACGCGGTTTTCTTTCCGTTGATTTTATCGGAAAGCCCATTGGTGTTCAGGCGGATGGGCGGACAGTTCGGCTGCTTTTTCGCAAAAGCGGCGGTTTCCAGCAGGATATCGAGCCGCTGTGTGGGTTCACCGTAGCCGCAGAACACCAGCTCTGTGAATTTGCCAAGATCCCATTTTGCAAACGCGGCACGGATCTCCTCCATCGAGGGATCATGTTCGAGCCACAGACTGTCGGAGCCGTAAGCACCGTCGCCGTTGTTGCGGATGCAGAACGTGCAGTTGCAGGGGCATTGGTTGGTCAGGTTGACGTAAAGGTGTGAGCCGACGGGGTATAAAATCGTCATTGCCATGTGGAAAATCTCCTTTTGTTTTATGCGAAGAATGTATCGCGGCTTGCGGGGTCAGAGCGGAATTCGCCCACCACGCTGATCTTGCCGATCAAATGCTGATTGAGGATATCCAGTTCCTCGGCATTCAGCCAGAGTGCCTGTCGTTCGGGTTCATCGGCGTTTTGCACGGGAAACTGTCGGATGAAAGAATCCTCGGCGAGAAAGCGCAGCAGATAGACGCTGCTGCCTTGGTCGGGGGTGATCTTCATGCGTTTTGCGATGTCCAGTGCACCGCTTTCGGAGAGCAGTGCCGTGAACAGGGGGCGTGTTTTTTCACAGCGGGGGAAGCCTGAAAATTTGAGGGCTTCCACTTCTTTGAATTCAGCTTCGGATACAGGACGGTAGAGTTCCATATTTCAGATTCCTCTCTTTCTTGGAAAATACAGGAAAAACGCGGGTTATTCCTGTGTGGGTGCGGCTTCGTTTTCTGTATGTTTCCGCGCTTCAGCACGCTGTTTCTGTTCAGCGGCAAGTCGGCGGGAATTGAGTTCATCGTAGATCTTATACATCTTTTGGACAGAATTTTCGAGGAAGTAATAGTGCATGATATAGGGCACCAGCAGGACAAGAATCAAAATCAGCAGGGGCATGAGCAGCATGGTCTGGGTGATGAGAAACACGCCCATCACCATGAAAAGCCCGAGCGCAAACAGCATTGTGACGAGAAAATGAATCAGGCGTTCGTGCTGCATGAACTCGATTTTGAGCAGATGGTCACGGATCAGTGCATCATAATCCTGCGGTGCTGTGCTTTCGAGAATGCCGCTGATGTAGTTGAGATATGCGGTCAGATACTTGCGCATGGGCTGCGCCTCCTTTTCTTTTGATTTCTCTTTTTCGCAGATGTTCAGGCTTCTTCGGCAGAGCCTTCCATCTTTTTGTCTGCGGCGATGAAGCCCTGCAAATCCATATCGCCGGTGTTGAGCATCATAAATCGGTCGTTATAGCGGTCAACGGTGTCAGCGGAGACATAGATCAGGTATTGGTAGAGCGATTCATGAAGCAGGGTGTCATGGAACGAAGAAGTCAGGCGGAAACGGATCTCGCCTGTTTCCATGTTCATATCGAACGAGCCGTCGATCAGCCCGTGATTTGCGTAGGTGACGGCAATGGCGGCATCGCGGCGAACCTCCTCGCGGATGCGGAACGGCATTGCGGAAATGACGGAAACGATCTGTCTGTCAGCACGCAGCAGGATGTGAAGGGTCATGGGCAGATCGTTGCCCGTGAAGCTGATTTTGACATGGGCGCGGTCGTTATCCTCAGATTCGACGGAATATTTGAGCTTTTTGTTTTCGAGCGACCGGATCAGTGCCGCGAAGTTTTTTTGCATATTGTCGATGTGTTCGGGTGTGAGTTCCATTTTCTTCTCCTTTGGATATTGGGGTATTGGATACTTGGGTTTACAAATTTGGCTAATGTAATCATATCACTTTTTTATGTCAATGTCAAGTGCTGTTTTTTGTACATAATGCACAACGTAAGGGACGGTGTAAAGCCCGTCCCTTTTTTCATGTGAAATGCAGGATCTCAGAAAATCCTGTCATATCGAGGACTTCCATGATATCTGTGCTGACGTTTTTCAGTGTCAGGCTGCCGCCCCTTTTCTGCATGGATTTATGGGTCAGCAGAAGGATCCGCAGCCCCGCGGAGGAAATGTATTCGAGTGCTTGAAAATCCAGCACCAGCGAGAGAACCGCAGCATCAATATCATGCAGTTCGGCATCGAGTGCAGGGGCTGTGACGGTATCGAGCCTGCCTGAAACCGCGATGGTGGGGACTCCGTTTTCCTGTGTTTTCTTGATATCCATAGGTGGAAAGCCTCCTTAAAAATCGAGCGTGTCAACGGCTTCGATGTTGCTTTCGAGGTTTTGCTTTGCAACAGCGATCGCACGCGTCTGCGCCGCAGGATCGGAAAAATGGCGGGTGGCAAAGCGAATCAGCCGCGCACTGCTCATGCAGATGACTTTTCGTTCCACATCCGCGATGCGGGTCGGGTCGTCTGTGCCGAGATAGATTGGGAGGAAAGCTTCCCAGCATTTCTTTGCGGTTTCCGCTGAATAGCCGAGGAAATCCTGCGAGTTGGCGGGCAGGGCGTCGTTGAAGCCCACAAAGGTGAGATACACCGTTGCCAGCTCAAAAATCGGGTGTCCGTGCGAGAGGGTATCCATGTCGATCAGCAGCGTTTCGCCGTTTTGCGAAAGCACGTTGTTGGTGTGATAATCGCAGTGCAGCATGGTGAGACGGTCGGGCAGTTCCTCCACCAGCCGTGAGAGCTTTTCAGCGGCGGCGGGTTCAAAATGCGGTGCTGCTGTCACGAGCCAGCGGCGCACGGTGTCCTTGAAGTCCGGCATATCTGCGGCATCAACTTTGGTTGCGTGGATCTTCTTCAGCAAAAGCGCGTATTCGCGGATGTATTCAGTGAGATTTTCGGGATGCTCGGCGATCAGCTGTGAAAAGGTCTTTGCGTTGAGCAGTTCAAACACCGAGCCGTATTGATCTCCGACCTTGACGATATCGAACGAGATGGCGGTGGGAATGCCGAGGACAAATGCCCGCCTTGCGAGTTCGCGTTCGTTTTTGATTTCGGGCAGACTGTCAGGGGACTTGTAAACCTTGATGATGGTGTCCTCGTTATAGCGATAAACCGTTCCTTTTGCGCCTTTTCCGATGATCTGGCAGCCCTCCACGGAGAATTTGCGGAAAGCCTTTTCGATGTTGATCATTTCGGTGAAGCCTGTCATTTCAAAAATCTCGTAGATCTCAGAGGAGGCATTCACCACCCGCAGCGAGGGGTATTTTCTGCGCAGTTTGAGGATCACACGAAGCCCTGCGCTGGAAATATAAGCGAGCGGTTCGGCATCGAGGATCAGCTCGGAAAATCGGCAGCCTGCGGTGATCTGTTCGAGTTCTGCGCCCACTTCCTCCGCGTTTTTGGAATCCATGCGTGCGACAAGTGCGATCGTGAGAATGTTGTTTTTCAGTTCATGTGTCATGATTCGTTTCCTCCCATGAAGTCTTGGAATACTTCCTCTACCAGAGCGGCAAACTCTTTGTATGCGTCATATTCACGCAGTTCGTTCATACAGCGGATGATCTCCCGATAATACCATGCCTGCTTGGCGGGGTCTTTCTGATGAAACCGTGCCCAGAGGGCATTTCCCGATAGGCGGTATTCCCGTGCGAATGAGCGCATATTCGAGAGTTTGTCGCCCAGCCAGAGCATTTTCACGGCGATGTCATCTGTGCTGCGCAGCACCGAGAGTGCCGCACTTTTGCGGGCTTCCCATGTGTTTGCGATGGATTCGTGCGGGGCACGGGTCTCGGTTTCCGAGGCGACCAGTTCAGCCACACGGTCACCGAATCGCTTGCGGATTTCGTCAAGGGTGGCACCGGTGTCCTCAATGGTGTCATGCAGGAGTGCCGCCGCCAGAATTTCCGTATCCGCCGTCATGGTGCCCACAATGACCGCCGCCTCCATCGGGTGCAGGACATAGGGGGCTTTTGAGAGAGAACGTGTCTGCCCGCTGTGGCATTCCGCCGCATAGCGCAGGGCTTCATCGAACAATTCCGTCATTTCAGATTTCCTTTCGCATTGTGAAGATATTTTTGCCGTCTTTGCGTTCATAATGCACTTCGTTCATGCTTTTTTTCACCATGAAGATGCCGAGGCCGCCCACTTCGCGTTCTTCTGCGGAGAGGTGGATATCGGGATCCTCTTTTTCCAGCGGATTGAACGGTACGCCCGAATCAGTGAGGGTGATGGACACGATGCCCTGTTCCTCGTCGATCGCAAGGGTGATCTCGCCGTCGGTATTGTCGGTGTCCTTGTAGGCATAATTCGCCACATTGACGAACATTTCCTCCACGCAGACTGTGATCTGCATGACGGTTTTCATGGGGCAGTCGATCTTTTCCAGTTCTTCTTCCACATAGGCGATGGCATCAGGGAGCGCATCGGTCTCAGCGGGGAATGTTCTCTGGTTCATGGGCTTGTTACCGCCTTTCTCACGGAATGAAAGAATCAGCATCGTAATATCATCGAACTGTTCGGCATCACCTGCAAAGCGGTCGATGTCGGCACGCAGTCCGTTCAGGGTGTCGTAAACATTATCATCTGCGTGTGCGTTGAGATAGGCGGCAAGGCGTTCTTCGCCGTAAAGCTTGCCGTTTGCGGCAGTGGCTTCGGTCACACCGTCGGTATAGAGAAACAGTTTGTCGCCTGCGGAAAGAGTCATCTCAGCTTCGCGGTATCTGGTATCATCAAGTCCTGCCAGCACGATGCCTGTGCGTCTTTTGCAGTATTCAAATTCGCCCGTGCCGTGTTTGAGCAGCGGCGGATTGTGTCCGGCGTTTGCATAGGTGAGTTTGCCCGTGGTGATGTCGAGAATGCCGATCCATGCGGTAACGAACAGACCTGCATCGTTGCCCTCGCAAAGCATTCGGTTGACTGCCGTGAACACCTCGGCAGGGGAACTTCCGCCCTGTGCCTGATTCTTCATCAGCGTTTTGGTGACGACCATGAACAGTGCGGCAGGCACGCCTTTGCCCGAAACATCCGCGATGACCAGTGCAAGGCGGTTCTCATCGACCATGAAGAAATCATAGAAATCACCGCCGACTTCCTTTGCGGGGTGCATGGTGGCATAAAGGTCAAATTCACTGCGCTCGGGGAACGGCGGGAAAATGCTCGGGAGCATATGCGCCTGAATATCGGTTGCCAGTGACAATTCTGTGCTGATGCGTTCTTTTTCCTCCAGCGACATCACCATCTCGTTGATAGCATCGGCAATTTCTTCCATTTCGTCACCTGTATGGATGCGCAGGGGTTCGTCGGGAAACTCGCCCGTGCCGATGAGGTTGAGCCGCTTTTTGATCTGGTCGATGGCGAGAAGCATTTTGGTGACGATCACGCCAAGCCCGACGGAAATCAAAATCAGCATTGCAATGATCATCAGAAAGCCGCGGATCTTTTGCTTGCGGAACAGTGTTTTCATGTCCTCGGCGGTGCGCCCTGCCACGATGATGCCGACATCTTCGCCGTTTGCGTCATGCAGAAGCTGATAGCGGCAGAACACAGGAACACCCTCCACGCTGACCTCTGCGGAATAAATGCCGTCCTCTGCGGATTCCAGTTTATCCACAACATTTTTGTCGAGATATGTGCCGACGAGAACGCTGTGATCGGAGCCTGTTGCCGAGCAAGCCGTGCGGAGATAATGTCCCTGCTGATAGCCCTTGTCGGCAACATAGACGAGTTCGCTGTCGTTGAAAGTGCGGACAAAGGCGTTGAAAAACGAGCCGCAGTTTTTCTGGCAGCTGACGAATGCTGCTGTGTCGGCACCGGCAGCCGTGCCGTCACCGATGCAGCGGTCGCCCAGATAGAGCGCACCGTCTTTGATCTGCCAGGTGTTTTTCTCCGATTCGCCAAGCAGCGCACAGAGATAGCGCGTGTCGGAGGCGAGAATGTTTTCGGTGAGGTCAACTTCGACGAAATTCATGGAATCGGTGAGCAGCCACAGACTGAAGAACATCAAAATCAGACCGCAGATGCCCACGGCAAGATTGACTTTGAAGCGGATGCGGTGCAGCGGGTTTTTCGATTCGGGCGGGGGTGTGAAGCTGCGTTTTGCCATATTTGTGACCACTCCTTGTCAGATTGATTGGATTTTCTTTGCAGAATCGCGTAAAAATCTAAAATATATTATATCAAATCGCCAAATGAATGTCAAGTGAAAATCGCGGGCGGCAGAGAATGCAATGTTGATAATATACAAACGGTAATATTTGTGCTGAGTATGACAAACGGTATTTTTGTTTTGGATACAAGCTAACGAATTGCACAAAAGGAAATCATGCAATTTGTGTATGTTTTCGACTGGAAACGATTGACTTTTTTGCTGCTATATGGTAAAATATAACAGATAGGCGAGGTATGCCTGTTGACAGAATTTCAGATCAATTGGGAGGCGAGTGAAATATGAGATTACAGATAGTAATGAACCGACCGGCACGACCCCCCGCATAAACATCGGTATATGAGACATGGTCACAATAGTATGAGGAGGAATAGTATGCAGAATCAATTCAATGCCGCGGGCAGCAAACGGATCTGGAAGCGCATTGCGGCGGCGTTGTCCGCTGTGGTGCTTTCAGCAGGAATGCTGCCGGAAACGGCGATGACTGTTCTCGCTGAGGAACTTGCAGCGTCAGCTGCGGCAGAGGACAGCAGAATCCATTTTTCCAAGGAAATGATTGATGCCTTGCAGGAAGCCTGCGGCGACGATTATGACGCGGAAACAGTGCTGATGACCCTCTATGAACAGGGGCTCATCGACAACTACGGCGAAGTGATCCCGAAGGAATACTACAACATCAACGGCGTGATGATGACCGAGGCGCAGCTGCGCACTGAGGCGATGCAGCACGCCATGGACGAGGAGGTTGTGGCGGAAGGCGATGCCATGACTTGGGGCGATCTGCAATCTCTGCTGCTTTATAAAGAGTATGCGCTGGTGGTGCAGGAATTTGCACGCGCACTCAAAAACGGCGAGCTTGATATGTCTGACCCGACCCGTGCAAACCTGCGCAATGAACTGGCGGAGCAGCTCAAAAACGGCTTCTCCATTGAAAACGGCGAGTTTAAGCTCAACCGCAGCGGAACCACGGAATTGCCGTACGTTAAGGGCGCGAATGAAAGTAAATTGCGGATGGATAGTGAAAATTCGCTTTATCGCGATCTTTATGGCTTGTCTGACTGGTCGAAAGGTGTATATTCCCAGTTTTTGACGTATGACGGAACAATCAGCATTCCGGAAAATGACACGATGGATATTTCCATGGACGGATCCGGTAATGTGTTTACAAGCCTCGGCGGAAAGACGATCAGCTATTCATCATCTCTCATATTTGCCGACGGCGAGGTCGTTTCATGGGAATTTAAGATGATCGACCCGTATGACGAACTGCCCAAGAGTGAGAGCGGACTTTGTGACGATGAGTACACAGGTCCCTATATTCTTGCCGAAGACGGTCAAAAGTATAACAAAGGTACCTTCGTCGGCACGGGCAGTGATATGGTACTCACCGTCCATCCGCCTGTTTTGGAGTGGGCGCATAACGGTGTACTCGATGACGAATACTATCTGCCGAAGTTTGAGTTGATGCTCTGTACTGATTCCAAAAAATATGTTGCAATTCCGTTCGTTGTGACACCTGTGGATGCGGATAGCGAAAGACCGATGTATGTTGATGCGATGGACCGCGCGATCTTTATGGATGGCGAAGGCGGTCTCCCTGAGAAGTACTCCACGACAACGCAGGACTGCAGCAGCACCATTGCATCTGTCGAGGTGCTTGGCGGCTCGTATATGGGCGGGTCAATGATCCCCGTGAAAGTGACCATGCAACAAGGACACAGCATCCGCACATACAATGATCTGGTTAATCCCGTTGATCCGTTCAGAAATGAAGATTTTTCCAGCAATTTGTATTCACTGAAATATTTCGACGGAGATGTTTGGCGTTATGCGTTTCCGTACCAAGCCGGCAACTGCAAGAAAGAGGACGCAATTGAGAATGGTTACGGCAGAGCGAATGTTGTGGAATATGACAAGGACGGAAATGAATACATCATTTTCGGTGTCAGCCGTTTGGCAGAGGCAGTCATTGCACCTTCAATCGTGATACGAACTTATTTTTATACCGAAGAACGTTATGGTACATATGAATACTGTTCATACGAGTTCACAATGGGTCCGCAGGTCAAGGGCGTTGGTGAAAAGGTACATCCGTT
>JAZLJA010000029.1:0-13776 GCA_045617625.1 Oscillospiraceae bacterium | reverse complement strand
ATGCAGTTGATGATCTGACCGGCATTATAGGAGGTATCGGCAACCTTGATTTTCGGGGAAGCGGCCGCAACCTTAACAAATCCGTCTTTCATCAGAATGCGATTCTCTCGGAAATATACTGCTTTACCTCAGAAATGGGGATCCTGACCTGCTGCATGCTGTCGCGTTCACGAACGGTAACGCAGTGGTCAGCTTCGTCAGTCTCGGTTCCTACCGTGTTGAAATCGAAAGTGATGCAGAACGGAGTACCGATCTCATCCTCACGGCGATAACGCTTGCCGATGGAGCCTGTGTCGTCGAAATCAACCATGAAGTGCTTCGAGAGGGCATCAAAGACCTCAGTGCGTGCTTTGTCGGAGAGCTTTTTGGAAAGCGGCAGAACAGCGCACTTGAACGGTGCAAGTGCAGGATGGAAGTGCATGACGACACGCGAATCTTCTTTGCCGTCTGCGGAGAGATCCTGCTCGTCATAAGCCTCAGTGAGGACGGACAGGAACAGACGCTCCACGCCCAGCGACGGCTCAATGACATAGGGGATGTACTTCTCGTTGGTTTCGGGGTCGAAGTATTCCATCGACTTGCCCGAGGTGTTCTGGTGCTGTGTGAGGTCATAGTTGGTACGGTCAGCAACGCCCCACAGCTCGCCCCAGCCAAACGGGAACAGATATTCAAAGTCTGTGGTCGCCTTGGAATAGAAGCAGAGTTCCTCAGGCGAGTGGTCACGCAGGCGGATGTTTTCTTCTTTCAGACCGAGGTCAAGCAGGAACTGGCGGCAGTTTCCGCGCCAGGTCTGGAACCATTCGAGGTCGGTGCCGGGTTTGCAGAAAAATTCGAGTTCCATCTGTTCAAACTCGCGCACACGGAAGATGAAGTTGCCGGGTGTGATCTCGTTGCGGAAAGATTTGCCGATCTGACCGACGCCGAACGGCAGCTTTTTGCGCGTGGTGCGCTGAATGTTCGCGAAGTTGACGAAGATGCCCTGTGCGGTTTCGGGGCGGAGATACAGCTCAGATTTGCTGTCCTCGGTGACACCCTGAAACGTCTTGAACATCAGGTTGAACTGGCGGATATCGGTGAAGTTTGCCTTGCCGCAGTTGGGGCAGGTGATGCCTTTTTCGCGGATATAATTCATCATCTGTTCGTTTGTCCAGCCGGCGACATTGGTGCCGTCGAAATCCTCGATGAGGTTATCTGCACGGTGACGGGTCTTGCACTCTTTGCAGTCCATGAGCGGGTCAGAGAAGCCGCCGATGTGACCGGAAGCGACCCAGGTCTGGGGGTTCATGAGAATGGCGCTGTCCAGTCCGACATTATAGGGGCATTCCTGGACAAAACGTTTCCACCAGGCTTTTTTGATGTTGTTCTTCAGTTCGACGCCAAGAGGACCGTAATCCCAAGTGTTTGCGAGACCGCCGTAGATCTCGGAGCCTGCATAAACGAAGCCTCTGCCTTGGCAAAGTGCGACGAGCTGTTCCATTTTTTTGTCGGTATTTTTCATATCGGTTGAAAACCGCCTTTCATTAGTATATCCCTTATATTATAGAACGATTTCGGAAAAAAGTCAAGAGCCCGTTACAAAAGTTTTGGTCGAGCATTTTTTAAGAGGCTTGAGCGAAACTTTTGTGATGGGCTCCTGACAATCCCTCAAATAAAATATTATCCGTGCAGTCTTTCCACAGGCGTGAAGCCCGATGTCTTCTTGAAGCCCATGTTGTGCGGGAAAGATTCGATGAAATCCGAGGGGTCAATGAAATCAAAGTTCGCACTCTCGAATTTTCCGCGCTCAAACCCGACAGAAAGGATATCCATTTCCTCTGTGTGTCCCGTTGCGGTGTTGAGCATCACATCCTGCGCGTGGATATACACATATTTTACAGGCAGCATTGCAAACATCTCGCGTGCAATACGAATCGCACAACTGCAAACATAATCCTGCGTGATGTCGTAATACTGCGTCTTGGTCATTTCCTTGACGCTCAGCTTGCCCGTGGAGGTCAGCGAAACCGTCTCTTTGGGCACAACAGTCTCCGATTTGACATGGAATTCGACTTCCATGCGTTCAGGGGAATCCGTGCCGAATTCAA
The DNA here is from genome assembly GCA_045617625.1 of Oscillospiraceae bacterium. Taxonomy (GTDB): domain Bacteria; phylum Bacillota; class Clostridia; order Oscillospirales; family Ruminococcaceae; genus Firm-04. The sequence continues at coordinate 11,692 of JAZLJA010000029.1, read as the reverse complement.
AATCACTGCCGTAATCGAGCAGTTCCTCAAACGGATTTGCTTCAGAGATCACATCGAGATATGCGTCGATACTGCCGCTTTTGACTCCTTCTGCGAAGCCCTGCACTTCTGTCCAGTTTTCGAGAATCTCCTGATCTTTGGCTCTTGCAGCCGCGATGGCATCCTGCAATTCTTTTTTCTTGGCGTCGTTTTCGTCGCCGTGCAGCAGCTTGTCCATGAACGACGGCTGGAACTGATTGTATGCATCGAGTGCCGCCGATTCGTTCGGACCCATTGTGCCGTTTGCAAACGGTGCCGCGCCGCCCGAAAGGTTATCCCAGTCGATGGGTTCTTCACAAACAGTGTGAATCTTGTGAATGGATTCGATGTATTCCTCAAACTGCTCGACTTTTGCAGCATTTTCCTTTGCTTCGGTTTCCGCTGCAGCCGCAGCCTGTTCCTTTTCGGCAGCCTTTGCAGCTTCCTTCTGTTCCTTTTCAGCAGCTTTTGCAGCTTCCTTCGCTTCCTTTTCCTTCTTCTTTTCGGCTTCCTTTTTCTTGGTTTTCAGGTTCTTGGAGTTGGTGTAGTAAAGCCCTGTGCCGGGAATGCCGATGGTGGAAGTGGTTCTTCCACTGGAGTTGATGGAATAGTGAGCACCCTTGGTGCCGAGGGTAACGCCCACGCCTGTTTTGGTGATATTCAGCTTGACACCTTTGCAGATTGAAATGCTTTTGCGAAATTGCAGACCCATAATTGCGCCTCCTAATAAAGTGTTGGAATATGCCGTATTCTATTATACCATATTCTGCGAAAAAATGCAATCATTTTTGTGCGATTTCTTTCAGGACGCGGAGAAAAGTGCGATTCAGGGCATCAATATCGGGGACGGGAGCAGGCGAAAGTTTCTCGATTTCTTCGGAGATGCGCGCGATTTCAGATTCAACGAAATCGTTGAGCACGGGGATTCGCGCACCGAGCTTCGATTCGGAACACGACATTTTCCATGCCAACAGATTCGCAACGATCGGCTGCAATTCGGGAGGCAGCACGGCATCGCAAAGCTCTGAAAAGCGCATGGGGGGCGCCGAACGGAATCTGAGGATCCAGCGGCAGGCGAGGATCGGACGCAGCACATATAAATATTTTTTGAGCCGCACCATGTCGCCGTGCAGATATTCGCGGTTGTTGGATTGCGCCATGCTGAGATAGTGATACAGCCCCTTTTTTGACTGGAAATATGACGAGATCATGGCACTGAGTTCTTCCCAGAGCGCAGAGCTGCGGTAGACAATCGGTGAACGCGCCCATTCAAAGATCGTGGGGTTTGACCGCATCAGCAGGCGCAGCATTTTTTGCAGATCCCAGCCGTTGATGTCGAGGGTTTCGTCAAGCTGCCATTCGATGACATCGCGCACGGGGTCAAGGCGAAGATAATCCTCGCATTTGCGTACATAGACGAACCGCACATCGTAGTCGCTGTCAGGGGAGGCAAAATCCCATGCTCTGCTGCCCGATTCGCAGGCGTAGAGTATCGTGACGTTTTCCCTTTCTTCGATTTCACGCAGTTTTTCTTCAATGATTTCCCGCATGGAAATCCCTCCTTTCGTGTTGTGTTTAGGATACCATATCGGCGGAGAAAAATCACGGAAAAAAAGATGCGAAACGGGCACAGTGCTGAAGCTGAACCGCGAATTTTGTGCATCTTTTTGAGGCAAAGGGCTTGCCAAAAATGCCGATATATGGTATAATCTTAATATAAGAATAAGCATAAAGTTTAACAGGAAAGGTTTGTTTTGATGAATCCCATGCAGATTTTTAAGCTCAAAGGGCTGCTGACCGCTTTTCAGGAGAACCATCCGAAATTCATCCCGTTTCTTGGTGCTGCCAAGCGATATGTGGCGGAGGGTTCGATCATTGAGGTGAAGGTGAAAAATGCGGAGGGTGAGGAGATCCTCTGCAACATCAGAGTCCAGCCGCAGGATATTGAGCTGTTTCAGGTGATGAAAAGCTTCGCAACATCGGCAGATTCGTTCGATGATATCACGGGTGTGTGAAGCATGAGCATCCTAAATGTCGAACACGTTACCCACGGCTTTGGCGCACGCCAGATCCTGAATGATGCGTCCTTTCGGCTGCTGAAAGGCGAACATGTCGGGCTTGTCGGCGCGAACGGCGAGGGAAAATCCACGTTTCTGAACATCATCACGGGCAAGCTGATGCCTGATGAGGGCAACATTGAGTGGTGCAGGCACATCACCACAGGGTATCTCGACCAGTACAGCACACTGGAAAAGGGCAAAACCATCGCGGATATTCTGCGGAGTGCATTTGACCATCTCGAAGCACTGGAGCAGGAAATGCTCGCCCTCTACGATAAAATGGCGGATTGCTCGGAGGATGAGATGAATGCCGCAATGGAGGATGTCGGAGAAATACAGAACATTCTCGATTACAGCGGCTATTATACCATTGATGCGAAAATCTCGGAATATGCAAACGGGCTTGGGCTCGGTGAGATCGGGCTGGACAGGGACGTTTCCGAACTTTCGGGCGGACAGCGTGCAAAGGTGCTGCTGGCAAAAGTGCTGCTCGAAAATCCGATGATCCTGATTCTCGATGAGCCGACCAACTTTCTCGATGAGAATCACATCGCATGGCTGAAAAACTTCCTGCAAAATTACGAAAATGCGTTCATTCTGGTGTCGCACGACACGGCGTTCATGAATGATGTCGTCAACGTGATATACCATGTGGAAAACGCAGTTCTGACGCGGTACTCGGGCGATTATGAAAACTTTTTGCGGATGCATGAGCTGAAAAAACGGCAGCTCGAACAGGCATACGAAAAGCAGCAGAAGGAAATCGCCGATCTGGAGGATTTCATCGCCCGCAACAAGGCAAGAGTTGCCACCACGAATATGGCGAAATCACGGCAGAAAAAGCTTGACAAAATGGAGAAGGTCACGCTTGCGGCTGAAAAAATCAAGCCGACATTTGCGTTTCAGTCGGCACGCGCAACGGGCAGAGTGGTCATCGAGGGCAAGGATCTTGTGCTTGGATATGACACACCGCTGACGCGCCCTGTGTCGCTGAAAGTTGAATACGGACAGAAAATTGCGATCCGCGGCGTCAACGGGCTTGGAAAATCCACGCTGCTGAAAACACTGCTGGGGCTTATCCCGCCGATCTCCGGCACGGTGGAGCTTGATCAGTTTGTGGAAGCAGGCTATTTCGAGCAGGAGGAAGTCGCCACGGAGCAGACTGCCCTGCAAACTATCTGGGATGCCTATCCCGCGATGACAAACGGCGAAGTCCGTGCTGCACTTGCGAAATGCGGGCTGACCACGGAGCATATCACATCGCAGATGCGTGTGCTTTCGGGCGGCGAAAATGCCAAGGTCAGACTATGCAAGGTCATGCTGAAAAGCGTGAATCTGCTGGTGTTGGATGAGCCGACGAATCACCTTGATGTGGACGCAAAGGAATCGCTGAAACAGGCGATCCGTGATTATCGCGGCACAGTGCTGCTGGTGTCGCATGAGCCTGAATTTTACCGCGAAGTTGCAACCGATATCTGGAGCCTTGAGGACTGGACGACGAAAATTGTGTGAACAGGAGGATTTCCGATGAAAGCATTGCCAAACTGCCTGATTGACCTGCATCTTCATCTGGATGGGTCAATTTCTCCGAAAACTGCGCGTTTGCTTGCAGAAATGCAGGGCATCGACATTCCTGCGGATGACGCAGAGCTTCAGAAGCTTTTGTCTGTGGATGCATCGTGCAGAGATTTGAACACATATCTTGAAAAGTTCGCGTTTCCTTGCAAATTGCTGCAAAGAAAAGAAGGTCTGACCACCGCGGTCGCATGCCTGCTCGGTGAACTCGAAGCACAGGGCGTTTTGTATGCGGAAATTCGGTTTGCACCACAGAAATCCACCGCTTGCGGACTGACACAGGCGAAGGCGGTTCAGGCAGCCATCGACGGCATGAAAACATCGAATATCCGTGCAAATCTGATTCTTTGCTGTATGCGCGGCGACGACAATCGCAGTGAGAATGTCGAGACGCTCCGCGTGGCAAAGCAGTTTCTCGGCAAAGGAGTCTGCGCGGTCGATCTGGCGGGCGCAGAGGCACTGTTCCCGACGGAGGATTATGCCGATCTGTTTGCGCTTGCACGGAGCCTGAAGCTTCCCTATACGATCCATGCGGGCGAAGCAGCAGGCGCAGAGAGCGTCGCAATGGCACTGGAACTGGGCGCAAGCCGCATCGGGCATGGCGTGCGTGCTGTCGAGGATGCCTGCGTTTTGCAAGCACTTGCTGCGAAAAAAATTCCGTTGGAGCTTTGTCCGACCAGTAATCTCAACACGGCTGTTTTTGATTCTCTTGCGGATTTCCCGCTGCTCAAGCTGATGGAGGCAGGCGTGCGCGTGACGGTCAACACCGATAATCTCACTGTGTCCGCGACGACTTTGCGTGACGAATTTGCAAAGCTTACGGAGACATTTGCGCTCACCACAGGTCAGCAGAGAGAGTTGCTGCTCAACGCCGCGGAAGCTTCTTTCGCGGATGCTGATACAAAAATGATGCTGATTTCGCGGATCACTGAGGCGTTTTCGGCATAAAAAGGCGAGGAGGGGATTCCGATGCACCCGCAAAAAATGCCATTTGAAACACCAACGCTTGATATCACGATCTTTACAGCACAGGATATTCTGACAGCCAGCAGCAAAGAGCCTGGCGAAGAAAAGCCTGTATATCTGCCGTTTCTTGATATGTGAGCGGAAAAAGCAGTCTCCTTGGAGGCTGCTTTTTTCTTTCCTTTTGATTATAGTAAAACAAAAAATATATATAAGACGTTGTGACTTTTCCGAAGCGGATATCGTTTATATGGGTGAAAGGTGAAACGAAAGGAGGCATTTCAGTGGAGGATGAAGCCATACTCGAACTCTATGCGCAGAGAGACGAGGCGGCACTTGCGGAGACAACGCAAAAATTCAGCGGCTTGTGCAAACAGCTGGCGATGCGGATTCTGGGCAATGCCCACGATGCGGACGAATGTTTTGACGATATGCTGCTGAAAGTTTGGAATGCCATTCCGCCTGCACACCCGCTTCCGTTTGCACCTTATCTTGCGACGCTGATTCGTCACATCTGCATTGACCGATACCATGCCGAGAATACGCTCAAACGGGGCGGAGGTCAGATCTCTGCCGCGCTGGAGGAACTCGAAGAATGCGTGGCGGCACAGGAGGATGTGGAAAAACAGGTCGATACCGCAGCACTGCGCGAGGCAATCAACCGATTCTTGGGCACTTTGCCGCAGGAGACGCGTATTCTGTTCATGGAACGGTACTATCTGATGACACCGTTTGCCGAGATCGCAAATAAACATGATGTCGGCGTGAGCAAGGTGAAAATGTCGGTGGCACGCACACGCGAAAAGCTGCAAAAATATCTTGCAAAGGAGGGATTGCTTTGAAAAGTTCGGATCTTCTGAAAGCACTTGGCGATGTCGATGAACGCTACCGCCTTGAAGTGCTGAACGGCGAAAGCGCACAGAATGCATTGCAGGTTGGAGCCGTCATGCAGGCAGAAGCCGCAGAACCTTGGAAGAATGTTCAGAAAGAAAAACGGGAAAATGGACATGATAAATTCGCGCCGCTGCACATCGTGATGACTGTGGGCGCAACCGCGGCGTGTCTGATGCTCAGCGTTGGTCTGGTGCAGAAGTTTCGTGCAGGGATCGCGGAACATCATCAGGAATCTTCGCTTTCTGTGGTCGTCACGGATGAAAGTACCATGCCCGCTCTGACGACCACAGAAAGCACCTCTGAATCCGCGCAAACCACGGAAACCACAGCGACCATTCTTTCTGCTGTTGTGACGACCACTGCGGCGGCAGACAGCACTGCGGAAGTCACGGAAACATCGTCGGTGATGCCGGAAGAAACGACGCAGCTTGTCACCGAGGTGCCCCTGGATGTGAGCGTGACGACCACCGATACCGTCACCACACCTTACGAGAATTTCATGAATGTCTATATCGTGGAAAAGCCGCTGAAAACCACATATTCCATCGGTGCGCCGCTGATGCTGACAGGCTGTAAAGCACGGGCGATCGGGCGAATCAACGGCAGGGATTACGATACCGATGTGCAGCAGTTCAGTTATTTTGAGGTTGACACGAGCGCATATGACAACACCCGCGAGGGCACGTATCCGATCTATGTGCGTTATCTGGGCGGAGAAGCCTGTTTCTATGTCCATGTGACCGCCGACGGTATCCCGTTGGCAACTGAAACCACGCAGCCGATACGGAATACCGCATCCATGCAGCTGAAATCCGCGCCCTATAAGACACTCTATGTTTTCGGGCAGGAACTTGATCTGCGCGGCTGTGTCATTTCCGAATATGACGGCAGCGGCGCATGGCTCGGCGATTTCCGCGTGACCGATTACGAGATCGACGACAGCGAGTTTGACAGCACAAAAGCGGGAATTTATACCATCTACGTGAAAAAAGGTGAACTGAGCGTCAGTTTCACAGTCACCATGATACCATAATCAAAAGGAGGAATTATCATGAAAAAATGGTTTGCGATCTTGACCGCGATCTGCTGCACCAATGCGATCTGCACAAACGGCATTTCGGGTGACAAACACATCCTGACCACTGATGTATTCGCCGCGGATGCGCCGATCGTCACCACAGCAACTGCGGCACCCCCCGATGTCTTCTCGGAGGTTTTCATCGTAGAAAAGCCCTATAAAACCGAGTACAATATCGGCGAGGAGCTGATGTTCTACGGCGGCAGAGCCCGCGGCGTCACCTACGTCAAGGGCGGCGAGGAGATCAACACGGGCGTGCAGGATTTTTCCGCATTCACCATCGACGACAGCGCGTTTGACAACACCAAAGAGGGCGCATATCCGATTCGTGTGTGCTGGAACGGCGTATCTGCGGTATATTATGTCTATGTGCGCGGAGAGCAGCCCGTTGTGACCACCGCACCGCATTCCGAAACACCGCAGAATTTCGGTGAATATTCATCAACGACCACGGCAATGTCCGCAATGGCAACAGGCTATTGCACCGACCATGACGACTTATGGGAATCCGAAGAAACCGCGGAAATGACCTACACCACATCCGCGTATGCTGTAACGGAACCATATATCTCTTCCACCACAACCACCACCACGACGATCCCGCTCTGGGCACCGCCCGAATCAGGCACATGGCTGCGCCCCGATGCCGACTACGATTTTGACGCCTATGTGGAACTGAGCATCAAGAAAAATCAGTTCTATGCAGGGGATGAATTTGACTGCTATGATCACGGATTCCAACTCCATCTGATCCTGAAAAACACTGTCACGGGCGAGTTTGACCCCGATATGTGGGGCGGATATAAGAATTACTGGCTGGGCGATGAATCCACAGAGTATAACGACTGCTTTGTGGTAGACACCAGCGAAGTGGATTTCAACACCCCAGGAAACTATACCATCTGGGTGGAGTGCAAGCAGGATGTGATCGGCGTATTTCCGCTTTATACCGCGACCGATTCCGGATTGCCTGAGGGTGAATACCGTCTGCGCATGGTGGAGCACCGCATGGGAGTGCCTGTGGAGGTGCTTGAAAAGCCGACAAATCTGCTGAAACAAAAGGAATATACCATCAAAAGCGGAAGCTCTTGCGGCTTTGAGATCAACAATTTCTTTGATTCCACATTCAAGGTCGAATTTGACGATGACGGACAGCATTATGTCTTTGATGAAGCCGACGAATGGAATGCACAATATCATTTTGTCAGACCGAGTTTTTTGTCGCATCAGTATTCGATCTGGGTGTATCTCAGCTTCTATGAGGTCGGCACACATGAGGTGAAAATCACAGCCTCTGACGGCAGAACCGAGACTGCTCTGGTCACCGTTGAACCATATGTGGAGACTACAACGACAACAGATGATACATGGCATACGTGGTTCAGTATCAAAACGCTGCCTGACAAGGTGGAATATTATCTGGGCGAGGAACTGGATCTGACAGGCGGCACGGCAGAGGGCTGTGCGAACAAGGGCTCGTTGGAGCTTGATACATTCACGCAGCCGATGACGTTCTATGAGGTAGATGACAGTGCGTTTGACAGCAGCAAAACGGGCACTTACACGATCTATCTGACGTTCTATGGCAAGACGGTATCGTTTGAAGTGCGGGTTGTCGGCACGGGTGATGTCAACAATGACGGAAAGATCACGGTATCGGATGCAGTGCTGCTGTCGCGGTTGTCGGTGGAGGATGTGACGCTTGATCTGCCGAACGGCGGCGCAGAGAATTCGGATGCAGACGGAAACGGCACAGTGGATGCAATGGATGTTGTGCGGGTGCTGCACAGGGTTGCGAAATTTGATGTCTGACCGAACATTGTGCCTGCGGCGCATTGATAATGGGGACTCCGTCCCCGACCCATGCCAAAGAGACGGAGTCCGAATACAAATCCTCTATGCACGAATGCGCCCCGTCCGCATAGGATAATATCAGCGGGAAATCTCTCCGTGCGAGAACAGGATCCCATTTTCAAAAATGTCGATCAGCCCATACGCAGGCGGCATTCCATCCCGCGGCAATGCGGCACTGCCGGCACTGAACAAATATATCCCATCCCGAAATTCCTCACAGCGCGTGTGAAAATGCCCGAACAGCGCAATATCTGCCCTCTCCGATGTCGCTAGCCGTACCAGATTTGCCTTGAAATCCCCATACTGTAAATAATCACCATGCACTGCAACCAGCCGATGTCCGTATGGGAGATCCAGCGTGAGAATCCGCGGACTGCGCTGCGAAAAATCACAGTTGCCGCATACATGATAGATTTTCGATGCCCAGTCGCCATGCGCGGAAAGAAAGCTGTCAAGTTCCTTTTCACCATCGCCGCAATGGATGACCAGGTCGGAATCGGCATGGGAAAGCAGCACACGGCTCAGAATATCCTCGCGCCCGTGCGTATCGGACAACACCAGAATCTGCATGAGAAATTCCCGTCCTTTCGTTCTGTTTTCTTTGATTATAGCATAGAAATGGAACATATGTCAACCGCCGAAAGGAGAGCAGACCGTGATGGATGAAATCAAACAATCACCGAAGATGCAGGAGCTTTTGCGTGTGGTGAGCGCAAAACTCGGGGTATCGCAGGAGGTTTTGGCGAAAGAACTCGCAAGCGGAAAATTTGATAAGGCACTTGCGTCGATGAAACCGCAGGAGAAAGCAAATCTCCAGCAGATACTCAATAATCCGCAGCTTCTCAATCAAATGATGAACAGCAGGCAGGCAAAGGCGATCTACGAGAAGTTTGCGAAATGAGAAGGGAGGGGGCAAAGTCAAACATGGATGATATGACGGAGAAATTGCAGGCTTTGCTCTCTGACCCCGAAAGCCTGCGCAATTTGCAGGAGCTTTCCGCCATGATGCAGCAGGGCGATGATACATCGCAGGCGGAAACAGCGGCAGGCGATGCGGACGCGCCGATGCCTGATATCGGGAAAATCATGGCGGCAGGGCAGGTGCTCTCACATCTGGAGGATGATGCAAATATCGCGCTGCTGCGTGCTTTGAAGCCGCACCTGAGCGATGACAGAGGCAGACGCGCAGAGCAGGCGATCTCGTTTCTGCGGCTGTATGGTGCGGCATCGGCACTGCGTGAGCAGGGTATGCTCGATGATTTGCTGCATCTGTGAGGAGGGATTTTTGTGGCATACGGATTTCCGTTTCAGATGCGGCAAAACAGATACGGAGGGCGGTCTTGCCCAACGCCACCGCCGCCAACGCCGATACCGAAGCATTGTCCGCCGCCTGTATCCGCACCGCCGCCACTGCCGTGCCGTGATATCCCGCCGTCGAATCTGTTGTCAGGGCTTGATAAAATCGACGCAGACACGCTGCTTTTGCTGATTCTGGTGTGGGCGATATCGAAAGAGAACTGCGACAAAAAGCTGCTCTATGCCCTGTGCTATATTTTGTTGTGAGGAGGCGTGCGATTGGACGGGCTGCGGAATATCATCACGCCTGTTTGGGCTTTGCGGGGAATGCTGATTCTGTCCGCAATATATATGATTTGTACGTATCTTCGGAGAAAACATAAACTGCTCTCGATGCTTTGGGGCATGGGCAGCGGTATTGCGGCACTGTTGCTTTGCCGACGCTTTGGCGCGGCGATCGCTTTTCAGCCGCCGCTGACCGCTGTGAATCTTGCAGTGAGCGGCGTGGGCGGGATTCCCGCAGTGCTGCTGTTATTTTGTTTGCAGAAAATTACAAAATGATTACAAAACGGCATGGCATCTCGACAGAAACCGACAATCCGTGGTATAATAAGACATTAGCGTATCGAACACGACATTGCATTTTTCTTTGAAAGGACGTCATTTTCATGGGTTGGGAATTCGCATTTCTCGATTGGATTCAGGAGCATCTTCGCTGTGGCTTCATGGATGCTGTCATGCCGAAAATTACATTTCTTGGGGACGGCGGCTGGTTCTGGATCCTGCTGACTTTGCTTGGCTTTATCCCGAAAAAAACGCGTAAATACGCGCACGTTGCAGCAATCGGACTGATCCTCTGTCTGCTGTGCGGCAATGTGATCTTGAAGCCCATGATTGCGCGTACCCGCCCGTTTGACATCAACACGGCGATGCAAAGTATGCTGTTGGTGAAAGCCCCCACGGATGGTTCATTCCCGTCGGGACACACACAGGCATCGTTTGCGGTTGCAACGGCGATCTGTTTCTGGAAACGCAAATGGGGCGTACCTGCGCTGATTCTGGCGACGATCATCGCCTTTTCGAGATTGTATCTATATGTGCATTACCCGACCGATGTGCTGGCAGGTTTCTGCTTTGGTGTTTTGTTTGCGACACTGGGGCTGTTTATCTGCGACAAACTGTTTCGCGGCAAAAAGTCGTGGGATGGCTGCGCGGCAAAGGCGGCAAAAGAATGAACGGCTCCCTGACGGAACACGTTGTTTCGTCAGGGATTTTTGTATTTCCGCTTCACAATCACGGCGGAGTTTTTGCATTGACAAAAGCCGCCCTTTTGTGCTATAATATATCCAGCATCCGTTTACCGCGGACGCATCAAAAAGGGAGGATTTCTATATGGCAATCAATTTTCATATTCCCGGCTTTACACACCAGTTTAACATGAACATGATGCTTCTTGGACTGATGGAACGGTTTCCCGAAGCGTTTTATGAGAATGTCCGCGTTGATTCAATGTACGGCGAGTTTCCGCCCTCCATGTGGAACGGCGGCAGAACCATCGGCGAGATTTTCCCCGTCGATGCGATGAAAACCGTCATTCGTGAGGTCAACGGCCGCGGCGTTTCCCTGCGCTTTACGTTCACCAACCCGCTCATCGACGAATCCATGCTCGATGATCCCCACTGCAACAACTGTCTCAAACTTGCCAATGATCCCGACGGGCTCAATGCCGTGATCGTCGTCTCCGATGTGCTGGAACAGTATATCCGCAAGAATTATCCGAACTATCGCATTGTGTCCTCCACCTGCAAGCAGATCCGCGATTTTGACAAGCTCTGCGAGGAACTGGAAAAGGATTATACGCTGGTCGTCCTCGATTATAACTGGAACAACAACTGGGAGATGCTCGAAAAACTGCGGCACAAGGAGAAAGTCGAGATCCTTGTGAACGCGGTGT
>JAZLJA010000028.1:0-12731 GCA_045617625.1 Oscillospiraceae bacterium | reverse complement strand
CAACCCGTCGCATCTCGACGACCGCCACTGCAACAACTGCCTGAAACTGGCAGAACGCGAGGACGGTCTGAATGCAGTCATCGTGGTATCCGACCTGCTCGAAAACTACATCCGCAAGAACTATCCGACCTACCGCATTGTGTCCTCGACCTGCAAGCAGATCCGTGATTTTGATGCACTCTGCGAGGAACTGGAAAAGGACTACGCGCTGGTGGTATTGGATTACAACTGGAACAACAACTGGGAGATGCTCGAAAAACTGCCGCACAAGGAGAAAGTCGAGATCCTTGTGAACGCGGTGTGCGAGCCGAACTGCCCCCGCCGCGGCGAACATTACGATTATCTCGGCCGCGTGCAGATCGACTACGTGGAGCATCTCAAAAAGAACGGTCCGCGTGTGCCGTATAAGCTGAAAGAGCAGTTCACCTGCCCGCATATGGACAAATGCCTCTATGACACCACGGATTACCGCACGCACATCACGCCGCAGGATATCTACGAAAAATATGTGCCGATGGGATTTTCCAATTTCAAGATCGAAGGACGCTCCGCACTGCCCATCAACGTCGTGGAAAACTATGTCTATTACATGGTCAAGCCCGAATACCGCGATAAGATCCGCCTCTATTTCCTGCTTTCGATGTATCAGTCGGGCATCATCAGATTTGACGACTGAGCGTTCACAGCGGCGCGATCGCCCAAAAGCACTGTGTTGAAGCGCATTTTTCAGGCTGTGATGCACGAAAACTGTGTAAATCGCCCAAATTTGCGGCGCGTTTTCTGCATTGCTTGACATTGCATTTGCATCGTGCTATAATATTCTGTGGAATGAAAATTGACGAAAGGAACGATTTTTTATGCGTTTTGCAGTCGCGCTCGTAGTTGCACTCGTACTTCGACTTATGGTGCTTGTATCATAAGCCTCTGTCGTTATGCACATGAGCGGTTGCAAAATTCCTGATAAATCGCGGAAATATGCAAATGGCGGTGAGAGGCGAGAGCTTTTCACCGCTTTTTTGTGCCGAATGTCTTTGAAAAAAGGAGGAGTTCCATGAAGAACATCAACGAGATCGCAGCACGCATTCGTGAACTGCGCGAGGTTTGTGATTACACGCAGGAGGCACTTGCCGCAGAACTTGGCGTGGATTCTGCCGTGTATGCGGGCTATGAGGAAAACGGCGATTTCCCCATCAGCGTCATTTACGAGATCGCGAATAAATTCCATGTGGATTTCAACGAGCTGGTGACCGGCGAACCCAGCCGCATTGACACCTATCAGGTGGTGCGCCGCGGCAAGGGCAGAAGCATCAGCCGCTTTGAGGGCTACCGTTTCAAGGATCTGGCGTTCCGCTTTGCCGATAAGGTGATGCAGCCGCTGCTCGTGACGCTGGAGCCCTCCGATGAGCCTGCAAGCCTTGTCACGCACGCAGGACAGGAATTCAATCTGGTGCTGAAGGGCAGTGTCGCGGTGATTTTTGAGAACGAGGAGATCATTCTCAACGAGGGCGATTCCATTTACTTCGATCCGACGCATCCGCATGGTCAGCGCTGCGCAGGTGACACCAAAGCCAGATTTTTGACCATGATTGCCGAATAATAAACGAAAAGGGAGTATCGAGCATTATGCTGTTAGACCGCTATCTGCCGCGCATTGATTTCGATTCCTATGAGGATTTCAAGGCGAACTATCGTGTCAATGTGCCTGAAGATTTCAATTTTGGCTGGGATATCGTGGAGGAATGGGCAAAACAGGAGCCCGAAAAAAAGGCTCTGGTGTGGCTCTCCAAGGATATGGAGGAGAAAACCTTTACGTTCTCGGATATCGCAAAGCTTTCCAATCAGACCTGCCATTACTTCAAAAGCATCGGGCTGAAAAAGGGCGATGTGGTGCTGCTGATTTTGCGCCGCCGCTGGGAATACTGGGTGGTGGCTACGGCACTGCACAAGCTGGGTGTCATCCTGATCCCCGGCAACCTGTTGTTCACCACGCACGATATCGCATATCGCGGCAATATGGCGGGCATCTCCGCGATCATCGCCTGCGATGACGAATATATCCGCACCCAGATCGAGGGCGCGGAAGCCGAGATCCCGACACTGCACAAGAAAATCGCGGTGGCTGAACCCAGAGAGGGCTGGGATTTCTTCGAGGACGAGATCGCAAAATATCCTGAGACCTTTGCGCGTCCTACGGGCGATGAGGCGACAAAAGTCACCGATACCATGCTGATCTACTTCACATCGGGCTCAACGGGAATGCCGAAAATGGTGTGCCACGATTATTCACATCCGCTGGGACACATTGTCACGGCGAAATATTGGCATCAGGTGCAGGAGAATAAACTGCATATGTCCATTTCCGATTCGGGCTGGGCAAAATTCGGCTGGGGCAGAATCTACGGGCAGTGGATCTGCGGCGCGGTCATTTTCTGCTATGATTTCATCGGCAGATTCAATGCGCAGAACATTCTGAAAGTTGTCAGCGAGTATAAGATCACGACCTTCTGCGCACCGCCTACGATGTATCGTTTCATGCTGCAGGAGGATATGACGAAATATGACCTCTCCTCCGTGCAGAACTTCTGCAATGCAGGCGAACCACTCAATCCTGAGGTGTTCAACCGCATCTATGAGCTGACAGGCAAGAAAATGCGCGAGGGCTTCGGTCAGACCGAAGGCACGGTGCTGCTTGCAAACTTCCCGTGGATCGACCCGAAACCAGGCTCGATGGGCAAGCCGTCGCCGCTTTATAATATTCACCTCATCCGTGCCGACGGCGCAGAGGCCGAGGACGGCGAGGAAGGCAGCATTATGATCTGCGGCATCGACGAATATCACCCGACGGGGCTGTTCACGGGCTATTATAAGAATCCGGAAATGACCGAGAACGTGCTTGGCGGCAAGAATTACGATACCTGCGATGTTGCATGGCGCGATTCCAAGGGCTACTATTGGTTCGTCGGCAGAAATGACGACGTCATCAAATGTTCAGGCTACCGCATCGGACCGTTTGAGGTCGAGAGTGCGCTGCTGACGCACCCTGCGGTCGTGGAATCGGCGATCACCGGCGCACCTGACCCCATCCGCGGACAGGTCGTCAAGGCAACAGTCGTGCTTGCGGCAGGCTATACGCCATCGCCTGAACTGACGAAAGAACTTCAGGAGCATGTGAAAAAGGCGACCGCACCGTATAAGTATCCGCGTGTGATCGAATATGTCGATGAACTGCCGAAAACGCTCGGCGGCAAGATCAAGCGCGCGGAGATTCGTCGTCACGACGAGCAGTAAGCAGCGACCACACCTCCTTCTCCTTCCAGAAGGTCAGGAGGGGGTGAGGGGAAACCCTACCAAGGAGTTCCCCCTCAGAATCCCGCATTTCCCCGCAAATTCAAGAGAGGATGAATCCCATGAAAATTTGTTTTTCAACCCTCGGCTGTCCCGACTTCGATTGGTCTGACGTATATTCCATGGCGAAGGATCTGGGCTTTGACGGCATCGAGCTGCGCTCACTGGGCATTCCTGCTGATCCTTACCGCACCAAGCCGTTCACAGGCGCACAGCTGCCCAAAACCGTGGCAAAGCTTGCATCGCTGCATTTGCAGATCCCCTGCATCAGCTCAAACTGCTGCCTGAATGAAAAGGTGAATGAGAATCAAACCCGCGCAGAACTGCTTGCGTGCATGGATCTGGCACAGGCAGTCGGTGCGTCCTATATTCGTGTGCTGGGCGACCGTAACCCCGAGCCCTCTGAAAATGTCGATGATGCCTATGTCGCGGAGCTGCTGACCTCTCTGATTCCCGAGGCGGATGCTCACGGCGTGACACTGCTTGTCGAGACAAACGGCGTTTACAGCGATTCTTCGCGCCTGAAAGCCCTGCTCGACCGAGTCGGACATCGCTGTGTTGCGGCACTCTGGGATATGCACCACCCTTATCGCTACGGCGGTGAACTGCCCATGCAGACCGTTTCGACACTCGGCAGCTACATCAAGTTTGTCCACACGAAAGACAGCTCCATGCGCGATGGCAAGCTGGTCTATGAGATGATGGGCAGCGGCGATATGCCGCTCGATGACATGATGGCAGCCCTCGAAAGCATCCATTATGACGGCTATGTGTCGCTCGAATGGGTCAAACGCTGGATGCCCTCGCTCTCCGATGCGGGCATCGTGTTCCCCGCATTTGCCGAGTATATGGCGAAATACCGCAAAAAACACAAGCATGAACTCCAGACCAACAACCGCGGCGACGGCAATT
The DNA here is from genome assembly GCA_045617625.1 of Oscillospiraceae bacterium. GTDB lineage: Bacteria > Bacillota > Clostridia > Oscillospirales > Ruminococcaceae > Firm-04. The sequence goes on along the minus strand of JAZLJA010000028.1, from coordinate 8,474 downwards.
ACATCTGGCCGAAGGAACGCCTCATCTCCTATACCTTCCCCGATGTTCTCGACCGCGTTTGCGAAGCTTTCCCGAATCAGTATGCGTTCCGCTATACGGAACTTGACTATACCAGAACCTATCCGCAGTTCCGCGATGACGTCGATACCTTTGCACGTTCTCTCATTGCGATGGGCGTCGGCAAGGGCGACCATGTTGCCATCTGGGCGACCAATGTGCCTGCGTGGTATATCACCTTCTGGGCAACGACAAAGATCGGCGCGGTGCTGGTGACGGTCAACACGGGCAACAAAATCCATGAGACCGAATATCTGCTCAAGCAGTCAGACACGCACACGCTGGTCATGATCGACGGCTATAAGGGCACAAGCTACGTCGAGATCATGCAGACGCTCTGCCCCGAACTCAAAGACTGCGAGGCGGGTAAACTCTGTTCCAAGAAATTTCCGTATCTGAAGAATATTATCACCATAGAAAGCAAACAGGACGGCTGCTATACCTGGGAAGAAGCCGTTGCGCTGCACGATCAGGTGCCGCTTTCGGAGGTGGAAAAACGCCGTCAGGCCATCAAAAAGGACGATGTGGCGAATATGCAGTACACATCGGGCACGACAGGCTTCCCCAAGGGTGTGATGCTGACGCACAACAACGTCGTGAACAACGGCAAAGCGATCGGTGACTGCATGGATCTTTCCACCGCCGACCGCATGATGATCCAGGTGCCGATGTTCCACTGCTTCGGCATGGTGCTTGCAATGACCGCATCCGTTACGCACGGTGTCACTATGTCGCCGATCACCGCATTCTCGCCGCGCAAGGGGCTTGACTGCATCAACCGCGAGAAGATCACCTGCTTCCACGGTGTGCCCACCATGTTCATTGCGATGCTCGGACACGAAAACTTCGAGAAAACTGACTTCTCTCATATGCGCACAGGCATCATGGCGGGTTCGCCCTGCCCGATCAAGACGATGGAAGAAGTCATCGACAAGATGCATATGCCCGAGATCTGCATCACCTACGGACAGACAGAGGCATCGCCTGCCACCACCATGAGCAAAACCACAGATTCCATCGAAACGCGCGTCAACACCGTCGGCGGCCCGATCTTCGGTGTCGAGTGCAAGATCGTTGACCCTGAAACAGGCGAGGAACTGGGCGATAATCAGGACGGCGAATTCTGCGCACGCGGCTATAACATCATGAAGGGCTATTATAAAATGCCAGAGGCGACTGCGGCGGCGATCGACAGCGACGGCTGGCTGCATTCGGGTGATTTGGCGCGCCGCTTGCCCGACGGCAACTTCAAGATCACGGGACGCATCAAGGATATGATCATCCGCGGCGGTGAAAATATCTATCCCAAGGAGATTGAGGACTTCCTTTACACGCATCCTGACGACAAGGATGTGCAGGTCATCGGCGGGCCCGACAAGCAGTACGGCGAGGGGGTCATGGCGTGCGTCATTCGCAACGAGGGCGCGGAATGCACCGAGGAAAGTCTCAAGGAATATGTCAAGACGCATATGGATAAGTGCAAGACACCGCGCTATATCGTGTTTGTGGAGGAATTCCCCATGAACGCCGCGGGCAAGGTGCTCAAATATAAAATGCGGGAACAGGCAGTCGATCTGCTTGACCTGCATCAGGCAAACAGCATCGTGACTGCATAAGAAGAACCCCCGTTCACGGTTTGAAACGTGAGCGGGGGTTTCTGTTTGTTTCCGTTATTCGGAAAGCACTGCTTCCGAATACATGACCACACCCTTTGTCGCATTCGGATGGATATGGTCGAGCAGATAGGTTCTGTCAGGGGTGACGGACAGAATCTTTTGGATATACGTATTTGCGTTGATATAGCCGTAGGAATGTGCCGTGCAGTAGTCTTTGAGGGCATCGGTATATTCCTTGTTGAGTGCGGTCTTTTGGCTGTAAGGCATACTGCAAACCGTATCGCCGTCGGTCGAATACCACGGAGCGATCAACACAAATTCTGCATTGCTGCTTTCGGAGAGTTTGGTGATCAGCGCGTTCATCTCCTCGACATAAGCCTCCGAAGTCATTGCGCAGGTCAATTCATTGCGGTATCTGACATCATTGGTGCCGAGGGCGATGACATACAGGTCTGCGCTTGGAATCTCGTCGGCTTTCTGCGTCATATAGGAAACGGTGCAGCCGCCTTTCGAGTAATTCAGGAAGATCTTATCGGGGAACAGTGCTTCCATCGGCTCATACCACGGGCATCCGCCGTTTTTGGTGCCCTCTGTAACGCTGTCACCGATGAAGCATATTCGTTCCGCTTTTTGCATCGCGGAAGAAAGGGTACCGTTCTCCATTTGCTTTGAAAGCGCAATGCCTGTCGTTTTGGTGCGGAGATATCCGTTTTGGTCGAAATAGAATCTCTCGGTCATGGATGAGAGGGCGATCTTGTTGCCGAACACCACATTGGTGATGATATTGTTTGCATTTTCCGCAAGGTCGATATCATCTGTTGTCAGCTGTGCCCGCAGTTCCTGATCGTTCATCAGATCGCAGATCGGGACGGCACGGAAATTGCCGTCGGCGGGTGCACAGGTGTATAGCGGAACAATACTGCCGCCGATGACGCTTTTGGTTTCGCGGTCGATGTAGACATCAATGAGCATACTGGTGTCGCCCTGATTTTTCCGATACAGATTTGCAAAATTGCCGGGGCAATATGCGGTGAACACATTCTTCCCGTGATAGTCCTCAATGCACGCAGGTTCAACGACGTGCGAGTGGTCGCCGAGAATAATATCTGCACCATTCTCTTTGAAGATCTCAAACCAAACGGTCTGTTCGTCATCGGGTTGATTGGAAAACTGTGTGCCGATGTGCGGAAGGACGATGATCAGGTCGGGCGAAAGTGCTTTGGCTTTCATGAAATCATCGGCGACGCGCTGTTTCAGTTTTTCAAATTCTTCTCCTTCCGTGCCGCCGATGACAGAGGTGAGATAGGACATATCGCCGTCAATGAGCGCAGAAGGACTCGCACCGTTGCTGCCGTAGGTATAAGACAGGACAGCCATTTTGATGCCCTGACATTCCACAAGCTTGATATGCTCTTTTTGCTTGGCATCCGAGGTCTTGTAGGAGCCTGTGTGGTCAAGCCCAAGCTTGTCAAGAACGTCAAGGGTTCGCATGGCGCCATCCACACCTTTGTCCAGCACATGATTGTTCGCGGTGGTCACAAGGTCGAAGCCTGCATCTTTGACCGCCTGTGCAAATGCGTCCGGGAAGTTGAGTGCAAGTTCTTTGCCGTCATCGAAGTTGCTTGTCGAATAGCCTGCCGCTTCCCCTGCCATAGGGCCTTCAAAAACACCGATGGCATAATCGGCAGAAGAAATGTACGGGGCGGCATATCGGAACATATCGGAGAAATCATAGTTGCCATCGCTGTGCGCACGCTTGACCTGATCTTCCAGCAGGATCAGATCGCCTGCAAACGTCAGATGAAAGGCGTTGTCAAAACGCTGTTTGGTTTCGTCTGACATGACAGGAAAAAGGATATCTTCTTCATCGTCGGTTTCTTCGGTTGAAACCGTTTCGCCGCTGATCAGCTTTTGCAGATCTTCAAAGCTGATGCCCTTATAGGAGCTGAGAACCACCGATACGATGAACCAGAGCGCGACACCAAGCGATGCCGCTTTTGCGGCGGTGAGTTTTGTGCTGTCTCTTGCGGTGAATATTTCTGCGCCGCCTTCAAGGAATCGGTTGGCGAATTTGGCGAGCACATCATTTCCGAGAAGCAGACAAAGCACGATCGCGCAGAGAACTGACAGCAGTATCATCGGTGCGTTGGAAAGCGACTCCATGCGGGCACTCAGCCAGAGCGTCAGCGGTCGGTGCAGAATGAAGATCCACAGCGAGTTTTTTCCGAGCGTGGTCAGCAGAGGGATTTTTCTGTTTGGTGCAAGGGAACGCAAAGCATAGATCATGAGAAATGCAATGAGATACAGCGCGATTCTGCCGAATGCGCCAAAGGGGTCGTCATATCCTGCCATTTGCAGTGCCTGATCTGTATAGTTGAAAAACGATCTGCTGAAATAGGCAAGCACGCCTGCGGCCGTCAATACCCCGATGCCTGTGAGGATCTTACGGGCGGTTTTCTTCCCGATCAGTGCATTGCTTTTTTCTTCCGATAACAGATATCCGCTCATATAAAACGGATAGAATCCGATGATTCTTGCCGCGGCAAAGGAGTTGTCGATGCTTGGATAAAATCCTGCGAACAGTGCCGTGACAAACAGGATCAGATTGATCTCCTTGAATCCTGCGATGTAATGCGCTGTCAGCCGCCATGCGATCAGTGCAACAAGATACCAATAGGAGTACACGGGTTCTATCAGCGAACCAAAGCCGTACAGGAATCCCATGAGGCTGTTGAAAATGAAATACAGGAAGACAAGCTTGATGATGCTTGCAAAGCTGTGTGCCCGTTCGCTTTTCCCGAAATAGCCCGAAACAAAGACAAATGCGGGCATATGGAACATATAAATATAGTCTACGATGCCGTTGATGACCTCTGATTTATCCTGATGCTGATACAGTATATGTGCAAATACGACCAACAGCATCAGCAGCCCTTTGATATTGTCCCAGTAAGCACTTCGGATGTTCCGATTTTGTGTGTCCATTCTTCGATTTCCTTCCATGTCATGTGTTTGGAAAATTTCGCTCATTTTTTCCTGATTATTGTATTATTGTAACACGTTCGCGGCATTCTGTCAATATCGGCGTCATGATTGAAACTGCATCCTTGCAATCTTGTTGAGCGCATTTGCGAAGTGGACTTTCGGATTTTGAATTGCAAAGGTTTTTCATGCGTTTGTTCTCCTCCTTTGATATTTTGCATAGTGTATATGTACCCATGCATAAATTTGCAAAGCCGACAAAGAACAGCGAATATATGTACCCATACATGGTGCTTTTGTCAATGGATTTTTTGCAGGATATATGTTATACTGGAATATCATAGGAGGAATGTATATGAAAACATCAAACGCGCAGCGAAGGGCGACTGAAAAGTATCTGCAAAACTATGAGGACCTAAAGATTCGGCTTCCAAGGGGTGAACGTGACCGTGTAAAGGCTTTCGCTGCATCAAAGGGTTTGAGTGTGAATGCCCTGATCCAAAGTCTGCTGGAGCGTGAAATGGCCGGATTTGAAGAATCGGATTCAAAGGAATGATTTTCCTTTTCAAGACGGTCAGATTGTTATTTGGAATCGAAGCGAATCATTTGCATCTCACTCAAGCACAAGGCGCATTTCCAACCCGTTCGGGATACATACAGAAAGGATGATTGACATGATTTCCCTATTAGCAAAGCGATTTATCAAGAATTATCAGGACTATACACAGCCGCCTGTCCGCAAGGGCTACGGCATCTTATGCTCAGTGGTCGGCATTCTGCTCAATATTTTACTTGGCATCGCCAAATTCGTGGCAGGTACGCTCAGTGGCTCGATTGCCATCACCGCTGACGCCACCAACAACCTCTCCGATGCGGCTTCCTCGCTGATTACACTCATCGGCTTCTGGTTCAGCGGCAAAGCTCCCGACCCCGAACATCCTTTTGGACACGGCAGAATCGAATATCTGGCTGGACTTGCGGTTTCCATGCTCATCCTGTGGATGGGCGCAGATCTGGGCATTTCGTCCATCAAAAAACTGTTTCATCCCGAAGAAATCGAGGGCGGTGCGGTCATCATCGTTATTCTCGCGGCGTCGATTCTCGTGAAGCTGTATATGTGGTATTACAACAAGCAGACTGCGAAAAAGATCGATTCTGCTGCAATGTCCGCAACTGCCGCTGACAGCATCAGTGACGCGGTTTCCACGCTGGTCGTTTTGGTCTGCACAATTCTGGCGGTCACAACGGGACTGCATGCAGACGGCATCTGCGGAATATTTGTTTCCGTGCTGATTCTGCGCACAGGCATAGAAGCAGCAAAGGATACCATCTCGCCTCTGCTTGGCGAACCTCCAACGAAAGAATTCGTTGAGAGTATCGAAAAGCTCGTACTATCTGACGAAAAGGTGGTCGGTGTACATGACTTGGTGGTACACAACTACGGACCCGGTCGCCTGATGATCTCGCTGCACGCCGAGGTGCCGGGGAATGAGGACATCTTCCTTTTGCACGATTCTATTGACAATATCGAGCGCGAACTTGCCCAAAAATTCCAATGTGAAGCGGTCATTCACATGGATCCCATTGCCGCAGACGACGAGGCAGTTGCCGCGATGCGCCGTGCTGTTGCCGAGGAAATCAGAAAAATAGACGAAATCATTACGATTCACGATTTCCGCATGGTGCAGGGCCCGACCCATACAAATCTGATTTTCGACGCAGTTGTGCCGTTTTCGTTCTGTTTATCTGACGATGAGCTGAAAGCGGAAATCGACAGACACATCACAGAAAAATTCGACCATTGCTATGCAGTCGTCAAAATTGATAAATCTTATGTCTGAAATACCAACGGAGGTGCGCTATGATTCTGCGCTGTCCAATATGTGAAAATCCGCTTATTTCCGAAGAAAAACGATATATTTGTGAGAAAGGGCACTGCTTTGACCGCGCCAAATCGGGGTATGTCAATCTGCTTCAGCGGCAAAGCAGCCGTACCCGAGGGGATGACCCTGCCATGGTTGCAGCGCGCCGGGCGTTTCTCGATGCGGGGTTTTATCGTCCGCTGCTGGATGCCATTGCCGCCGTGCTGATTGCCGAATCGCCCCACACCATCGCCGATATCGGCTGCGGGGAGGGCTGGTATTCTTGTAATCTCGTGGCATCGCTGCACAAAAACGGAATAGATACGTCACTTTGCGGATTTGATATATCCGCAGATGCCCTGCGCTTTGCAGCGAATCGTACCAAATCCATGCAGCTTTCGGGTGTTCAATGGGCGGTCGCATCCATCAACCGTCTGCCGCTTGCAGATGGTGTCTGCGATGCCTTGCTGAATTTGTTTGCTCCCTGTGAGCCTGATGAATTTGCGCGTATCACCAAGAAAAACGGGCTGCTGTTACGTGCGGTTCCGCTGGAAAAACATCTTTGGCAGCTCAAAGAGGCAGTCTATCCGCAGCCGTATGAAAATCGTCCCGTAATCGAAGCACCTGCTGGATTTTCATTGGAATCCGTGCAGCGAATCGAAACAGAAATCACGGTCACTGGGCAGGATTTGCAGAATTTGTTTGCGATGACGCCGTATGTCCGCAAGACCTCTCCTGCGGATGCTGCAAAGCTTGCGGCAATGGAAAAACTGACGACGCAGCTTGCTTTTGGACTTCTGCTTTGCCGCAAAAGCTCGTAAGGAGTGCATTTGGCGACGCACCGCCGCAAGACGCCTATCCGCGGGCAACAAGCACCTGAGTGAAGATACAGCACTGAAAGCAAAAATATCCGCTGCAAAATCCAATAGCGGACAAGCAGCGGACAAACCCTATTTTCAGTATAAAAGAAAAACTCGGAAACGCCTGTATTTAGGCATTTCCGAGAGTTTGAAATGGTGACCCGTACGGGAATTGAAAATCTCGGCGCACTTTTTGTGACTTGTCGAGATATGCAGAAAAGCTCGAAAATACGGCGTTTCAGAACAATACACAAAAATTCGTTTACGCTGTTTTTTGCTAAGTTTTTGCACCCTTAGCGGACAAATAGCGGACAAAAAACATTCGACATACCCTTGTACTTATTCGTTTTTAACCGATGTGCAGATCATATCAGCGGACAAAATGAACCTATTTTTATGACCGCTCGCTGATACATCTGAGCGATAAGTAGGAGGATATTTTTATGAGCAGATACACAAGTGAACAGAACGCATACAGCTCCCTGAAAAAGAAATACGTTCCGCTGTGGAGACTGGATACCAACACTATGACCGTTACACACTTCAATACCGATACGCAGACCGAAGAGAGCAAGACCTACCACGCCGACTTCATCAGGTATCATCTTCATTTCTCTGACAGCCATTGCCCCAACAGGCTTCGTAGGCTCGTCAACGAGGGCAGGATCGTGCGGTACCTCGATGATATTGAACGGAAAGTCAGCGAAGCTATCTCCCGTCAGGTGAAACTTTGGAAGCAGACTGATAGTTGCTATCAGAAAGCTGTTCTCAGCGGTGATACCGAGAAAATGCTTGGTCTGGAGAACTGCTTCATCTATATGGCGAGAGAAGCTGTGTTCGAGTGTATGGTTTATATTTGAGAGCAGACGGCTGTGCCTTCGGGTGTAGCCGTTATTTTTCAAATCAAATAGGTATTATGTATCAAATTCCTTGATTTCTTCTAAAGGCTCCTTAGTTGAGTCCATCCCAAATCTTGTGTAAACCTCCAAAGTAGTGTATAATGGAAGCAACACTACTTTGGAGGTAAAAATATGGCACGGAGAAAAAGAGGAACACCGGAACAGCAGGCGCGCAGAGCCTTGATCAGCGAACTGCTG
>JAZLJA010000027.1:0-38478 GCA_045617625.1 Oscillospiraceae bacterium | reverse complement strand
TATCTACAAGGGCGAATACGTCGGAAAATACTGCACTCCCTGCGAAAGCTTCTGGACGGAATCGCAGCTTGCGGACGGCAAATGCCCCGACTGCGGCAGAGATGTCCATGATGCCCGTGAGGAAGCCTATTTCCTGCGGCTGTCCAAATATCAGGACTGGCTCGCGCAGTATATCGAGGAGCATCCCGATTTCATCTATCCCGAAGCACGCAAAAAGGAAATGCTCAACAACTTCATCAAGCCCGGACTTCAGGATCTGTGCGTGTCCCGTACTACGGTAAAATGGGGCATTCCCGTGCCGTTTGACGACAAGCATGTGATCTACATCTGGATTGATGCGCTCTCCAACTATATCACTGCACTGGGCTATGATGCAAACGGCAATCACGGCGACCTCTACAAGAAATACTGGCCCGCAAATGTCCACATCATCGGCAAGGATATCGTGCGTTTCCACAGCATTTACTGGATCATCATGCTCCATATGCTCGGTGCTCCCCTGCCCAAACAGATCTTCGGTCATCCGTGGATGCTGTTCGGCAGCGACAAGATGAGCAAATCCCGCGGCAATGTGATCTATGCCGATGAACTCGTTGACCGTTTCGGTGTCGATGCCGTGCGCTATTATCTGCTCACCGAAATGCCCTTTGCCTCTGACGGTTCCATCACCTACGAAACAATGGGCGAACGCTTCAACTCCGACCTCGCCAATACGCTGGGCAACCTGGTCAACCGCACAGTTGCAATGGTCAACCAGTATTTCGGTGGCAGCGTTCCCGACAAGGAACTGATCGCCTCCGCCCCCACCGAGGAATTTGATGCCGATCTTCAGCGTGTTGCAGAGGAAACCGCCGCGAACATGACCAAATGTCTCGACGCATTCCGCATCAGCGATGCCGTGGATGCCGTCATGGAACTTGCACGCCGCTGCAACAAGTATATCGACGAAACGACCCCGTGGGTACTTGCCAAAAATCCCGATGCGCGTCCGCGGCTTGCAAAGGTCATGTATAACCTGCTTTCGGGCATCCGCATCATCGGCGGCTTGCTGACACCGTTCATGCCCGAAACCGCCGCAAAGATCCTCAAGCACACCCCGCAGGCTCCCATCACCGAGGACGAAACAGAGATCAGCAGATACGAGAAATTCGATGGCATGGTGCTGTATGGTGCTCCCGTGGGCGAAGCAAAGCCGCTGTTTTTGCGTGTTGATGTCGATGCACTGATGAAAGAGATCAGAGCTATTCAGGAAGCCGCAGCAGCATCCGCAAAACAGGCGGAAGCCGCCAAAACCGAACCGTTTGCCGAGGAGATCGGCATTGAAACCTTTGCACAGTCCGATATCCGTGTTGCGGAAGTCATCTCCTGTGAAAAGGTGAAGAAATCGAGCAAACTGCTTTGTCTCCAGCTGTTTGACGGCATTGCACAGCGTCAGGTGGTGTCGGGCATCGCAAAATGGTATGCACCGGAAGACTTAATCGGCAAAAAGGTGCTGCTCGTGGCAAACCTCAAGCCCGTCAAGCTCTGCGGTGTCGAGAGCAACGGCATGATCTGTGCCGCTGACCTCCCCGACGGCGGATGCAAGGTGCTGTTTGCCGATCCTGAGATCCCCGCAGGTTCCCGTCTCCACTGATAAATATGGTTCCAGAATTTGTCGGAGCGGCTGTGTCCCGTAATGCACAACCGCCCGACGTTCTGCTTTCTTTCCCAGTTTGAATCACCCCTCTTTCTCATTCAGCCTATGCGTCAGAAAGGAAATTTATGAAATTACGTCAATTCCAAAGAAAATGTACCGCCCTCCTCGCGGTCAGCAGCATCGTCATTTCCACCGGCAGCATCAGCGCCCTTGCCGCCAACACAGCCCCCAAAACCACTATGCGTACCGCCGTCAACGGCAAAGAGGAGACCTATGTTTCGTCAGAAGATCTGAAAAAAGGCGATGTCATCGTCAAGGGCGAAGTGTTCATTGACAACTATACAGGCATTGCCAATATGAAAGTCTCCGTGCACAGCGATTCGGATGTGAAAATCGAAAAGGGCGGCTTCACCGTCCCCGAACTGTTCGAGGGCTTCGACGCCGCCAGCACCACCGACGAAAGCGAATATTATCGGAATGTCGATATCGCAAACGTCACGGATGTCTGTATGTTCTACAACAAGAGTTTCCCTTATAAAAATGCTGTGCTTGCCAAGGACGGCACATCATTCCTCACCTTTGATGTACGCGTTCCCAAGGGCACCGCACCGGGCTGTTACACCGTCCGCGTGTGCAACGGATGGATTCTGGAATCCGTTGACAGCAATCTGCGCAATTACTACACCTATGCATACAGCGAGGACAGCGAAATCGAACTGGAATTTATGGACAGCACGATCATCGTTGAACCCGAAGTGATGCTGGGCGATGTGGACTGCAACGGCATTGTGGAGTCCGATGATGCCACCGCTGTTCTGCGCTATTACGTGCAGGGCTTGATGAATCTCCCTGAAACGACCAGAATGCTCAACTTCCACCAAACGTACATCCATGCGGCAAAAGCCGGTGCCAATGTGGACGGCAACGATGAAATCGACGCACAGGATGCCGTCAAGATTCTGCGCTATTACGTTCGCAGTTTGACAGGACGAAAAAACATTTCCTGGGACGAAGTATAATGGTAATCCAAAGCGGTGCGTGAAATGATACGCACCGCTTTGTTTTTATACGGTAATTGTATATTCTTGATATATTTCAATCGCATATTGACGAAATATGCAAACAATTTCACAGTTTTCAAAATTCGCAGGAAAAATGCTTGACTTTTCCCCTGCACCGTGCTATAATAATAAAGCTGGTTACGGAGAATACAAACCGAAACCGTGTGATGCTGGTGTAGCTCAGTTGGTAGAGCAGCTGATTTGTAATCAGCAGGTCGGGGGTTCAAGTCCGTCCACCAGCTTCAAGATATGGGAGAGTTCCCGAGTGGCCAAAGGGGGCAGACTGTAAATCTGTTGCGTCTCGCTTCGGTGGTTCGAATCCACCCTCTCCCACCAAAAACCGTGATGTGATTGCATCACGGTTTTTTTATACATTCAAAAAAGATGGATGGGAAAGATATGGCAAAATATAAGATCAAGTTCATGTTTGATTGGGAATGCCACTGCCTTTGGGCAGCGGATGATGTCACCAAGGAAGCTTTCGGATATGACATTTCACCCAAACAGCTTCCCATCTCCCGCAATTTGAGGTTATTTCTGTATTATCTGGAAGCTTACCACGACACCTCGATGGATATGGAACAGCCGCCCTATGAAGGCCCGTGGTGGACAGAGGAAGACAGCGTCATATTCCGCAAAAAGTGCAAAATTGCATATGAACAGCTTTGTAAAGAACTCGGTGAGGATTACGAAGTCATCGACGGCTGATCAAATTGCACAGCAAAATAGAAATCCACCCCGAATGTGAAATCAACGAAAGCCTGAAAGCCAAAAACTTTCAGGCTTTCAGCTTTTGATAAAGCTGTGCCTGCGGCGCGTTTGAAATGGGAACTCCCATGTTTCGCAAAGCAAAACGCAAAAGCCACTTGAAATCTATGATGATATGTGATATAATGGAATCAATCCATAGGCATCACGATGCATTGATTTCCTGTAATTTGTTTTCGGAAAGGAGTCTCTCATGAACACACGGTTTCCCGCAATCATCACCGCAGCACTGCTCACCCTCAGCACCACACCTGTATTTGCAGTGAACGCCGCAGACGAGCCTGCCGCACAGTTCCCGATCGAAATGGACGGCTACACGTTTGATTTGTGGAACAGCGATATCAGTGATGCTCACCAGCTCAAAATGGAACCGCAATCCAACGGATGCTTCAGCGGAATTTGGAAAAAAGGAACAGACGGCTGGGCACTGACACCCGTGTTCATTGCCTGTGAACAGATGGAAAATGCCCTCCCCTGCCTTGTTTACGGCGACATTGTCCGTTCTTATGAAGCGGATTTTGAAACGGACGGCACCGCTTCTCTGGAATACTATGGCTGCATGGACATAGGTGAACAGCCACAATCGCTTTCCGTGGAATGCCATATTGTTGAGGCATGGTGCGGTCTGAACCCTGTGGGCGATCCGGATTACCAGACAAAACTCGGCACAATTTGTTCGGACGGAAAGGAATATGACCTTTATCAGCAAGTCATCACACCTGTTTCGATCAATGGCGGACCGATGCAATATGTATTCTGGAGCATCTGTAAAGAATCACCTGCTGTGGTCAACGAAACAAATCATCTCAGCGGAACAGTATCCGTTTCCAATCATCTCAAGGCATGGGCAGCACTTTCGGCATATGAAATCAACTATCCGTTCAGTTCCTTTGGGCTAAGTGTGACAGCATATAACAGCAGCGGCAGCGCGGAGATCCTGAAAAATGAAAAATGCACCGCACCCTCTGAACTGACGCTTCTCTCCAAAGGCGCGGACAATGCAGAACCCACGCAGGAAGATTCGGAGAAATTTCAAGCACCCGCGAAGCTGCTCGGCGATACAAACGGTGACGGCAAATGCTCCGTTGCAGATATTATTTTGCTTCAAAAATGGATTCTGAACGGAACGGATGAAATAATGACAAACTGGAAAGCAGCAGACTGCGATGGAAACAACCTCCTCGATGCCCGCGACCTGACATGGTTGAAACGGTCACTTTTGAAATAACGAAATCAAACCAACGGAAAACGGCATGGCTGTGTTTCGTTCCCTGCAAAACAGAATCAGGAGGACAAGAATGCTGAAAACTGAAAGACTGCAATTATATGTATCTTCACAGGATGCAATGGAAAAGTTCATCGCAGCACAAACCGTCGATGTTCTAAAGGCTGCATATACAGAAATGCTGGACAGCTGCCTGAAAAACCCGCAGCAATGGGAGTGGTATGCGATCTGGATGATCGAACTGAAAGACGGCACTCATATCGGAGAATTGTGCTTCAAAGGGCTTGATGCAACCGGTGTTGCGGAAATCGGATACGGGATTTCCGATGAATACCAAAACAAGGGCTATGCAACTGAAGCTGTGAATGCCGTTTTGTCATGGGCTTTCCGCAATCCGAACGTGACTGCCGTGGAAGCAGAAACGGATCCGGAAAATATCGCCTCACAAAGAGTGCTTGAAAAATGCGGCTTCAAACCGAACGGACAAATGGGCGAAGAAGGTCCTCGTTATTCGGTTCATCAGCATTTCTAATCGTCTGACGCATTGTCAGAAGGAAAGAACAGCACGGCAAACAGTGCATCTGAAACATCAGGAGAAATGATCTATGACATACTGTGGGAATGATTGCTGCAAGGCATGCAGCAGAGCCGCTGAATGCGGCGGCTGTGAAGTATGTAAAGGGCATCCGTTTGGCGGAAGCTGCATTGCCGAACGAAACACAAATTTTAATGCACTGAAAAAAGTCTGATCGAGGAGATCAATGCTTTGGGCATCAAGGAACTTGTAATCAGCGACCTCTTTTTACTGAATGGTGCGTTTGTGAATCCGGAGTATCCGCTGTGCAACGGAACATCCGTCAGGTTTCTGAACGACAGCGATGTTTATCTGGGAAATCAGGTGGAGCGTGCGGCATCCGACCGCTGCTACGGAATCGTTGCAGATGAATCCATGATTCTTGTGGGTGAATATGGCTGCAACGGTGCTGACCCGAAAATCGTGCTGTATAAACGCCGATAAACCGAGATTTGTTTTGATGGTGTATCGATAGACTGAAACGCCCGTAAGTGAGAAATCACCTGCGGGCGTTTTGCTGTCTTTGCACGAAATGCCGCCTATCACTTTTATACACACGCGCAAAACCGATTTGTCAAATGATTGTGTCACATATGCCGTCTGCCGCCGCATATCGTGAAAAAAACCTTGACAATTCAAGCGAAATGTGGCATAATAAAAAAGTTTTCGGCGGCAGAAAATGCCGTTTGGAAGCCATGTGATTTGAAAGCAAACAGCGGCAAACCATTGCCCCGATACATCCGCTTGTATGCAGACAAAATTCAAAAATCAGAAAGGAAATGCGTATCGTGCAGCGAGATATCGGGCAGACTGCATGATGCAAAAGGGTTTATGGAGCAAATACCGGAAAATCAGAAGACAGATAAGCTGAAGCCGAAGCTTTTTTCTGTCATGAAGCATTATTCAGGCAAACAGTTTGTGCAGGATGTCATTGCGGGCGTGATCGTGGCGATCATTGCGCTGCCGCTGTCGATCGCACTTGCACTGGCATCGGGCGTGAATCCCGAACAGGGGCTTTATACCGCCATGATCGCAGGATTCTTTGTCTCACTGCTGGGCGGCAGCCGCGTGCAGATCGCAGGTCCGACCGCCGCATTTGCGACCATCGTGGCAGGCATTGTGGCAACCGACAAAATGGATGGTCTGATCCTGTCAACGGTCATGGCGGGCATTCTCATGATTATCATGGGGCTTTGCCGTCTGGGACGGCTCATCAAATATATCCCGAGCACGATCACGGCAGGCTTTACGTTCGGCATTGCCGTCACCATTGTGCTTGGACAGATCAAGGATTTCTTCGGGCTGACATTTCAGAATGCACCCATCGAAAGTGTTGACAAAATGCTGGAAATCGTCCGCTGTGCCGATACATTTCACCGGCAGGCGTTTGCCATCGGAATGCTTTCGCTGGCAATTCTGATCTTCTGGCCGAAAAAACTGGATAAGATCCCTGCTTCCCTGATTGCCGTGATCGTCTGTTCGCTGATCGTCAAACTCACGGCATTTCCGGTCAACACCATCGGCGACCTTTATTCGATTTCCAATGCGCTCCCGAAATTCGTACTGCCTTCCGTGACATTCGAGCGCGTGCGTGCCATGATCCCGAATGCCTTTACCATTGCGGTGCTTGCGTCCATTGAGTCGCTGCTTTCCTGCGTGGTGTCCGACGGCATGATCGGTTCCAAACACCGTTCCAATATGGAACTGATCGCACAGGGCGTTGCAAATATCGGTTCGGCATTGTTCGGCGGCATTCCTGCAACGGGTGCCATCGCACGAACAGCCGCCAACGTCAAAAACGGCGGCAGAACACCCATCGCGGGCATTGTGCATTCGATCGTCGTGCTGGTGATTCTGGTGGTGCTGATGCCGTATGCATCCATGATTCCGATGCCGACCATCGCTGCGATCCTGTTTGTCGTTGCATATAATATGTGCGGCTGGAGAAATATCCGCAGCATGATAAAAACCGCCCCGAAAAGCGATATTCTGGTGCTGCTGATGACGATTGTCCTGACCGTTGTGTTCGATCTGGTGGTTGCGATCGGTGCAGGGCTGGTGCTCACTTCGCTGCTGTTTATGAAACGTATGGCGGATGTCACGGAAACGCGTGAATGGGTGGATTATGAGGAAGAAAATGACCCCGACCACATCTCCCTGAAAAAGGTTCCGACAAATACGCGTGTGTATGAGATCAACGGTCCGATGTTTTTTGCAGCCTCCGAGAAATTTCGGTATATGCTGCATGATACCGATTTGAAGGTGCTCGTGATTCGTATGCGAAATGTGCCTGCCGTGGATGCATCGGGCGTGGAACTGCTCAAAGAAATCGTCAGACAATGTCAGAAATCTGAGATTCAGGTCGTCTTTTCCCATGTGAATGAACAGCCGATGCACGCAATGGAAAAAGCAGGGCTGATGCAGCTTGTCGGGCAGGATAATTTCTGCTCGCACATTGATACCGCACTGGAACGTGCTGCGTCGCTGGAATCGGCTGCCGCAAAGGCTTAACCGCAAGAAGCATCTCAGACATACATCACATCATGCAAACAACCTCCTGCGGATATCCCGCGGGAGGCTGTTTTTTTGATTCCTGTGCAAACATCCCTGCGTTTTCAAAGAGGTTTGTCCGTCAGCATTCACCGCTGAAATAAAAAAATCGCAACAAATGGGATGTTTATTGGTGAATTCAGCAATTTTCGCTTGACTTTCCTTAAAAATATCTATATACTTGGAACAGCACGCCTTGTGCTGCAAAACATATATGGAAAATAGGAGGAAATGCACATGAAGAAAATGCTCTCGATCCTGTCAACAGCCGTCCTGACGGCAACCACGCTTTTTGCATCATCGCTCAGCAAGCCGGCACAGATTGCGGAAGCAGCAAGCCCAATCAAGATCATGCCGATCGGTGATTCCATCACCAACGGCGACGGCGAAACCGGCGGCTACCGAAAGTATCTCGACTATACTTTGAAGCAGAAGGGAATCTCCTTCGATATGGTCGGACCGAACAGAGACATGAACGCTTCATTCAATTACAACGGGCAAAGCGTTCAGTATGACAGTGACCATGCAGGCTTCAGCGGATATCAGATCAAAGAAGTGCCTGACTGGGGCAAATCGCAAGGCAATAAGGGCAGCCTGTATAACGAACTGAAAAACAATGACGCGATCAAAAAATATCAGCCTGATATCATCCTGCTCATCATCGGCACCAACGACATGACTGCCAACCGCTCCATGAGCGACTGCTCCAGTCATCTGCACGATCTCCTTGATTATATGCTCGCGGATATGCCGTCGGGCGGTCAGATCTTCATCGGCTCTATCCCCGAATTCACAATGTACGGCGGCAATCCTGAAAAGATCGCAAATTACAACAACACCGTTTCGCAGGTCGCATCGGATTACAGCAAGTCAGGCAAGAATGTGCAGTTTGCCGACATTCACGGCTGTCTGGACGGAATGAACGATATCGGTTCCGATAATCTCCACCCGAGCGGCAAGGGTTACGAGAAAATGGGTAAATTCTGGGCGGAAACGATCGAGGATTACCTCGGCAGTTCCAATACGGATACGCCCAATCAGCCTGATGAACCCGACGAACCGAGCGAGCCTGCATATACAGGTGATGCTCTGCTGTATTCCGACTTTGAAAACGGACTTGGCGGCTGGGATGGACGTTCCGCAACGGTTGCTGCCGCAAAAGACGAAGCAGCAAGCGGCAAACAGTCGGCGGCTGTCACCGGACGCACCGCTGCATGGAACGGCATTGCGTATGATATCAGCAGCATTTGTCCTGTCGGCACGGTCATCGACGTTTCCGCAAAGATCAAGCAAAGCTCAGGCTCCGCTGTCGATTTCAAACTGACGGTGCAGTACGGCTCAGGCAATGGTGCGGAATATGACACGTTTGCCGAAAAGAGCATCAGCTCCGGCAACTGGGGAACGATCTCCGCTTCCAAATATACGGTCAAGAGCGGTTCCGATCCGATCCTTTATATCGAAACGGATACCGACACCTGTGATTTCTATGTGGATGAGATCATTGTCAAAAAGTCAGAAGGTGTTGCACAGCCTGCAAATTATAAACTGGGCGATGTGGACGGCAACGGTACCATCAACGCGATCGACCTCACCCTCGCAAAGCAGGGAATGCTGAACGGATTCGCAAACAATACCCAAAAGAAAATGGCGGATGTCGATTACAGCGGCACGGTTGACAAAACCGATATCGAATGGTTCGTCAACTATCTGTTCGGTCAGGGGAAGGAATTCCCTGAACCTGTCACACCGCCGAAAGCCGAAATGCGCACCATTTCCGAATACACACCTGTCTGCAAGTCTGCACTCAAAGATCTGGATTACAGTATTCTGAATACAAACGGCGGCACACAGTATGGCACACTCAAGAAAGAATATTACAGATCCAAAGCTGCAAACAAGGATAAGCCCTATAACATCCTGCTCCCTGCAAACTACGATTCGAGCAAAGAATACCCTGTCCTCTACATCCTGCACGGCTACTACGAGGATGAAGACAGACTGATGATCAACGGCAACAACAACGAAGCCATGAAAACCAAAGAACTGGTCGGAAACCTGATCAGTCAGGGCAAAGCTGTGGAAATGATCGTTGTCAGCCCGCTCGTCTTTACCAGTGCAACGATGAACGGTCCGACCGGTATGGATAACCAGAGCAATGCTGCATATGATGCATTCGTGGATGATATCGTTGACAGCCTGATGCCGCATATCGAGAGCAAATACAGTGTCGCAACGGGCAGAGAAAACACCGCTGTTACAGGCTTCTCCATGGGCGGCAGAGAATCGTTGCAGATCGGCATGAAGTATGCGGACAAGTTCGGTTATGTCGGTGCCGCATGTCCTGCACCCGGTGTATCCGGCAGCTTCAAGTGGAGCAGCGAAGAAGCATCTCCATCGCTGGTCTATATCACCGCAGGCACCGCTGACGATGTCGTCGGCACCAGCATTCCTGAGGGTTATCACAACAACTTCGACCAGAACGGTGTGCCGAATATCTGGCAGGTCGTTCAGAATGGTCACCACGGTGATGACTCCATCCGCACACATCTCTATAACTTCATTCAGTTCATCTTCCAAGCATAAGTTCTCCGCAAATTGAATGACTGCAAAGCCACCGCCTGAATCTCCCGTTCAGGCGGTGGTTTCAGTTTGGAGCGAAACGTTTACGGAGCAAACTGCCCCGTTTTGCTTTGCGAAACATGAGAATCCCATTACGAATCCATCGCAGATACATCTTTCTCTGCAAGCGGAAATCAACGACATTCTAGCACGATATGTTCTATTTTTTGCAGGATATCTCATTGCGTAGACCTTTTCATGACGCTATAATGAATATATACGATTCCGAAGCATAGTTCGGCTTGTTTTATAGGGAGGATTATAAAATGAAAAGAAAAATGATCGCCTGTGTGTGCGCTGCGGTGACTGCCTTTTCAGCGGTCAGCGGCATTCCTTTGGGTAAAGAAGCTGCACCTTTGCACGCCGGTGCCGCATCGCGCGGCGACAGTGACGGAAACGGAACTGTCAATGCAGATGATGTCCATACACTCGCAGAATTTCTGACAGCCAAGCGCAGATCCGTCTCCGATTCCGATATGAACAATGACGGCATCGTGAATGCGCTCGACCTGACTTTGCTCAAACGGCAGATCCTTGGCGGTTCTTCCGCTTCGGGCGGGCTGCGGATCAATGAAGTTTGCTCAACAAACAAAAAATCGTTGAAAGCAAACGACGGGACTTCGCCTGACTGGATCGAGCTTTATAATGCCGGCAGCTCGGCTTGTGATCTGAGCGGTGTCGGACTCTCTGACGGCGACAAGAACCGCTTCAAATTCACATTCCCGCAGGGAACTGTGCTGAAAAGCGGCGAATACCTGATCGTTTTTTGCGATGACACAGAAGCGACAAGCGGTGAACTGCACGCGCCGTTCAAGATCAGTGCCTCCGGAGAAACCATTTATCTGACGGCAGCCGATGGAACTGACATGGATCAGGTATCTCTCCCTGAACTGGATGTCGATGTCACCTACGGCAGAATTTCCGATGACTTCGTGCTCCTCAAGGCAACCCCCGCTGCTGCCAATGAAAACGCAGAAACGGTTTATCGGGTGGAAAAGCCCGTTTTTTCTGCCGAGGGCGGATTCTATGACGCTGCATTTGATCTTTCACTCACAGGACAAAACGGCTGCACCGTCCTCTATACACTGGATGGCTCAGATCCCCGTCAATCCTATTCTGCCAAGCAGTATCAGGGCAGCATCAATATCCGCAACAATACCGGCGACGAGAACAAACTGGCTTCGATCCGTGAGATCTCGCTGCGCGGCTATACGCCCCCTGATTATAATGTTGACAAGGGCATGATTGTTCGCGCCGTCTGCAAAGACGGTCAGGGCAATTTCAGCGAGGTCGCAACCAACAGCTATTTTGTCGGGAAAACCGCGTCGTATTATCAGGACATGAAAGTGCTGTCTATTTCGACTGACAGCAGCAATTTCTTCGACAAAGAAACAGGCATTTATATGATCGGCAATCAGTACGACCGCTGGAAGCAAAGCGGAAGCTTTGACCCGAATCTGGATGTCGGCAGCTCTGAAAACCCGACCAACTATAATATGGAAGGCATGAACTGGGAACGCCCCTGTAATATTCAGGTGTTTGAGCAGGGCGAACTGAAATACACCGAGGATGTGGGTGTTCGCATTTCGGGCAACTGGACGACCGCTTTCCCGCAAAAGAGCATGACGTTCTATGCCCGCCGCGATTACGGTTCCAACAAGATGCAGCATGATTTCTTTGAGGGCGCCGCAAGAGATGTTGACGGCACAAAGATCAAGGAATACAAGAAGGTCACGATCCGAAACGGCGGAAACGGCTATGACAACTGCCGCTTCCGTGATGACCTGAACCAGTCTCTGGCTGAGGGACTGAACCTCGGAAAGCAAGCAAAACAAGATTATATCGTATTCCTTGACGGCGAATTCTGGGGCACATATTCCATGCAGGAAAAACTCGACGAGAACTATATCGAATCCCATTATCACGTCGCGGCTGACAATGTGACGACCGTCAAAAACGGATACGAATATGACGGACAGCAATCCACATATCAGGATTTCCAGCAGTTCTGGAACTGGGCAATGTCTGCTGATATGGCAAATGCATCCAATTACCAGAAGGTCTGTGAAACGGTGGATGTGCAAGGGCTGATGGATTTCGTCGCATTTGAGAGCTATATCGTCAACTGGGACTGTATGCTCAACAACAACAACTGGATGATCTGGCGTGCTGATGCGGCGGATGCTTCCAACCCCTATGCGGACGGCAAGTGGAGATTCCTCCTCTTTGACACGGAATATTCCTCGGGCTATGACGGGCAATGCTCTGTCAGACGCAATTATTTTGCGGATATGGACCGCTCCGGCAAAAATACAAGTCTCGGCTCGCTGTTCTTCAAGCTGATGCAGAATTCCGAATTCAAACAGCAGTTCCAGAAACGCTATCAGACGATCGTGGCTGAGAACTTCGATTCCAAAAAGGTCTCCGAAAAAATCGATGCCTTTGCCGCTGCCACAAAAGCTGCGGTCAACGATACCTACCGCAGATTCAACATCGGCGCAAGCTTTGACAGCAATGTGAAGATCCTGCGCAATTTCTATAACAACCGCAGCAAATATGCACTGCATCATCTGAATGTACTTTACGGCATTCCGGACGGCTGGCAGGAAGACCCGAATATGATTGATCAGTTCGGATGGAGCATCTGGATGAACGACGGTGCCGGCTCGATTGAATATAACGATGACGGCAGCATTACGATCAATGTTACGCGCACAGGACAATATGCACAGGTCAGCAGCAGCACAGTATCGCTGCAGGCAGGAAAGACCTACCGCATGACCTACCAGATCAGTGCAAGCCAGAATATCAATACATATTCGATGTTCCAGCAGGGAACAGGCGAATATAAGAGCTACTACTATCAGGATCATACGCTGACACCGACGACACAAACCATCACCGACACTGTGACGATGACACAGTCTGACGACAATGTCAAATTCCTGATCGGTCTGGATAAAGGTACCGGTACATATCGGATCTCCAATTTCTCCATGATCTGTCTGAATTGACCTCAGCGCAAACCGTATAAAGAAAAGTTCGGGCAGCTTACCGAGCATTCTTTCCTCACAGGTCTTGCTGATGATTGTGTCAAGTTCCGTCAGACGGCTCTCATCCTGTTTTCCGGTGCATTTGTTGCCGGACTGACCGTTCTTGCATCGCAATATCGGAGAAAAAATGACCGTCATACCGCAGAGGAAGTCCTTGCCTGTACGATGCGCTTCTGTCTGCTGGCAGAACTCATTTTTACGCTTGCAACGGTTCGGGCACGGATATTTGATACAGTCATGGTCATCATTGCAACCATCCGCAAGGACTGTCCGCCGTTCCATTTCCAACTGATCCTGCATCTGCCGGACAGAATGCTACATCGGGATTGCTGGAAATACACCATTCCCCTTTTCATCAATCAGATTGGTTGGGGCGGCGGCGTGACCATGTATTCTTTCATTATAGGGCATGATCGCGCATTTTTGATGAAACTGCCTGTTCTGGCTGTCGCGTTCATCCTCACACTTGATGAATTTGTGAGGATAGCGGCAGTCTATCGGCATTATATGAAATATCAATGGGTGAAAAACATCACCAAGGAAGATCACGTATAAACACACAAAACAAAACGCGCACCGGATCCGACCGATGCGCGTGTATTTTTGCAAAAAATCAGTTCATGCAGTTTTTCTGCCATTGCAAGGAATCTCTGCACATATCCAGCAAGGATTTTTCGGCTTTCCATCCGAGGAGAGCCTCTGCTTTTTTCGGATCCGCATAGTAGCTCGCAATGTCGCCTTCGCGGCGCGGAGCAATCTCATAGGGAATCGTCAGTTGGTTGGTTGTTTCAAATACATGAACAATGTCCAGAACGCTGTATCCGATACCCGTACCAAGATTGACAATCTCACAGCCTGTGTGTTACTTGCTGTAATCATATGCAGCAACATGACCTTTTGCAAGATCGACAACATGGATATAATCACGGACACCTGTTCCGTCCGGTGTCGGATAATCATTGCCGAATACGGACAAATGACTGCGGATACCCGCCGCCACCTACGTGATATATGGCATCAGATTGTTCGGGATTCCGTTCGGATTTTCGCCGATCAAGCCCGATTCATGCGCACCGATCGGATTAAAATAACGCAGCAAAACCACAGACAGTTCCGGATCAGCTTTGACGGCATCCTGAAGAATCTGCTCATTCATAAGCTATGTCCAGCCGCAAGGATTTGTACAGCCGAGTTCATCATTATCTTCCGTATACGGCACTTTATCCGATTTGCTGTAAACCGTTGCCGATGAACTGAAAATAAAACGCTTTCATCCAAATTCCTGTATCACTTCCAGCAGAGTAAGTGTCGTGTCGAGATTGTTGCGATAGTACATCAGCGGCTTCCGGACGGATTCACCAACCGCCTTATATCCTGCAAAATGCACCACCGTGTCAATCGAATGCTCCGAGAAGATCCTGCGAAGGATTGCCTTGTCCATGACATCGCCCTGATAAAATGCCGGTGTCCTGCCCGTGATCATTCCGATTCGCTCCACAACAGTGCTTTCATTGTTAAAGAGGTTGTCAATAATGACAACGTCATTGCCTTGATTCATCATTTCCACGGCAGTATGAGAACCGATATATCCCGTGCCGCCTGTCAGTAAGATGCTCATTGAAATTCTCCATACGTTTTGCTTTTTGAAAAAGACCGTTTCAAACCTTGTGAATGACGAATCCGGTGCGCTTTCAAACGAAGCAGCAGAATGCTCATTCTTCCGGTTCCTGCTTGTTCAGCAGACAATGGATCTCGTTGGCGATTCGTTTTCTTCTCCGTATCAGTCCTCGGATCGGCCGCCAGATCCACAGTATCGGAAGCAGCCACTTGTGCTCATAGAAAAACGGATCGTAAAGCTGTACCTGCTTCATCGGCGGAAAAATGCGGCGGAACAGGTATTGCGTTTTCGTGAGTTTTCCATCACCGACACGATTTTCAATTCGATGTGCCATCGTGCCGTACACGCCGGATGTGATATAATAATCCAGTTCCTTTTCTTCATCCGATGTCAGCGGTTTTCCAGAAAAGACCTTTTCAGCAAGTACCCGGTTCTTTTCTGCATAGTCAGCTATATCAAGTGATTTCAATTCCCGTGCAATATAATCCCAATCCAGACGGTCTCCGAATCGTTTTTGCATGATATAGGTATCCAGCAGCGAACGCACACCGGTTCCGCCGTCCATATAATGCTTATATTCATGCGCTAAAACGTAGATATAAAAATCTTCATCGCGGAAGTGATATCCGAATTGATTCTCTTGATCTTTGCAAAGCCGTTCTTTCACATTGTCATAATACGCATGCAGTTTTCCGGCGTGCACCAACGTAAACAACTCATTGTGCATCTCGAAGTTGCAGACCGGAAGCTTATAATACGCATCATCATTGCCAAATTCATAGCTCTCGCAGGTGAATCCAAGTTCTATCATCAGCTTCTTGACGCGTGCTCTTGCAGCATTATCGCAGAGGATATCGTTATCTGACATCTGCCGCATACCGACTCTCGGATACCAGTCCTTTATGATCGCGCCTTTCAGCGGCATATACCAGATCTGCTCCTGCTCCAAGCACTTCAGGATCTTTGCACGTTCTGCATCCAAAATGATATTTTTGCGGATCGACTTCTCCTTCGCTTCCGTAAATGCCGCATCGCAGATACCTGCCGTTTCCAGCGCATACGCACAGCAGGCTGTCAAACTGTGTGACTGACATACCTTGAACAGTGCCTCCAAATCCAGATTTTCCGTCAGCGACTTTTCCGGCTGTGCACCATTTACTGCACAGCGCACCAGTGCGATCATTTCAGCAGCGTGCTTTCGGTATTCCGCCTTTTCCATCCTTTACTTGCATGATATAGCAGCCCTATATCACACAGCTCCTTTCCAAAAGAATCGGTATCATAAATAAGAGCGTTTGGACTTTGGATCATTTCCTGAACCCCAACTACTTGAAGCAGCGTAAAGCCGCAGTTCTGTTCAAAGCGTTGATGGATGAACACATTATAGAATACTCATCTCAGGCAAATTTACAAATAACAGGATCCTTCACACTTTTTTGGCGCACCCCAAGGGCATACAATCTGACATACTCCGATTAATATGTAAATGTCTCTCCCAATGAATTCCACTTCTGATCCTTCTCCGAGAGATTCAGAGCCGTACCGTCAGCAAGCGCATAACCTTCTGCACTCGCTGAACCGGAATACTCGCCCACAAGTTCCGGCCACTCAACACCGATTGACGGATCATTCCAAGCCAATCCGCCCTCATCATTCGGATGCCAGAAATCATCACACTTGTAGCAGAACTCAGCAATATCCGACAGCACCAAAAAGCCGTGCGCAAATCCCCTCGGGATCAGGAACTGCTTCTTGTTTTCTTCTGTCAGTTCCACACCGTACCACTTGCCAAAGGTCTCGGAATCCTTCCGCAGATCAACTGCCACATCAAAAACGCTGCCTTTGATCACACGTACCAGCTTTGTCTGCGGGAACTGCTTCTGGAAATGCAATCCTCTCAGTACACCCTTTGTCGAACAGGACTGATTATCCTGCACAAACGTAATGTCAAAGCCAGCTTCCTCCATGTCACGCTGTGAATACGTTTCCATGAAATAACCACGGCTGTCACCATGTACTGCGGGCGAAATCACACACAGTCCACAAATGCCGCCAACATTCTTCTCAACTGTAATTTGTCCCATAATTATTCCTCCTTATGACTCCATATTTGCATACTGAACCATTTTTTCTCAAGCCCCATTTTATTGAGGATATCCCATATTTTCTGATAAATAACTGCACAAATCAACGCCGCAACTGTCGTCATGACAAACAGAACCGCAATTTTCGCAAGTTCATTTTCAAGCGGCAATCTTTCAATCACAAATCTGTGAAGGATTTTGTAAATAAAAGTATGGAACAGATACATATAAAACGTATATCCTGATAATTTCGAGAAATCCTTCTTGATATTCAAATTCAAAAATAACTTGAATATACAGATTGCCGCAATCGTAATGGTCGGTGAAAAGAAATTGATATATGTATTTGGTGATGCCTTTATATCTCGCCACAAATGTCACTGCGTACATCACAAGCGCGGTCAAAAGCAATAAGATGTTCTCTGCTGTATAGCTTTTCTTCTGCGATTTTTTCTTGGCAGTCATCAAAACACTGCCAAGTGTATAGTATCCGGTATATGCAAATACAACACCCATCGCATAAGCTGCCTTCTGTGTAGAGAATGCTTGCGAACCAACCGCCCAAATATTCAGGACAACTGACATGGCACAGAATTCCTTTTCTGTCAGTTGTTGTTTCAGTTTAATCAAAAACGGCGTCAGCATATAAAGCCCAACCAGCATATACATATACCAAAGATTATAAAAATCACCGGTAACAACACGTTTGATTGGTACAAGTATGCTTGGCTCACCATCTACAATGCATTTCACTTCATCAATAACAAGAAACCCAATTGCCACAATTACAACAGGCAGAAAAATCTTATACAGTGATTTACAATAAAAGGAACGCCAGTCCGCATTTTTATCATTGTTAAGCACAAACGCACCGGAAATCATAACAAACGCTGGAACACTGAATCTTGTAAGAATATTGATGATACTTTCCACAACATAATATGTGCTGTTTAGATTAATATCCGTCTTTGCTCTGTCCATAAAATATATTGCATTGACATGAACCAAAATAACAGCTAATGCAGAGAAAATCCTCAGTAAATCCAGTCCACCTTCACGCTTCTTAATATTTATTGCTGTGTTTGGCATTCACATACCTCTTTCAGGTATCTCGCAACCGCATCCTGCCAGACAGGAAGCGGCATAAAACCGTTTTCTTGTAATTTGGTTTTGTCCAGACGGCTGTTGAATGGTCTTGCTGCCTTGGAAAGACCGTATTCCGCTGTTGTTACAGGAATCACCTTCGTAGAATAGCCTGCCTGTTTGAAAATCTCAACCGTGAAATCGTACCAGCTGATAAATCCGCCCTCATTGGTCGCATGATAATAGCCGTATTTCTCAGTTTCAGACATATCCACCAACAGTCTTGCAAGGTCAAATGTATAAGTCGGCGTACCGATCTGATCATTGACCACACGCACCTCATCATGATTCGAACCGACACGCAGCATGGTCTTTATGAAATTATTGCCGTTCTTTCCAAATACCCATGCAATACGAACGATAAAGTATTGATCCAACGTATTTGCAACTGCAAGCTCGCCATCCAGCTTCGACTGACCATAGACGTTCTGCGGTGCATAGTCCTTGCAGTCAGGCTGCCACGGTGCATCGCCCTGTCCGTTAAATACATAGTCGGTCGAAATATAGAGCATCTTGCAGCCGAGTTTCTTGCAGACGCTGGCAATATTCTGCGTACCGTCTACATTGATCGCACGTACTTTCGGCAGATTTTCCTCATCCTCTGCTGCATCAACAGCAGTCCAAGCCGCACAATGGATCACAACATCCGGCTGAACCGCCGAAAGCACACGCTCAACAGCTTCCGCATCGGTGATGTCGAGCTGTCTGTAATCACAGTCAGCAGCGGTCTCATTGATAATATCGCTGCCGATTGCAGTATATCCGCGACGGTTCAGTTCATTCACAACATCGTATCCGAGCTGTCCGCCCACGCCTGTTACAAATGCTTTCATGCGTTACACCTCTGCCCGATTTCCATACATCTTCTCATAGTAATTCTGATATTCGCCGGAGATGATCGTTTCCCACCACTCACGGTTTTCCAGATACCACTTGATCGTCTTTTTGATGCCGTCCTCAAACTTTGTTTCCGGCAGCCAGCCAAGCTCATTGTGGATCTTAGTCGGGTCGATCGCATAGCGCATATCGTGGCCCTTACGGTCTTCCACATGAACAATGAGGCTCTCCGGCTTGCCGAGTTCTTTGCAAATGAGCTTCACGATATCAATATTCTTCATCTCATTGTGACCGCCGACATTATAGACCTCACCGACTTTGCCCTTGTGAATGATAAGGTCGATTGCACGGCAATGATCTTCGACATAGAGCCAGTCACGAACATTCAGACCTTCTCCGTAAACCGGAAGCGGCTTGTCTGCA
Organism: Oscillospiraceae bacterium; assembly: GCA_045617625.1. Taxonomy (GTDB): domain Bacteria; phylum Bacillota; class Clostridia; order Oscillospirales; family Ruminococcaceae; genus Firm-04. The sequence goes on along the minus strand of JAZLJA010000027.1, from coordinate 18,887 downwards.
AGCGCATTGGCAATCATCAGCGGGATCAGTTTCTCAGGAAAGTGATACGGGCCGTAATTGTTGGAGCAGCGGGAAATGGATACAGGCAGTCCATAGGTACGGTGGTACGCCATGACAAGCAAATCAGCACCTGCTTTCGAGGAACTGTACGGGCTGCTTGTATGGATCGGTGTTTCCTCGGTGAAAAAGAGGTCAGGTCTGTCAAGCGGCAGATCGCCGTACACTTCATCCGTTGATACCTGATGATAGCGCTGGATACCGTATTTCCGACAGGCATCCATCAGCACCTGCGTACCGAGTATATTCGTCTGAAGGAAGATCTCCGGGTTTTCGATGCTGCGGTCAACATGAGATTCTGCTGCAAAGTTGACCACGATGTCCGGATGCTCCTCCTCAAAGAGTTTGTAAACACCTTCACGGTCACAGATATCGAGTTTCACAAATCGGAAATTCGGATTTTCCATGACAGGTGCAAGCGTGGACAGATTGCCCGCATAAGTGAGTTTGTCCAAGCAAATGATGCGGTCATTCGGATAAGTATTCAGCATATGAAATACGAAATTCGAGCCGATAAAGCCCGCACCGCCTGTTACGATAATGGTCATGATGATCTCTCCTTAATACTTGATTTTTCCTTCGGCAACCTGTTTCAAATGTTTTCCGTACGGCGATTTGCCGTATTTTTCAGCAGACTTCGTGAGTTCCTCGCTGTCGATCCATCCGTTGATGAATGCGATTTCTTCCGGAGCTGAGATCTCTATGCCCTGACGGTTTTGAACCATCTGGACGAAATATGTCGCTTCCGCAAGGCTGTCCATTGTACCGGTATCGAGCCATGCAAAGCCACGGCCGAGCAGCTGCACATCGAGGATCTTTTCATGCAGATACATTTCATTCAATGTCGTAATTTCAAGTTCACCGCGTGCAGAGGGCTGAACCTGATTTGCCTTGGCAGAAACGCCTGCCGGATAGAAATACAGCCCCGTCACAGCATAATTGCTTTTCGGCTCCTTCGGCTTTTCCTCAATGGAAAGTGCTTGTCCGTTCGCATCAAAGTCAACGACTCCGAAACGCTCCGGATCAGGAACATAGTAGCCGAATACGGTTGCTCTTGCATTTTCCTCTGCATTATTCTTGGCATTGCGCAGAAGCGAGCTAAAGCCGTTTCCATAGAAAATATTGTCGCCAAGCACCATCGCACACGCATCATCACCAATGAATTCTTCACCAAGGATAAATGCCTGTGCAAGTCCGTCAGGACTGGGCTGCACCTTATATTGCAGGCTGATACCATATTGAGAGCCGTCACCAAGCAGCTTCTTAAAATTCGGAAGGTCAGTCGGTGTCGAAATGATCAGAATTTCCTTGATGCCGGCAAGCATCAGCGTGGACAGCGGGTAATAGACCATTGGTTTGTCATAAACCGGAAGCAGCTGCTTCGATGTGACCATGGTCAGCGGATACAGTCTTGTACCGGATCCTCCGGCGAGGATAATACCTTTCATTCTTTTTTCTTGTATGATATAGTATGCCCTAAATCATACAGCTCCTTTCCAAAAGATTTGGTTTCATAATAAAAAAGGGGGGGCAGATCGGGATAGTATTCAAACCTGATCGAATGAATTGATATACTTTCTGATCTCTCCAATGCACAGCTCAATGCTGCCGCTGTTATCAAATACTTTCGTGATACCGGCAGCCTGTATTTTTTCTGCTAAGAAATCCTCGGAATCTGAAATGAAACGCCTGCAAAGCTCTGAATATTTCGGATTTGCTTCCAGGCGCTCACGCTTTACAGCACGTTCAAGACGCAGACCGTCCTCAACATCAATATAGATCGGCACGACAAACTCTGTACCGAAGTAGTCCTTCATCTTCACATAAGACTCCAGCGTTCCGATGCCGAGATAGCTTCCTGATTTCAAATCAATACTGTCTGCGGATGTGAAATAGATCCACTCTCCCTGGACTGTATTGTATACCCTGTACTCCAGAATAGAATGCGCTGTCTGCATAGCCTCAAATGTCTTTCGATCGGTAAAGTGATATTCCTTGCCGTCAACTTCGCCGGTCCGCATCGGTCTCGTCGTATACAGAATGATCGGACGAAGTCCTGAACTTCCCAAAATATCGCGGTAGATCGAATCCTTTCCGGAGGCACTTTTCCCCATAATATAGAAAATACGGTTCATATTACTTCTCATACCTCATGGAACAAATCATTCTGTCATACATATAAACGAGATCACCGTATGGTTTCCAGCCGAGTTTCTCGATTGCAGAAATTGACAGATGCAGATACGATGTATCAGGATACTTTGAAGTATCTGCATTTTCCGCGATCACAACCTGAACATTTCCTTGGCCGAAATGTTCGGCAACAAGCTGACCCATTTCGAAAATAGAGCAGTAAGTAGCAGGATTTGCAGCATTGTAGCTTTTGCCTGCCTCACCTTTCAGCAGTACACAGAGAATCGCCGATACAGCCTGTGCGGTATAGAGATAAGCGTGTCTGCTCTCTCCCCGTGTCAGCAGTGTAATATTCTCACCGTTCATGACATTCCGAGCCATCATTGCAAATACTCTCTTATCATCGTATGCCACGCCCGGACCAAAAGTCTGAGCAAGACGGATACTCGTCGCTCTGATCCCATATTCAGATGCGTAAGAAGCAACCATTGCTTCACACATACGTTTTGTCTCCGGATAGCAGTTTCTCACGACGAGCGGATTCAGATATCCAAGACTTTCCTCAGAAAGGAGATCTTCTGTAGTGACCTTTCCGTACACTTCCATGCTTGAAAGGAAAAGGAAAGCTTCTGCATTCTTTTTCTGAGCAAGTTCCAGAAGATTCATTGTTCCGTTGATGCCGGCCTGAATGGTCTCAACAGGATGGGAAATGAAAAAGCCGCTTGCAGTCGGGCTTGCGCCGTGAATAATATAATCCACCGGATCATCATTGTCTAATTGAATACTGCTGTTCAGATCACACACCCGGAACACAAGACCGGACTGAGAAATCTCTTCCTCTGTGAAGATCTCCTTCACACGTTCCAGACTTCTGACAAGCGCTGTCACATGGATATCCAGAGATTTCATCTGATTGGCATAGAGCAAGGCGCGAATCAGTGTCGATCCGATCAATCCTGTTCCGCCGGTGATCAGAATTCGTTTTGAACGAAATCTCTCCCAGTCAATACTTGTATCTCCGAGGATATATGCCATATCCTCCTGCATGACAGAATACATAAACAATGCCTCCTTATCTGGATCTGATCTGCTTCCACATAGTAATGATGCGTTTTCTGAACAAGAATACAAGCAGAAACACAATGCACAATGTAGAATAACGGAAAATAACCGAACTGTAGAAAATATTTCCCAGTGCAAACATGATCAGCATGATAATGCTGAATCCCCAAATACTTTTTGAATCCACCACCTGCTCTTTGATACCGGCACGCTTGCAGGTAAGCAGCATACATAAATAATGCAGAAAGGACATGAGCGCATAACATATCAGTGTTGTATATGCACAGGCAACATAGCCAAACTGCTTGATTCCGAAATAATTCAGCACGATATTCAGCAATGCGCAGAATGTCGATACGTATGCAATGTATGTCGTCTTACCGTAGTAGGACTCGACATCCACAAAAAGTGTATAGAGGAACAGGAAGTACACGCCGATCGTGACAGGCGGAACGACCTGAAGTGCGCTGTAATATTTCGGATTAAATACGAGCTTGAAAACCTCCGGCAGTACCAGCATGAACATATAAATAACTGTTCCTACCACAATAACCAGCACGTTTGAAATGTTTCGAACATCCTTGTAAGACTTTTCATCCAGTTTCTGAAAACGCCACGGCTTCAATACCTGATTCAGCGAATTCTGGAAAATGATGATCACGTTCGCAAAGCTGTATGCAACAGAATACATTGCAACACAGGTCTTATCTGTAAACTTGTCGATCATTACTCTGTCAGACTGGTTCAGAACATAATAAGAGAGCGAATGAAAAACAAGCGGTCCCTGAAACAGGAATGCAAATTTCAGATATTCCTTGACTTTGCTCCAATCTGAGAACAAATTGGACAGCCGAAGATTCGAGATCCAGAACGGAAGGGCGAACAAAGTCTGAACGATCAGCGTAGTTGCTACCTTCACAAGGGCAGTCGCTCCGAATATTTTCATTGTGATGAGCGGAGCAAAATTCGACAAAACAGCCATTGATAATGTAACGAGAACGGCTGCTTTATAATCATACTCGAACCTTTTTTTATTCAGCCAGCAATTATACGGAGTCTGCGTGATAAAATACGTCGTAAACAGCGAATACAATCCGACCGAAATGCCGGTGAAATTCGTAAACGGTTTATGAAATATCAGGACGAGTCCGAGGCACAGCAATGTCAGCACGTTGGAAAACATGACAATCGTCTGCTCATATCGTTTGACATCGTCCTTGAATTTCAGCAAACCTCTTTGAAATGCGCCAAGATACAGTTCAAATGTCGCAAATATGGTCAATATCAATTCATATGATGTGATCAGGCTCATATCACCGTATTCTTCCGTCGACATCACATCAGCATATATAGGCATACAAATAAAACTGATGCCTTTGAGCATAAAGTTGCAGACTGTAAACCAGAAAGCAGCTTTCATCGTCACCGGAAATGAACGGTATTTATCAGTCAGTCGTTTCAGCATCGGCAAATTGCGCACTATTTTACCATCTCCTAATTGCCTTTTAACATTTTATCAAGATGCACCTTATCTCAGCAACAGATTGCATTCAAATGCAGGACGTAAAGCGCCCTCGATCCATCCGAAGAATGCGTACAAATAATACGCCATATACAGCATGAAAAATGCATAGAAGCTTAAATATCCAAGCGGTACGCGGTTGACAGAGACTTTATTCTTCCATGAATATTCGGCAACCACAGTATACGATAGGAACATGATCGGTCGAAACAGACGTTCATAGTCCTTCACAAATGCCTCAAGCGCCACAAAGGAAAAGCTCAATACGGCAATTTTAATGACACGCTCAAGAACAACATCATATTCTGCAACAGCAGATCCATTCAGTCTCAGATTCAGTCCCAATGACTTATCAAACTGAGCAAATGTATATTTCACGCCTCGTTTCATCGGGTAGAACATCATGATCAGCACAGTCACCAGCAGCGCCCTGACGATAAACAGCATCGCAATACCAATGATGCTTCGATTTCCGTCAGATAACAGCCAGTTGTTAATTTTCTCCTGTGACAGTAACAACCCCACGATCTTTGTTACGACCGGCACACGCAGCATCAGAAAACCTACAAACGCACCGGCCGTGACATAAGTGATCATCTTCATTCTGACTACCTTTATGATATAGAACGGTAAAAAGAACAGAGCAGTACGATGGAACAGCCCACCTAATATGATAAAGAAAAAGAACAGAAACGGACTGTATTTATCATCGCGATAGATCAGGAAATAAAACCCGATCAGCACAAACAGCGTGGAAAGATAGGAACGCACCTGACAGATCATTGCCCAATATGAATAGAACAAAAACAAAGCCAGTACGATATTGCAGTTTTTGGTATATAGATGCGCAACTACACCGAGCAGTATTGTACAAACGGTAGAATATAATATCAAAAACTGCGCATATGTCAGTTGCAAAGTATGGGAACAAAAGCGGCAAAGATATATAAATCCTTCCTCGTCCACCGAAGTAACCCACAGCTGATTGGCTCTGATCTGCCTGTATATATTCTGATAATTCCGAAAATCGGCATTATCGCAGTTAAACGCAAACATGATCCACATGAAAAGCAGGAAAGCTACAGTAACGATCTTATTCCGTGGAAACAGGAAGCATAAAACAATCAGAATTGCAGCGCAGACATAAAACATTACTTTACCTTCCCTTTTTTCTTACATTTATAATCACGCACGCCTCTTTTGAGCGCACGGAAATTTTCTGTTTTATTCTTTTCCAGCAAAAGCTTTTTGAGTTCCCATTTCATCACAAACGCATATTCCTGACGGGTATTCAATACATCCTTGTACTTGTCAATATAGTACAAGCTGTTCCGTACGAAATAATAGTTCCTGAACGGGGAATGATTATAGGTAACTGCAAAATTCTGTAATTTTTTGATTCCGAGTTTCTTGCCGATCCCGAAAAAGAAGGAATTGACGCTGCGTTTTCCGAGTTCCTGAATAATATGTGTTGTATTCACCCGATAGATCTGGTATCCGGCGATACGCAGTCTTGTACACATATCATAATCAACATAGTCAATAAACATCCACTCGTCATATTCTCCGACTTTTTTCCATGCTTCTGTACTCATAAAGAAACCGGATGTCGGACATTTTTGCGTCTTTTCGATCTTTTTTGTACGGCTGCCGACAAAGCCCTCGCCGCGCTTATCAATTGCAGGACAGAGTGCTCCTGCATTCTTTAATGCAGTATACTTTTGATACTCCTCCAGAAGATTTTCAGCAATCTGTGTATCCTGATCCAGCGAAAGCGTCCACGCAGCATTTTCATTGACCGCGGCACGCATTCCCTCATTCAGTGCAGCCGCGATTCCTTTATTCATCTTGAGATCAATGAAGCGATCGTATGCTGCGCTTTCTCTGATCTCATTCACATTTTCAGATCCGTTATCTACGATAATAACGAAAAATCCCTGATGCCGCAGATTTTCCGTATTGCACCTTACTCTCTCGGCATCAGGCTGATAAGTCACAATGACTGCCGCATATTTCTTCTTCATGATTATTTCCTTATAAGTTTTATGATTTCCCTGTATACTCTTTTACAGTTCTTATTATCATGAAATTCAAAGAAAGAATCCACTCGTTCTCTGAACCGATCATCCATAGCAAAGCCGTTTTCATGACTACGGATCACTGCATCAACCAGACTCTTTTCGTCAGTAAATACCTCTCCAAATCCCTCATTCTCATAAGAGAACCGTTCTCCCGGTGCATATTGCTTCTCCTCAAACTCAGCCAGGTCAAACTGATAATACATGACAGGTTTATACATATATGCAAAATCGTATACCACACTGGAATAATCTGTAATAAGCAATGCAGCTTTTTTTAAAAGTTCCTGAATTGAATACTCCGCCGTCGTTCCGACCTTGATTCTTTCGGAAGCAGGCTTGATATATTTTGAATACTCCTGCGCATACTCATGGAAATAGAATATGACTTTTAGGTCATGTTTTTCAAGGAACTCAACAAATACACGATTATTGACAAGTCCGTTCAGACATTTATAATACTTTGAAGCGAAGAATTTCTTGATATTCGCTGACTTCTGTTTCTCAGTTGTCAGCAGGCGATAATCGATCCATTTTCGCCATGTAGGCATAATCAGGATCAATTTTTTGTCAAGCAGATCATCGTTCAGCGTATCATGTCTCGGATAGCCGGAGCATCTCATAATATTGAGCGGCTGATGGTTGTCTCTGTGAATGATCTCGGCATCCTTCGGAGAACAGGTAAACAGCAGCTGATAATTTGTTTCATTTGCATCCACGATCGAGGAATATCCTCTCGTAAAGCCATGATTCAGAAAAACATACTGAAAGCTTGTAATTTTCCACTGAACAAGGTCTTCACAGATTCTTCTGAATGGAAAGCCGTAGCATTTTGTAGTTCCGATGTAAACATTAGCAGCCCAGAACAGCATATAATGCTTGAAGCTTCCGAAACGAATCACATTTCCCAACGGCAGTACCGCCTTACGGTCTGCTGCATCCTCAGCAATCGGATAATACACCTTTTGTTTCGGGTGTTTTTCACGAATATATTTAAACAGCCAATAACCGTTGTCACGTGCAAGAGACTCATACTCCGAAACGACCCATAGATTCGGCGACATAAACTTCCAGATCTTACCCGGCAGAAAGGCAAATCCCAGTTTAAAAAAGGCTGCCCAATCCTGTGCACGCATTTTTGTAATCTGCTCTAATAATGCATGGTTCGCTGACATAGCTTCTCCTTTTGGTTTCACAAACATCAGAAAGAGTCATCACAAACCAAAAATCTGCGAATTCTCTCTTGCATCAACGATCGCTCTGAAAATATAGAAATCAGACGGCGTTGTAATCTTAATGTTCTCAATATTTCCCTCAATCGTATAAAGGTCATGCCCGTAGTGTCTCATCATGCTTGCAGAATCAATGAACTCTTCCTGATCGGCTTGTGCCTGATGATGTGCAGCAAGAAGTTCCTGCAATCTGAAGCATTGCGGTGCTCTTGCCATACGGCACTGCGCTCTGTTCACGACCTCAGATATCTTCCCATTTGAATCAACCAGTGACACGGTCTCGATTGCCGGAGTCACAGTGATCGCATTGCCGCATTCCCGAACCTTTGCGATCGCATTGGTAATATTGGCTTCATCGATCAGCGGACGGACGCCGTCATGGATCAGTACAATATTATCTTCTCCAAAAAGCTCTGCCGCTTTGCTGATACCGTTATAGATAGAGCCCTGTCCGGAATTTCCGCCGGGAACAATGGCCTTCACTTTGGAAAAACGGAAACGGTCAACGATCTCCTGACAATGACCGATCCAGCTCTCCAGAATCACGAGAATGATCGCATCAATCTCCTCATGCTTCTGAAAATGCTCGATCGTATATGCAATAATCGGCTTCCCATGAAGTTCCAGAAACTGCTTCGGTTTCGTTTTGGTGTTCATTCTCTGACCGGTTCCACCTGCAAAAATAACCGCAATATTTTGCATTACATTGCTCCTCCTACTTTTCCTTTTCTTCCGGGAAAATACTTTTTATTCTTATAATATGTGTAAGGATGATCCATATCTACGAACTCGAGCTGATGCTTTGCGTGCTGCTGATCTTTCGGGGGACGCTTCATATAATTTCCAAAAATGAGGCGCAAATACTGATCGTATCCATACATGACCGGAACCTTATGCCCCTCAAAATCGACCCAAACCTGTGATGAAAACCATTTCTTCGGATGTCTGAGCAGCATTCCCTTGATGCTTCCGATCAGTTCAGTCACCTCATCACATTCATCCCATGAATATTTTGACATCTCACGCTCTGCATGACGCCAGATCTTATACCGAATCTTCGGAGAGGGAATAAGTTTTAGGATAACGATTGAAACAGCGCGGAAAACGCCGCCTTTGTTATTCGGTACTCTCTGTGTATTGAAAAGCGCGTAATTGAATGCATGAAAGAGCTGAACGGCTCTGGCAACTTTTGATTTCGGGCATCCGTCGATCGGTGCGATCTCAAATGCGACACCGTGACAAATATCCAGATTCTGATTGTAGGAACAAATAAAAGTTGTACTGGGGTCTCTCAGAGAAGTACATGAATGATGATAATTCACCTTACTGTTCGACCGGCAGAAAACGTATTTTTTATCGCCGAATTTCTTCCAAAGCTTTGCAAACCGTTCATAATCGGCTCTCGGCATGAATACATCAATGTCATCATCCCACGGAACAAACCCTTTCTCACGAATCGCACCGATCGCTGCTCCGCCGCACAGATAAAACATCAAATTATGCTTCTCACAGAAATCCTTGAAGTACAAGAGCATTTCAAGCATTTTTTGCTGCATCTTCTTAAATGTATCCTGATCAATGTCATATGATTCAAAGTATTCTTTACTCATTCTTATCATTCCTTACATTTTTTCATTTTTGCAGGAATACCGACATAAATGCCCTCAGCATCAATATTACTGACGACTGCCGCACCGGCACCGACAATGACATTCCCACAGATTGATACATTGTTCTTCACAACAACCCCTGCACCGATATGTGTCAGATCTCCGACACATACAGTTCCGCACAATGCGGCATTCGGAGATATATGCACATAATCGCCGATCCGGTTATCATGTTCTGCCACTGCACCTGTATTCAGAATGCAGTGCTTCCCCAGCACAGCGGAAGTATTTACAACAGCATTCGGCAGAATAACAGTTCCCTCACCGATATGCGTATCCAGTGCAATCTGTGCAGAGGGATGGATCGCAGTATACCAACGCACACACATACTTTCAGCGATGTTCTTCCGAATATGGTTGTTGCCAATCCCGATGATAAAGCTGCATTGATCCGCATATTCCCGATAATGCGAAATATCACCCAGATTCGGGAATCCGATGATTGAATCAGGAAGATCGGGATTATCATCCAGAAAGCCGACCAACACATCGCCTGACTTGATAATGATATCAGCAATTACCTTTGCATGGCCGCTTGCACCAATAATGACAACTCTCTCCATATTACATTTGCTCTGTTCCCATGAATTCTTCAACGGTCGCACTTGTCTCAGACGAAATGCCCTCATGACGAACAACCGCATTGATCGTTTTCAGAATAATACGAATATCGAGCTGCAAACACATATGATCCACATACTCAACATCGTAACGGAACTTTTCTTCCCATGTTATGGCATTTCGCCCGCTGACCTGTGCAAGACCGGTCAGACCCGGACGAACTTCATGTCTTCGTCTCTGCTCATCGTTATAGCGATCAAGATAACGAACCAGCAGCGGTCTTGGACCGATAATCGCCATATCGCCCTTTAGTATATTGATCAGTTCCGGCAGTTCATCCAGACTGGTGCTGCGGAGAAATATGCCATATTTGGTCAGGCGCTGTTCATCAGGCAGCAGATTGCCGTCCTTGTCCTTTTTATTATTCATTGTCCGGAACTTGATGAGCTTGAAAATCTTCTCATCCTTTCCGGGACGCTCCTGGAAAAAGAACGGATTTCCGCCCATCTCGATCGCGCCGACCACAGTCAGCACGATCAGCACCGGCGAAAATACAATCAGCGCACCGGCAGAAAGAAAGCAATCCAGCGGACGTTTGAGATACTGTTCATAGATACCGCACGGACGATGCGGAAGCTTCTGCTTTTTATCCGGAATATGCTCCTCTTTGCGTTCAAACAGGAACGCAGCAGCGGCAGCAGCAAATGCCATCGCAATAATCGCGCCGATGAATTTCAGTATCTTCTTCACTTTTCCTCGCTCCGATCATGCAAAGCAGCTTCGGATGATCTCGATAATGATATCCTGCTGCTCCGCTGTCATTTTGTTATCACTCGGCAGGCAAAGACCGCGCTCGAAAATATCCGCGCCGACATCTGTTGCCACACCCTTATCAATATATGCATTGGACTGTCCTCTGCCGCTGCCTTCTGCCGTAACAAAGCCGTTCATGCGATAAATCGGCTGCATATGCATCGGCTTCCAGATTGGTCTGCCCTCTGCATTGTACTGCATCAGCTTTTCAAGGATCTCGGTCGGGCAGGACTTGCCCTTCTCATGGATATAAAGCGGCTGATTCTCACTGCGTACCTGTCTGCACATCGCTTCACGGTCAATCAGCAGGCAGGAAAGCCAGTAATTCGGAACAGAAGTTTCCGCATCAAACGGATTCATTGTGACAGGCAGTCCCTTGAATCCTTCACGATAGCGTTCGTAGATCGCTTTTTTCTGTGCGATATGCTCGTCCAGATAGGGCATCTGACCGCGCACAACACCTGCAATGATATTGCTCATGCGGTAATTGTAGCCGATCTCCTCATGCTGATACCACGGTGCTGCCTCACGCGACTGCGTCGACCATTTGCGAATCTTGTCCGCATCTTCCTTGGAATCAGTCAGGAACATACCGCCGGATGAACCGGTGATGATCTTGTTGCCGTTGAAGCTGATCGCACCATAATCGCCGAATCCGCCGGTCTGCTTGCCCTTATAGGTCGCGCCGAACGATTCTGCTGCATCCTCAACGATCAGAGCACCGTGCTGATCGCAGATCTTCCGCAGCTCGTCGATCTTGCCCGGTGTGCCGTAAAGATGTGCGACCACGACCAGACGAACATCCGGGTAGATCTCAAATGCTTTCTCCAATGCTTTCGGACACATATTCCATGTATCACGCTCTGTATCAATGAATACCGCTTCTCCATCCTCGTAGGCAATCGGATTGACGGTTGCATCAAAGGTCATATCAGAAGCAAAGACTTTATGTCCCTGCAAGGTACCCTGATTCGGCTTTGCCTGCCCATACAGACGTTCACCGGCGAGTTTCACAGCAAGATGCAGCGCTGCCGTGCCGCAGGAAAGAGCAACTGCGTATTTCACGCCTGCATATTCCGCGACCATGCGCTCGACCTCATTGATATTCTCACCGGCTGTTGTGATCCAATTTTTGATAAAAGCATCATTGACCCATTTCTGTTCGTCGCCATGCATGGTAGGCGAAGATAACCATACCTTACTGTCAAACGGCTTGATCATTCGTTCCATTCACCTGCTCTCAAATAATTGATGAAACACATTCGGCTGTAAGCCGAAAGCATCCCAACACACCAACATTTCCCAACTACATTCTTGGCTCATTATATTATAGCACGGGTAATCACGTTTGTCAATACACAACAAAAAATTCAAGTTTCATTTGTAGAAGAAGACCAATATTCAAATTTACTTTTAGTTATTTTTCCGTATTGATATTACACGCAGCAGCGGCATATCATCCTTTTTTTATAGTATTGACAAATATAACCCGACATGATATAATATGATATCAGATCAAATGATCGATTTATGTCATTACTGCATTTTTACTGAGGTGATATTCATGGCAGCAATCCTGCTTGCAGGCGGTGCGGGATATATTGGCTCCCACACTGCCGTTGAACTGCTGAATGCCGGCTATGAGGTGATCGCGGCAGATAATTTTGTCAACAGCACACCCGAAGCGATCAGCAGAGTTGAAAGAATTACCGGAAAGCAAGTGAAACTCTATGAAACGGATATCCGCGATACGGAAAAGCTTTCAGAGATCTTCTCTGAAAACCGAATTGACGCAGTCATTCATTTTGCGGGGCTGAAAGCAGTCGGTGAATCTGTCCAAAAACCGCTGATGTATTACAGAAACAATCTCGATACCACGCTTTCCCTGCTGGAAACGATGCAGAAAGCAGGTGTCAAAAATATCATCTTTTCCTCCAGCGCGACTGTTTACGGCGAGGAAAATCCTATTCCATATACCGAAGAAATGCAGCGCGGTGTCTGCTCGAATCCATACGGCTGGACAAAGGCAGTGAGCGAACAGATCTTTGAGGATGCCGCCAAAGCAGATTCGGAGCTTTCCGTTGTACTGCTGCGTTACTTCAACCCCATCGGTGCCCATCCGTCCGGAATGATCGGAGAAGATCCCCTCGGTGTTCCGAACAACCTGATGCCGTTCATCACACAAGTCGCCGTCGGGAAACGTGAATGTCTGACGATCTTCGGAAATGATTACCCGACAAAAGACGGCACCTGCGCACGGGATTATATCCACGTTGTCGATCTTGCAAAAGGTCATGTAAAAGCTGTCGATTATGTGCTGAATCACAAAGGAACGGAGATCTTTAATCTTGGAACCGGCACTCCTTACAGCGTAACAGAGATCGTCCGAACCTTTGAACGGGTAAACGGCGTAAGCGTACCCCATGTTTACGGCGGCAGACGCGCAGGTGATCTGGCGGAATTCTATGCAAATGCAGAAAAGGCGGAAAAAATGCTCGGATGGAAAACCGAAAAAACGCTTGAGGATATGTGCAGAGATGCATGGACATGGCAAAAGCAGAATCCGAACGGATACCGAAAACCGAAATAAAATTTCGAGAAAAGGTCAGCGACCGTTGTGCCGGCTGACTTTTTTGATTGCAGAGGAGAAATATGAGTGGATATCACGGCTTATCGAAAAAATGCGGCAGATATGATCGCTCTGGTCCGCTGTGCTGTCAACGAAGAAAAACCGGATGCCAAGCTGATTGAACAGCTTGATCTGCCAGCGCTGTTTGAGATCTGTCAATCCCATATTCTGACCGCGTGTACCGCCTATGCTTTGGAATCTGCCGGTATTCATGATGCAGCATTCACAGAGGAAAAAAACAAGGCGATCCGCAAAAACCTCATTCTGGATTCGGAACGCGCCAAGATCCTGAATCGGCTGGAGCAGGAAAAGATCTGGTATATGCCGCTGAAAGGTGCGGTCATGAAAGACTGGTATCCGCGGCTCGGAATGCGGCAGATGTCAGATAATGATATTCTCTATGACAGTGCGGCACGAGCGCAGGTACGTGAGATCATGGAAACACTTGGGTTTTCCTGCGAGTCATACGGAAAACATAAGGATGACTGCTATACCAAGCTCCCTGTGAGTAATTTTGAAATGCACAACGCACTATTCTCAGACGTACATCCGGATAATTTGCAGGTGTATTATCAGGATGTCACAGCGATGCTCCTGCCGGTTTCCGGCACAGAATACGGAAGATGCTTTCGGGATGAAGATTTCTATATATATGCACTGGCACATATATATAAACATTTTGTTCACGGGGGAATCGGTGTCCGTTCGCTGCTGGATATTGAGATCATTCTGCGTAAAATCGGCAATCATTTCGATCCGGCATATATGGAACGTGAATTGGATAAGCTCGAACTGACAGAATTCAACCAGAAGATGTGTCAGTTAAAGAGCATTACAATGATTTCATAGATCGCAGCGATACCGGCAACAAAATACAGAAGTGCGCTGGAATAAGCCTTTGCGCCGTCCTTGCCAAGACGATCGACAAAAATCGCCATATTCGGAAAAGACGTTGCATTATTGAAGAAGAAGTCAATGATAAACGGAGCGAGAATAATCAGCGGAAGGAGAAGTCCCTGCCAGTTTTTTTGAAAGGTTTCCTTCATGCTCGGGATCTTGGATTCTTCCATCGGTCTGATCTTGTAATATTTTACAAAGACAAAGACTGTAATCAGGCGGGCAAGGATGAACCACAGGGAGCATCCCCAGCAGACCACCCAGAATGAGCCGATCGACATGGTATCCTCTACACCCTGCGCAGCCCAGAATGCCGTTAATGCGCCGAGTGCCGCAACGATATTCGAGGACGGCGGGATCATGTTTCCGAGATAGCTTGCATTACTCTCAACATTCGCAGCAAGCTCGGGCGGATAACCGGATTCCTTCATCGCCTTAATCGTGATTACGCCGGTAGACATGACATTGCCGGGACCGGAACCGGACAATGCACCCATAAATCCGGACGCAACAACAGCAGCATAGCCTGCACCGCCCGGCAGTTTGCCAAGCAGAGCAAGAATAAAATTAACAGCACCGTCAATGATCTTTGTCTTGGTCATGATCGTGGACATTCCGATAAAAACGACCATCGAATACAGCAAAGATGTTGACAAGCCCTTGTCAATGAAGCTGCCCAAAGAGCTCCATGTTCCGGATACTGCGACCAGTATCAGAAATGCAAGTCCCATTGACTCCTAGATTGGTCTTTTGAACAGCATGAACCAGATGCAGATCACAGCCAGCATAATCAAAAGATAAATAAGTGATATTGGCATATTTGACTTCCCCTTTTCAATATTTATATTCATTCGGACGCATCCGAAAAAATACAACAGAAAAAAATCAGCGGACCACCGCTGCAATCAAAATAATATGTCAATCAGATATCGTTTTGTATAGAAATGTAAATAGGCATAGTAACACTATTATTATATGTATCACATAATTGTCAATAGGGAAATTGCAAAAAAATCATAAATCCGAGTTGAAATTCAATATTCCGAAGGAAGCGACTGTTATTTCACTTTTGTACCGCGACATAGTGACAACGAACTGGATTTTTATCTTGATCTGCTCAGAAGCAACGGGATGCCTTGCAGTGAAGGACCGATCAATCTCGGCAAGCCGATGTTTTCGTTCACTTCAGATTTGCATTATGGATGCAACTGCGAAGGCATCCCGTTCAACTTGGTTTATGATGAATTCCGGGATAATGTTTCTTTTGCAG
Source organism: Oscillospiraceae bacterium (assembly GCA_045617625.1). Classification (GTDB taxonomy): domain Bacteria; phylum Bacillota; class Clostridia; order Oscillospirales; family Ruminococcaceae; genus Firm-04. Next base: position 2,963 of record JAZLJA010000027.1, on the reverse strand, counting down.
TGAATGATGCTTCAAAACGACAATTTGTTGCCGAAAAACTGAAAGCACTGCTCGATATCAACAATCCCCGAAGCTCTCGAAATAACGTCCCCCTGCCGCAGACAGTGCGTTCCATTGCATCTGCGTCAACGGATCCAATTTTTCGTAAAGGTATCGGCGTAGGTATCATAATTTTTCGGGAGTGCGAATACAGAGGTCTGCAAAATCGAAAGATCCATGCTCGGCTTTATTCCGTAGACATGATAATCGAAATACTGACACATATATTTGACATCTTCCTCGATCACAGCGTGCCCCGTGCGGTGAATGTTGATCGCCAGATTATCGCTGATGCCAAGGAAATCCCAAACGTGCTTCATGCCCAGATAGCTCATCCAGACAGACGGCGCATTGACCCAGTCCTCGCCCTCACAGGAGCCGATAATGAACAGATAGCGGTTCGGATCCGCAACCAGACTGCCAAGCATATGCTGATCCATCGGGAAACTTTCTCCCGATTTGAATTCCATGAACCGATTGTTGAACCATCCGCGCTCACCGGTTGCCTGCAAGCTGCCAAGCGGCTCGTTTTCGGTATAGCGATAGCTGCTGCTTCCGCCCTTCGATGAGAAGTCGTAAGTTTTTCCCGTGGAAGTGTAGCGATACAGTGCCAATCCGCCTGCACCCGAGCAGGAAGGCGCAACCATTTTGAATCGTTTATCGAATGCGCCGCAAACCGCAGTTGCTTTGCCCCAGCGGGAAACGCCCGTCACGATCGAACTGTCCGGATTGATGTTCAATTCTTTGGCTGCTCCGTTATAGAGTGCATCCAGAATTTTTGAGCATCCCCATGACCATGCCATCAGAACACCTGTCTGCTCCTCCCAGTTGCTGCCATAGGGATAGAGGTCATAGAACGCGCCCTTGTGGTTCATATCATCGGAAGCCACAGGATTCGAGAACATATCGCCGCCCACAGTGATGACTGCATATCCGAGCGACTGTGCGGTTTTCTCCGAGATTCCGCTGTGCATTCCGATGATGACAGGCGCACCGCCATCATGACGCACACTGGCGGGCAAATTGATGTTTGCAGGGAACGATGTTGTTTTGCCCGTACTCTTGCGCTTGATGTTGACCGTCATTGTGCTGCCGCTGATCTTATATGTCACTTCTTCATCAGAGCCATCGCGCCAGACACCATACATATAATACTCGTACATACAGCTGATCTCGCTCTGACGTTTCCACCAGTCCGCCTCTGTTTCCACTTTTGAGCCGTCCATGAACACAAACGGATCAGGAACATCTTTGGTGGATTTCAGACTGCTGACGGACGGGAAATTATAGGATTTCTCGTAAACAACAGGCTGATCTTCGGGCTCTGCCTTTTCAAATGCCCTGATCTTTCCCGTCAGATAATCTGCAAGCATTTGCGCATCCGCTTCCGTCACCCGATTGCTCTGATTGACATCTGCCGCTTTTTTGAAAGCAGCATCGTTTGCAGACTGTTGGATGCCGCGTTTGAGCAGAGAGAGATCTGCGGCGTTCAGCTTGCCGTCACCGTTGATATCTCCGAGTATATCGCTGCCGCCGCCTGTAGGCGTCGAGGGCTGAGGGTTCGTGCCGGAAAGATAAGGCACCAGCATTTCCGCCCAGTAATTGCCCATTTTCTCATAGCCGCCCGCATTGGGATGCACACCGTCTGCCAGATCTTTGGAAGCGTCAATGGTGCTGTGAATATCAGCAAACACGACATTTTTGGATTCATATGCCGCAGCCGTTTTCTTCACCAGTTCGTTATAGGATGCAATGTCTGCATTGCTGTTGCCGCCGCCCCACATGGATGTGCCCAGATCCGGAATGGTTGTGAGGAAGATCGTTCCCCCTGACGGCATATTGTCATGAAGATAATCCAGCAGCTTATGCAGACGTTCCTCTGAACCGTCCAGATAGCCGTTGGAAACATCATTGGTGCCGATTTGCAGTAAAATGATGTCAGGGCTGTATTTGCGGATGTAGTCGCCATTCTGCATCGTTTCCAGAATGCCGTTCAGTTTGCCGAACCATCCGCCTGCTAGATCGGTGATCGTGTAGCCGCTGTAACCTGCGTGATTGTCGTCGTAGGTCATCGTTTGCCCGTGATAGCTGAATGTTGCGCTGTCAGATCCTTCAGGTCCGACGAAATCGAAATTGGAACAGCCCTTTTGCTTGAGTGCCACATCCAGATATTTTCGATATCCGCCTTCGTCTGCCATGCCGTAAGTGATCGAATCGCCCAACGGCATGATTTTAACTTTTTGTCCATCCGCTGCCCCTGCAAAGCCGAAACTACACGGCAGCATCGAACATGTCAGCATTGCTGCTGACGCCAGTGCCCAGATTTTGTGATTCAATTTCATTTATCTTTCCTCTTTCATGTGTGGGTTCTTTCTGTTTCCCCATTCTATTATTTCATATCTCTCCCCCTCAAATTGAATCAGAAAAATGACGGGACAGCTGAAAATATACCTCCTTTCGATCTGTCTTCCCCGCAGAATCCGTCTGCTCTGCGCGAAAGAAAAATTAAAAAACAGCCGCACTTTCAAAAAGCACAGCTGTTTTATAACAAAAAGAAAACAGTGCACCATTTCATACGAAAAATCCGTAATATATTACATTCCGTGATTTTCCCCAGAAATGAAATGTGCATCCGCCCTGTTTCTATCTCATATTTATATAACAAAAGTATAGCATATAGATTTATTCTTGTCAACCCATTCTTAATTTTTCATTAATATTTGACAACCAAAATCAATTCAGCATGACTTATATTTGAAAGAACTGCATACAAATCATGACGAATCAAATAAATTACGCCATTCCTCTCTTGTTATTGAATATGCATAAGATATCTCGTTTTTAGGGTCAGGATATTCCTTAACCTTTTTCATCCCATTAGCAATTGCAGTTGAATACGAGCCGACATTTGTATATTTCATATA
>JAZLJA010000026.1:0-19139 GCA_045617625.1 Oscillospiraceae bacterium | reverse complement strand
TAATTTTGATACAATCGAAGTTAGGGTGCATTATTATGCCCCAATATAGATAATGCGTTGGTTTTGAGAGTATAAAAAAACGATTAGTCGGACGATAGACGCTTATCAAGCCAGTATTTCCTCATTCATATGCATTACCCTTCCAATAAAAAAACGATTACTCTTGCTATCGTTTTTTTATTGGCAGTTTCGTTACATGGGGGTGCATTTTACAATTCTATGCGATTTGGCGCTCGTCTGGTCTGTCCAGTTTCGTCGATGACCACATTTGATCGACGATTTCGCTCTTCCTGCCCGTTTCGTGTCAAGTCACTCATATACCATGGCAAAGAACAGCATCCTTACCGTGATATCGAAACTGGTAAAAACCGACCATCGGTTCACCCTTCAGCGGGATACACTGTCCGGCGTGAAGCACGGCTGCGATCGTTTTGGCAAGACTGCCTTTTTCAACGTAGATGACGAGCATGGGCGTCTTCTGCGTGTATATTTCTATTTCCGTTCTATTCGTGAGATCTTCTGCTTATTCTGCAAGGGATTTCACAAAGCTATTCAGCTCATACCACTTTCCCTGACACACGGATTGTTCTCTGTCACACGGTTTATTTCACTGGCAAGCTCACTGACCTTGCAATGATATGGATAAATATTCAGCTCCGCACATTGTTCCTCGATGATAAAAAAGTCAGCATTTCCGTGTTTTGCACTATTATCAGTCTCGTATATGCTCCTTGCCAGAACATCAGAGACAAATCGGAAACAGGAAATCACCTGTTCATTATGTAGTGTATTGGCATTTGCATCGGTATTTGATACCGGGTCAACGCCGTTTGCAAGATAGTCCATAAACATCTTGGCACGCTGTAATCGTTCGGTCTCGTGATCCATATTCACACCTCCGATCTGTGTTTTTGAATTCTGATCATGTATTCCTGCGAAAATAAATATCAGCCAGAATGACTGCCGATTCGGTCGTATCATCCTTGCCTTTCCATGCACAAATAAAACGTATCACTGCATCATACGGTGCATATCCCGATGTAATCAGTTGTCTTACGGCTTCATTGCATTTAGACGAGAATTGAAGCACAGGAGTAAGCCTGCCGTTCATCTGCACATAAAGCCTGTTGCCCTTCACAAAAAGATGCATACCGCTTTTCAATTTCAGTATAAGCGATTTCTTATCGTTGAAGAAATCAAGGTAAACATCTCTGTGAGATAGCTGCAATATTAGTTCAGACGGCTTCGGATATGTGTGCAGGTCAATTTCGTCAGTGGTCGCATATTCAGCATACTGATCGAATGCGTCACCAAAATAGTGGATATGCAGTAAATTCTTCGCTCTTGTCATGCCGACATAGAGTTTTCTTTTATCCTCATCACTGCCCATACTGACATTGCTGAGCAGCATATACACGTTGTCAAATTCTCTGCCTTTGGATTTGTGAATAGTAGAGATCGTTATAACGCCGCTTTCATTTGTATAAAAATCCTCGATCTTGGATTCGTGCAGGAACATCTCAAAATCGGTGCGGTATTTTTTCTCGTTTGTTTCCTCAAATGTATGAATGATATTCATGATAACAGGCAGACACGCACTGCCGCTGTATTGTTTCTGCAATGCTTTGGCTGCGCTGTTCCACTGGTCATTGCTGATAACCGGAGAGGTATTCTCCTTATTCAGCATTTTAAGATAATAGCGTATTTCTGCAATATCATACAGATCAAAGCCGTCAATGGACTGTATCAGCTTCGCAGGGATATCCTGCTGCTTCAGAATGCCCAGTATCAACAGGGCTTCCTGATTGGTGTTTGTCAGAATGCAGGTTGAGCAGTCTGCACCCACTGAAAGCATATCCTCTACCAATGCTGTTTCCATATTTGCGCTGCTGTGCTTGATCACCTTGACCACACCTGTATTCTCCGAAACTGCGATGATGTCCTCTGTTTTCATTCTGCTAGTGATGGACTTTACAAACTGATTCGCAAAAGAAACGATACTCTGACAGCTTCTGTAATTGTCGATCAGTGAATACTGCTTTGCATCATGGAATGTGATAAATGACCTCAGATATTTGGAATCTGAACCTCGGAACTGATAGATATTCTGGTCATCATCTCCGACTGCAATGATGCGCATATCATCGTTTCGTTCCATGAGTGCTTCCACAAGGCGATATTCGTGAATGTCCATATCCTGCGCTTCGTCTATGACGAGAACAGACTTTGTGATCCTGCCTAAGTCCACATCGCCGTTTCGGATCATCTCGCCTGCATCTTTGACGATATTTTCTGATTCCTGAATATTGCCTATTTTTCCAAGCAGGTCAAAGCAATAGGAATGGAATGTCTTTATTTCGATGAAGTTTGCCGCATTGCCAATCAGTTCACGCAAACGCTGTTTGAACTCTATTGCAGCAGCACGAGAGAATGTCAGCATCAGGAGCTGTTCATGCTTTACATCCTCCAGAAGCAAAAGTGATGCCAGCTTATGCACAAGCACTCTTGTTTTACCGCTTCCGGGACCGGCAGCGACTACGATACATTTTGATGTGTCATCAAGGATGATCTCAAGCTGTCGGTCTGACAGCGCATCAAAAAGCTGACGATACTTCTCAGGAGTGATGTTCCGTTCAATTTCCGCACTTCTTTCACCGGAGAAATACTGCGACAGAAATTGCTTGTAGGCCATCTGGAAATAGTCATTGACGAACTGTAATGCCTGATGATAGTCACGCACCATCATATTAGCATATTCTCCGACGATATGTATTTGCTGAATCTTCTGCTTATAGAATTCGTTGAGCTGTTTATAGTCCTCCTGCTTATATTTGATACGGTTGTCAAGTATCAGCCGTTTGATCCGCATTCCGCTGTACAGCACAAGAAAGCCACCCTCCAGTTTCAGTGCGCCGATCTTGGAAAGAAACAGCAGGGCTTCTTCAATATTCTGTTCATTTATATCTATGAGCGACTGCTCACGATAAGCATTAAGAAGTTCCAGAACAGAGAAACCAACAAGGGCTTCATCTTTTGAGCTTATATCCTTACTGCTGTTCTGAAACAGATAGTTTATGATAAATTCTGCAACATCATAGCTTTTCTGACGTATGGCCCGGATGTGTTCGATACACATTTTCGGTACGATGATGACTGTATTGGTTGCCTGATCCTGTTCTTTCTGAATATAGCTGCGGATCGTCCAATAGTAGAAAAGCGTCTTGATAGAATTGACTGAGCTGCTTTTGATGCCGTTCGCAAGTGCAGCTTCATTCAGCTCTTTATAGTTCATGCAGAGCTTTTCCGCATCGATATAGCTGAGCAGAAATATTTCGAGCGCCTGATAACGGTGCAGTACCAGCATGGACTTATTGACAGTATCGGTTTTCTGAATATAGGCGGTCAGGTCTTTGGTGTCCGCAAGCAGACCGTCTTCACGCATCTGCTGAATGGAATGGATCACGCTCGATTTTTCGATACCGAGTCTGTCCGCAAGATAATCCACCCGTGATTCTGCATCGGCATTTCCTGCCTTTGCAATGCTTTTGCTGGGAATCAACGATTTGATAATACGTTTCGCAGTCGTTCTCTCCTCGTCATTCTCAAACTGAAAAGAACTGTCTATTTTCTCAGCCGCTTCGATCATACTCTTAACAAGGATGCCGTCAGCATATACATGAGGAACATTTTTGCCACGCTTGATATAGCCTGCATTTTCAAGAGCCTGTATCGCTGTTTTTACCCTTGTTTCGATATCGGAAACACTGTCGTCCCATCCTGCCTGTCGTGCCACTTCAAGTGGTGAACAGCATACTTCCGGACGGGTACGGGTGAGGTCTTTGATTGCTTTCCATACCTGCTGGATCTCACTGATGCTGAGCTTGGTCTGGTTGAGCAGGATAAAATGCTTGTCCAGATCACCGTCATTGAACAGCACATAGCATTCCGCCTGTAATTTTTCGTCACGTCCTGCACGTCCGGCTTCCTGCACATAGTTTTCAAGGGAATCAGAAATATCGTAATGAATGACCAGTTTGACATTGGATTTATCCACACCCATACCAAAAGCTGAGGTCGCAACGATGATCTGCACCTCATCATTGATGAACGCTTCCTGATTTTCCTGTTTTTCACTACTGTCCATTTTGCCGTTAAAAGGCCGTGCTTTAAAGCCGTCATTGCAGAGCTTTTCGGCAAGCTTTCTTGTTCTCTTGGTTCTTGAAACATAAACGATGGTTGGACAACTTTTCTGCTCAATCAAACCGCGGAGTGTTTCATATTTTTCCTCATCCGTTTCCCGAAATAGCACTTCGTACCGCAGATTGGTACGGGATGCATTTGTTGCAAACAATTCAAGCTCGATATCCAGCTTCTCTTTGAAATAGTCTTTGATATCGCTGATGACCTTTTGCTTTGCAGTCGCCGTAAAGCAGGATACAGGTATCTTGCAGCCGTGTCCCTTTTTCTCCTGCAATTCACGGATAAAGTCGCCGATATATAAATAGTCCACACGGAAATCCTGTCCCCATGCGGAGAAACAGTGCGATTCGTCGATAACAAATCGGTCGATATGGCGTGACAAAAACAGCCGCTCTATCGTAACAGACCGAAGTGATTCAGGGGATATATATAGTATGGATGCAATGCCCGATTCAACACGGTCTATGGCTTCGGCTCTCTCGAGGGGACTGAGCAGACCATTAATCGTGACAGCTTCTGCTATTCCGCGCTTTTCAAGGTTATCCACCTGATCTTTCATCAACGACTGCAAGGGCGAAATAACGACTGTAAGCGCACGTTCAGTTTCGCCTGCCATCAGTGCAGGGATTTGAAAAGTCAGCGATTTGCCGCCGCCAGTGGGAAATATGGCAAGCAAAGACTTATGCTCAACTGCTGCAGTCACGGCATTTTCCTGCAAAGGCTCACCATTATACTTACGGAAACCTGGATATCCGAAATACTTGCTGAGGTATACAGTTGGATTCAGTCTCTCCTTGCAGTAAGAGCACTCGTAACATGATGTGCTTCGGAGAGTACGCATTATCCTGTCAACATTCGGATAATTTACCTGTACCCATCTTGGTATCAGAGAATATTCCTCGGTTGCTGAAATCAAAGCAAGGCAGTATGCCAGCTCCACCGAAGAGTTGGCAATGATGTCGGAAAGCGCAGCATTCTCGCATATTTCATCTGCGAATCTGACTTGGATCGCCGTTTCAAGATCATCCTCCGCTGAGAAGTCAAGATATTCAAAGAATGCTGAAAAATATGAGCTATCTTTCAGCAGCATATAGTAAATGAGTTTCAATTCATCGTCAAGTGCCTGAAAAGCGTTGACTTCGTCATAGAATAGCTCTTTTGCTTTAATCGCATCATTCAAAGGATTGTTCAGTTCATCTGTTTGCAGCTTGTCATCTTTCAGTAGTCTGTGGTAAGGCTTGTTCGGAAACAGCAGCGGTGAGAGATACAAGGTGTCAATATACTTGACAGTATCAGGAGCTTCAATATACTTGGCATCATGACCTACGATGTTATGACCGCAGAGATACTCGGCTTCTGCAATAAAGGAATGAAATTCATGAGCCGAACCTGTATGCAGTTTATCATCATTTGCACTTACTGCACCATAATCATATGCTTTGTTGTCTGCTTCACTGACCTCGGTATCTATGTAGAAGATATGCTTCATGAATTCACCCCCCTGACAGAATGATTGCATCGAACACTGGTTCACAATCATTCTACCATAATTCGACTGAAAAAGCAATAGTGGATGTATCTTCTTTGCTGCAGGAAATGCTGCAAAATGGTGCCTTGCCTGTTACTGAGGTCAGAAACATCTGCCAGAAGGAAGGACTTAGATTTGAAGCCTTTATGATACCAGTGCGGTCCTGTGAATTCAAGTAAAATGCGTTTTGAATCATACAAAGCAGCGCCAAAATAATCTGGCGCTGCTGACGTTTATTCAAATGACGGCGGTTTGACGGGAGTGGAAGGAAATGGCGTGTCCGCAGGCGAAGGCTCTGACATACTGAAATACATCTTTGCTGCCTTGGTTGTGCCGAAATCTCGGTTCGACCCGGTACGCTGCACCTTATTGAACGCCTCCTGAAACATTGCATTGTGCGCTTCTTCACGGTTCAGCAGAAAGTAAATCGTTTTCCTGACCTTCTTATCGTCAATCTGGCGGTACAGATATTCATAGACTACCTTTGCACGCTGCTCCGATGCGATATTGGACAGCAGATCGGCGCAGAGATCGCCTGTGACTGTCACATAATCTGCCATCCATGAATAACCTGATGCGTTGATGAGTCACGGACTCAGACTGAGCAGCACATGGCTCTGAATCTCGCCGCTTGGCACAGCGTCTGCATCGACATCGTGACCATTGAGCAGATTGATCGTCTGTGCGACCATCTCCATATGCCCCAGTTCCTCAGCGGCAATATCCAGAAACAGATCTTTGATCTCCTGATCTTTGATGCGGAAACTCTGTGACATATACTGCATCGCCGCTTTCAGCTCACCGTTTACGCCGCCGAGCTGTTCCTGCAAAAGTGCTGCATACTGCGGATTCGGACGTTCTACCGCTACAGGATGAAATAGGAAGGGGTATTGGATGTTCCGGAAGGAAAGAATGAAAACTCCATATCTGCCTTGCGGGAATCATTGAACAGCGTAATCCGATCGCAGTGGTGGGATGGGGGGACACACGCATTCTGTTGAAGCGAGATTGGTGCATGATTAAAAAGATGCGATTTATCTCATGATTGACCATCAAACTGCAAAGCCTACGGATACGAAGCAAATCAACAGCGTCTTTCTCATACCGAGGTACTTATGCGATGAAGAATTGAGTGATTGGGAAGATTCTGACGATTGCTTTCATGTATGTGCCTTGTTCAATAAATGGTCACCTCTAAAAACTCCCAAAAATCAGCTTGAAATGCTTGATAGTTATAAAAATCGCGACATTCACTCCAAAACTGGAGCAAACGTCGCTAAACGCAGTCTATTTCGGTGATTTTATCGCCCATTTTCTTCAAATGGGCGCAGTTATCCCGTATCAGGCACAGGCTTGTTTTAAAATTATATACCGACACATATTGTAGACCAAGTTCAAAAGTCCAATTTGTGTCCACTCTCGCTTGAACCCGATGCAGCGCAATGTGATTCCTTTCATCGAATTTGTCATGAAGCCGAAAATGTGTTCTATCCGGCAGCATTCAAGCACGCAAGCAGTTCGGCGATGTCACAGCTGTTCACGATACCGTTGCCGTCCATGTCTATGACAGCTTGACTCGGCAGAGATGTTTCCAGCGTGAAATCTTCTGCACAAATTCGGCTCAGCAGTACGGCATCTGCAATTTCGGCGGTTCCATTTTTGTCAATATCCCCATGCGGCGTGATGCGGATGCTGCCGTCGATCACTTTAAATTTGTCTGTGAAATCTGTGCCGTATTGGTTGTAACAGGTTTTCAGTTCCAGTTTGATCCGGAACACTTCGCCGCCCTGCACCGTTTCAGGAATCAGGTACCGTACCCGCGTCAGACTGCCGTCCGCCAAAGCATCCGAAGTACCCTGATGTTTGCATTGTAAAAAACTTGTTGCAATATCGCAAGCGAAAAGCAATCTACTGCTAAACCCATAGGATGCAGAATCTTCGCCTTCAGTTTCGGCAGCTTCATACGGCTGGCTAGGTTCTCGTCGGAATACAAGCTGCAGCCCTTTTTCAGTATCACATATTATGTTAGATTCCAGCTTGATAAAGCCCGGGTTATGAAACAGGAAGGTCTTCCATTCCACCACATAATCCGTTTCTTTCAGTTCGTCTACGGATACCACAAGATTTTCGCCGATGATACAGGGGGAATACTGATCGGGAGGTGTCACGGGATACACAAACTCCTTGGGCTGCGGCACTTCCGATACAACATCTTCCGCTTTTACGGTGCGGAATACAGGCTCGCTGTTGTCGGTCACATACCACTCGATTCTGCCGTCTGATTTCAGAATCGGCTGACAGTCTGATAAACTGATACCGTCAGAATGTTTGATTTCTTCGATCAGTCTGCCGTATCCGTCGATGACCGCAACATACAAACGGACGCCATAAATGCTGCTTACCTGTTCCCACATCACCATGAAAGCATTTTCATTGATCTTAACAAGCTGTGGTGTTCCGGTCGTAAATTCTTCGCCCTCGAGATGGAATAACGGATCATCACTCAGCCATCTCTGACATGTGGACATTGTTTGGCGGTTCGTCACTGTCACATAAATATCCTTTTTTTTCTCAGGCTCCCATTCAACGGGTTCCGGATTACTGTAATTCACATACGAAGACTGCTTCGGTCTGACCGAACTGCCGACAACAACAACATTTTTCTCCGTCAGTTCCATGCCGCCGATGGTGGTTGCCGTGATGGGATCTCCCGATTCGCCGCCAATATCCAGCAGATTCACTCCGTCACCATTACCCAGTTTCGCAGAAACATGACTTTGGGTCAGATAAACCGCACGCGGTTCGGAATCACGCTGGTCAAGGCGATAAATCGTATCGTCATCCACCTTGACAAAACAGTTATGAGTATGAACGGCAGAGTCATCCAAGTTTTCCTCTTCGATTACGCTTTCGTGCTTCAAAGTCATAAGACTTTCATTCACAACAATTACCAGATTTGCCTGCCGAAAATTCTCCTCTTCCTGATCTTCCCGTTCTTCCGATTCTCCCCTTTCTTCCTTTATATTCAGTTTTTTCGGCACTGAACGGATACGACTTTGACAAGAAGTATAAATGTAAAGAAAACCTTTCTCCTCATCCATGCGAATCGGACTTTCATTCAGCGTGACTTTCACATCTTCCAAAGTGATAGTGCAGAGATTCTGCTCTTCCTCATCTGACATGCCATCAAACGCATATCTTCTGACATACAGCACAGTCTGCGGAAAAGTCCCTGTTTCGTCGATATCACCTGTCACGATATAATCATATGTTTCTCCGTGGAAAAAACCGCCCCACAGGCTTCCGTCCATCTGATATTCGCCTGTTTCAACAATATTCCCGAAAGGATTGTATATTTCATAAAACGGGAGTGCGCCTTCCGATGGTACATATTCCACACGGGTGAGATAACCGCTTTTCTGCTCATACAGATGGGAATAGACAGGTGCCGCAAATTCAGTGTAATTGTTTGTGGAGATATTACAGCTGTTATGCGATTGCGGCGTCGCTTCTGCAATCAGACTTGGAAATGACCCCGTAAATGCAACACTATATAGTATTGCCGCCAAACCGAATAGAATCCTCTTTTTCATACAGCACATCCTTTTCATCAATATTTCAAAGCGCATCCAAATGTTTAATATATTATAATTATATCGCATCTCTATCATTTTGTCAATCAGTTTCTTATCACAGACTGACGTTCTGGTTTTCACATTGAGACGGCATGCTTATGTACGATTTGACTTGCATTTGATGGTTATTTGTGCTATAATGATATCGTGAACATTAATGTTGCTGTTCAACAAATTATGATACACGGAGGGATAATATGGCACAGTTTGAAATCGTTGATGGCGTTCTGAAAAAATGCTTGCCTGACAGAGGCGAAACGGAAATCATCATTCCTGAGGGCGTAAACAGAATTGAGGATAGTCTGCTCAGAGGAAGAAGAAGCATCACAAAAGTACAGCTGCCGGCAACTCTGACCAAAATTGGCTCTCAGGCGTTCAAAGACTGCACTTCTCTGGCAGAATGCAATTTCCCTGAAAGTCTGACTGAAATTGGAGATCATGCTTTTGCAGGCTGTACTGCTTTGAAAAGCATATCCCTGCCAAAACAGATGTCGTGTATATCTTCTTCGGTTTTTGCGGGCTGTACCAATCTTCAGGAAGTTACGATTCCGGAAGGTGTGAAAAAGATTGACAGCACTGCATTCAAAGACTGCTCGAGTCTATATGAACTGACAATCCCCGAATCCGTGGAAGATCTGGAGAGCGGAATGATTTTCGGTACAGGCATCAGCGAGATCCGCATTCCTGCAGCCGTTTCCACAATCTGGTACGATACTTTTGAAGACGCAACCGAACTGAAAAAGATCGAATTTGCGGTTTTCCCGCAGCACGGCTCGGCAATGTATGAGACTGTGAAGAAAATGATCAAGAATTATCCGTACCTTTCAGATGCGGTCGCCACTGCGGACAATGTACCGCAGGATATCATAACCTATATTGACTGGATAAAGAACGGTTCGGCTTCTCCACGGGAAGAAGATCTGCAGTGGGCGGAAAAATTGATCGAAAAACTGCAATATGATGACTATATCATGATCCTGAACACCAACCAGAAAATTGACATGAAACTATTTCATGTCATAGGAAATGAATACACAGACAGCTGCAATGAAGCCTTCAACAACAGTTCAGAAGAGTCACAGGCAATCTATTGTGAATGGAAAGATCACCTGATCTGGATGTCGAACAATGACCGAAAATTACGCGCATATCGCTATGAACACGGAAAATTGGTAGAAACACGAGAGCTCGACACCAAGCTCTATCGTTGGAGCATATATAAATTCTTCGTGACGGAGGCGATCTTGCACGAGGAATTTGGTTTGATGCCGCAGGACAGTAAACGGAAGGAAGGTTTTGCAGCAGCACTTGCAGAAGCAGAACAGTATAAGAAAACATTGTTTTATGCCTGCTATATCAATGACACCGCTGCGATCATTGAACGTGCAAAGACTGCAAAAAAATCAGAACTCAACTTTTTCTCGGAGGATGAGCTTGCGACACCTGCAATGCTTTGTGCAAAAAATGACAATCTCGAAGGCTTCAAAGCACTTGCGGAAGCAGGCGCGGATCTTATCACTGCAAAACGCGGATACTTCCATCCATTGGCGGAGGCGTGTCAGAATTCTCCTGCCATTATGCGGTATGTCTTTGATAACTATCCTGATGTATTCGATGCGCGGTTCAAAGGCTGGAAACATAGCGCGTTCGCTTGCAATGACTGGTCGCTCATTGAGGATATGTTCCGGCGTTACGGCGGAAAAGGCTTAGAATATATATATTTTCAGGCATTGTTTAAAACTGTAAAAATGGATATTTTGCAATTCCTGATTTCTCATCATGTGGATTGCACATGCGTTGTATCAGACTATAAGTGCAATGCGGTACAATATGCCGAGCAGAAGTGTCAGGAGAATCCTGACAGCGAAGAATACAAAACTGCGCTGGAACTCATTCGGCAGGAAGCGGCACGGCAGCAATCCTGAACGCTGCTGCTTTTTCATTTGAACCATACATTAGTCGGTCTCGTCATTTTGGCGAGACCGACTTTTGCTTTTGATGCAATGAAAGGAGCAATAATCGGGCAGTGAATCGCAATATTCTGCTTGAATGAAGCATATCTATTTGATAATATATTATAGGTATTTATATTGCCAAATTTTATGATTAAGACATCACTGCATAAAGGCTGCCCGAAGAAAATTCTCTTTGGTACATTCTGAAACCGTCAGATGTGCTTGATGCAGTGCTGTTTCCAAGAAAGCGAGGTAAGCATTGAATGAAAAAAACATCGGCAAAAAATCTCATTCTCATCACAAATGCACTATGTCTGCTCATATACAGCAGCGGATGCAGCACGCAAGATGAAAAATCCAGCACTGCTGAATCGTCCGACAAAGTCATCCAGGAAACGCAACCGAAAAACGAACCACTTGTATTTACTGAAAATATCACGGGTTCGGCTGATGGTTACGACTATGAGCTGTGGAAGGATGAAGGAGACACTTCATTCAACGTGGAACCGGGCGGCGGTTGTTTTTCATGTGAATGGAAAAATATCAATAACGCCCTGTTTCGCCGCGGACAGAAATTCGACTGCACCATGACATATGAGGAGCTTGGAAACATCTCTGTTGATTATGGCGTAGATTATCAGCCTGACGGCAATTCCTATATGTGCGTTTACGGCTGGACAAGAGAACCGCTGATCGAATTCTATATCGTAGAATCATGGGGAACCTGGCGTCCGCCAGGGGCACCTTTCCCAATCGGCAATGTGACTGTCGACGGCGCTGTGTATGATATATATAAGACCACACGCTATGAACAGCCTTCTATCGATGATATCCAGACATTTGACCAGTACTGGAGTGTCCGCAGACAGAAACCTGCTGGTAACGGCACAAAACTCGAAGGAAGCATCTCCGTTTCAAAGCACTTCGATGCATGGAAAAAATGCGGTCTTGAACTGGGTAAAATGTATGAAGTCGCCCTTACCATCGAAGGCTATCAGTCCAACGGCAAAGCGGAAGTATATAAGGACGAATTGAAGATCGAAGGCAATTACTCTGAGGCTCAGGACATTGAAGTTCAGGTCGATGAGGAAGCCATCAAGAAACTTGCGGAATCTGAAACCACAGACGCTCCTGAAGAAGCAGGCTTCTTTGAAAGTACCTTTGAGACAGGTGCTGAAGGATGGATCACCAGAGGCGGTCCGCTGTTAACAATCGACAAAGAACAGTTTGCCGAAGGGGCACAGTCACTTTTCGTCAGCGGCAGAACCGAATTCTGGAATGGCGCAACCATCATGCTCAGCAGTGATACATACAAGCCTGGTGATGCTTATCATTTCCGTGCCAAAGTGATGCAGAACAGCGGTGAAACCGCTACTATGAAAATGACGCTCCAGTATGATCTCGACGGCGAAAACTATGACGAAATCGCACTTGCCGAAGCACCAAGCGGTGAATGGATCACTCTTGAAAATCTCGCTTATACGATTCCGGAGGGCGCAGAAAACCTCCAGTTGTATTTGGAATCCACGGACAGCCTTACCGACTTCTACATTGATGAGGTATCAGCCGCAGAACGTGCTGATTAAGGAACATTCAACAAAGAAGCAGAAAAAAAGACGCTATCCAACTTCATATACCAAAAACAGGACCGCACGGATATCCCCGTACAGTCCTGTTTTTCTGTTATTTCAGGATCAGTTGTTTCAGCAAGGTCATATCTGCCGCAGTAAGACTGCCGTCTCCATTCAGGTCTGCACGGCTCCCTTGTGCCGCAGAAAGCCTACCGACAGTTATCAGATACTTTTGCAGCAGCACAAGATCCGCCATCGTCACCACACCGTCTCCGTTGACATCACCGCGCAAGGCCATGCCATCCGGTACGGTCAAATGTAATACATCGACCGTCTGCTCCATCCCATCCGATGTTATGATTTTCACCGTATAATCGCCGATTTTTTGTTCATTGCTTCTGCCTGAAAGCTGGTAATACGGCGTTTCCGTTTCAGCAATCAGTTTCCCGTTTTGATACCATACGTAGGACACATCGCCCTCCAAAGCGGTTTCCACTGATAACATCGGCACATCCACCAGATCACACGGATAGGAAAGCGGCACGGAATACACCGTGAAACTGCCGTTCAGGCTGCATTCACCTGATTTCACGCTGCCGCAGCTCGGCCAGTTGGTAATGCTCATATCCTGCAAAAATACACGGACATATTCAAGCTTTGTTCCTGCCTGCAAGCCCATCATTTCCCCAAGCGGTATGCGAAATTCACACGCTTGCTCTGTATATTTCATCATACTCCCCTCATATGAGCCGTTGTTGAAATATACAGCACCGTTGCTTGCAAAATACAGCCAGTACCATGTATCATTATCCAGATTTTTTAGCTGGATATTGTAAACAGGCGACACCGCAGTATTCTTTATGGTCGCAGATACGTAGAAATACTTCTCATCATTCCAGATATACAGCTTTTGTCCGTCCTCCTCGGCAATCAAGCGATCTTCTGCTGCTTCTCCGTACTGCGACAATATGCCGTCGGTGTTACAGATGCCGTTGATGGAATACATCTGCCCATTCCATGCGGAAACCTCCGCTGTCGTTTTCTGCGAGAAATCCATCGAATATGCAGCGGCGGAGGAACCCTCGGAAACCGCAAAGCTGCCCAGATAATTCGCGCCGAGTGCGTCATTCCACACATCCTCGTTTGCAAAGCGGACTGAACGCAGTCCAAGCTGACTTGTTGTATTATTTCCGACTGAAAGTTTCAGATATGCATTCCATTTTCCCGTTTCCAGACAGGACGGAAGATGCATATCAAGCTTCATGTCACTGATCGAACAGGATGCCCATTTTCTCGAATCTGCGTCAATTTCCGTGCGAATATAATTGCCGTCCTTTTCGAGGATCAGCTCCGCTTTCTGAGGACGGATCGGATTGGCAAACCCTGTGTTTTCCACCGAAAACGCAAGCTGCAAATCGCCGCCCTGCGGAACAGACTCCGACAAGTCGCTGTCACGCAGCACAAACCGATAACCCAGATGGTCACGCATGAATTTCCAGACATTCTGCCCGTTGTAGGCACTGTTGTCCACATTGGCGATCGGATAAGTTGCTTCGTCAAAAATGTAATCCTTATATAATCCGTAAATATTGCTGTTGATATAGCTCAGGTGGGTGTAGTACATTTCGGGAATCGCATTTTCAGGGAGATAGGTATCGTACTGCTTCGTAAACTCCAGATTGCCTGAAAATTCTCCGCCGTAATAGGATGTCGTCGTTTGGTTATGCAGCCATGTGGTTTCGATTTCACGATTGCCGTAGGTTCCCAGATCACTGTTGGAACCCATATAGCCGTCATTATAAAGCCCGACACGGCTTGCAAGGCTGTTCGGTTCACTCACCCAGTCTGCCAGTTCCGTGGTCTTAATTCCTGCCCATGACGCGAAAATATTCGGTGTGCGGACGGTCACGGGAATCCCATCGGGAACAACGTCCAGCCACAAATCGAGCAGTTCGCCCTTTGTCGCAATCGAACAGTATTTGCCGCCCCACTGCTCACCGTAGCAACCGACCAAGCCTGATTCGACATACATCAGGATATCCTTATACTCTTCCAGAATGCCGCTGTCCCGAATCTGATATACGTGTTCAAGCATTTTCTCATAGGTTGCAGGCTCAGGATTCGTCGTTCCGTTCTCATCATATCGGAAACGCAAAGCGATCGTACAGCCGTTTTTGCGGCAATTTTCAAATGTCCCGCGCAGTCCTGCAAAAAATGCATCGTCCAGCGGATAGTCTACACCCGTTCCCTCAATGGGATTCTTGTCTGCATCGCGCTCACAGTTCATGCCGGACGAAAACTTGCCGATGTCGATAAACATCAGCACCAGTGCCCCTGTCGGATTATGGACCGGCGTGTTGTTCGGCTCACATTTGTACCAGAGCGTCGAGGTGTAACCCATGCCCGGATTCAGTATCGTTTCCGTCGATTCCGTATAGTCGATGCCCGAATCCACAAGCTTTTCATCCGCAGCAAAGCACGTCAGCGACGGCAAACATCCGACAGCAATCACCTCTGCTGCCAGAATCGCAGTCAATTTCTGTTTCATAATGCCCTCCTCTGTGTGTCATACAATGGAACAACCTACATATATTATACACGAAATGTGCAGCACTGTCAAGAAACTTACACAAAACTTCCATGCCGATAAACAAAAGACTGTACCAAATGTTCAAAAGCACTTGAAAACTAAAAGGACTGCCAGACTGACAACAGGCATCTTGGTGCAGAAAAATGCCCCAAATCGTTTCCAGCGACTTTTCAGTGTTTCCTTTGAACAATTCATATCTTCGCCCTTTCTTCAATACACTGCAAAAAGCTGATGATGATACTGACTTGATTCAGAATAATCCGTTTTGATAATGCAGTTTCTTGTATTCCCGCGGTGTCACCCCGTTGATGCGGTGAAACGTCGCCACAAATGCACTTTGTGAGGAAAATCCCAGCGCAAGTGAAATATCCAGTGAGGAGAGCTCGGAATACCGCAGCATATTCGCCGCAGTATCAATTTTTGCTTTCAACACAAATGCTTTCAGACTGCGCCCCGTTTCCTTTGCAAACAGCTTCGACAAATACGCTCCATTCAGCCCGACAACCGCTGACAAATCCGCTAGCGTCAGTTTTTCATTCAGATGCTCATAGATATAATCGATGCATTTGCGAATGTGAATCGATGTTGAAGTTTCATGCTGCAATTCTTTCATATGTCTAGCAAAATCCATCTGCATTTCGCCCAGCAAATCAATCAGTTCCGCTTCTGTTTTACAGACATCAGCTCGCTGAATATAGATATCGCTCAACGTATAGGCGGCATCGTGATCCAGTCTGCCCTCCACACAGATTCTAGCGATCATAGCGGTGGCGATGATCACATGATATCGGATATTCGTCAATGGGTCGGCGGATAAGACGCCTTTTCCTGCCATGAAATTCGCTTTGGTTGCCTGAAAATTTCGCGCAACCTGTTCCAGATTCCCTGACTGAATCGACGAATACCGCTCGAACTCTGTCTGGAATGCTGTGCGTCGAAAACCTTCTTCCCGTTGCAGAAACAAACGATAATTCAAATCTTTTGTCGTATCCATGTCATCACTCCCTTATGATATTATATCCGATTTTTGACAAAAATGCAATGATTTTAATAGATTTTTTTTCGTATCCTCAGTATAATAATAGCAGAGGTGAGGTTTATGGCACAAACCTATGATATGACAGAGGGCAGAGTCACGCCATTGATCCTGAAATTCTATTTTCCGCTGTTTTTCACCAATATGCTGCAGCAGATCTATACTGTCGCAGACACCGCCATCGTCGGCAAAGGCATCGGTGATGAAGCCCTCGCAGCGGTCGGAAATATGTCCTCTATCACTTTCCTGATTTTCGGATTCGCTATGGGTTTAACGAACGGCTTTTCCGTATCCATTGCGCAAAGTTTCGGCGCAAAAGACTATGACAGATTACGACATAACATTGCTTCCGCAATATGCCTTGCGGTTTACATTGCAGTTTTGCTCACGGGCATCGGAATTGCATTTCTGCGCCGAATTCTGGTCATTATGCAAACATCGCCCGAAATCATGCATGACAGCCTGACCTATGGCTATTTCCTGCTCGGCGGCTTGGCAATCACCATTGCGTATAACCTGTGCTCTGCGATTCTGCGTGCTCTGGGCGACAGCAAAACCCCGTTTTATGCCATCGTGGTCTCCACCATTGTCAACATTGTCCTCGATTCGTTCTTTGTCTTCGTCATTCACATCGGCGTGGCGGGTGCTGCCATTGCAACCGTAGCTGCCCAGCTGCTCTCCGCACTGATTTGTCTGCGCAAAATCCTGCACATCGACATGATCAAACTGCATTCGGCGGATTTCAAAGAGAATACAAAATATTTCATTGAACTGCTCACCAACGGCATCCCAATGGCTCTGATGAATTCCATTACCGCCATCGGATGCATTGTCATCCAATTCTTCGTCAATGGAATGGGCGTCATTTACACATCTGCCTATTCTGCCTGCAACAAATACATCAACCTTTTCATGCAGCCCGCCTGCACCGCAGGGTTTGCAGCATCCTCCTTCACAAGCCAGAACTACGGCGCAAAAAAATACCGCCGTATCGTCGAAGGTATCGGAATCTGTCTTGGCATTGCAGCGGTCGGCTACGTCATTTTGGGCGCAATTATGCACTTTTTCCCTCGTCAGCTTGCACAGCTTATGCTGAACAAGGAAGAATCCATTGCACTTGCCATGCAGTATTTCACATTCTGCGGGGTAACGCTCTTTGCGGTCAACTTTTTGTTTGTTGTCCGCAGCGGCGTACAAGCTATGGGGCACCCAACCATTCCCATGATTTCAGGCATTCTCGAAATGGCAATGCGCGTCATTGTGATCATCCTGTTCATTCCCCGTGTCGGGTTCCGCGCAACTGCCTTTGCTGAATCCTCTGCATGGATTGCTGCATTTATACTCAACGGAACTGCATTGTTCATCTATTTGTTTCTCGCACTTCGCCATGATGATGTATCTGCGATGGATTCATAATGGAGTTTCGCACACTTTTTTGACAGACTGAACGCCGTTTCATCAGATTGAAACGGCGTTATCTTTTTCTTCGTATGGCTTATTCCAGGAACCTATCTCAATCAAATTCCCCTCAGGATCTGCAATATAACAGGTTCTTTGTCCCCACGGTTCAAGTTCAGGCTCCAGAACAGGTTGCGCTCCGTTTTCAACAGCATTCTGAAAAGCGATATCGACTTCCTCAAAAGTATCAACATATAGTGCAATCTCAAAATGCCCGTTCATGCCTTTGATATATTCATATTTTCTGCTTGTCATTTTCTCAAAGTCTTTTCTTCCGTATAACAAAAACAAAGTACCGTCTTTTACGAGGTAAACATTTGATGTATCATCAGCCTCACGAATCTCGAAACCAAGAACATCTCGGTAAAACCGAATCATTTTTGCCATATCTTCAACAAATATTCCGAATCCATCTAATCGCATAAGCCGCCTCCGTTCATTCAATGATTCCATTCAAGTATATCACAGTCAGCACAAAATTTCAAGTACTATTCATGCAGTCATAATGAAGTTCGCAACTTTTTTTCCGTGATAAATAGATCCTCCGCATGTATAATATAGAATGTAAGGTCACATGAGCGGGTGCATGAAAGCACCGCGGTGCATGAGGGTATCCCAAAATGTATGCCTGTGACACTTGCACACAATAGCAATCATGAATATGGATGCTCATGGCAGACTTTTTAGTCAGAAGGTTCGAATCCTTCATTCGGAAAAGTTATTCAGATTGCAAAAGCTTCGGCTGCCCCGCCGCTTTCTGTACACACGGAAAGCGGCAATGAAATCAATGCCTTGTCTGTGTTCGGATACCGCACACGCAGGCACAAAAGCCAGATGCCCGGCATTCCGCTTTTGCTGCCCCTGTGCTGAAGATCGCAGCCGCATCTGAACTTTCATCGGCAGCCGAGCACAATCGCAAACAAATGTAAGCAACACTTATGGACATTCAAATTAGTTTGAATAGAACGCCCTCACTTCACGCAAGGGCGTTGTGTTTGTTCGCTAGTTCCTTATCAAGAAACTTGTAATATACATGGATTTTGCGTGGTTTTGTGCGGTTGCCCGGATGTTCATCAACGGTCACATAGCTTATTAGGTCAAGGCACATCTCACGGGTAAGTTCGTCAGCTCCTGCGTATTTTCGCAGACGGCTCATAAACTCGTCA
>JAZLJA010000025.1:0-61698 GCA_045617625.1 Oscillospiraceae bacterium | reverse complement strand
CCCTTCGCGGGCGCCCGCTTTGCTCGTCATGATGATGATGGTATTCTTGAAATTAATTTTGCGACCATAGCTATCGGTGAGGACGCCGTCGTCCAAAATCTGCAAAAGCAAATTGTAGATGTCCGGGTGTGCCTTTTCGATTTCGTCAAACAGCACCACACTGTATGGCTGACTGCGCACCTGCTCGACCAGCGTGCCGCCTTCCCCATATCCGACATATCCTGCTGGTGCACCGATGATTCTCGAAACTGCGTGCTTTTCCATATATTCGCTCATATCGAGCCGAATGCAGTGCCCGCCGTATAGCTGCTCCGCCGCCGTGATTGCCAGTGCCGTTTTGCCCACGCCCGTCTGCCCGAGAAACAAAAACGCCCCTGCGGGCCGTCTGCCGTCGCGCAGCCCTGCCCTGCTCCTGCGAATTGCCCCTGCAAGCGACGCGATTGCTTCATCCTGCCCGATGATCTCCGCTTTCAGCGCCTCCTCCAGATGCAAAAGCACGTCTGTCTCGGACTGCGTCACGGTCTGCACGGGAATTCCGGTCATTGCGGCGACCACATCCGCGATTTGTGCCGCCTGTACCGCACCTCTGCCGCCCCATTCCGCCGCTGCTTCCATGCACGATTCTTTCGCACCTGCGCGGATTTTTTCCGCACCGGAAAGTTTTTTTGCGGCACAGGCTTCGTCCAGCAGATCGAGGGCTTTGTCAGGCAGCGCACGGTCCGGCAGATACCGCACCGCATAATCGACCGCCGCAGAGATCGCCCCCTCCGAAATCGAAAGCCCGTGATATGCCTCGTAGCGACCGCGCAGACCGCGCAGCATCGTTTTCGCTGTTTCTGCCGTCGGCTCCTCGATTTTCACGGGCTGAAACCGCCGATGCAGTGCAGAATCCTTTTCGATGTGCGTGCGGTATTCCGCATCGGTGGTTGCGCCAATGAGCTGCAATTCGCCGCGTGCCAGACACGGTTTCAGGATATTTGCCGCATCGATCGCGCCCTCAGCCGCACCTGCCCCGACGATAGTGTGAATTTCGTCGATGAACAGCACCAGATTTTTCTGCGCCGCCGCCTCGTCAATACAGGCTTTCAGGCGCTCCTCAAAATCCCCGCGATACTTCGCGCCTGCCAGCATTGCGGTCAGATCGAGCGACAAAATCGACGTTTCCCGCATCGCCTCGGGCACATCCCCCGATAAAATGCGCTGTGCAATGCCCTCCACGATTGCCGTTTTTCCCACACCTGCCGCACCGATCAGGCAGGGATTATTTTTTTGTCGGCGCAGCAGGATCCGCAGCACACGTTCGACCTCCGCCTCCCTGCCGATGAGCGGATCAAAGCGTTCGGCGGCGGCGGCATCGGTCAGGTTTCGCGCATATTTCGCAAGGGTCGGGCTGGATTTTGCATCGAAAATGGGACAGCAGGGGGCGGCATCCGCAAGCAGTTCCCAGTCGTAGGCATCGCAGGTGCCGCAAAGCAAAGGCAGGGAGATTCCCATCCCGCGCAGCATTGCGCCCGCACTGCAATTTTCCTCGCTCAGCACGGCATAGAGCAGGTGTTCAGAGCTGATTTGTGCGCTGCTGCGTGATTTCAGCTTTCCCGCCGCAGAAAGGATCCTGCGCAGAGCAGGGGTATAAGCCTTGACTGTCAGCTTGACGGCATCGCCCTTGCCGACCTCGGCAATCACCGCCTGCCGAAACTTTTGCAGGTTCACATGATGTGTGCGGAGCATCGCCGCGCCCACATTGCTGCCGTCGTGCAGCATGGAAAGGATCAGATGCTCGCTGCCGATGAATGTATGCCCAAGCTGTTCTGCCTGCGTTTGTGCGCCCTCGATGATCTGTTTTGCTTTTGCGGTATATGCGTCCAAAACAAGCCCTCCTCCGATCGTTCTGCTATATCATATGCAGGAAAACAATGATTTTGTCTGTCCGCCCAGAGTATGGGCAAAAATCGGAGGGATATACCAAACGCCCGACTGCCTGCTCAAAAAGCGGACAATCGGGCGTCTGCATCTCAGAAAATGAAAATTCCCCTTTCACCTTTCGGAAAAAGGGGAATACTGCATCGCATACGCATCAAAAATCAATCAGTTGATTTCAACAGCGACTTTCAGATTTTCGCGGGCTGCACCTGCACGCATCAGTGTGCGGATTGCCTTGGCGATACGACCCTGTTTGCCGATGACACGGCCCATGTCGTCCGCCGCAACGCTCAGATGCAGGACAATCACGCCTTCCTCATTGGGTTCATCCTCAGTGATGGAGATGGCTGTCTTGTCCGCGACGAGTCCTTCTACGATTGCATACAACAGTTCTTTCATGTTGGTTCTCCCAAAAATACGTTGTTTTCGGATAGCGGATGCTGATTAAAGCACGCCCTGCTTTTTCAGGATAACACGAACGGTATCCGTCGGCTGTGCGCCGTTTTCCAGCCAAGCCTTTGCCTTTTCAGCGTCGATCTTGACGAGGTTCGGCTCCTTGGTGGGATCGTAGTAACCGATCTCCTCGATGAAGCGGCCGTCTCTCGGATATCTGCCGTCAGCAACAACGATACGATAGAAAGGAGCCTTCTTAGCACCCATTCTTCTCAGACGAATCTTTACTGCCATGGTATTTTCACCTCCAAAAATCATTGAAAAAATATTATTTCACGCAGCTTCCTGCGATGAAAGCGGATTCAGAGCGTATTAGAATGCGACAGCCAAAATGCCGCAAACGATAATAAAAACGCCCAGAAGAATGTAAAAGATCCGCGCACCGTTTCTGCCGAACAATTTGACAAACAGCCACGCCTTGCTGCTTTCCATAAAGAAATCATAGTCCTTTACAGCACAGAAAATACAGAAAACTCCGCCTGCCAGCATCAGCAACACAAACAAAATCTGCATACTATTTTTCCTTTCTGTTTACTGCGGGACAAACAAAGCCCCATATGCAAGCCAGAACCCGACACCCATAATGAGAATGCCGATAAACGCAAAGAACACTCTCGTGCCGATCAGACCGTAATCCTCGATCAGCTTGTTGTTGTGCGGATCTTCACGCAGTTTCTGCTCGCTTTTGAAAGCCGTGCGCAGCGCGGATACACCTGCCAGACCTGCAAGTGCGATCATGGCGAGACCTTCCAGAATCTTCATAGCTTCCCTCCGTTATGTTTCAGAACTTCGGAAACCCTTTCATATCGCCCAGCATGGAGGGATCGATTTTCGGCATCCGCATTTTGCGCTTGCCAAAGAGTCCTTTTCCGCCCTTGCCCATTTTCTTCATGAGCTGCTGCATCTGGTCATATTGTTTCAACAGGCGGTTGACATCTTCGACCTTGTTGCCGCTGCCTTTTGCAATGCGGCGTTTGCGCGATGGGTTGATGATGGACGGCTTTGCACGTTCCGCAGGTGTCATGGAGGTGATCATTGCCTCCACCTTGCCGAACGCACCCTCGTCGATGTCGGCATCGCTGATTTTGTCGCCGCCGGGGAGCATCGAGAGAATCTTTTTCATATCGCCCATTTTTTTGATCTGACGAAGCTGATCGAGCAGATCTTCCATATCGAACTTGTTTTTGGAAAGCTTCTGCGCAAGTTTCTCGGCTTCCTGCTTGGAATAGACGTCTTCTGCCTTCTCGATGAGGGAGAGCACATCGCCCATGCCGAGAATACGGGACGCCATACGGTCGGGGTGGAATTGCTCGAAGTCATCGAGTTTTTCGCCCATACCGACATATTTGATCGGCTTGCCCGTGATGGAAAGCACCGAAAGTGCCGCACCGCCGCGGGTATCGGAATCGAGCTTGGACATGAGGATGCTGTGGATACCCAGTGCCTCATCGAATGCCTTTGCAACATTGACGGCATCCTGACCGGTCATGGCATCGACAACCAGCATGATCTCATCAGGGCTTGTTTCCGCCTTGATGTTTTTCAGCTCATCCATGAGTTTTTCGTCGATGTGCAGACGGCCTGCGGTATCGAGAATGACAACATCGTGGTTATAATCCTGTGCGAAACGCACACCTTTTTTTGCGATCTCCACGGGGTCGCTCTGCCCCATTTCAAACACCTTGACCTCAGCCTTTTCGCCCACGATCTTCAACTGATCGATGGCGGCAGGACGATAGACGTCACAGGCAACAAGCAGGGGATGATGCCCCTCTTTTTTGAGCATTTTCGCAAGTTTTGCGGCATGGGTGGTTTTACCGGAACCCTGAAGACCGCAGAACATAATGACCGTTGGGGGCTTGGATGCAAAATTCAGTCTTGCATCGCCGCTGCCCATGAGCGCGACCAGTTCCTCATTGACGATCTTAACGACCTGCTGTGCAGGGGTCAGGCTGGAGAGAACCTCCTCGCCAACGGCACGCTCAGAGACTTTTGCCACAAAATCCTTGACGACCTTGTAGCTGACATCTGCTTCCAGAAGTGCAAGGCGCACCTCCCGCATGGCTTCCTTGACGTCGGATTCGGTCAGCTTACCGCGCGCTTTCAGTTTTTTGAACACCTGTCCAAGCTTATCGGATAAGCTTTCAAATGCCATACGGTCCACTTCCTCTCGATGAAATCTGATTTATAGGATCGCCATGCCGTTTTGGGCGGTTTTGGCGATTTTCTCTGCAAGTTCGGCGTCGGCATCGGGGAGCATTTTTGCAAGTGCCTCGATATCGGCGAACAATTTCTGACAGTTTCGCAGACGTTCGGCGAGCCCCATTTGCGTTTCAAACGCCTGAAGCTGACGTTCGCCGCGGCGGATGCTGTCATGCACTGCCTGACGGGAAATGCCGCGTGGTTCGGCGAGTTCCGCGAGGGATAGATCCTCGTTATAGTAGCCGTCGAGCAAATCGCGCTGGCGTTCGGTGAGCAGCGAACCGTAGCAATCGAGGAGCAGGACAAATTCGAGATTTTTCATGTAATATCGCGCCTGCCTTTCGTGCTGTCATGGTCGAAACCTTTACAGTGCAATACCTATTATAGCAGTTTTTTTTTAGAATGTCAAGGCTTGAAAAAAACTTTCTGTTTTGCACAATTTTCGGTGATTTTCAGGTGATCGGTTTGGGGAAGCAGCATCCAACCAAAGGGACAGTGTCCCATTTGTCTCGCTTGCGAGATAAGGAAATCCCATACGAACATAATAAACAGCACCCATCACGAAAGTTTCGTGATGGGCGCCTTTCAGTCTTTGAGATTACGAACCCTGTTTCAGATACTTCGACGGGTTCTTCTTCTTCTTTTCCTCGTACATCCGATTATCCGCAATGGTGATAAGCTGGAACACCGTGCTGCCCGGTGCAGGCACCGTGATGCACGCACCAATGCTCAGACTCAGCAGATAAGGCCGCCCCGAATTGCGGTTGCAGATGTCCAGATTTTCCTGGATCCGCTTGCGCATCGCCAACGCCTTTTCTTCCGAATAATCCGCGCCGAAAATGAAAAATTCATCTCCGCCGAATCGGCACGCGATCTCCTCCTCCAAGCAGCATTCCTGCAAAATTGCCGCGATGCTGCGGATGGCATGGTCGCCCGCCTTGTGACCGTAATTGTCGTTGATGGCTTTCAGCCCGTCCATATCCGCGAACATAATCATCACGGATTTCTGCTCGTCGATGCACTGCTGGAAGGCATCCGCCGAACTGCGTTTGAAGCCGTTGCGGTTAAAGATACCCGTCAGCGAGTCGATCGCATAAAGCTTGTCAAGCTCTTTCACCACTTCATCGAGGCACAGCAGCTTGCGGAAATTCTCCAGCGAGTTGCTGATGTTGATGCTCCATGTGTGGAACAGCGAGCTGCTCATCGGAAATTCCGAATTGACAATGACAAAATATCCGAGACAGCGCTCGCGGAAATGCAGCGGCACAAAGAACATATTGCGTGTTTTCTCGGCATCTGCGCTCAGACGCGGCAGAACCTTGCGCGTTGCAAAGCTTTCGGATTTGTGGAATTCCCCGTCATAATATGCCATCGGCATCATCATGCGGTTGGAATATCCCTGCACGGTGTATTCCTCCACGGGCATTTCTCCGGTATAGCCCAGTTCTGCGGGCAGCTGCTTGATATACCAGTTGTCGTTTAAGCAGAGGTAGAATTCCTCACAGCCCGTACTCAGCACCGTATGCCGCAGCGATTCAAGATATTCATCAAACGTATCGCACTCCACCAGCGAACAGGTCATTTTGTTGAGGCTGGAGATCTCGTGGTGAGTGTTTTCGATGGTCTGATAGTTGCGCTTTTTGAAGATGGAGATCTCCTCACCCGCAAAGCAGCCGCAGCCGCAGCTCTCCGAATAGATCGGGATCGCGTTGAGTTCCTGCACCATCGGCAGTTCCTCGCCGGAACAGTGACGGCAAATGATCTCGCAGGCAAGCGCACCCGACTGCATCAGAGGACGCTCCACAGTCGTCAGCGCAGGGGAGAAGTTTTTCGCGTTATAAATGTTATCAAAGCCCGAAACAAGAACGTCATCGGGGCAATGGATACCGTGCGTTTCAAGGGTCAGCATCGCAGAGATCGCCATTGCATCATTGGCGCAGACGATCGCCTCAGGAAACGGCAGGCTGTTTGACAGAAAATGTTCCACGCCGCGTCTGCCGTCCTTTGAACGGAAAGAACCGTGATATACATATTCATCTTCCAGCGGAATGTTATATTCATTCAGCACACTGGTAAATGCCGACAAACGCTCGATACTTTCGGTATTGTCATCGGGACCTGAGATATAAGCGAACCGTTTGACATTATGTGTCTCGATGAAATGACGGGTGATCTGTTCCATTGCAGATGCATTGTGGATACCGATATAATACATACCGTCAAGCTGCTTGTCAATGCTGACAGCGGGCACACCGGCCGCAGCGATTCGTTTTGAAATTTTCTCTGCCAGATCGGCGGAAAAAGTATTGGAGAGCAGAATGACGCCGTCAAACAGCATAAAGTTCGGCAGCTCAAAGATATTATACTCACCCTGATCATACTTCGGGTTTGCAAGAATCCCGCCAAACGCAATAAAATGCGCGATATTCACGTTATGTTGTGCGGCGTATCGCTGAATGCCCCGCAGAATTGACTGCTGGTATTCTTCATCAATGCCCGACGCAATGACGGCGATGGTATATTTCATTCGGTTCACCTCATTCTTTTGAATGTCGATTTTGCGTGGTTTTGCTGATGTCGTTACAAATCAAAACAGAGTCTCTTGTATAAAAACAACTTGCAGTTACTTATCTTTTCGCAGATATTTTGACTGCTTGCGCTTTTTCTTTTCCTGATACATTTTCTGATCTGCAAGTGTGATCATCTGGAACACGGTGGTATCCTCATCAGGCACCGCAATAGAATAACCGATGCTTGCATTGAGCGAAAACGGATAATCTTTTTCATCACGGATGCGCTGCATCTCTGCGGCAAACGCATCGACGAGTGCTTTTCCATGTTCATCGGTGGCATTGACGGCGAACACCAAAAACTCATCGCCGCCGAATCGGCAGCAGATCTCACCGTTTCTGCACACTTTTTGCAGGCTTGTGCCGATGTCGCGCAGTGCCGAATCACCCTGCCCGTGGCCATAGCCGTCGTTGATTTCCTTCAAGCCGTCCAGATCGGCAAACATGACCATCACGGGGAGCTTTTTCTTGATCGCATCCTCATAGAGGCGGCGTGTTTCGCGTGCAAAGCCGTTGCGGTTATAGATACCCGTCAGCGGGTCAATGACATACAGACGCTCCAAAACCGTTGTCACTGCATTCATGCAGTAGATCTTGCGGATATTTTCAAGCGCGGTATTCAATGTCAGCAGCCATGCGTGAATACTGGGGGAATCGAGCGGCAGCATGCTGTTGCACAGTGCGAGATATCCGAGGCATCTGTCGCGGAAATGCAGCGGGAAAAAGTAGTAACAGCGGCTGTTTTCGTGGTTCTCCCAGATCTCGGGCAGCAGCTCGGATGCAGCAAACGGAGGCTGCTCAAAGAACTCGGAATCGGCATAGGCAAGCGGAATGGTCATTGTCTTGGAATACCCTTCGATGCGGTAAGCCTGTGCCAGACCCGTATAATTCTGCGTGCTGACTGCATCGCCGCACCAGTCATCATTGAGACAAAAATACAGCGAATCGCAGGAAACGTCCTTGATAAAAGAACGCAGACACGCGATAATATCTTCGATCGAAGTACACTCCGCAAACGCGCAGTGCATCAGATTATTCGCCCGCACACCTTGTTTATACTTTGTCAGCAGGCGATAATTTGCTTTTTTCACGGTTTCAGCATCCACGGGGTTTTGCGGTTTGCAGCCGCAGCTTCCCGTAAAGATCAGCTGTGTCTCCAACGTGACATTCCGATACGGGATCGAACGGTCAGCGATGGATTCCATCAGCAGCTCACAGGCTTTATAGCCCGTGTTGCACAAATGACGATGCACCGTGGTCACTTCCGGCGAAAAATACCGCGCCGCACGGGTATGGTCAAAGCCCGTCACACGGATATCTTCGGGGACCTTGCAATCATTTCTCTCCAGTGTTTCGATCGCGGCGATCGCCATGGCGTCGTTGGCGCAGATCAAAGCATCGGGCAGCGGAGAGCCGTTTTCACGCACCCGCAGCAGAGCCTTGGCAGCTTCTGTGCCGCTGAGCTCAGTGAAATCGCCGTCAAACAAAAACTGCGGATCTATGTTCAAATCATGTGCCGCAAGGGTATCCTTCACACCCTGTGCGCGTTCAACACTTTCGGTGTTGTCTTTCGGCCCTGCCAAAAAAGCAAACGATTTGCATCCATGCACCGAGATCAGATGCTCGGTCATCGAGCACATCGCGCCGTAATTATCGCTGTGGAGGGATGCGGAAAAACCGCTCGACTCAAAATTCACTGACACTGCGGGGATTCCCGAAGCCTGCACACGCGCAATCACATCCGCCTCAGCATCGGGCTGACGAATTGTGTTGGAGAGCAGAATCACGCCGTCAAAGCGGCTGAAATCGGGCAGTGAAAAGATATTGTATTCGCCGATATCATAAAGCGGATTGCGAATGGCACCGCCTGACGCGACGAAATGACATACTGTGACGGGATGAGATTCGGCATACTGCCGAATTCCTCGTAAAATACGGTTTTGGTATGCCTCAGTGAGGCTGGATACGATGACCGCGATCCTGGAAAGATTCTGCTCCATAGGGTCCCCCTTTTGTCTGACGGAGCAACCGCGTCAAAAATAAGAAGTTCTGATATATATACGATTATTTTACCATGAAATCGATGTATTTGTCAAGATTCACGAAAATACAAAAATAGATTTCGTCGCTTTCACGAATATAGCAAATGTTGATTGTGCAACCTGACGAAATTCTTTCAGCAAAAAGATGCTCAGGCGTCTGCACCTTTGCGCCGAAAGGCAGTCGGAGTGCAGCCGTGATGTTTTTTGAATGCGCGAATGAATGTCGAATCGCTCTCAAATCCGCAATTCTGTGCAATTTCGCAGACAGAGAGATTTGTTTCGGTGAGCAGCTTGTCGGCATATTGCAGGCGGCTCAGCAAAACATCCTGATAGCATGAGCAGCCGAACGTGTCGCTGTAAATGCGCTGAAGATGCGGTCGGCTCAGATTCATGGCTTCACACATCTCGTCAATGTTCCAGTTCCGCGCCGGAAACCGGTAAATGCGGTCGCGGAGCGTGACAAGTGCGGCAGTGTTGCAGTCGGGCTCAGAGAGCTTTGTGCGGGCGAGTGTCTGGATGCGGCATACCTGCAGCATCATTGAAACAAAGGTGTTAAGGGCAAATATCACATAGTCACGCTCACCAAAAAAATAATCAGACCGACCTTTCGCCTCCATGCACTCCAACGTCGTCCACCAGAAAGGTATTTCGTTTAGCAGATAATTTTCCAAAGGCAAGTCATATTCTTCGGGCAAAGGCAAAGGCACCTGCGTGGCGATCTCCAATGGAAGCTGCTTTTTATCATCACACAAAATCACATATATTTTAATATTTTCCATCCATGAAGAGTGAGGAAACTCCATCAGAGGCTGTAAAAAAAAACTCCTTTCCGAAATGGAAATCGGCGTACCATCTGCATCATAAACAACACAAGGACGCAAATATAGCAGCACATACATATTTTCCGCATCTCCATATTTCTGAAGATCCCTCGGATAACGCCCCTTTGCATTGATATTCTCGACCACGGTAACGACTTTCATGCCAAGCCTCCTTTGAAACAGAAAAGTCCGAACATCTTTTATGACAAAATCAGACATTGATTTTCACGTAAAAAGCCCTTTATGATACTTTACGTTAATAAAAATGGAGATAAAATGACAGTTGATTATACAATCCTGCATTGCAATTTCAAAGTTGTTATGCTATAATGCAAGTGTAGTCAAGGGAAACGCACATCCCGAGGCTGCAGGAATATTACAAATATGCAGAAAAAAGTCACCAAAGCGGCCCCCTCTGCTTGCTGATTCCAAAAAGCCCTCTCTTTTTGAATGTGACGTATTTGCTGCATTTCCGAAACGTGAGTGCCGGTACACATTCACGTTTTATGAAAATCACTGCCTGTGACGGGTGGTGATTTTTCTTTTTATGTGAATATTATATCACATTCCGCCCCCGATTGCAATAGGATTTAACGATTAATCCGATTCGATGCGATGAAAAAACGTCTCGCTGCTTTGATTTCCCGCACGGTTATATCGCCCGAGACCGAACAGACAATCGGGCGCACCCTGCCTGAGAATATTCGGATGTTCGCAGCATGACAAAGTGATGAGAAAGCCGAGGTCTTTCAAAACGGGAAAACTTTCAGGACATTCAAAGCCGTAAGGATAGGCAAAAACGAATGGTGTGCAATTCAGTTTTGATGCAAGAAAATCCTGTAGATACGACAAATCCGAATAGAGCAGTGCGTGATATCTCGCCTCGTCCTCTCCGCACAAAATGCTGCATCCGCTGCGCGTTTCACGGTGATGAAAATGCGTTGTGTGATTGCCGAGCGTCACCCGACCGCTTGCCAGCAGCGCGGCACAGTCTTCCACGGTGAGATACGAATACGCAGGCACATGGCTGTCCGCAGGGGCGAGCTGCTCGGTGAATTCGCCGACAATGTTGACCGTCGCACAGAAGTCAAATTCCTCCAGCAGCGGAAGAACATAGGCAAGATTATTATAGAATCCGTCATCAAATGTCAGATATACAGGATTTTTCGGCAACGGAATACTGTCATATACAAATTTCAGCATATCCTCCGCAGACACAACAGAATAGTGATTTTCTCGCAGATACATGAAGTCTGCACGGAGCGTGTCAGGTGTGACTGCATAATCCGACTCAACACCCTTGCGAACACTGTGATACATGATAATTACAATTCTTGCAGTAGTTTCGTTTGATATTGTCGGTTTTGATTCTTTTTGCGGTTTGTGATCCGACTTCAGAGATGCACAGGCACTCAGACCAAGCACCAGCTGCAAAATCACAATATAAGCCGCACGCCGGATGATCGAATGAATATTATCACGAATTTTCTGTGTTTTTCGTCTATACGGCATCCCGAATCCCTCCCTTGCTCTCGCTTCCTGATATCCTATGCACTATGGGCTGTCCATGATTACATATTTTCCGAGTCCATCGCATATGGTGTATCAGCAGCCCGCGAACTGAAATTAGAAGTATCTTGCGGTGAAAGGGAGGAAAATATGGTCATGCGAATGCGAAAAGGCAGACGCTCCGCAGGAAAAGCGGCGATCTGTCTCGGAGCGGTGATTCTTGTCAAACTCGCCGCCGATGTCATCCCAATTTTGCAGGGTATGGAAATCGGAGAAGATGTACGTACATCTGAAAATGATGCAGTTACGTTAAAATCAGCAGGATGTATTGAGGAAAAAATCGGATGCAACATGGCAGAGGGCATCGGAATATCGCCTGATCAGAACACATATGTGTCAAAAAATGCAGAAGCTTCGTTGATTTCATGGGAGTCTGATGATTCAAAAGCCATGTGGCAATCCAAGCTATATTCCTACAGTCAAAATGGGAATGACGGTAAAATTGTTGAAAAGCACTACGGAACACAAGCAGGTACGCAGATTTTGAATCTCGACCAATGCGGACAGGTGCGGAACTGCACATTTTGGAACAATAGTGATTTGCTCACAGAATCGCGGATTTTACCTGATTTGCCGCTCAAACTCGACGGCACACCGATGGTACTGATCTATCACACGCACACCACGGAAAGTTTTCTTTTTGATGAGCAATCAAATTATGACGCATCATTTAACTTTCGTACCACAGAACCCGATAAAAATATGGTGATGGTTGGTGACGCGATTGCGAAAAAGCTTGCAGATTCTGGAATCGGTGTCATTCACGCGTGCGAGATCCACGATTTTCCTGTATGGAATAACAGCTATTCGCGGAGTGCAAAAACTGTTAAATCAATTTTAGAAAAGTATCCGTCCATTTGCATTGCACTTGACGTTCACCGCGACGCGATCTCCACAAATTCGACAATATACGCGCCGATTTGCACGATTAACGGCAAAAAATCTGCCCAAATTATGCTTATCTCAGGCTGCGACAACGGCACGATGAATCTGCCGAATTATCGTGAAAACTTCCATTTTGCTAGCTATTTACAGCAATCCGCAGAGAAAATGTATCAGGGCTTCACCCGCCCTGTGCTGTTCGATTACCGCAAATACAATCAGGATCTGACCAACGGCAGCCTGCTTGTGGAATTCGGCTCTCAGGGCAACACGCTGGAAGAAGTACGCTATGCAGGGGAGCTTTTCGGCAGCGCACTTGCGCAAACCATTCGGGAACTGGCATCGCAGCAAGCAAAGGAGCAATCATGAAATCGACGAAAATGCACAAAAAAAGAACCGCTATTTTCTATGCGGTTCTGACTTATCTGGCTTGTATTTCCATGTTGTACGGACTTCTTCACGCCGCCCGAACAACCAGACAAGTTCTCTATGGCGGAAAGCCCGTGATGGCATCTGTCACGCAAACAGATGTCAATTCACCCTATTCCATCGCACTTGGCGGTGGCGAATGGACGTTTTTACTTGATTTTTCATGGGTTCAAAACATCTCACAGTCGGCATGGATCCTGCCGCCCTGCGAATTCAAATGGCTTTGGCGGATCTTTTCCGTCGCCGCACATCAGATCACGGGGCTGACTGCCTGATACACCTCATACAAACTTGTCTGCTCATGATAATACCGATTCAGCTCTCCGCGGTACACAAGCTCTGCCTGCGGGAGAAATCGGAGGTCATCGGGCGAATATAAACTTGCCGCCTTTTCGAGCGAAACGCCGCATTCTTCCAGCATATACGCAACAAACTGCGAACAGACAAACTTATTTCGCAGCTCTTTTTCAATTTGCAGGCGAACCCACACCAACCCCATCAGGCTGTACGAATACTGTCTGCGGCAAGCTTGAAAATGGTCAATCAGCATCAAAAAACGCTGATATTTTTCTTCGGTAACCGGTATTTTGTAAATCTCACAGGGAATTTCCTCGAAATGCCCCAGCGTGCCCTGCCCGATCAACTCCTCGTTGAATGTGGCAGGCAGCGGGATTCTCGAGTAACTCCTGCAAAAACTGAACATCTGCTTCAACGACGCATCGGGAGACAGCGACACATGTGAATACGGCACACGAGTCGCCATACGGATTGCTTTTGCAGGTATGGTGTCAGTGCGCATGACGACCATGTAAATCGCCCTTGGAACGTTTCTGCTCGCTTTCTGTTCGCGCATCACTTCAAATCCTTTCCTGTTGTCAATGGGAAGGCTTCTCGAATTCCAAAAAAATTTTGAAAAATACTTGCATTCTATCTTTTTTTCTGCTATAATATTATGGTACGCTTTGTACGTCAATTTGCGCCTGTAGCTCAGCTGGATAGAGCGTCAGACTCCGACTCTGAAGGCCGTGCGTTCGAATCGCATCGGGCGCATTCAAAAATCACATTGTCCGTATCTCCTCATTTTTTGAGGAGATACGGATTTTTTATTTATTTTTTTTTGGATTTATGCCTCTGCTTCGGCTGCCTCAGCGAACTGGCTTTCGTGGCGTGTGAAGAAATCGGTGCGCGGCGGCAGGAACTTCAGCTTGTGGTTTTCGCCGACAAAATAGGTCAGCGGCTCGAAAATCGTATCCCACGACCAGATTCTGTCATCGACCTGCAAGTATTCCTGCAATTTCGCGGTGCCGATCGGTGCCATCGGATGCAGCAGCACACCTGCGGTACGGATCATGTGGAACAAATTGGCAAGTGCCTGTGCAGACTGTTCCTTGCTGCGCTCCTCATTGCTGAGTGCTTTTGCCATGTATTTGCTTGCATTTCGGATATAGCTGTCCAGCACATAGGTGCACTGATGGAATGCAAATTTCGACATATGCCGCTCATATTCAAGGACTGCTTTTTTCGCATCCGCAAGGACATTTTCTTCGGGCTGCACAGCGGGCAGGATGCCGTCAAATTCCTTTTGCGTGGTATAAAACGCGGTGCGGATCATGCGGTTATAGACATTTGAAAGCAGCAGACCGTCCTTGACGACGGGATCGGGCTCATCAGCTTTGGCATCGGGATTATAAGGCTTTGGCATGAAGCTGACAGAACGCTGTCCCAGACCAAGCCCCATCCAGTGCATACGAAGCTGTTCGGGGGTATAATGATTGAGCAGGTCATCAGCCATCGGCGGCTTGACTGCCCCTGAGCTCGACGCTTTCTTATCAAGGAACAGAATGTGGTGGTTTGCCACGATGATCGGCATTTGCAGTTCACCGTCGGCAGGGTCGGCGGATTTTTCCGCGGCTGTCTGCTGTGCCATCCACATGGCGGGCTCTGCGATGCCGTAGAAGTAAATATTATCCTGTCCGATGAACTGATATACAGTGGATTCCTTGCTGCACCAGTAATCTTTCCACTCGGCGCGGTCATGCCCGATGGATTCGAGATAAGCCTGTGTGAACGAGATCGGTGCCCAGAGCGATTCCGGCCACACCCAAACCGTCAGACCCTCGCTGCCGGGCTCAAACACGGGTGCCGGCACGCCCCACTCGATATTGCCCGTCAGACGGAACGGCACAAGCGTTTTGCCTGTGCGGTAACGGATGCCGTTTTCGGTGAGGATACGGCAGGCATCGTCGCAGGCGGAGAGCGTTTCAAATTCGATGGTGAAGGACGGCTTTTTTGCCTCCTCCAGATATTTATGCTGCGGCATAGAATCTTTGAGGGTGAAATACTTCTCCTCAAATTCGCGCTTGACGTAGATCACAGGGGGTTTCAAAAATTCCGAGATGGTTTTCCACACCACAGGACGGACATCCTTGCGTTTTTGCAGTTCCGCGACCCAATCCTGCAAAAGCTTTTCGTAGTCACGCAGCTTGAAATACCAGTTGGTGACGGGGCGCATGGTGGGTGTCTCACCTGTCAGTGTGGAGACAGGATTGAGCAGGTTTTCGGGCATATACTGATGTCCGAGATCGCACTCGTCTGCATATCCCTTTTCTGAGGTACAGCCTTCTACGGGGCATTTGCCGAGCACCTGTCTGCCGTTGAGAAAAACGCCTGCTTTTTCGTCAAAATACTGCATGGTCGAGATCTGATCGAGCTGTCCCTTGTCATAAAGCGACTGCAAAAACTTCAGCGTGACCTCTGCATGGATCTCTTTTGTTCTGCCAAGACCCGATGCACCAAAGAGGTTCGGGGAGATGGCATAGGCTTTCAGGGTTTCCTTTTGCTTTTCGTGATTGCGCTGAACGAAATCGGGGAGAGAGCCCTCAAATTCGCCCTTTGCGACTTTCTGACGCCAGCCCTCGGCGATGGGAGAGCCGTAGCAATCGGTGCCGCTGACGAAAATGACGTTTTCACTGCCGATTCTGTCGCGCAGAAAACGGGCATAAGTATCGGCAAACACAAGCATTCCGCCGACATGACCGAAGTGCAGTTCCTTGTTGCCATAGGGCATACCGCCGGTGACGATGGCACGTTTCGGAAATTCGGGGCGCGGGATCTCAAAATTCTTTTCTTTTTTATTCTTATCAGCCATATGAATCAAAGTCCTTTCGGAATCAAGAATACTTTCACATCTTCATATTATATCACAAGGCGAACAAAAATGCAATACTGAAATGAGAAAAAGGTGTCTCCGACGGATTTTCAGACGGATTGTGAACGGGGGCTTTCTTTTCGTTCCAAATAGAAAAAATCCCCGCCTGCCTCAAATCATCGGAGCAAGCGGGGATTTCATTTGTTTTGCGGAAATTATCGGTTCAGCAGTTTTTTCTTCTGCTCCTCAAATTCCTCCTGTGTGATGACGCCCTCATCGCACAGACCTTTCAGTTTGCGGATCTCATCCGCGACGGAACTGACGCTTGCCGAAGATTTTGCCGGCTTTTCGTCATCATCGTCGTCACCGAAACTGATCTTGAAGCGTTTCTTTTCCTGTTTTTCCGGCTCGGGCTCCTCCTCATAAGGCAGCTCATAAATACCCTTTGCCCGATTTGCACGAATCAGCGCGAGCATCTCATTATTCTTGCTGTCATAGATCCAGAATACAGCCAATCCAAGAATACCGATGATAAACAGGAAAATACCAAGTGACAGACCCTTTGGCGTGAATTTCATCTTGACGGTGTGCGTGCCCGGTGTCAGATCAACACCGATCATCGCCTTGAACATTTCCTTATGTTCCACCTTCTGACCATCCACCCAGACAGTCCAGCCCGGCTCATACGGCACAGAGGTCAGCATGATCTGGTTTTCTTCTGCGGTGATGTTGCCCTCCAGCACTCTGCCGCCCGCTCTCGTGAGCTGCCACTGCTGGTCTTTCAGCGAGTTGATGTCTTCCTGGAACATTGCCTGATCGAAGTGATAGAAGAAGAAGTTCTTGACGATCGTGTATTTTTCCTTGCCGTTGCCGTCGGTGAGCAATGTCATACGAAGCTGGAGTTTCTGACCTTTTTCGTAAGAACCGAGCAGCAAAATGTGATAATTGTCAGTCTCGAAGTAAGAACCCATGAATTTAGCGTCTGTGCCGTCCACATTTTTGCAGGTGGGTTCATCTTCATTCCACTGGTCTGCCATCCACAGGTTGACCTTGCTCTCATTTTCCGTTTTGAAGAAAATGTAGATCGGGTCAGAGGACTGTGCCTCGAAGAAAATGTCGATGGTGGGGTCAACAGCGTTTGCGTCAGCGCGATAGTTGGTCTGGATGCCGTAAGGCTCGCTGTGAACTTCATTCAGACGAAGCTCATGCGTCAGCGGAATCGGATAGTAGTATTCGTGCCACGATTCAAACTGGTTCTCGGGTGTGAATTTGGTGTTGCCCGAAATCGTGCTGAGCAGCAGATTCTGGCTGTTGAACGGGTTATCGTTTCCGAAATAGTCGATTTTGTCGATGCTCTTGTCAACCATATAGCCCATCGAAAGTGCATTCGGGTTCTGATAGACCTTGACTTCCATATCATCCTCGTTCTGCGTTTTGCAGGTCTGCGAGAATTTGTATTCATAGGTGGGGTTCAGGTTGGTATTGTCGTCGCCCTTGTCCAGCACATATTTGATACCGAGCAGCGAATCGGCGAGCGGGGTGTTGCCGTCATATCTGGAATAATAGCTGCGGCAGGAATAACCCATTGCTTCGATGAATTTCAAAATCTTGGTGTTCATCACGGAGGAGGAGTGCGTCATGCCGCGCAGACCGAAGCCGCCGTTATCGTTGACGGTACGGACGTAAGTTTTCTCATCACGGTAGAAGCTTGTATCAAACTCATTGTGAAGCTTGTCCACCAGTTCTCTGCCCGTTGTGACATACTGCACATAGGACTTTTTCGTGGAGTAGCAGACTTCTGTGTGAATATCCTTGAATGAGTTGCAGGCATTCCAGGTCAGTTCTGCGCCCGAAAGCACGAGCATACAGACTGTGGTGACTGCCACCTTATGCTTGGGTGCATTCTTGCGGCTGAGGAAGAACAGCATCACAGCATATGCTGCCACAAGCAGAATGGTCGCCCAGACGGATGTGACGGTGTCCAGATAAACATTGTTTTTGGCGTCCACATAGTTCTTTCCGTTGGCGAGAAGCATCACAACCGCGATGCCTGCCACCGAACCCATCAAAGCTTCCTTTTTGATGCCGCGTGCCGCACGGAGCGTCATGCCCGCCATGCTCAGCACGATGAACGACACGATAAACGAATAACGGAAAGGCAGCCAGTTCGGCATTTGTCCGCCGTGCCACAGCATATCAATGGGTTTGATCCACATACTGAAGAACATCACGGCACAGAGGAAACCGT
Source organism: Oscillospiraceae bacterium (assembly GCA_045617625.1). GTDB lineage: Bacteria > Bacillota > Clostridia > Oscillospirales > Ruminococcaceae > Firm-04. The sequence continues at coordinate 43,414 of JAZLJA010000025.1, read as the reverse complement.
AACCGACCTTTTTGCGCAGCTGAATGCGGGTGTTGAGGAAGAACAGCGGAAGTGTCAGGAACGAAAGCACACCGCAGTAGACCTCAGGTCTGCCCTGCACGTTGACGGAATTATACTGGTTGACACCGAACTGTGCTAAAAATTCCAGCACAGGGAACTGCTTTTTGAAGCTGTAATCAGGTGTGGTGAATTCAAATTTACCAAGCGACAGTGCGTTATAAACAGGCAGGATCATGAATGCTGCCAGACACATCGCAACTGCGGTTGCAAACACCATGCGCAGCACCACAGGATAAATGCCCTTGAAATTGAACTTGATCTTGTCCGAACCAAAGCAGACATAGAAGAAGAAATAGAACGCGGTGAAGATGCAGCACATGAAGCCGATATAGAAGTTTGCCACACAGATCAGTGCAAGGGGAAGAATATAGTTGATCTTTCTGCCGTCATCCACGAGGTATTCCACGCCAAGTGCGATCAGCGGCAGACAAACAAGACCATCCAGCCACATGGGGTCAATGGTCTGAATGACACCGTAAGCACACATACCGAAGCCCGTGGAAAGGATCACGGAGAGCAGGGGCTTGACGTGCTTGGATTTTTGCAGATAAATCGACATGGTGACAGATGCCGTACCAAGCTTGCAGAGGATCATGATGAGCAGGCTGGTGAGGATCATCTTGCGGGGCAGCAGCATGACGATCAGTGTGAAGGGACTTGCGAGGTAGTAACCGATGATGCCGCTATAATCACCGGACAAGTTGCGCGTCCAGTTATAGAGCAGACTGCCGTCGCCCCAGAATGCGTCGCGAATCGCCTCGAAGTAGTAAACATACTGACCGTTGAGGTCGAGGCAAAGCACGGAGCGTTCGCCAAAGGGCGTTAAGCCGAAAAACGCATACGCGACATAGAGAAGTAGAATCGGCAGGAAAAATGCAAGGAAATAAAACCGATTCCGAGTAAACCACGCTGATACTGCGGAAAAACCTGTGGGTTTTCCTGCGGTACCGGCGGGCTTGCTCTTTGCTGTTTGAGTAGCCATTGAGTTCGTCCTCCATTCTTTTTTCTGTCCGGATGCATTGGAAGTGCATCCGCAGATTTACAGACAGATTTATTATACTATATTTTTTTCAGTTTTACAAGCCCTTTTTGCATTTTCTTCAAAAAATATCTATCCGTCTATTTATGAATAACGAAATGCCGAAGGAAAAAGTTACACTTGGAAGATAAATTCGTCAAGGTGCTGATTTTTCTGCTGCAAAAAAGTGATTTTCGCACAAAACGGCTATCATACGAAGTGTTTTCCATCGCTGCATTGTGTGTATCCGCATCACGCAGATATTTGTTCTGATCTGACCATCGGATGCCCTTGCCCGCACGATTAAAAAACGTGATGCGTCGCACCCGAAAATCACACAAACACGCGCATAAAAAGAGCGATTTCAAAAATTTCTTTTTCCATTTTCAATATTTGGTTGATTTTCCAGTTTTTCCGTTTTCGCTTGCTATTTTATTCGGGATATGCTATACTATATAATGTATAGAATTACGGAGGGGATAGCTATGCCCTTTTGCAGATGATATTCTCTCCGCATCTGATTTTTGATGAACAGAAAAGGATGTGTATCGCTTATGAACTCCTTTGCAGAGGTCTTTGAGGCTGTCAAACAATATTGCACCAATGAAGGCGGTCTCGGTGATGTCCCCCGCAAACTTTGGCTCGATGCGCTGGAACCCGTCGGGCTGGAAGGCAACGATGCTGTATTTTATTGCCAGTCAGAATTTCAAAAAGATGTGATTCTCGGCAACAAATATAAAAATCTGCTGCTGGATGCTTTTGAAGCAACGCTTGGTTTTCCCGTCAATCTCCGCGTCATCACCGTGGAAGAAAAACAAAATGCCGAACTCGTCTCGCAGGAGGCACTCGATGAAATCCAGTCGGAGCTGGAAAAAAGCTTCGATAACGGCGAATATGCCTATACGTTTGATACATTCATCGTGGGCAGTTCCAACGAATTTGCCTATGCAGCGTGCAACAGCGTCGCAAAAGGTGACAGCCCCTATAACCCGCTTTTCATCTACGGTCCTCCCGGACTGGGCAAAACGCACCTGATCCACGCGATCTCGCACGAAATGCTCAAACGCAATCCCGATCTGAACATCATTTACGTCACGGGCGAAACCTTTGCAAATGAGCTGATCGAAAGCATCAACCTCAAAAAAGATACCACCAAATTCCACGAGAAATATCGCAGTGCCGATGTGCTGCTCGTGGACGATGTGCAGTTTATCGGCGGCAAAGAGGCAACGCAGGAGGAATTTTTCCACACGTTCAATATCCTGCACAGCGCAGGCAAACAGATCGTCCTCACCTCTGACCGCCCGCCAAAGGATATCAAAATTCTGGAGGAGCGTATTCGCAGCCGTTTTGAATCGGGTCTGATCGCTGATATCGCCACCCCCGAATTTGAAACCAGAATCGCGATCATCCGCCGCAAAGCCGAACTTCTTGAACTCAATATCCCCGATGAAGTGGCGGAATTTATCGCAAACCGACTGAAATCCAATATCCGTCAGCTGGAGGGTGCAGTCAAGAAGCTCAAAGCACTCAAAACGCTGGCAGGTTCATCGCCTTCCATTACAATGGCACAAAACGTCATCCGTGATATCCTCATCGACGATCAGCCCGTGCCGATCACCGTGGAACGCATCATCGCAGAGGTTTCCAATGTCTATGGCGTTTCGCCGGAAGATATCCGCTCGAACAAACGCGCTTCCCAGATCTCCACGGCACGAAAAGTCGCCATCTATATCGTGCGTGCAACCACCGACCTGCCGCTCACTTCCATCGGCACAGAGTTCGGCGGCAGAGATCATTCCACGATCGTGTACGCTGTTAACAATGTTGAAGCAAATCTGAAGCGTGATTCCAATCTTCGTGACACGATCGACACGATCGCCAAAACTGTCCGTGATGCGGGCGGAAAATGATATCTGAGAAACACGCTTTTTCCACATTATAAATAGTATATGGATTTTGGCACTCTCGCCAAAACTTGTCCCATGTTCTCCACAGCTGTTCGCGGATATAACAAAATCTGCGGATTCGGAAACCAAAATCGGGCGGATGCAAAATCAACTTTTAGGAGAAATCTGCTCTGATATTCCAAGCTGCAAACTTTGAACACCCTCTGCTTTTCAACAGATGTTGAAAAGTGTGTGGAAAAACGGTACCGCAAAATCGCTGTTTTTTCCGTTTTCCACCCCGTTTCGAGGGCGAAATGTGGAAAACTTCCGAATATACTCTCCGTATTCACAATTTCCACAGAGTTTTCCACAATCTTTTACCGCGTTTCCACACTCTCCACCCGTATTTCTGCTGTTGAAAGCCTTTCCACTTTTCCATATTTTTTCAAATGCCCCGTGTTGAGAAATCAGCGGCGGAATCAAACCGCTTTTTTTCCGACAATGTGCGAAAACCGTGATGCACGATCCGGAATGTCAACTTTTCCACACCCCCTACTGCTACTACTAAATTTAATTATTCACATTCATATTCAGAATGCAACGAATGCAACAGTGCAGCTGTGGTTTGCAGAGAAATGCATCACATCATCAGAAAGGATTTTTTGCGTTATGAAATTTACTTGCCAGAAAGCTGACCTTTGTGAAGTTCTGCCGAATGTCGGCAAAGCAACCAGCATGAAAACACCGCTTGAAGCACTGTCCGCCATCCGCTTGGAAGCAAAAGGACAGGAGCTCGAACTGACAGGCTACGACCTTGAACTCGGCATCCGCACCCAGATTCCCGCCGTGTGCCTTGAAGAAGGCGTTTTGCTCGTGGACAGCAGACTTTTCTCTGAAGTTGTCCGCAGAATGCCCGACGGGATCCTTTCCATCGAAACAGATGAACACCTGAAGATCACGATTCAGGGCGGCGGCACGGAATGTCAGCTTGCAGGCATGAATGCAGATGAATATCCCGAACTGCCCAGCATCGAACAGCAGCAGGGTGCAGTGATTCCACAGAATCTGCTGAAAAATATGATCGACCAGACCATCTATGCCGTTTCTCTCGATGAGACGAAACCTGTTTTCACGGGTGAGCAAATCGAAATTGCAAGTGATACGCTGAATATCGTGGCTCTGGATAATTATCGCATGGCACTCAGAAGCGAACCGCTGCCGAATCAGGAACCGATGAAATTTGTCGTGCCTGCAAAAGCACTGCGTGAGATCGAGCATTTGCTGGAGGAAGATGAGAAAAACGAGAATCCCTGCATCATCCGCCTTGACCAGCATCATGCGATTTTTGAAATTCACAAATATCTCGTATATACAAGACTTTTGGCAGGCGATTTCATCGACTACCGCCGCAGCATTCCTGTGGATCAAAAGGCGGAAGTCACGGTCAGCCGCCGCGAACTGATCGACAGCCTCGAACGCTGCTCGCTGCTGATTTCCGAGAAGAATAAGACAGCCGTGCGCTTCCAATTCGAGGAGGACAGAGTGCTGATCAGCTGTCAGAATGTCGTGGGCAGCGTTGATGACCAGATCTCCTGCGATATGACGGGCGAAAAAATGGTCATCGGATTTAATAACCGTTATCTGCTCGAAGCAGTGCGTGCCGTGCAGAGCGACCGTGTCCGTATTTTCCTCACTGCCGCAAACCGCGCTGTCAAGGTGATGGAAGCAGACGGTGACGGCAGCATCGCGGTCATCATGCCCGTGCAGGTGAGACGATAATTCAACATCGAAAGGAAGCCGCACTATGGCACAGGAAATTGAACGTATCATCACGGAAATCCACACACCGTTCATCAAGCTGGAACAGCTTTTGAAGCTTGCGGGCTTGACGGATACGGGCGGATTTGCAAAGGAAATCATTCAAAAAGGGCTTGTCCGCGTCAACGGTGAAGTGTGTACCATGCGAGGCAAAAAGATCCGCAACGGTGATGTGGTCGCGGTCGAAGCATTTGAAGTGACCGTCAAAGCACCCGTTGATGAAGCATAAATCACGTATATGCGTGTATTATCATTGGAAGCCGACGGCTATAAAAATCTGCGCGGAGTGCAGCTTGAAGCACATCCCTCGCTGAATCTGATTCTCGGGAACAACGCGCAGGGCAAAACGAATCTGCTGGAATCGGTTTGGATCTGCACGGGCTGCCGCAGCTTTCGCGGCACAAAAGACCGTGATCTGATTCACCTGAAAATGCCTGCAATGCACGTAAAACTGCGGTTTCAGGATAAAAAGCGGGTGCAGGAGATCGAAATGCGGATGCAGCGCGGAGAGGGCAGACAGAAGAAAATTCTGCTCAACCGTGTGCCGATCGTCGGCGGAACAAAGCTATTTTCGCAGTTTCAGTGCGTGGTGTTTTCTCCCGATGACCGCGAATATATCCGCGGAGGCCCCGAAAAACGCCGTGCTTTCATGGATCTGTGCGGGTCACAGATCACACCTGCCATGCTGGGATGCCTCAAACGGTTTGACCAGCTGACAGCACAGCGCAATGCCGTGCTGAAACAGATCGCTTACGGAAATGCATCGAAAAGCGAACTCGACGACTGGGATTTTCAGATCGCCATGCACGGCAGTCTGCTCACCTGTCTGCGCTTTGCCTATGTGAAGCAGCTTGCGAAAGTCTGTGCGGAGCTTTACGGCTCTATCACGGAGGGCAAGGAAAAACTCGCAATTACGTATCATTCCAATATCTTTTCAAATTCTGAGATCCCCGAACGCCCCACTGCCGAAATGCAGACTTATTATTTTGAGCAACTTAAAAAATCGCAGGATGACGACATTCGTCTCGGATTTACGGGCAAGGGTGCGGGCAGAGATGATTTTTCCTGCAAAATCGGGGGACTTTCCGTGCGGGAATTCGGCTCGCAGGGACAGCAGAAAAGTACCGCACTGGTGCTGAAACTCGCACAGGCGGCGGTTTTCTGCGATAAAAAAGACGAAACACCGATTATTTTGCTCGATGACGTCATGGGCGAACTGGATGAGCATCGTCAAAACCTTGTTTACGACATCATCGAAGATATGCAGGTTTTTCTGACCGCCTGCCATGCCGAGGCACTCGGCAAAGCGTCGGAAATGCAAAAAGCGTCGGAATGTGCGGTTTTTCATGTGGAGGACGGCTGTGTGACGGCGTAACGGCGAAAGGATGCGTGCCACTCATGTATATTCACCTTGGCGAGCAGATCTCTGTTCATGACAGCACGGTTGTGGGCATTTTTGATCTCGAAAATACCACCATCGGGCAGGACACCCGTTTGATGCTCAACCGTTTGGAGCAGCAAAATCGAATCGTCACCATTTCGGAAGATATGCCGAAAAGCTTTGTGCTTTGCATCGACGATGAGGGCGAAAGTGCGTATATTTCACCGATTTCTGCATCCACGCTCCGAAAGCGTGCCCTCAAACCTGTATAAACTGCTATTCGGAGCCAATATTTTTTAAAATGCGAAAAAACCTTTCGACGCAAAGGAGATTATAGAGCTATGAGCGAAGAAATGCTGAATAACCGACCGGTCACCGAACAATATGACGAAAGTCAGATTCAGGTGCTGGAGGGTCTGGAAGCTGTCAGAAAACGTCCGGGTATGTATATCGGCACCACAGGTGTGGGTGGTCTGCATCATCTGGTTTATGAGACCGTCGATAACTCCATCGACGAGGCTCTGGCAGGATACTGCACCCATATCACCGTGGAAATTCTTGAGGGCGACCTGATTCGTGTCACCGATAACGGCAGAGGCATTCCCGTGGGTATTCACCCGAAGGAGGGCATCTCGGCGGCAACGGTCGTTTATACCGTGCTGCACGCAGGCGGCAAATTCGGCGGCGGCGGATATAAGGTCGCGGGCGGTTTGCACGGCGTGGGCGCATCGGTGGTCAATGCACTCTCGGAATGGCTGGAGCTGACTGTCTGGGATGGCAAACACAGCTATTTCCAGCGGTTTGAGCGCGGAAAATATGACAAACAGCTTGAAATGACAGGCGATACCGACAAGCACGGTACATCTGTCACATTCAAAGCAGATGCGTCGATTTTCGAGGAAACCACCGTTTACAGCTATGAGACTTTGCTCAAGCGGATGCGCGAGCAGGCGTTTCTGAATGCAGGGCTGACCATTGAGATCAGCGACACGCGCGATCCCGAAAATATCGAGCATGAAGTGATGTGCTATGAAGGCGGTATCCGCGAATTCATCGACCACATTCACCGCACAAGAGGGCTTGAATCGCTTTCGGATCAGGTGATCTATTTCAGCGGCATCAAGGGCGACAACTCCGTGGAGATCGCCATGCAGTATAATGACAGCTATAACGAGCTGATTCTTTCGTTTGCAAACAATGTCCACACGGTTGACGGCGGTATGCATGAAGTCGGTTTCCGCAATGCACTCACCAAAACCATCAACGAGTATGGCAAGAAATTCGGGCTGCTCAAGGATGACAACAAACTCATGGGCGAAGACGTCCGCGAGGGTCTGACGGCGATCATTTCCGTCAAGCTGACAGACTGCCAGTTTGAAAGCCAGACAAAGGTCAAACTCGGAAACCCCGAGATCAAACCGTTTGTCGAGCAGATCGTCAGCGAAAAGCTGATGGATTTCCTAGAAGAAAATCCGACCGTTGCTGCTGCGATCTTTGAGAAAAGTCAGGCGGCACAGAGAGCCCGTGAAGCGGCAAAAAAAGCCCGCGAAACCGCAAGACGCAAATCTGCGATGGAATCGGCATCACTGCCCGGCAAGCTTGCTGACTGCTCCGAGCGCGATACGGAATTCACCGAAATTTATATCGTCGAGGGTGATTCGGCAGGCGGTTCCGCAAAAGAAGGCAGAGACAGACGCTATCAGGCGATCCTGCCGCTGTGGGGCAAAATGCTCAATGTCGAGCGTGTGCGCATCGACAAGGTTTACGGCAATGATAAACTGCAGCCTGTTGTCACCGCACTCGGCACTTCCATCGGCGAGGATTTCGACATCACCAAGCTGCGTTACGGCAAAGTCATCATCATGGCGGATGCCGATGTGGACGGTTGCCATATCCGCACGCTGCTGCTGACATTTTTCTTCCGTTTCATGCGCCCGCTGATCGAAAACGGCAATATCTATATCGCACAGCCGCCGCTGTTCCGCGTGACGAAAGGCAAAAAACATCATTACGCTTTCAGCGACGAGGAGCGAGACCGCTTCATCACCGAACTGACCGCAAACGGCGGCAAGGTCGAAGTGCAGCGGTATAAGGGTCTTGGTGAGATGGACCCCGCACAGCTCTGGGAAACAACAATGGATCCTGAAACCCGCACCATGATTCAGGTGACGATGGAGGATGCCATGAAAGCAGACGAGATCGTTTCCATTCTCATGGGCGACAAGGTGCAGCCCAGACGCGAATTTATCGAAAATAACGCAAAATACGCCGAAAATCTCGACGTTTGATGGGAGAAAGCTATGGCAAAGGAAGAAAAACTGTTCTCAGTGAAATGCACCCTCACGGATAAGGATTTCGATGACGTTTATCGCATTTATGCCGAATCGGAACAAAAGAATCATAATATATCGCTGATTGTGTGCATCGTGATGGCATTGTTGTTTTGTTTACTGGCTTTTCTGCTCAAAAATGTTGCGATGATTTTTTACGCTTTTGCGACAGTAATCATCGGCATTTCCTATCGTTTTATCCCGCTCAACAAAAAATTTCTTGCCACCAACCGCCTGCAGTATGGTGAAATTCGGGAAATGACGTTTTATCCGCACGAAGTCACCATGTTTGAATGGCTTGATGACGATGAGGAACTCACCGACGAGGAGCGCGAGGATGCGACTGCTCATTTCAACACGAAATCGTTGAAAGCGTATGAGAATAAAAACGGCATTTTGCTGGCAGAACTGAATATCACCAACAATTTCCTTTATATTCCGAAGCGCGATCTGGATGATGAGACCCTTGCAATGCTCATCGACTTTGCGAAAAATGCCTGCGATTTGGGCTATGACCTGCTCGAAATGACCTCGCTGCTTGGTGATGAGGGTGAGCAGGAAATGTGGGATCTGAACGACGACAGTGCATCAGATGTTTCCGCAGAAAATGTCTGCGACCAGTATTATGGTGCAAGCAAACTTCGTATCTACGACGAAAATGGCGAGCGTGTCCGCGATTTTGACGGCGACGAGAAAGATGCTGCCGAATCCGCAGATGGTGAGGAAAGTGTTGACAGCGAAGCCGTAAATAACACACCCGCCGAGAAAGAATCCTTTGTGGAGGATTTCTCTGAGGTTTCTGATGCCTTTGGCAGTGATGAAACCGTCGAGGATTTCACCGAGATTGAGACAGAGGAGGCAAACGCCGATGAATCATAATGGCGAGCCGCTGCTCTCAAAAAGTTATCATATTCCGCTTTCGCTGTTTGACAAGGCATTCCGCGCATATCAGAAAAAGTACGTATATCCGCGAAATATCGTTATGTCATGTGTGTTTGGCGGCATCGCGGCTGTTTATGCGATCGCGGCATTTAAGGATCCCGAAAACACTCTTGCATATATCCTAATCGTTGTGTGTGTGGCAATGATCCTCAATATGTGGTATAACCCCATGAAAGTGCGCCGCAATCTCATGGAATCGCTGAAAGAGCTGGAAAATGATATTTATCATTTTTCGCTGTTCGAGAACTGTGCAACAATCAGCACCGAGGATACCCAAAAGCCTGTGGAATCTGTTGAAACCGACGCAGATGCGCAGGAAACTGAGATCTCCGCAGAGCCGATCCCCGAGACCGATTCCGACGGGTTCAATCAGCTTTTTGAGGAAACTGAATCCGCAGAGCCGATCCCCGAGACCGAACTTCCATTTGATTTGAGCCTGAAAATTCACGAATTTGATGATTTTTTCATGTTCTATCTGATCAAGCGGAATTTTTACGTGGTGCCCAAAGCAGAATTTTCCGAGGATGAACTGAAACTGCTGCGCGACACCGCCCCTGTTGAATAAAATTCACGCAATGCGCAAAAATACTGACGAAAAGGACTTGATACCTTGTACGATACCAGTAATTCGATCATGATAAAGCGCGACATCGAAAAGGAAATGCGGCAATCGTTCATTGCCTATTCCATGTCCGTTATCACATCCCGTGCGCTGCCCGATGTGCGCGACGGCTTGAAGCCTGTTCATCGCCGCATCCTATACACGATGTTCGAGAAAAGCCTGACCCCCGATAAGCCTTACCGTAAGTGCGCCGATATCGTCGGTACCGTGCTTGGTGAATATCACCCCCACGGTGACGCTTCCGTGTATATGGCATTGGTGCGTCTGGCACAGGTGTTCTCCATGCGTTATCCGCTGGTGGACGGACACGGCAACTTCGGTTCCATCGACGGCGACCCTCCTGCGGCTTACCGTTATACCGAAGCGAAAATGACAAAGCTTTCCGTTTCCATGCTGCAGGATATCCAGAAGGAAACGGTCGATTTCCAGTCCAACTACGATGACCGTCTGAAAGAACCTGTTGTGCTGCCCTCGAAATTCCCGTGTTTGCTGGTCAACGGTTCTGAGGGCATCGCTGTCGGTATGGCATCTCATATCCCGCCGCACAATCTGGGCGAGGTCATCGACGGCGTCAACTATCTGATCGAAAATCCCGATGCCACCCTCGAACAGCTGATGACGTTCATCAAAGGCCCCGATTTCCCGACGGGCGGTATCGTCATGGGCAGAGCGGGCATTCGTGCCGCTTACGCGACGGGCAGAGGCAAACTCACCGTGCGCTCGAAAACCGAGATCGTCGAGATCAAGAACCGTCAGTGCATCATCGTGCATGAGATCCCGTATATGGTCAACAAGGCGGAACTCATCACCGCGATCGCAGCACTTGCAAAAGAAAAGCGTGTGGACGGCATTCACGATATCCGCGATGAATCGGACAGAGAAGGTCTGCGCATCTGCATCGAACTGAAAAAAGACGCAAATGCGAACCTTGTGCTGAATCAGCTGTTCCGCTATACGCAGCTTCAGGATACCTACGGCGTCATCATGCTTGCGCTGGTTGACGGCGAGCCGAAGGAACTTTCGCTGAAGCAGATTCTCGAAGAATATCTCAAATTCCAGATCGACGTTGTGCAGCGTGCATGCCGTTTCGATCTGCGCAAAGCCCGTGAGCGTGCCCATATCCTGCAGGGCTTTCTGGTCGCACTTGATTTCATCGACGAGGTCGTGGACATTCTGCGCAACTCGAAGAACCAGCAGGAGGGTAAAGAACACCTGCTCGAACGCTTTGCTGAGGTCGATCTCACGGCACTCATGGCAGATGAAGCATACCGCAGTGCAATGGGCATGACGGTTGACCCCTCCGAGGAGGAATATCCGACAGTCGGGCTTTCCGAGGCGCAGGCGGATGCGATCATCGCAATGCGTTTGGGACAGTTGACAGGTCTGGAGCGCGACAAAATCTTCAACGAAGTGCAGACACTTTGCGAAAAAATCAACGATCTGCGCGATATTCTCGCGCATCGTGAGCGTCAGTATCAGATCATTCACGATGATCTGGAGAAGCTGCGCGGTCAGTTTGGCGATGAACGCCGCACCGAGATCGAAACCGTCAGCGGCGAAATGGACATCGAAGATCTGATTCCCGTCGAGGATTGTGTCGTCACTTATACGAATTTCGGCTATATCAAGCGTGTGCCCGTGTCGGTGTATAAGACACAGAAGCGCGGCGGCAGAGGCGTGACAGGCATGAAACAGCGCGAGGAGGACTTCGCGTCGGAAATGTTTGTCGGTTCCAGCCATGACCACGTTTTGTTCTTCACAAATCGGGGCATTATGTATGATATCCGCTGCTTTGAAATTCCCATGGGCGGCAAGGATTCCAAGGGCACCAACATCATCAATATGCTGCCGCTCGGCGAAAATGAAAAGGTCGCCGCGATGATGAAAGTCAGCGAATTTGACGACAACAGCTATATCTGCATCGTGACGAAGAACGGCAAAATCAAGCGTACTCCGCTTCCCGCATACAAAAATGTGCGCAAAAACGGCATTATCGCCATCAAGCTTGACGAGGGCGATGAGATCGAGGGCGTGCGGATGACAGGCGGCAGCGATCAGCTCTTTGTCGCAACACGCGGCGGCATGGCAATTCGCCTGGATGAAAACTGCATTCGTCCGCAGGGCAGAAGTGCCCACGGTGTTCGAGCGATGAAGCTGCGCGAGGGCGATGAGGTCATTTCGATGGCGCGTGTCCGCGAGGGCGCAACGTTGCTGACCGTCACCGAGAAAGGCTTCGGCAAACGTGCCGATATCGAAAGCTATCCGCTCCGTAACCGCGGCGGCTTCGGCATCACGAACTATAAGCCCGATGAGGAGCGCGGCTATGTCGCGGGCATCAAGGTTGTTGACGAAAATGACGATATTGTGTTGGTTTCGAGCGACGGCATCCTGATTCGCATTCGCACCGCCGATGTGAGAATCATGGGCAGAATCGCAAAAGGTGTGCGCGTCATGCGTCTTTCGGAAAACGGCAGAGTCGTGGCATTCACCCGCACCGAGCATGACGATTCCGCCGAAATGAGCGCAGTCGAGCAGCTTTCCGAGGAGGAACTGAAGGCGCAGGAGATGGAATCGCAGGCAGAGGAGACCGCGGAGGCGTCACAGTCTGAGGAAGAAATCGAGCCCGATGACGTCACCGACAGCGACAGCAGCGACGGCAACGAAGAATAATGGAATATTGAGGTGAGCCTGCATGAAAAATCACGAAACTGCTGATGTTTTTGATGACTGCAAGCGGTTTGCGGCGGTTCTTGCAGGCAGCCTTTTTGTGCAGATCGCAATTTGGGCGGTCTGCGATTATCTTGACCTGAGCGCGGCATTCTGCGCGGTTCCGTCGCTCATCACGGCACTGCTGTATCACGGCATTCAGCAAGAGGAAAACACAGGTTTATCTCGCAAAAACGTGTTTTTCGCTGCGGTGCTGATACCGTTTCTGGCGGCGATGACCGTCACGGGTTTTGCGATTTGGAAAACCATCGCGCAGGATCTGGGCAGCGCGGATATGAGTCTCACGGCAAAATATGCGGCGCGGCTATGTATCAATGGTGTTATTTTGCTCGTATTTGCGTGGATTGACAGATGTTTTCTGCGCGGAAAAGGTCAGCCGAAACGGAGGCGTGAGGATGAAAAATCGGAATCAGATGCTTCTGTGTGATGTGACGATTTTCACGATTTCACTTGTTTTTCTTCTTGTGCTGATGTTTTGTCACGGCTCGCTGCTGATGCTTGTCACACTCGTGCTGTTTTTTTGTACTGCGGCGGCACTTTCACTCAGAATGCACGCATTTACGCATGAATTCGGGAAACTTGGAGTATTTTTCAGAAATATCCTGCCGTGTGGCATTCGGCTTTTGATTGCAGTCGGCACTGATGTCGCTGTGTTCTATTTTATCAGAAGATACGTTGATTTTGCAGTAGTCTGGCTTGCGCTGTCGCTGCTGCTGCTCGTATCTGCGTTTTTCGTTATCGCTGCGGTCGGCGCGGCACGTACGGTGCTGTATCACGACCGCAAATCATAAAAAAGAGGGATTTACTATGACAAATGAAGAAATTTTGGCTCACATCGACCACACCTGCCTGCGCCCCGATGCAAAATGGGACGATATTGCGAAATTGTGCGAGGAGGCTGTCGAATACGGCACTGCTTCCGTGTGTATTCCGCCGTGCTATGTAAAGCGCGTAAAATCGAAGTTTCACGATTTGAAGGTCTGCACGGTCATCGGATTTCCTTTGGGCTATGAAACGGGCTCGATCAAATTTCATGAGACGGCAAAAGCAATCTCTGACGGTGCCGATGAGATCGACATGGTCATCAACGTGGGATATCTCAAAAACAACGAAGATTCAATCGTTTTGAAGCAAATAAAAGATATCCGCCGTGTGTGCAGAGATAAGGTTCTGAAGGTCATCATCGAGACTTGCTATCTCAACGAAGAAGAAAAAATCCGTGCCTGCAAGCTTGTCACCGAGGGCGGTGCGGATTATATCAAAACCTCCACCGGATTCGGTTCTGCGGGTGCAAATTTGGAGGATATTGCTCTGTTCCGTGCGAACATCGGCGAGAACGTCAAGATCAAGGCGGCGGGCGGCATTCGCACGCGTGAGGAGATGGAGGCGTTCCTTGAAGCCGGCTGTGATCGTCTCGGATGCAGTTCCACTTCGATTTTGTTTGATTGATGAACATAACACCGCTGTTTTCTGTGCATGGTGAGAATCACTATTTTGACGTATTTGCGACGGTTTTGCCGCGTGACTGCAAGCATCGGGCAGCACATTTTGCCGCACTCGACTTGCTTTCATCGGTTGTTCGTGAAAATTACGGCGCGGCGAATCTGCACCTGATGCGTGATGAAAATGGAAAACCGCAGTTGATACATCCTTTTCTGCACATGAATCTGACGCACTGCAAGGGCTTGGCGGTTCTGGCAATCGGGAATCTGCCCGTTGGCGTGGATGTTGAGCCGCCGCGGATTTGTCGTGATGCGGCGCGAAACTATGTTTGCTGTGCGGAGGAATCTCGACAGATTTTGACATCAAAGAACGCAGATGCGATGTTTTCGCGCATATGGACATTGAAAGAAGCATATGGGAAATGGCACGGCGGCGGGATTCGTCTGCCGCTTTCTGAAATTTGTTTTTCCATTGAGCCAAATCGGGTGACTTTTTTGCACCCCGATGCGGCAGACTTATCGTTTCATCAGTTTTTGCTTGAAATTGATGGGATCCCGTATGCTGTATCCGTATGTACGGAGCGTATTTCGGATTCACAAATTTCACGCAAATGCGATGGTTTCCTGATATCCACTGAAAACGGAGGATTGTTTCATGTTGACGATTGATTTGCGCGGACATATTGCCGTGATCACGGGCGCGTCGGGTATGCTTGGACGCGTGATTGCCCGCACGTTTGCCGAATGCGGCGCTGATCTGGCTCTGCATTACTATCGGGGGGCGGAGCAGGCGGATGCGCTTGCGCAGGAAATCTCTGAAAAATATGGTGTGCGCGTGATGACCGTGCAGGCGGATGTCACCTCGCAGGTGGACATCATGCGCATGAAAAAGGACGTAAATGCGAAACTTGGCGTGCCTGATATTCTCATTCACAACGCCGTGATCCAATATCTCTGGACGTCCATTATTGATCAGCCGCTCGAAGATTTCGACAGCCAATTCCGCTCCTGCACGATGCAGACCGTCCATATGGTCAAGGCTTTTGTGCCGGATATCATCAAGGCGGGCAAGGGCGGCAGAATTGTCGTGACGAATACCGAATGTGCAGCACTTGCGGAAGAAAACTGCGGTGCTTATACGGCGGCAAAACGTGGACTGGATGGCTTGGTGCGCGTGCTTGCAAAGGAACTGGGTGCGCATCAGATCACGGTCAACGAGGTGGCACCCGGTTGGACGATCACTGAGGCGGAGCGCGAAAATCATATGGAGGTTCGCCCCGATTATGACAAGACCGTGCCTTTGAAACGCCGCGGAACTGACTTGGAAATCGCGCAGATGTGTGCATTTCTGGCGTCGCCGCTGGCATCGTTCACCACAGGCGCATATATTCCCGTTTCGGGCGGTAGGGTCATGCCCGCCATCTGAACCGAAACGGATTTTATGGGAGACATGGCATAGTGAAAGCAGTCAAGAAACGGTTGAAGCGCACGGTTCTCGCGTGGTGCGTGCTGTGCGCGGTTCTTTTGGTGTTCGGCGTATTGATTTACCGCGGCGTTTTGTGGTTCAATATGCCCTCGCGCCTGCAATATCCCGTGCGCGGTGTGGATATTTCACACTATCAGGGCACGGTCGATTTTGCGACGATCGCGGCGCAGGATGTGCAATTTGTGTTTCTGAAAGCGACAGAGGGCAGCGGTTCGGTGGATGAATGCTTCTCGACAAACTGGGAAAATGCACGCAACAGCGGGCTTTGCGTCGGTGCTTACCATTTCTTCAGCTTTGACAGTGCCGCTGAAACGCAGGCGGATAATTTCTGTGCGCTTGTGCCGAATGAGGCGGATGCGCTGCCGCCTGTCATCGACCTTGAATTTTACCGCTCGAAAGATTTGCCCGAGGATGAGACCGTCAAGAGAAATCTGGCAGTGTTGGTCAGCCGATTCACTGAATTTTACGGCAGAAAACCGATTATTTACACCACCGATAAATGCTGGAAACGTTATCTGGAGGATGCGGATTTTGACTATACCCTCTGGATCCGCAGCGTTTATTCCCCGCCGTTTGATTACTATAAACCCGAATGGCGGTTCTGGCAGTATAATTCACGCGGCAGACTGGAGGGCTACGAGGGCGACGAATCGTTCATCGACCTCAATGTTTACCGCGGCTCGTGGAACGATTTTCAGATGGAATTTTTCCGCAAAAAGTGACTTTTTCTTTTGATTGGAGTGCCGATGATGGATTATTCGGTCAGAATGGCGACGATTGCGGATATTCCGCAGCTCGTTTCGCTTCGTGTCGCATATCTCAAGGATGAATTTCTGGACACGGACTTCGCACAGGAGACTCTCGATGCCGTCAACAAGCAGCTTCCCGATTATTTTGCATCGCATATGGGCAGAGATTGTTTTGTGTTCTGTGCGGAGACGGCTGCGGGTGAGCTTGTGTCGATCGCAGTGCTTGTGTGTATCGAAAAGCCCGCAAATCTAACATTTCCAAACGGCAAAAGCGGCGAGGTGCTTTCGGTCTATACGAAACCCGAATGGCGCGGCAAAGGCTGTGCATCTGCGCTGATGAAGCTGCTGCTGGCACAGGCGAAATCGGAGAGGCTTGATATTGTGAAGCTTTCGGCAAGTGCAATGGGCAAGCCGATTTATGAGAAGCTCGGATTTCAGATCGCGCACAGCAAATTCACTGAAATGAAATATCCCATTTCCCGATAACGGAGGATTTTTGATATGCCCCATATTGAAATAAAATGCTATCCCGGACGTACCGAGGAGCAAAAACACGCACTTGCTGCAAAAATCTCTGCGGATGTGGCAGAACTGTTCGGCGCACCCGAAAGCTCGGTTTCCATCGCGTTTACGGAAATTTCACGCGAGGATTGGAAATCGCAGGTTTGGGATACGGAAATCGCGCCGCAGATGGATGCACTCTATAAAAAGCCTGAATATACCTGCGACTGAGCGCATCACGAAAGGATAACAAAATGGACATCGGAATTGATTTGGGGACGGCGAATATCATCATCACGATGAACAACAAGGGCGTGGTGCTGAATGAGCCGTCTGTGATTGCATTCAACAAGCGCACGGAGCGCGTTGTGGCAGTCGGCACGGAGGCATATAAAATGGAAGGCCGTGCCCCTGATTACATCGCAGTCGTGCATCCGCTTCAGGATGGCGTGATCTCAGATGATATTCTGACGCAGGCACTGATTCGGGAGCTGATTTTTGCTGTGGCAGGGCATCCTGTCATCAAGCCGCGCATTATCATCTGCGTGCCTTCGCTCATCACGGAGGTCGAAAAGCGTGCCATTCTCGATGCGGCAACCAGTACAGGTTCGCGCAAGGTGCATTTGATTCAGGAGCCGCTTGCCGCGCTGCTGGGCGCAGGCATTCACATCAACAAACCAAGCGGAAACATGGTTGTCGATATCGGCGGCGGCACTACGGATGTGGCAGTTGTTTCGATGAACGGCATTGTCACGGCGCGGTCGCTGAAAATCGCAGGCAATCACTTTGACCGCTCGATCATCCGCTATGTGCAGAATAAATATCAGCTTTTGCTGGGCAGCAAATCGGCGGAGGAGATCAAGATGTCGCTTTGCAATGTCTATGACCCGAGCGAGGATGTCATGAAAACCGTCAAGGGGCGCAATCTGACGCGTGGGTTGCCCGACCAGTGCGATCTGAGCGAGGTCGAGCTGTTTGAAGCGTTGGAAGCCGATATCAAGGCGATCACCGAGATGATTCGCCGCGTGCTGGAGGAAACCCCCCCTGAATTGGTCGGCGATATCTACGCAAACGGCATTTTGCTGACGGGCGGCGGTGCGCTGCTGGGCGGACTGGAGCAATATCTGAGCCGCACACTGGGCGTGACTTGCCGTGCCGCAAAAGAACCCATGACCTGCGTTGCCAGAGGTACGGCGAAAGCGTTTGCCCACAAGGATATGCTGCTGGACGGCTTTGAACGCATCGACGGCTATCAGCAGGAAGCGTAATCACGCGTATTTAGGAGATTTTTATGCTTTGTTTGACAGATATGCAGGTCGTGCGCGGTCTTGCCAGGAAATACGATTTTTCGTTCTCCAAGGGGCTGGGACAGAATTTTCTGATCGACGAATCGGTTTGTCCTGCCATCGCGGAATATGGGATCCCGTCGGCGGACTGCGGTGTGCTGGAGGTCGGCGCGGGATTTGGTGTGCTGACACAGCAGCTTGCATTGCACGCAAAAAAGGTCATCGCGGTGGAGCTGGATAAGCGGCTTGCCCCTGTCCTTGCGGAAACACTTTCGGATTTTGACAACGCCGAGATCGTCTGGCAGGACATCACAAAGGTCGATGTTTCGTCGTTTTTGCGTGATAACTTCGGTGATATGGATGTGGCATTCTGTGCCAATCTTCCCTACTACATCACCTCACCGATTCTGATGCAGCTTCTCGAATCGGGGGCGAAATTCACCTCGATCACCGTCATGGTGCAGAAAGAGGCGGCGGAACGGCTTTGCGCGGAGATCGGCAGCCGTGAAGCAGGTGCGGTGACGGCTGCGGTGCAGCTTCGCGGCACGGCGGAAATGCTGTTTGAAGTTCCGCGGGATTCGTTTTTCCCCGCGCCGAATGTCGATTCGGCAGTCATTCGCATCACCCCCTACGATACGCCGCTTTGCGATGAGAAAACACTCGCATTTACGCTGAAAATGGTCAAGGCGGGATTTGCGCAGCGCAGAAAAACCGCCGTCAACGGATTATCTGCGGGGTTGGGGCTTTCAAAAGAGGAAATTACGCAGGCACTTGAAAAATGTGGTCTTTCTGCGACGGTGCGCTTTGAAGCCCTCGACAGGGATACGCTTCTTCGCCTCGCTGATGTCCTCATGCCGCACGCATGAACGAAGATGCGCTGATTCGACATGATTCATCCCGAAATTTCTGCACACACGCGAAAATTTCGGGATTTTGCTTGTAAATCTCAGAAAAATATGGTATGATGAAAAGGAATCATCAAAGTTTCATGGAAAGGAATGCGGAAATGTCGGAATCCCTCGAAATCAAGCAGAAAATTCGCGCAATTCTCGCAGCATTTGATCACCCGCCAAAGGCGATGGTGCGCAGCTTCGGCTGTCAGCTCAATTTCTGCGACGGCGAAAAATATAAGGGCGTGCTGCAGGATCTGGGCTATTCCCTGACCGACGTGCCTGAGGAAGCCGACGTCATTTTGCTGAATGCCTGCGCGGTGCGTGCCCATGCGCAGTCACGCGTGACAGGGCAGATCGGCAGCATGAAACCCATCGTGGAGCGCAATCCGAATGTGATCATCGGGCTTTGCGGCTGCATGGCGGAGGAGGAGGAAGTCCGTGTGTTGATGCGGAAATCCTATCCGTTTGTGAAGCTGGTGCTGGGCGCGGGCGCGATGGAGAAGATACCCGAAAGCCTGCTCTGTGTCTACGAGGCAAAGGGCAAACGCTATGAGACCAGCGGTTTGGAGGGAATTCCTGCCGAATCGCTGCCCACTGTGCGCGACAGCCGCATCACCGCAAGCGTTCCTGTGATGTATGGCTGCAACAATTTCTGCACTTACTGCATCGTGCCCTATGTGCGCGGCAGAGAGCGCAGCCGCAAGCCCGATGCCATCATCGCGGAGGTGCGCGAGCTTGTCGCGGCGGGATATAAAGAGATTCTGCTGCTTGGGCAAAATGTCAATTCCTATGGCAAAGATTTGGACGAGCCGATGAATTTTCCTGCGCTGCTGCGCGAAATTGATGCCATCGACGGCGACTATTTCATTCGATTCATGAGCTCACACCCGAAGGACGCCACCACTGAATTGATCGACACGATGCTTGCCTCACGGCACATTGAGCATCACCTGCATTTGCCTGTGCAGTCGGGCAGCAATCGCGTGCTGCAAGAGATGAACCGCCGCTACACAGTGGAAAAATATCTTGCGCTGATTGACGATACCCGCGCAAAATCAGTGGATTTCTCATTTTCCAGCGATTTGATCGTCGGTTTCCCGACCGAAACACAATCGGATTTTGAGGCGACGCTTGCACTGATCGAAAAAGTCAGATACGACAATCTCTACACGTTCATTTACAGCCCGCGCCCCAATACCAAGGCGGCAGAGATGCAGCAGGTCTCCACACCCGAGGAGATCTCCGCCAGAATGCAGACCTTGCTTGCGAAACAGCGTGAGATCTCAGAGGCGCACAATGCGCGGTTTCTCGGCAGAATGTGCATGACGTTGATCGAGAAATTTGACGCAGATGCGAAGAAACTGACAGGCAAGACCAGAGAGGCGATGAACGTCGAGATTTTGAATGCGGCAGATGACAGCATGGTTGGTAAAATCGTGCCCGTGAAAATCACGGCGGCGAAAAACTGGGCTCTGGTCGGAGAACTATCGAAAAATCAAGCAGAAAGTGAAGAAACAGTATGAGAGTGATAACAGGTACCGCACGCGGCAGAAAATTGATCGCCCCCGAGGGCTACGATACCCGCCCCACTACCGATAAGGTCAAGGAAGCGATCGGCTCCGCGCTGCATTTTGATTTCGGCGGCGCAAAGGTGCTTGACCTTTTTGCAGGCAGCGGACAAATGGCGATCGAGGCATTGAGCCGCGGCGCACGCGCTGCCACCCTCATCGACAGCGACCCGAAAGCGATTGCCTGCATTCAGCAGAATGTGAAATCGTGCGGATTTGCCGAGGTTGCTTCTGTGCTGCGCACCGATGCCGTCGCGTTTTTGCAGCGCTGCCGCGAAACTTTCGACATCGCCTTGCTCGATCCCCCGTATAACAAGAACATTCTCCCCGAAATTCTGCCGCTTCTCGTGCCGCATCTCTCAAAAAACGGCATTATTGTCTGCGAGCATGAGCCGGAATTAAATTTACCTGAAAGAATTGCAGATTTTGTCTTGCAAAAAGAAAAAAAGTATGGTAAAATAACAGTAAGTATTTACCGTGCGGAGAAAGCCGAGGAATCAGACGGCTGACTTTGCATGGAAAGGAGCAGAAAATGTCTGACACAGCCACCACTCGGCGCGTTGCTGTCTGCCCCGGCAGCTTTGATCCGATCACCTTCGGGCATCTCGATATCATCAGCCGTGCCACGAAATTGTTCGATAAGGTCATTGTGCTGGTGTCCACAAATTTGGAGAAAAATCCCTCCTTTACCCTCACTGAGCGTCTGCTCATGATCGAAAAAGTGACCGAGGGATTCGACAACATCGTGATCGACATTCTCGATGAGGAACTGCTCGCGGATTATGTCCGCAGAGTGGGTGCGCAGGCGATCGTCAAGGGGCTGCGCGCTGTTTCCGATTTTGAATACGAGTTTCAGATGGCACTGGGCAACAAAAAACTGTATCCCGAGGCGGAAACCGTGTTTTTGACAACTGCCGCCGAGAATATGTATCTGAGCTCCAGTATCGTCCGACAAATCGCGTCGCTGGGCGGCG
The DNA here is from genome assembly GCA_045617625.1 of Oscillospiraceae bacterium. Classification (GTDB taxonomy): domain Bacteria; phylum Bacillota; class Clostridia; order Oscillospirales; family Ruminococcaceae; genus Firm-04. The sequence goes on along the minus strand of JAZLJA010000025.1, from coordinate 21,728 downwards.
ACATCAGCAGTTTTGTACCGGCAGAGATCTTGCCGGTCATTGAATCCCGACTTCGCAAAAAGCGTACCCATGCAGAGATCGACGAAAATGCCAATGCCGAGATCTTGCAGCAGGTACAGCAGTTTGCACATAAAATTGGAAAGGAAGATTAACTATGAACGTGAATGAGATCCTCGATGAAATTGATGAGATGCTGGAGAAATCCAAGGGCATTCCGCTTGCGGCACACAAAATTATGATTGACGGCGACCGTCTCCGCGAGCTGGTGGACGACATTCGACTGAATCTCCCGAAGGAGATCAAGCGCGCACAGCTCATCGACTATGACTGCGAACGCATCATGAAGGAAGCACACGAAAATGCCGAGCAGGTTGTCCGCGAGGCTGAGGAGCGTGCAAAGGTGCTGGTTTCCGAAAGCGAGATCGTGGAAGAAGCGAAGAAAAAGGCAGCAGAGATCCTGACCAAAACCAAGGCGAAGTGCGATGAGACCAAAAACGCAACCGCGTTGTTCGTTGCACAGTCGCTTGCAAAAACCGAGCGCGAGATCGCAAGTGCACTCGAATCCACTGAGATGCAAATGCGTTCTGCCCTTGATAATACGCAGATGCAGATGAAATCCGTGCTTGACAGTGTGCAGAAGGAGCGAGCAAACTGGGACGAAAATTAAGACTTCCGCTGCTTTTTCTGACTGCCCTTCTCTGGATGAGCGTGATATTCTGGTTTTCTGCGCAAAATGCCGATGATTCGAGCAGTTTGAGCAGCGGGTTGCTGCGCAGTATCCTTTCGGTGCTGGCTCCCAACTGGTCTGCGCTTTCTGAAGCCGACCAGAATGCCAAACTCGCAATGTTTCATACGCTGTTTCGGAAATTCGGGCACTTCACGGAATATGTCGTTTTGGGCGTGATATGGGAGACAATCAGTTTTCTGTTTCTGCTGAAAGGATGTAATAAGGCGATTTTCAGCGCACTTCCGTTTGTGGTTTGTTTGCTCTATGCGATTTCGGATGAGGTGCATCAGATTTTTGTGGACGGCAGAAGCTGTGAGCTGCGCGATACCTGCATTGATTTCAGCGGCGCGTGTTTCGGGATTTTTTGTGCCTGGTGCGTACTGAAATTGCTCCTGCATTTTCGGCAAAAGAAAGCAGCGAAATCATAGAATGTGGAAAAAGAGGCGAAGATACGATTTTGACGTATCTTCGCCTCTTTGCGCTGTTGAAAACTTGTTGAAATTGTTGGAATCAATAGCCGCTGCGCAGTTCATCGGAGAGCGAATCGTCGGAATCCACCCAGTCGCTGACGTTGATTTCGCTGTATTCGTTCACAGAGATACGAATCACCACGCGCTCTATGCCTGCATTGAGGATCAGTCGTTTGCACATGGAGCACGGCTCGACTGCGCCTTCCAGCACATCGGTTTTGGCGTCGTGACCCACCAAATATAACGTAGAACCGAGCAAATCGGAACGGCTTGCACTGATGATCGCATTCGCTTCGGCATGGACACTGCGACAAAGTTCGTATCGTTCACCGCGGGGCACGCCCAGTTTTTCGCGCTGACAATAATCCAGATCGGAACAGTTTTTGCGTCCGCGCGGAGCACCGTTATAGCCTGTGGAAATGATCTCGTCATTTTTGACGACGATCGCGCCGAATTTGCGGCGGATGCAGGTGCTTCGGTTCAGCACCGCCTCGGCAATGTCAAGATAATAGTTGATTTTGTCGCGTCGGTTCATGGGTTGACCTCCTTGGTTTGATTTGATTTTTCCTTTTGCTCAGAGAGTTCTTCGAGTAAAATCAGGTGTTGAATGTAATCGCTGTCGGGTTCGTCGTCAAACAAGCCCGATTGCGTTTCGCTGCTTTCCAGCCCAAACTCGGATTTGAGGAAATCGGCGGGGAGTTCTTTGTCGCGCAGGGCGTCGGCGACGATCTCGCGCAGAAACGTGTATAGCACCGCGAACATCGGCACGCCCAGAACCAGACCCCAGATACCGAACAATCCGCCGCCCAGCAGACACGCGAACAGCTCCCAGAAAGTGGGCAGTCCAGTGGATTTTCCAACGATTTTCGGGGAGAGGATGTTCATGTCAAACTGCTGCAAAGCGACAATAAAAATCAGCAGATACAACGCTTTCAATGGGCTTTCCATCAGCACCAGTGCCACTGCGGGGATCGCACCGATGACAGGCCCGAAAAACGGCACCATGTTCGTGACGCCGATGATGACCGCGACCAATGCGTCGTATGGGATGTGCGCGATTTTGGTAAATACAAAACACAAAAGGCCCACGATGATCGAATCCACGGTTTTTCCGAGGATCGCCTTGCCGAATTTATTGCTTGCAAATCGGAAATTTTCGTTGATCCAAGTGGCGGTTTTCGGCTTCAGCAGGGCAAAAAGGATCATTTTGAACTGCCGCAGAAAGCGTTCTTTGCTGAACAGAAGATACACCGCGACGATGAAGCCGATGACGATGCTGTAAATGATGGTCAGCGTGCCTGATGCGCCGCTCCACAGGGCGGAAACGATCTTGCGTGCGGATTCGGTCGGATCAACTGACATTTCAGAGCCGAGGAATTTATCCATGAATTGCTGGAGATATTCCTCGATCTGGCTGTCTTTTGAGAGAAAAATCTGGAAGCGACGGCCGATGATTTCCGCGTAAGCAGGTGCTTTTTCGATGACCTTCGAGACACTGTCGGCCACCTGCGAAAAGGTGACGAACACCAGCAGTGCCGCCGTGCCGAGAAAGAGCAGCACCGCGATAAACGAACTGCATCCGCGAGCCATTTGCGCGGCGAACTTTTGGTGATTTTTGAACAGTTTCGACGTGATCGGAGAGAAGTGCTTTTCCAGCCACGACATCATCGGATTCAGCAGATACGCAATAATACAGCCTGCAATGATGGGGCCGAGTGCAGAAATGACGCCCTTGACAAAGTCCAGAACACTGTCGAAATGAATCAGTGCAAAGGTGAACAGAATGCAGCTGCACAACACGAGCAGCAGGGTCAGCGGTCGCATTTGTGAAAGAACGATCGGTTCGCGCCGCGTTTTTTTTGCCACGGAAAATCATCTCCTTTTCACATCAATTCACACGCATTTACGTGGTTTCGTCGCTGTCTTCTTCCATGTCCTCCAAATCGTCATCAATCGAGAAACCGTAGCTGCGTTCAAACGGGTCGCCGTTTTCATCCTCTGCCGTTTCGCTGAGGATGCTCTCGTAATTCTTATCGTATTCATCCTCGGGTTTTGGCGCACGCTTGACCTTTTCAATCGCAGCAGATGCGAGCTTTTTCGCTGCATTACGTCGCTTGGCGTTGAGGGCGATCGCTGCAATTCCCGCAAGGACGGCAAGTGCGATCAGCAACCATTTGAAATCGAAATTGGTTTGTTTGAACGTCAATCCGTTCTCCTTGGCGAATGTCTTTGCCGCACTGCCCGAACCGCCGCGGATGATGAAATCCGGACGCTGCACGAGTTGTTCGTTGTTTTCCGCATCGGTTTCTATGGAATAGCCGACGGCATTGTCACCGATTTCCGTGACGGAATCGGGAATTGTCAGCGAGGTGAGGCGGTTGCAGGAGCAAAACGCAGATTTTCCGATTTTGCTCACTTTTTCGGGGATAGTCATTTCCGTGAGGTTTTCGCACTCAAAGAATGCATAGTCGCCGATGGCGGTGCAGTTGTCAGGCAATGTGAGGTTTTGCAGTTGTTTGCAGCTTGCAAACAGGCTCGAGGATATTTCGCTGAGACATTCGGGATTGCAGTTTATCGAAAGCAGCTTTGCGCAATCGGAAAACGCGCCCTGAGGAAACACCTCGGTGTAGCTTTTGGGAAACGTGATGGTTTCGAGCGTCATGGAGCTTGCAAACGCATATTCCCCGATGCTTTTGACTGTTTCGGGCACCTGATAGTTGAATACCCCGTTGTTTGCAGGATACAGCAGCAGTGTTTTTCCGTCGGCAGTGTAGAGCACGCCTTTTTCGTCACTGCGATATACGGAATTGTTTGCATCCACGTTGATTTCCTTCAGCCCTGCGCACGAGAGAATGGCGGCTGGTTCGATTTCCGTGACCGTGGATGGAATCTCAATCGACGCAATGCTGTGACATCCCACGATGCACATAGAGTCGATGTGTTCGAGCTTTTGCGGCAGCGTGATGTCATTCAGCTCGATGTCGTAATAAAAGAGTGCGGATGGCAGCTCTGTGATTTTGTCAGGTAATTCGATGCTTTCGAGCGAAATACAGTAGGCGAATGCGTAACTGCCGATGCTTGAAACGCTTTCGGGAATGGTCAGTGATTCGAGGTCGCTGCACGCATAAAACGCAGCTTCTCCGATGCTTTCAAGGGTTTCGGGAAACTCGATCTCTTTCAGGGAGACGCAGTTTGAAAATGCGCCGTTTCCGATGGAAGTCATCTTGGATTTGATCTTGACAGACCGAAGCTTTGTGCAGTTTTCAAATGCGCTGTCACCGATTTCGCGGATCGGATAACCGTCGATCTCGTTCGGAATGACGATGGTTGCCACGCTTTCGGCGCAATCGACGATGCGCACGCCGCCGTGAATTTTCTCAAACGTCATGGTCTCGTCGGTGAAAATATTGCTGTCCTCGGCACCTGAAGCGAGATTTGTGATACCGCTCCATGCGGTCATCAGCATCGTACAGGCACAAAAAATGCCTATTTGCTTACTTTTTTGAAGCATGGTTGTTTTCTCCCTTTGATGAATTGGGCGTCCACGCAACTGTGTGGACCTCATATTTCTTTCTGTGGATCCACACGGCAGCGGCGCACGATGCGGCGATCACGAATATGATGATACCGAGCGCGATCCAGAATGCTCCGTCAAAATGATATGAAATTTCGTTGATTTTCGCATATTTCACGGCAATGGATCCATACGGCACCGTCAGCGCAAAGTCTTCGAGGAGCATGAGCGATTCGCTGTCTGCGTCGTAGCCGTAGCCGAGGGCGGCATTGCCGATTTTTTCCACGGAGGAAGGGATTTTCACCGTTTTCAGTGCGTTGCATCCCGTGAAAGCGTTGTCGCCGATTTCTGTGCATCCTTTCGGAATTATCACCTCTGTGAGATTTTCACAGTATGCGAAGGCACCCGAGGGGATCACGGTCATGCTTTGCGGAATCGTCGCCGTGGTGAGCAGTTTGCACGAATAGAACGTATCTTCGCCAAATTCCTGCACATTTGCGAGGTTGATCTCTGCCAAATTGACCGCGCCGACAAACGCCCAACCTTTCAGGGCTGTCACCGTGTCGGGAATTGTGTATTGCGTTTCGGGCTTTGCGGATGGATATTTCAGCAGCGTCGTCATGTTCTTATCGAACAGGACGCCGTTTTCGGCGGTGTAGCACGGATTGTTGTCTGCCACGGTGATGGAGCGCAGTTCGGCACAGCCGTCAAAGGCGTAGTCGCCGATGCTGTTGACCGCCGCAGGGATGCTCACCGTTTGTGTTGTGATCCAGTTGCAAAATGCTTTCTCACCGATTTTCTGGAGCGTTTCAGGCAGTTCGAGTGTTTCAAAGCCTTTGGAGTTTGCAAACGCCTCCACACCGATTTCTTTGATCTTGCTTGGGAATTCGATATCTGTAAGGGCTGCGCAGCTTGCACAGCATGATTCGGGAATGACCGAAATACTGTCGGGAAAAGACAGTTTCGTCAGGGATGAGCAGCCAAACAGTGCGCTCTCGCCGATGGATTTCAGTCTATCGGGCAGATTGATTTTTTCCAGCGCGGTACATTCAAAAAACGCGCCGTCGTCGATTTTTGTGATGCTGTCGGGCAGCACAAGCTCCGTGATGCCCGAATTCTGATAAAACGCGCCCTCTCCGATGGTTGTGACGGGTTTTCCCTCGATTTCGGCGGGAATTTTCAGGGTTCCCTCCATTTCCGAGCCGCAGTCCACGATGCTCACGGTGCCGTCTGCTTCGTTGAAATAGGAGATCTGTGAGTTGCCGAGGAAAATCATTCCCGAAATTTCCATGTTCAGCATTTCGCCCGCCGCCGATGCCCGCAAGGGCGTCATCGAAAGCAGCATGGCGGACATGATGATCGAAAATCTGCGAAAATACTTGCTTTTCATGCAATCACTCCGCTTTTTTACTTTTTTTGGTGATGCGAATGATCGCGGCTGTAATGATGCCCAGCAAGGCTGCGCCGCCGACAAGCGTTGCAGCGATGAGTGCCTTTGCCTTGCCTGTTACCGCATGATTCTGGTCGTTCACAGTTGCGGAATTTTCGTCGCTCTGTGCATTGTCGCTTGCGTCCGCACAGCTTTCGGTTTGGTCATCATTTGCCGCGGCACTGCTCGTATCGTTGGAGACTTCGGAAGCATCGGGGGCGTCGGGAGCGTCAGGAGCGTTGGACGATTCAGAGGAGTCGACTGTATCTTCCGCTTCACCCGTGGAATTGAATGTGAATTTGTTGCCGTTTTCAACATCATTCGCATAGAGTGACGCTTCCGTGCCGCTTTTTCCGTAGATCACGAAATCATCCACGGCGATGAAATTGCGGGAGGCGTCGATGTCATAGCCGAATGCTGAATAGCCGATGCTCGTGACACTGCTCGGAATATCAATGTATTTCAGCTTGGTTGCGGCAAATGCAGCCTGTCCGATGGTCGTGCAGCTTTCGGGAATCTCAAATTCTGCGATGCTCGTTTCGGCAAATGCCGCATCCTGGATCTCTGTGATCGCGCCCTTGATGGTGATATCATCGAGTCCGGTGCAGCGATAAAAACACTGCTGCGGGATGACCGTGACTTCTTCGGGCAGGGTGATGTGATTGAGCTTGACGCAGTCGGAAAATGCCGCAATGCCGATGGTTGTGAGACTATCGGGCAGGGTGATGCTTTCCAGTTTGTCGCAGTAGGCGAGAGCGGAATCGCCGATCAGCTGTGTGCCCTCCGGAATCTCAATATTAACGGGATTTTTCATGATCGGATAGCGGACGAGCCAGGTGTCGTCATGGGCATACAGCACGCCGTCCTTGACGGAAAAGATCTCGCTGCCCTCGGCGACCTTATATTCCTCCAGAGCGCGGCATTCGGCAAACGCATAGGAGCCGATGCCCATGATCTGGCTGGGCAGTGTGACCGATTGCAGCGCATAATTGCCTGCAAATGCGAAATCGCCCAGTGCAATGACTTCCAGACCATCCAGTGTTTCGGGAATCACGACATCCCGTTCGGAACCCGTGTATTTTTCGATGCAGGCGGCGTGATAGCTGTCGTCGTTATCGCTGACCATCACCGAGTATTCATAATCACCGCTTTTGACGGTTTCGATGGTGTCGCCGCTTGCGTCCGTGATGTCGGCTGCGGCGAGGATGCTGCACTGCGCACTCAGCAGCATCACTGAAAAAATCGAAAGCACGCCTTTGATTGTCATTTTCTGTTGTTTCATGGTACATTCTCCGTTCAAAAACATTCTGATAAAACGAAAGGGGCGAAAACGAGGGTCAAATGACCGTGTTTCCACCCCTGACACGTTTCTGTGCGTCCCCTCACGCACAGTATGCCTTCATTCCGCGACTTTGCGGAAAATTATTCAACTGTAACAGATTTTGCGAGATTTCTCGGCTTATCCACATCGTTGCCGCGCATCACTGCGGTATAGTAAGCGATGAGTTGGAGCGGCACGACGCCAAGCATCGGCATGAGCAGATCGTCGATCTCGGGAAGCTGGAAGCAGTAATTTGCGATGTCCTGTTCGGGCGTGTAGGATTCGCCGCACACCACGATGGTCATGGCACCTCTTGCTTTGACTTCTTTGATATTGGAGACGGTCTTTTCGTGCAGGAATTTCTGCGTATCGACAGCAATGACAGGCATTCCGTCATAAATGAGAGAAATGGTGCCGTGCTTCAGTTCGCCCGCAGCATAGGATTCGCTGTGGATATAGCTGATTTCCTTGAGTTTCAGAGAGCCTTCCATCGAAAGTGCGGAGTCAAGTCCTCTGCCGATATAGAGCAGGCTTTCGGCTTTGACAAGGCTTTCTGCGATTTTCTTGGTTTCGTCCTTTTTTGCAAGGATCTGCTCGATATACGCAGGGGTTTCGAGGAGCAGGGCGGTCAGTCGGCGGCATTCAGTCTCGTCGATTTTGCCCTTTGCGAGTGCAAGCTCGAAGGCAAACAGATACATGACAGCGATCTGCACCATGTAAGCTTTTGTGGAAGCAACTGCGATCTCAGGACCTGCGTGGGTATAGATGAGCATATCGGCTTCGCGGGCGATCGAGGAGCCTTTTGCGTTGACGATTGCCAGTGTTTTCGCGCCCAGACGCTTTGCAAGACGCATTGCTTCAAGGCTGTCGGCGGTTTCGCCCGACTGCGAGATGATGATGATGAGGTCGCCCTCACCGATCAGCGGTTCACGATAGCGGAATTCGGAAGCGATGTCCACGATGACGGGCACTCTTGCCAGTTTCTCGATGACATATTTTCCGACCATGCCTGCGTGCATGGCAGTGCCGCACGCGACAACATAGATATTGCGGAATTCCTTGATTTTCTCAGGGGTGATGCCGCATTCCACAAGGCTCGGCAGACCGTCCTCGATACGGGGAGTCACAGTGCGCTTGATCGACTCAGGCTGCTCGTGAATTTCCTTGAGCATGAAATGCTCGTAGCCCTGCTTTTCTGCTGCATCCATATCCCAGTCAGCGGTGAGCAGTTCCTTTTTGATCGGCACGAATTTGGTATCGAAGAACTGTGTGCCGTCTTTGGAAAGTACAGCGATCTCGTCGTGTTCCAGCAGATAGTACTGCTTGGTATATTTGAGGATCGCGGGAACATCGGAAGCAATGAAGCTTTCGTTTTCGCCTTCACCGACGATCAGGGGGCTTCCGCGGCGAACAGCGTAGATGCGGTTCGGGAAATCTGCGAACAGAATGCCCAGTGCAAAGCTGCCCGTGACTTCACGCATGGTGTCGGCGATGGCAGCCAGCGGGTCACCATGATAGTGATAATCGACAAGCTGTGCGACAACCTCGGTGTCGGTATCGGAAACAAAGGTGCGTCCCTCGGAGATCAGGAATTCCTTCAGACGCTTATAATTCTCAATGATGCCGTTGTGAACGAGGGTAACGTGTTCACCGCCGCGATGGGGGTGAGAGTTGACATCGGTGGGTTCGCCGTGGGTTGCCCAACGGGTGTGACCAATGCCCACATGACCTTCCGGTTTGCCTTCCTTCTCCATTTTTGCGGAGAGGTCAGCCAGACGGCCCTTGGATTTTGCAATTTTGATGCTGCCGTTTTCAAAAATGGCAACACCTGCGGAGTCATAGCCGCGGTATTCGAGCTTGGAGAGTGCGCTGACCAGAACATCTGCACAGTTTCGCGTACCGACGTAACCAACAATACCACACATAATATTCAGCGTATCCTTTCTGTTTTGGGTGAATCAAATCCAAAAGCCGCAAAGCACCCAATTTGTTTACAAATGAAACATACTACTTCGGCATTTTAGATGATATCATTATACCATATATCAAGAAAAAATGCAAGTGATTTTTTCAAAATTCCTTGAAGATTTCTTCGCCTGCTTGATGTCTCGCTGCGCCTGCCATACTATTTATATAGTGTGATGACAAAGGATCAGGGAACCTTTGTCAGGGTTTGAGGCGGCATGTTTGCTTCGCAGATACTTCTTTATCTATAAGCAAAGGGCAGTCTCCTTTCGGAGACTGCCCTTTTGGGTTGGTGCGGGTTTGGTTTTTCCGCATCGCAGAGACGTTATTATGCGGCAGTTGTGGTTTCCACGGTAGTGGTTTCAGCAGCAGTGGTCTCGGTTGCGGTCGTAGTGGTTTCAGCTGCTGTGGTGGTGGTTTCTGCCGTTGTGGTCGATTCTTTTGCCTCAGTGGTCTCAGCTGCGGTAGTGGTTTCCACTGTGGTCTCGGTAGTCTCAGTGGTCTCAGTGGTGGTCTCGGTGGTGGTGGTTTCGGTGGTGGTCTCAGTCGTTGTGGTGTCAGCGACAGAAGACTCGGTGCTTGCAGTATTGTCACAAGCGCACAGTGCAGCCATCATACCAAGAGAAAGAATCAAAGCAAACATTTTTTTCATTAGAAATTCCTCCGTTTCATTTTCGTTTGCAAGTCGTATTATAGCACTGCACTTTTGGTTTTGCAAGCGTTTTCGATGATTTGTAACTGAATTGGTAAAAATATCTCCGAAATGAAAAAAATCCCTCGCCAATGACGAGGGATTTGATATCAAAAAACGATTTTTTTCTCCATATTGTTACGAATTGTTACCTCCATGTCTTCAGCGGTCATCGGTTTGCCGTAGAGGAAGCCCTGTCCGTAGCCGCAGCCCATACTGCGAAGCTGCCGTGCCTGTTCGGGAGTTTCCACGCCTTCTGCAAGCGTCTCCACATTTTTGGCTTTTGCGATTCGCACCACGGAGGCGACGATCTCCTGCACCACAGGGTCGCCGTCGATTTTCATTACAAACGATTGGTCAAGCTTCAGCACGGTGAACGGGAACTGCTGAATATAACTCAGCGACGAATATCCTGTTCCGAAGTCATCCATTGCGATGCGGATGCCCAGTGCCCGCAGTTGATTCATTTGCTGCAATGCCATGTCAACATCGCGCAGGGCAAGCGATTCGGTCAGCTCGATCTCAAGGCAGTCGGGGGTGATTCGGTAAGAACCGAGCGCATTCATCACCTGTTCACACAGGTTTTCCTGATAGAAGTCTGCGCCTGTCATGTTGATGGATACCACCAGTTTCGGAAGCCCCATATCCTTCCAGACACGGATCTGCCGACAGGCTTCATACAGCACAAAGCGTGTGATCTGTGTGATGAGCTGCGATTTTTCCGCGATGTGAATGAATTCCTGCGGCTGAATAATGCTGCCGTCGGGTTGGATCCAGCGCACCAAAGCCTCCATGCCGATGATGGCACCCGTGGAGAAATCGGCTTTGGGCATATAATATAGTTTCAGTTCGCCTTTTTGCAGTGCGGCACCAAGCTGACGTTCCAGATTGTTTTCGCGGATGATGGCATCGTGCATTTCCGATGTGTAAGGGTGAATGCTGCCCATGATGTCGATGCCCGCAGAGAGTGCAAATTCCGCGTGTTCCAGAACGCTTTCAAAGTTTTTGCCGTCACGGGGCATCCGCGCATAGCCCGCAGAACAGGAGAGGGTACGGTTTGCAAATTCGCCCACGGCAAGCGATGCGAAACTGTGCTGGATCTTGGTGATGATATGTTCGGGGAATTTTTCATCGCCGTTGCCGCGAATGATGATTGCGAAATTATCGCCTGAGATGCGTGCGCCAAATCCGCCCAGACTCACCGAACGCTGCAAGATCTCGGCAAAGCTTTGCAAAAGCTGATTGCCCTTTTCATAGCCGCAGGTGTCGTTGATGAGGTGGAAACGGTCGATGTCCAGCACGATCACCCAGTAGGCGGAATTGAGTTCCACGGTGCATTGATAGAGTTCCTCACCCATGATCATCAGCTTGTTGCGGTTGGGAAATTTCGTGATGCTGTCCTCATATGCGATGCGCTCGATGTGTTCGTCCTTTTCCTTTTCCTTGGTGTTGTCGAGGATCGCGCCGCCGATGGCAAGTTTGCCCGAATCCATACGGGTTGCCTTGAAACGGTAAGTGTACCAGCGATAAAGCCCGTCCGCGCCGCAAAGCCGAATTTCCAGCACGCGAATCTCGTTGAGGAATTGCGCCATATTGCTTTGGATGGCATGGACATGATTTTCAAACAGCACCATATCCAATGGAAAGACGCGTTCCCGAATTTGCTCCACGGTGACGGTGCTGTTGGTGAATCCGAGCATCTTCTGCAATTCCGCGGAGAGAAACAGCACATCGCTGCCTTGTTCGCAAAGCAGAATGCCGATTTCCGTCAGCTCCATACTCAGGGCGTGTCTGCCCTCCGAGGCGGCAAGACGTTTGGAATAGGTTTTCAGTTCCGACTGCATGGTGCGGATCTCTGCCAGATCAATGCCGATGGTGAGAAATACCGAAACGCCGTTATCATCCGTTTCCACCGCCGAGGTGTTCCAGATGACATCGTGGGGTGTGCCTTTGCGTGCGAGGAAGGAATATTCCGTATTTTTGGCGCGGATGATCTCCCTGATCTCCGCGTCGGTGATCTCCTGCTTGCCAAACAGCCACGGCACAACAAATTTCGGGTCGAAATTCTCCTCCTTGCTGTCGATTTCCGCGATCTCACGCAGTTTGTCGTTGAGGATCACTTTCTGGAGGCTGTCATCCCAGAGCATGGCGGGCGAGTTGAGACTTTTCAGCAGATAGAGGATCCTGCGGTTTGAGGATTGCTTTTTCTTCTGGAGATTCCGCTGCCAGAAAAAGGCATAGAACAGCGCAAAAAGGACAGATACCAGTGCATAGATGCTCAGAATCAGAAAGATAAATTCACTGCTGCTTCGATGGAAAAATGCAAAGATCATCAGACAAACGGTCATGATTGCAAATGTGAGTGCGGCAGCTATGGTGAAACGTTTTTTCAATGCGAAAACTCCCTTCCTTTCCGTGATGAATGCTGCTTTGTCAGCTTCAGGTAATATGATGGTATCAGAAATATCTATGTATTATTATACCAGTTTGCGAGTGGGTTGTCAATCGTTTTTTGTAAAATGAACTGGAAAATTCCATTAGATTTCACGAAAATTTCACACTTTTCTGTTATACTGGAAGAACAATGTGAAAATGTGGGACAAATTGTCTCATCTGCATATGGAAAGGACATCGTTATGAATATTTTGATTGTGGACGACGAAGCGAATATCCGCCGTGTGGTGCGTGAATACGCAGAATTTGAGGGCTATACCGCGGAGGAGGCTGCCGACGGCATGGAGGCGGTCTCGATGGCGCGTGCCAACGATTATGACGTCATCATTATGGACATCATGATGCCGCGGTTGGATGGTTTCTCAGCCTGCAAGGAGATCCGCAAGACCAAGGATACCCCGGTCATCATGCTTTCAGCCCGCGGTGAGGAATATGACAAGCTGTTTGGCTTTGAGCTTGGCATCGACGATTATGTGGTCAAGCCGTTTTCACCCAAGGAACTGATGGCGCGTGTCAAGGCAGTCTGCAAGCGCAAGGAGCAGACACAGCCCCAGACCCCGCAGCGTCTGGTGTTTGAGGGGCTGGAAATCGACATGGCAGGCAGAGAGGTCTATGTAGACGGCAAAAAAGCCGACATGACCCCGAAAGAATATGACCTGCTGTTTTATCTGGTGCGCAATCAGAATCTTGCTCTCACGCGCAATAAGCTGCTGGAAGAAGTGTGGGGCTATGATTTCTTTGGCGACGACCGCACCGTGGATACCCATATCAAAATGCTGCGCGGCAGCCTTGGGGAATATCGCAAATTTATCGTCACCTTGAGAGGAATGGGATATAAATTTGAAGCATAAGCTTGGGAAACGCTTCACCATGCGCACGCATATCTGGCTTTGGTTCATGGTGTTTGTGATATTGGTTTTCGTGCTGCTTTGGGTGTTTGAGGTGCTGTTTCTCCAGAACTTCTACGACCGCATGAAAACAGCGGATATCACAAGCCTTGCCTCGAAAATGCAGGCGCAGTTTGATGACGGCGATTATAAAGACGATTTCACCGCGCTTTCGTTTGAAAACGATATGTGCATCGAGATCCGCGATTATTTCAATCTCAACCGCCGCATTTACAGCTCCAAGGATGTCATGGGTGCAGACTGTGTGCTGCACGGGCTTGAGAATCAGGTCATGGATATCATCCGTGAGGTCAAGGAATCGGAGGATGGTGTGATCTGCCGCAAATATACCAACAAGCGCACCAACTCCGATATTCTCATTTACGCCTGTATCATCGGCGGTGAAAGCAGCCCGAAAGGATATTTGCTGTTGAACACTCCGCTGGTGCCTGTGTATTCGACGGTCAGCATTCTGAAACGGCAGCTTTTGCTGATCTGTATTTTCCTGATGTTTGCTGCTGCGTCGATCTCGTTTGTGGTTTCCAAAAGGCTTTCGCAGCCGATTGTGCAGGTCACAAAGGATGCGGCACACCTTGCACACGGCAGATATGACATCGAATTTCAGGGCGGCGGCTATCTGGAGGCGGAGCGGCTGGCAAGCACGCTGAATTACGCGAGCCACGAGATCAACCGCGTGGACACCATGCAGCGCGACCTCATCGCCAATGCTTCCCACGATCTGCGCACCCCGCTGACCATGCTCAAGGCTTATGCCGAAATGATCCGCGATCTTTCGGGCGACAACCCTGTCAAGCGCGGCGAGCATTTGCAGGTCATCATCGAGGAAACCGACCGCCTGACCTTGCTGGTCAACGATATTTTAGACCTCTCGAAGCTGGAAAATGGCAGCATGACACTCAATCGCTCGGAATTTGACATGGAGCAGCGGCTCACGGATATCGTGGAGCGTTATCGCGGATTGAGCAGTGTTTCGGGCTTCACGTTCCATCTGCAAACCGACGGCGAGGCACAGGTCAACTGCGATGCGGGCAAAATCGAGCAGGTGATTTGTAATCTCATCAACAATGCGATGAATTATTCGGGCACAGACAAACAGATCTTCATTTCGCAGGTGCATACGCCTGAGGGTGTGAAAATCGCGGTGCGCGACACGGGCGCGGGGATGGATCAGGAAACGCTTTCCCGTATTTTCGATAAATATTACCGCAGCGAGAATTATAAGCGGGAGATCGTCGGCACGGGCTTGGGGCTTTCGATCGTCAAGGCGATTTTGCGGATGCACGATTATGCCTTCGGCGTGGACAGCACTGTGGGCGTCGGCTCGACATTCTGGTTCATCATCCACGAGGATTGAGAAAGGTTCATTCCGAAGCAAAAGCATAAAAAATCGCTCAAGCCATGAAACGGGCTTGAGCGAAAATTTTATCGGGAATGTTTTTTCACAATCTGTTCAAACAGCAGCAGCGGTACAAATCCGATGACATAGGAGAGAATATCTTTCCATGAAAACGATGTTCCGATCAGTGTGCGGAGCAGCTTGTTTGTGATGTGCAGCTTATCGGCAAATCCCCATTTTTGCAGGAATTCTACGCAAAAGCTGAATGCCAGCAGCGCGGTGGGCAGCACCCAGCCGATTTTCGGCAGCCGCGGCGAAATGCACCGCGCCACTGCATAAAGCAGCATGATGACCAGCACATCGCCCAGATAGGCGCGAACCCAGTTGCCGTGCTGAAACACACCGATATACACCTCGGCGGCGAACAAAATCACCGCACAGATGCCCATTGATAAACGCATTGCTTTTGTTGACATATGGTTTTCCTTTCAGTTTGTCGGGATGATACGGACATTATCGGGGTCGGAAATCAGCACATCGCAGTACATTTCGCCATTTGAATCAAGCTTCATCGGGACGCCGGGACCGCTGTAACCGTCAATGTCGAAGTCCAGCATCGTGTCAGCAACTTTGAGATTCGTTACGTTGCTTTTGAAGTCAATGACGACTTTGCAGGGGTCATCGATCGAGACGAAGTTTGAGAAATACACGGGGCTGCCGTCGCAGGCGAAGATTTCGTAGTAAAGGGAATCAGCTTGGCAGGGCTGATCGAAATTCAGGATCAGCCTTGAATGTCGAGGATAGTAGATCAGATGAGACTGCGGATTTTGTGCGTAGTATTCAGCCATGTGGCTGTGAATCCAGAGCGAGGAGAAATTCCAGAGACGGATGGGGGTTGCGCTGTAAGCACTGAACGATTCGATGATCGCGTTTTGAAGTTCTGATGTTTTGCCAACCTCTGCCACCGTGTCCATATGCCTGCAAAGCACCATGACGATGTCATCCGAGGGATTGCGCTGCAGCAAATCAAGGTCGAGGTCTTTCAGGGTGTGCTGCTCATAGCGCGTGATGTTGTATTCCATGATCATGGCATCGGGGCGCGAGAAGCACAGCAGCCCGAACATCACAAGAAAAATGCCCGTCAGGATCTTGGCACTGGGAAGCTTCACAAACTGGCGGATCAGAACCACAAGGAACACGAAAATAAGCAGTACCATGAACCATGCGGTATAAAGACGCAGAGAGGTCAGACCGTAATTGTCGATATACATCACCATTTTGGCAATCGCGGTGGCGATGATAAACAGCGTGAACAGGCACAAAGCGGAGGCATAGAATTTCAGGGCGGCGGGGCGTTTTTGTCCGCCCTCCTTGGAGCAGCCTGTCAGCACGAGAATGACGATCAGGTTGATGACAGCGATCGCGCAAAGCTCAAAGAACCCGCGGCGGGCATATTCGGCATAGCTTTCCATGTTTTCAGGCAGTATGCCCGAGAATGCAGCACAGAAATAGGTGAGCTGTGAAATGACGTACATCAGGTAAAGTACACAGATCGGGGTCACGGCTGCATAAAGCCCGAGATTGGGGATAATGCGTTTTTTCGCAAGCTTTTCCTCAAATACACTGTCATCGGTGTGGGGATGCAGCTTTTTGTCGGCGTTTCCATAGAATGCGGCAAACAGTGCAAATCCTACGGGAATGCCGATGACGGCTTCCCAGAAAAGTTCGGAGAAATCGTCGGAAAGGCTTCTGGCAATGGTGTTGAAAATGCGGGAAATACCGGCATCGGCAGAGCAAAGCAGCGCGGCAACGATCGCCGTCAGCGGAATGGTCACGAGCAATCCGATCAGGATCATCCGCACATTGCTGCCCTTTTTCGAGCGCTTCATGGAATAGGAAATGGCTTTGGGCGCGGCTTTCATTTCCATGCAGGGGTAAGTCACCACGCTGTCGATGGCATCATAGGGGAAAAATCTTGTGACAAAATTTGTTCCGATGGTCACTGCCCGAACCCACCATACGGTGGCAATCAGCAGAAACACGACGCAAAGAAAACGGATGGTTGTGGTGGTGGTGAGGGAAAACGGCAGCGTGAACAATGCGATGATCCCCCACAATCCTGCCTGCGGCGCAGTGATCTTGTGTCCGGAAAGTTTGACATATACTGCGGCGGCAATCAGCATCAGCAGGAAAAATGCCGTGGTTGCAAAGCCGTGATACATCACCATCACATAGCGGACAAACAGGAATCCGAGCGGCAGGGCAAGCCATGCGAAAATGCCGTCGTGATTTTGAAAATCCCAGACACGCTTGGCAGGCGGCACATAGTGATAAGCAGGTGCGCTGACGGTTTGTACGGTCGGGGGCGTGATGGATGGAGCAGCGGATACATTCTCGGGAAAACCGCTGTAATCTTCGTGTTCGTTCATGATTCAGCCCTCCTTTGGCGCATCGGATTCGGTTTCATCGAAAGCAAGTACATCTCCGGGCTGACAATCCAGCGCACGGCAGATCGCCTCCAGTGTGGAAAAGCGGATGGCTTTCGCTTTGTTGGTTTTGAGAATCGAGAGGTTTGCAGGGGTGATGTCGATGCGTTCGGCAAGTTCATTCGAGGACATTTTCCGCTTTGCCATCATGACATCCAGATTGACGATAATCGGCATGGTCTTGTCCTCCTTAGATCGTGAAGTCGTTTTCCTGCCGCAGTTCCACGGCAAGTTCAAATACATTTTTCAGCACACGCATGATCATGCCGAACAGCGCAGCGGCAAATGTGATGATGAGTGCCAGCATCCGAAAGAACGTCAGCACAAAGAACAGGGCGGCGATACCGAAACAGCACCACGAGATGATTCGCAGCACCTTGACGTTTTCAGCCACGAAAATATCCTGTTTGCTGATGCGGTTGAGCATTCCGTTCAGTTCCCACATTGAGATCAGCCCAAGGGCATCGCTGATATACAGCACGACATTGAGCAGATTATGGATCGGATTTTGCCCTGAAACCGTATCGTACCATTCGGTGCAGATGGGGACGCAGAATGCAGCCATGATGCACAGCGCAATGGTCGCTTTGACGAGAATCCGTGTGAGATACAGAGATTTGGGTGCAGTCCATGTTTTTGCCATAGGGGGAAGCCTCCTTTGATTTGTTGAACTTAGTATAGCACATAATTTCTCGTTTGTCAATAGAAAATTATCGAAAAACAATAAATATTTCTTGACTTACAATATTTCGGTGTGCGCGAAGGGAGATGGGATATATGAAAAGCAAGCAAATGCGCAGTTTGACACTCAGAGTGTTGTTCTTGCTTTTGCTGCCGATACTGGCGGCGGGGGTGTTTTGGCTTGCCGCCGCTGCCTATCAACGGTGGCTGATGCCTCATGTTCCCGCATGTCCGATTCGCAGCAGCACAGGATTTCTTTGTCCTTCCTGCGGGCTGACACATGCGGTCATTGCGCTGATGCACGGCGATTTATACGGTGCTTTGCAAGCAAATGCGATTGTTTTTGCATTTCCTGTGCTTGCAGTCTGGTGGTACGCGGAGCAGTGGGTCAGGGTATTTCGCGGGGACAAAAAAATAATTCCCAGAAGCGGCAAATTTTGGCTTGCCGTTTTGGGAATCTGGATGCTGTATGCAATTTTGCGAAACGTCATGCGGTGAACGGGAATGCAGGCAGCGTGAGCGTGCCGCTTTTGAGGTTCAGATGAATTTCGGGGAGCATATCCTGTTTGTAATGCGCATAAAGCCCGTCCATGACGTCATAAATGCTGATTTGGAAGAAATCGAGCAGTTCGGAATAGGGTTCTTCCCTGTATTTTTGGAGGTATTGCGGGATGGTCGCGTCGATTTCATATGCCGCAAAGACGGTTTCACGTTCCGCATAGATGGTTTCGTAATCGTTGAAAATCACCTTGAGATAATCCGCATACAGATGCAGAATAATGAGCAGACACGCAGAAAGCAGAATACAGGGAACGGAAAGGACGATGCCTGCAGCGGCAAATCCCTTTCCGTTTTTCTTTTTTTTGATGGCGTAAATACCGAGCAATAGGGCTGCTGTTCCTGCGATCAAAGTGAGCCACAGTTTTGCGAATGTGGCTGCCAGAATCGCAAGACACAGTGCGGCAGCGGAAATCACAGCAGGTTTTGTAAATGTGCGGTCTTCATCCTTCAATTCGTAGGGGTTCGGAATGGCTGTTCCGTCCATAGCAAAACCTTCTTTCTTCGATACTGCGCAGAAACGCTGTCGGTTTATACGTTGACTTCCCAGTTCCAGTTGCGCAGTGAAAGCTCGGTGAGGTCATAGGGGGTGCGCTGATAGACGCAGTAATTGAGCCAGTTGGAGAACATCAGGTTGGCATGGCAGCGCCATGTAAAGCGCGGCGGCTGCTGCGGGTCGTCGTCAGGAAAATATCGGAACGGCGGCTCGATGGGCAGCCCCTTGTTCAAATCGCGGAAATATTCATCCGCGAGGGTGTTGCGGTCATATTCGGAATGCCCCGTGATGAAATACTGTCTGCCGTTGCGGTTGGCAACGATGTGAACACCTGAGATCGGCGAACTTGTGAGGATCTCAAGCTCAGGCACTTTGTCGATGTCGGCTCTGCGCACTTCCGTATGGCGGGAGTGCGGGACGTCGAAGATCTCGTCAAAGCCTTTCACGAGCAGGGAATTCGGCACCTCCACATGATGCGGGAAAATACCGAACATTTTCTTTTCCAGCGGATATTTCGGGACACCGAAGTGGTAGTATAATCCTGCCTGTGCGCCCCAGCAAATGTGCATTGTGCTGAAAACGTGTGTTTTCGTCCATTCCATGATCTCGCAGATTTCTTCCCAGTAGTCAACTTCCTCGAAGGGAAGCTGCTCGACGGGTGCGCCTGTGATGATCATGCCGTCGTAATACTGATTACGGATCTCGGAATACGTGGTATAGAACGCATCCAAATGGCTTTGATTCGTGTTTTTCGAGACATGGGATTCCATGCAGAGCAGGGACACGTTGATCTGGATGGCACTGTTGCTGAGCAGCCGCAAAAGCTGAATTTCCGTCTCGATTTTTTTCGGCATGATGTTGAGGATCAACAGCCGCAGCGGACGGATATCCTGATGGGCAGCGCGTTCACTGCCCATCACGAAAATATTTTCATTGAGGAGCGCCTGATAGGCAGGCAGCTCGGGAGATATGCAAATCGGCAAGGTAAAGATGCTCCTTTCTCAAGGCAAGGGGTGCCTGCCTGAGACGGGAATCCGCATCAGACAGGGTGAATTTGATTTTCTGCGTTGCCGTGAACGCCATCGAGCCCCACCATTTTGTCGCGGCGTTTCTCGAAGAACTTCACAGCCACCTGACCAAACTGTGCATAGGAGAGAACGTCCTCCTCCTGCTGGATCCACTCGGCGCATTCTTCGCGGAGTTTGTCAAGTTCAGGGGGAAGCTGGTCTGCGGGACGGCAGTCGATCGCCTTTTCATCGCCGATGATCTGCTTGCGGAAAGCGGGGTCGATCGGCACAGGGGTCTGACCGTATTCGCCGCGGACAATGCCCTTGAATTCTTTGGTGACGGTCTTGTAACGCTCGCCCATGATGACGTTGAACACAGCCTGTGTGCCGACGATCTGCGAGGACGGGGTGACAAGCGGCGGATAGCCTGCATCCTTGCGGACACGCGGCACTTCTTCCAGAACCTCGGTGAGTTTGTCCTCCTTGCCTGCCTGCTTCAGCTGCGAGAGCAGGTTGGAGAGCATACCGCCGGGAACCTGATAGATGAGCGTTTTTGCATCGGCGGCAAGCATTTTCGGGTCGATGAGACCTGCCTTGATGTACTTTTCGCGCAGTTCCATGAAGTAGGGGCGCAATTCGCAGACGGCGGCAAGGTCGATGCCGGTGTCGTACTCGGTGCCCTGCAAAGCAGCGACCATAGATTCGGTCGGGGCGTGCGAGGTGCCCAGTGCGAGCGGCGACATGGCGGTATCAATGATATCCGCGCCTGCCTCGATGCCCTTGAGCAGGCACATGGAGGCAAGACCGGAGGTATAATGCGTGTGAAGCTGGATCGGCAGGTCAGTGGCAGCTTTCAGCGCCTTGACGAGCGATTCGGTGCGGTAAGGTGTCAGCAGGGCAGCCATATCCTTGATGCAGATGGAATCCGCACCTGCTGCTTCGATCTGCTTGGCGTATTTGACGTAGTATTCATCGGTGAACACATCGCCTGTGGTGAAGCTGATGGCGACCTGTGTATGCGCACCCTCTTTTTTTGCTGCCTTGATCGCGGTTTCGAGGTTGCGCACATCATTCAGTGCATCAAAAATGCGGATGATGTCGATGCCGTTTGCCACGGATTTCTGGACGAAATATTCGACCACATCATCGGCATAGTGGCGGTAGCCAAGCATATTCTGTCCGCGGAACAGCATTTGCAGCTTGGTGTTCGGCATATTTTTCTTCAGGATGCGGAGACGCTCCCACGGATCCTCATTGAGGAAACGCAGGCAGGAATCGAAGGTTGCGCCGCCCCAGCACTCCACGGAATGGAATCCGATTTTGTCCATTTGCTGCAGGATCGGGAGCATATCGGAGGTGGGCATTCGGGTTGCGAGCAATGACTGGTGCGCATCACGCAGCACCGTTTCCGTAATTTTGATTTTAGCCATATTCGTCACCTAATCAAATCAGCCCAACACAGCCAGCGGGTCGCCGGGGTTGACAGAGCTGCCCTTTGTGGTGTTGATGGAGAGGATCGTGCCGTCCTGCGGTGCGACGATGTCGTTTTCCATTTTCATGGCTTCCAGAACAAACAGAACCTGTCCGCGCTTGACTGCATCGCCGTTTGCGCACTTGACCTGAAGGATCGTGCCGGGCATCGGCGCGGTGACAGGGGTGCCGTCGGCAGCGGCAGCGGGGGCTGC
>JAZLJA010000024.1:0-2237 GCA_045617625.1 Oscillospiraceae bacterium | reverse complement strand
CAGCCTGTTAAGTTCGGTTTCCTGAATGTTTTTGAATCGTCCAAGATTGAGGTCCAGCTGTTCAAACAAGTTCTTGTATTTGGCTTCAATATCCGCAAACTGTTTCGTCAAAGTCTCCAGTATTTCCTGCTGATGTTTCCGCTCGTTCTGCAATTTGGGTTCCGACTGATGCATCTTTATCATGGCTTCAATATCCATCGATGCATAGAGTTTCCGCTTTTCTCGGATTAGCTCCATCTGGTATTTTTGCTTGCCTATTGCTTCATTCAATTCCGCCAGTTTCTTATGCTGTTCAAGCTCAATGTTCTTTTTCCTTTGTTCTTCCGAATCAATCTGTCCAATGGTCTTTTTCAGTTCTTCCTGAGCAACCGGCAATTGTTCCTGCGCCTGCTTAACGGCAAAATTGAGTTCCCTGACAGAACGCCGTATCTGCTGATCAAAAGCTATAGTCTCATGGTAGGCAACAATGACTTGCCCAGCCTGCCTACGCACCAAAACATCACCATTCTTTTCCGTTTTATACCACAAATGAATGTCATCGTACTCCCTTTCAAAACCAGCCACCAAGCTGCGATAAACACTCAATTTGATAGACTCTTCCGTGTCGCCCTCCATCATTGATTCGATGATGGTCTTTTTCACGAATTCTGCATCTAACTTGCTGTTCAGAAACACATTCTGAATGCTTCGTGGAATGTTCTGATACTTGGTACTCTCAACCAAAGCATATTTGGCAAACTTATTCGTCCTGTCATGGACATTGCCGAAAATGATATCCCTATAATTCAAGTAATTGTCGATTCGCGGACTAATGTCTATCGTCCCTTCGCGCATGATGTTTTGCCGGATTTTCGTCCAATCGCTCAACACTTCGCCAGTTTCGCCAACGAGCCAGTTCCTATTGTACGGAGCATCAATAAAACGGAATGCGGCACTGCCTTGATGACGGAAAGTAAGAATCGTATATGCGCCTATTTCACGCTGGATTTCATACACAATAAATGAATTGGCATTTTCAAAATAGAACCTATCGAATGATTCTTGTCCTTGTTTAATTCCAAGGTGCTGCTTGTCTGCGTTATAAAAAAACAGCAATGCACGCAGCAAAGTGCTTTTGCCAACACCTTGTGTTCCTGTAAAGTGCACATTGCCATCCAATTGGATTTCGGCATATCGCACATGTGCACTGTTGATAAATATGATTTTACTCAGGTATCTCATCTTCGTTGTAAATTGTCAGTAAGTTCACCAAGTCTTCCGCATAGCGAAATGCAGAGGTCATCTTGTATGTCGAGGTCTCTTCATCAATAAGTTCGGCGAATCCCATGGTTTCCAATTCGCCGACCAATTTGTCCACTTTTTCGGAAAACGGCATTTGCGAGGAAAAGAGATGCCGAGCCTTGTCTTTCAGTTCTGCATTGACATCAATTTCATTCACAATCCGTGCTTTACCAAATTGGTATCCGACAGAAAAAGCCATGTCAAATGTCTTCAGAAAGTCGAGATAATCAATCCACTTGCAGAAAGACATCAGACGTCTTTCAATGTCGGCCTTGCTTTCATTGACGGTGGAGAAATAGAAATAGCCATCGCCACTGTCCAAACGGAAGCCTATCTGACTAAAGAACGCGGCATATTCCTCATAATTTTCTTCGACATCCTGATACAGATGCTTAATGTCCGTCTTTGAACTGTCAGCAGCGAGAAATCCGCCCCGAATCAGCCTTTCATATACTTTTTGTGTGTTATTTAGCATAAATCAATGGGTATTCAAGGGTTTGGTAAATTGCATATTGCTCGGTTATTTTACATTCATCGGGGTGCTGCACAGCCAGTTGGCAGAACAGCAAGGCATGTTGTTCGATGGTACGTTCCTGCCTGTAATCGTATGATACGATGAAAGAAAACAGGTCGTTGCCGCCAGCCCGGAAGGCATTCCAAATCTCTTGCGGGTTGATTTCGGTCAATTGCGAAGTGTTCTCTGTCAAATCATCATCAGTCAGAGGTGGTGCAGGTGTTCGCGATTTGCAGATGACACCTTGCATCTGTCCGATTTTGCGAATAAGCGCAGCCATTTCGTCGCTGCCTTGCAGCGAGTCAATCGAAAGATGCAGCTTGTTGTACTGTCTGTTCTCCATCCAAAGCGGACTCATTTCCGACAGAACCTGACGGATGTTTGTGTTTTCCTTGATGGTCAGCTGGTCACGCAGATATTTCAGTTTGCGAATCTTTTTGAG
>JAZLJA010000023.1:0-156493 GCA_045617625.1 Oscillospiraceae bacterium | reverse complement strand
CTCCAGTTTCCGCCCCTGTGGGGCGTGTGCATTTCCGAGCCTGTCGGCTCGTTCATTTTTCTCGTTTTACGAGAATCGGGGCTATACGATTTTCTCTTTTTCGTCATTCCTCATAATCAATATACTGGATAATTCAGCTTTCGTCAATAGGAAATTTCACTATTTTTCGATTTGCTGAAAATGACATTGTAAAAATGCACAAATCAAATATTTCTCGAAACAGCGTTGTTTTCAATTTTGAAAATGCAATTTTCCTCGGTCTTTTGTTAACATTCTGTGAACGAAACTTTGTGCGCAATGCGGATTGTATTTCATATGTAGAGTGCGCTATAATTGCAATATGACAGGTTAGCACTCAGCTACCTGTGTAGAACAATAATTTTTAGAGGAGGTTTTCGTATGGGCATTTATACAGAGAAAAGAGATCAGCTCCGAACATCAGCTTTTGGAAAAGCTTCGTGCAAGCGGACTGTCTGATTCGGATTTATTTAAACTTGTCGGTTACGGTAATGCAGGAAATAGCAATTCAAATTCTTACCAAGATGATGATATTTCGTTTTATGACAACTCTGAAAATGATGAAGAATAAAACATTCTGAAATCTTCTATTGATTTCACCGTGCAGGCGTAACGCCCCTGCAACAAAAAGCCATTGCGTGTAGAGAGAAAGATATCGCAGGCGGAAAGGAGAAAATTGAAGGAAACAACTGCTGTAGAGAGAGAAAAAGCAGGAAAGATGTTTGAGCTGAACGAGAAGTACAAGGAATATCCTGAACGTGTTTCGGAATATGAGATCGACGGAAAGAAGTACATCGTTCACAGCCGTTTCGTCGGAGAGAAAAATATCGACGAAGTGATCGGCAGGCTCGCTTTTGAAAGAGCCGTAAAAGAAACACTGGCGTAATTTGTCGGCAAGGCATTGACTATACCGACATTTTGCGCTATACTAACACTGTCGGTATGGTACTGCTTTGATTTGAAAGGAGTAAAAATGGCAAAGCAGACCATTTACAATGCAGGAATTTACGTCCGCCTCTCGCAGGAGGATATGAGAGCCGGCGAATCCCTGTCAATAGAAAACCAGAAGCTTATCCTCACCAAATATGTCAAAGAGCAGGGCTGGAATCTTGTGGATACCTACGTTGATGACGGTTGGAGCGGTACTGATTTCGACAGACCTGCGGTGCAGAGATTGCTGTCAGATGCTCAGTCGGGGAAGATCAATCTTATCATCTGCAAAGACCTCAGCCGTTTCGGGCGTAATTACATCGAGGTCGGCAGATATGTTGACTACATTTTTCCGAGTTACAATATCCGCTTTATCGCACTGAACGATAATGTGGATACTGCAAGTAAGGATACCTCCGCACTTGACATGATGCCGATCGTCAACCTTTTCAACGAGTGGCACGCCGCTTCTACGAGTAAGAAGATCAAGGCAGTCATCGAAGCCAATGCAAAAGCTGGCAAGTATCGCACGACCTGCGCTCCGTTCGGTTACACGAAGGGCGATGATCCGAATCACCTACCTGTGATCGATCCCGATGCCGCACCTATTGTCCGCAACATCTTTGAAATGCGGGCAAGCGGTATCAGCCCGCACCATATTGCCGATAAGCTCAATGAAGACGGTGTGCCGATTCCATCGGACTACTATTACGCAAAGCTCGGCAAACCTAATCCTCGACGTACAAGGCATATGTGGAGTCCCGAATCGGTCAGGCAAATATTGCACAACTACACCTACCTCGGACATCTTGTTCAGCTCCGCACAACAAGAGTCAGCTACAAAAATCATAAAGTAATAAAGAATGATGAAGAAGATATGATCGTTGTGAAAAACACGCATGAGCCTATTGTTTCTCAGGAGCTTTGGGATAGGGTGCGTGAAATGGAACAGTCGGTGTCGCAGGGAAAGCGCAACAGCAGCGGATATGTCGCAAATCTCAGCGGATTAATTTACTGTCAGGACTGCGGAAACAAAGTCCGCCTTGCGTGGAACAACACTACAAACGGCAGTAAGAAAAAGCCGAGAAAGTATCTTCGCCACAATTACAACTGCACTTCTTACATGAGGTTTGGCAAGCGTTACTGTCCCAGTCACTATATCAAAATGCAAGATATGGACGCTATTGTGCTTGAAGATATTCGCAGTCTTGCTCAGCTTGTTGTAGAGGACGAGGAAAAGGCAAAGGCGGAATTCCTCGCTCGTAAAGCAAAGCATCACGAGGAGCAGTATTCCGTTGATACCAAGAAGCTCACAGAGGGCAGATACCGCTTGCAGGAGCTTGACACGCTGATTCAGAACATCTATGAGGACAAAGTCCTCGGCAAGGTATCTGAAGATGTAGCGATGAAGCTCATAGCGAAATATGAAGCCGAGCAGAAAGAACTGTCGGCAGAAGTTGCTGACCTTGAAGAAAAGTTATCCACGATCAGGCAGAACGAGGAAGATGTAGCCCTGTTCATAGAGCGCCTGAAGAAGTATACTGATGTACAGGAACTTACCCGTGAGATGTGCTTGGAGCTTATCGAGTATATTACACTCGATGCCTATGTGGAGGGACAGCCCCGTGATATTTACATCTACTACAAGCTGCTCGATGAACCACTGAAAGACAAAAGAAGCCTGTTTTAAGGCGTATTTACGTCATTTACAAACCATACGAAAGTGTGTTACCATTTGGCAAGAGCACAACGCTTGACGTTTATACGCATCTGGGACTGGAGGATGCTGCTGCGGAGCTTCACCGCATGGAGGAACTCCAGAACGCCCGTCAGGAGATGAACAGAACAAAGGATGAAGCAGTATGATACGCTTCCGTCTGCGGCTCACTTCGGTGAGCCGTTATTTTTTTGCCCGTTTTGACTTGATGAATTGGAAGGATTATGGTATAATGAGAAAAACGAGAGGAGAAGCTACGATGTCCATTGAATCCAAAATAAGTGCTGATGTATGCACTTTTCATATATCAT
Organism: Oscillospiraceae bacterium; assembly: GCA_045617625.1. GTDB lineage: Bacteria > Bacillota > Clostridia > Oscillospirales > Ruminococcaceae > Firm-04. Next base: position 153,517 of record JAZLJA010000023.1, on the reverse strand, counting down.
CGCCTATACACATAGTACTCTACGGGTATCCGGAATACGATTATCTTAATCCCAATCTAAAAACTATTATGGATACTATGGGCATATACATTGATGCAGAAAAGCTATTTGACTTCTTCTTTGATCAAAAATCCGGCGAAGGCGACCTCTGGGTAATTGGAAATCACAAAAACAACTGCATGGTGTTCAATCTTTACGCAGATCCGCATGATCAGATGGATGTCATTTCATTCGATGTTATATGCAAAAAAGAGCATAGCGATCGTATCTATGATCTGATGCGTGTTATGAAAGAGGAAACACAGAAAAAGCTCCGTTTTGCTTCGTATGACATTACAGAAAAAACCGGTCGGTTATCTGCTGTATTAGCCGGTGAAAACGAATATACCACAGGTGCTTTTACGCAAAAGATCAGATATGCAGAATCATTCGCTGATTTTTGTGCACAGAATAATATTTGAAAAGAATACTACCCCAAATTCCTTAGTAGTAAAACACCCCGATTTCTACTACTATTTTACTACTAACGACGTCCGCAGTTTGCAAAAACTTGCCGCGTTTTGTAGTTTTCGCCCCGTTCTGCCAAAATGGTAGTAGGAAAGAAAAGCTACGATATACCGCGCAAAATACGGCAATACTGAGCAAATCAGAGAGGAAAAAACGTATGATAAAAGTGATGTTTGTCTGCCACGGCAACATCTGTCGTTCCCCGATGGCAGAGTATATTTTTCGACATATGCTTTCCGAGCATCCGTATTTGCGTGATGAATGTATGGTATGTTCTGCGGCAACAAGTTCCGAGGAGATTTACGGCGGTATCGGGAATCCTGTTTATCCTCCTGCCAAGGCTGAATTAGAACGTCATGGTATTTCTTGCGAAGGAAAGCGTGCTGTTCAGGTTGTGATGAATGATTATGCTCAATACGATCTGTTTGTGGTGATGGATGAAAACAATCTGCGTAACCTGATGCGGATCTTTCAATCTGACCCACAGAAAAAAATACATAAGCTTCTTTCGTTTGTAAATGAGAACAGAGATGTTGCCGATCCGTGGTACACTGATCGATTTGATGTTGCATTTCAGGATATTTCTCGCGGATGTGAGGGCGTACTGTTGTATCTGGAGAAACACAGGAGGGAATTATTATGATACGAGCGATTTGCAGAGATATGTTTTTTCTCGGAATGAAATCTGAACTTGCTGAGAAAGCGGATGTTTCGGTTGCAGATGATCTGTTGGAAACGTTGAAATCCAATGCCGACCGATGCGTGGGCATGGCTGCCAATATGATTGGCGTGAAAAAGTGCATCATTGCAGTATGTGTCGGCAAAGGAAAATATGAAGTCATGTTTAATCCCAAGATTACGAAAGCGTCAGGGGAGTACGAAACCACTGAAGGATGTCTTTCACTTAATGGGGAGCGCCCCACGAAGCGATATCGACAAATCACAGTGGCATATCAGGATAGACTTTTTCGTAATCTCACTAAGCAGTATGAAGGAAGAACGGCACAAATCATTCAGCATGAAATAGACCATACCAATGGGATTATCATCTGATAAAAGAAACGCAGGGATGTAATTCCCTGCGTTTCCTTTTTACACGGTGATAAGTTTTGCAATGATCTTCAAGATAATGCTCGAATCCAAAGAGGTCGCGGCACCGTCGTGGTCGCAGTCACCGTTAATTTTGCCCTGCTCGGTCACGTCAACGGTCGTGTCCTCATGCGCCATACGACTCATCAGGATGGCATCAGATACTGTCACAACACCGTCACAGTTGACATCACCTAGAAGCTGCTTGGATAGGTCGGGTGTTGTTGTGGTTGTGCTGTTTGTCGTTGTTGTCGTGGTAGTAGTTGTTGTTGTGGTGGTAGTAGTTGTAGTAGTTGTTGTAGTTGTTGTTGTTTCGACGATTTGTTCTGCCACAAATACAGTATAGTTCACGCAGTAATCTGATTTTCCGTTTTGTCCCAAAACCACAGTGTCACCAGCGTTCACGTCCTTCTTATAGACATCGAACACGACATCATTGGAGCTTGCGGCTGTCATGCCTGTCTTTTCAAAGCCTGACATCCATGAAGGAAGTGAATCCACACGGTTGTCATAAACGATATATACAGTCGCATCCTGTGCCACAGAGAAGCTGGCAAGGTCACTTGTGCTGTATTTGGAGTCGCAGGCGGTAAGAATGGATTCCTTGCCGTTCAATTCTTTTGGAAGCTGCGTGTAGGTAAAATCGCGGTCACCGAAAATAGATTCACCTTGGCTGACAGCGTCGTCGATTGTCCATTTGCGGTAATTGCTCATGTCGAACACGGTAAGATTCTGAATCAGCTTTCCGCTCATCGGTTCGTTGCTTGTGGAATGCGAACCGTCATCATTGACTGTGACATTCGGTCTTGCCGGTAGATTTGCATCAGAACCGAGATAGAAACTTGGGTGAGCCGGCTGGTTGTAACAATTCTGTTCGCCGGCTGCCTGATTGCGGTACTGCGGGTCGTGCATCAGTGTGGTGATACGATAATCCGTGGTGTGCGGTGTGCAGAAAATGCGAATTTCACGGCTGTCCGTAGTACGGTAGAGGAGTTCTTCGCGCCAGTCACCCAGAATATCCGCAGTGAGGCACGGATTCGATTTCGTTCCGTTGTTGGTATCGCATCCGGAGGCGGTGAAGATCTCCTGAATCGTGTTGGCATTTGTCATCTTGGAAATTGTAATGCCATCCTGCAATTCACGTTCAAGGTCGCCATCCCAGTATGCAAGGAAGTTCTGCGCAGGTGTTTTGGTGCTGACGACCTGTCCGTTTGCGTTGTAGACATCATTGGAACGTGCACCCCAGAATTCTGCACCGGGATTGCTTGCCAAGACATTGTCTGCACAGCAGCGTCCTGTATCTTTGTCGCGGTCATAGTGGAAAATTGTCTGTCCGTTGCGTGCATCAATCAGAGAAACACCATAGGGTGCAGCTTCATGGCAGACCCATAGTTCCAAGCCCTGACGATTCGGAAGCAGATCACCCAAGTGCATTGCGTCACCGTGTCCCTTGCCCGTACACCAGAGTACCTGACCGTTATCGTCCAGACAAGTCGCGCCAAGTACAAGTTCCTGTCTGCCGTCACCGTCAACATCGGCAGGCATACAGTTGTGGTTGCCATTGGCATAGCCCTGCGCGGAGGAATTAAAACCTGTATCAAATCCCCAGCGTTTGACCAGCTTTTTATCAACAACATCATATGCAACGGCGGTCATACGGGTATAATATCCGCGAACTGACACCGCACTCGGGTTTACACCGTCAAGATAGCAGACAGCACCGAGGAAACGGTCACAGCGGTTTCCATAGTTGTCGCCCCATGTTTTCTTGGCATTCGCGCTGGTCGCATCGCCCCGTGGATAGGCATAATCAACGGTATCGAGAGCCGCGCCCGTTTGTCCGTCGAACAGTGTATAGTATTCGGGACCGTCGAGCACATAGCCGCCGGAATTGCGGTAGTCAGCGTTGCCGTTGCCGATCACTTTGCCTGTTCCATCCTTTGTACCGTCAGCGGTTTTGCAGCACATTTCAGCTTTTCCGTCACCGTCAAAGTCAGCAACAAGATGCTGTGTATAATGTGCACCCGCACGAATATTTCGGCCAAGGTCTATACGCCAGAGTTTTTTGCTGTCAAGGGTGTAGCAGTCGATATAGACATTTCCTGTATAACCGTCCTGCGAATTATCCTTTGCGTTTGTCGGATCCCATTTGACGAACAGTTCGTATGTGCCGTCGCCGTCCACATCACCGACGGATGTATCGGATGCAACATAGGAATAATCGCCGCCTCCTGCAGGGACATCCATTTTGACGCTGAGATAATTGCTGTTGCTGATGTTGGTGCACACCTCAGAGGATACGACCTTATCGTTCACAACAGTGTCAACGCGATACTGTGAGTTGGCATTGCCGCCTGCATCAAGGTAGCAGGTAGCTTTGCCGCCAGCACTTTCGTAAATCATTTCGTTGTTGCGATACAGTCGAAACGTGGCATTGTCGTCATCATTTGCGTTGAACCGCCAGCTGATCATCATGCCTGAACCAGTGTTGACAGCACTGATTCCACGATTGAGATACTCCACAACAGGGGAGTTTGCCGCAAGAACCTGCATGGGTGCAGTTGGTATCAGAATCCCACCAACTGAAAGCGGCAGGGTCAAACCTGCTGCAATCAAACGATTTGTGTTTCTTTTCATTTTTTCACCTCAAAAATACTTATCTTTCCCTATGCCGATACGATTGACTTGATAACATTTGCTGATTATAGTATATCGAAAATATACAGAATATGCAATGCACAATCGTACTGTTTTTATGATATATTGGCTCATTTTATTCCGATTTATCTATAAAAAATACCGCGGCTGTATTTTGCCGCGGTATTAGAATGAATGATATTAGCCGAGTCTCTTTTCGAGAGCGTCAAGCTGTGCAGCGAGCTCCTTCGGCAACTTGGAGCCAAACTTGCCGTAGAATTCGCGGATGCCTTCAGCTTCCTGCTTCCAAAGGTCGATATCGACATTGAGCAGTCCCTTGATGGTATCGGTGGTGATATCATCCAGACCGTCGACATTGATATCTTCGGGCTTCGGCTCATAACCGATTGCGGTTTCGACTGCATCAGCCTTACCATCGCAACGGTCGATGATCCAGTCAAGTACACGCATATTGTCACCGAAACCGGGCCAAATGAAGTTGCCTTCATCATCGGTACGGAACCAGTTGACGTTAAAGATCTTCGGAGCCTTGTCACCGAGCTTCTTGCCCATTTCGAGCCAATGTGCCCAGTAATCGCCCATATGATAGCCACAGAACGGCAGCATAGCCATCGGGTCACGACGCACAACACCGACTGCGCCTGCAGCGGCAGCTGTGGTTTCGGAAGCCATAATGGAGCCGACAAAAGTGCCGTGTTCCCAGTCAAACGACTGATAAACCAGCGGAGCGGTCTTTGCACGTCTGCCGCCGAATACAATTGCAGAAATCGGAACGCCTGCAGGATTATTGAATTCAGGGCTGATGCACGGGCAGTTGATTGCGGGTGCAGTGAAGCGGCTGTTCGGGTGAGCAAGTTTCTGCTTCTTGCCGTCTTCCATGACAACAGAAGTGAATTCCACACCGTTGACCTTTTCACCCTTCCACTCTGTTGCATCAACAGGAGGATTCTTGTCAAGACCTTCCCACCAAACAGTGTTGTCAGCATTGTTGAGCGCAACATTGGTGAAGATGGTGTTGGACTTTGTGGAAGCAAGTGCATTGAAGTTAGACTTTGCATTGGTGCCGGGAGCAACACCGAAGAAACCATTCTCGGGGTTGATCGCATACAGTCTGCCGTCAGAACCGGGTTTCAGCCAAGCGATATCATCACCGACGGTGAACACTTCGTAGCCTTTTGCACGATACCCTTCAGGCGGGATGAGCATTGCAAGGTTGGTTTTGCCGCAGGCAGAGGGGAATGCAGCACAGACATACTTTGTTTCCTGACCAGGCTTCTTCAAACCGAGGATCAGCATATGTTCAGCCATCCAGCCTTCGTTTTTGCCCTGATAGGAAGCAATACGAAGTGCAAAGCACTTTTTGCCGAGAAGAACATTTCCGCCGTAAGCGGAGTTGATGCTCCAGATGGTGTTGTCCTCGGGGAACTGTACGATGTAGCGATTCTCAGGGGCAACGTCAGCCTTGGAGTGCAAGCCGCGGACGAAGTCATCGGAAACATCGCCGAGGTTTTCAAATGCCTGAGTGCCCATACGGGTCATGATGTTCATGTTGAGAACAACATAGATGGAGTCAGTCAGTTCCACACCGACCTTTGCAAGCGGCGATCCGATGGGACCCATGCTGTACGGGATGACATACATGGTTCTGCCTTTCATAACACCATCATAAAGAGGTGTCAGTTTTGCGTACATTTCCTTTGGATCACACCAGTTGTTGGTGGGACCTGCATCTTCTTCCTTGCGGGAGCAGATAAAGGTTCTGTTTTCAACACGCGCAACGTCGTTGGGACGGGTGCGGTGATAGAGACAGCCGGGGAGTTTCTCCTCGTTCAGGCGATAAAGCTTATCGGGGTGGCCGTCGGGAAGTGCGGTAACCTCGTCAACGAGCTGATCAAGCTGTTCCTTGGAGCCGTCGATCCAGACGACATTATCAGGCTTACAGAGCGTGATCATTTCTTCGACCCATTTGTTGACATTCGGGTTCTTTGTCAATGACATTTGAGTGACCTCCTAAACACATTTATGGGGAAACCAAAATCCCCTATTTATCATTATATGCCAAATCTTGATGAATGTCAAGTGGAAATTGGAAAAAAACGTCGAAAAAATGAAAATAATGTATCAACAGATGAGTGCCGTTTCCAGTTCCGTGCGTAATCTGCGTATGATTTTCTTTTCCAGACGGGAAATATAGGATTGTGAGATCCCAATGGCATCGGCGACTTCTTTTTGCGTTTTTTCCTTTTCGCCGTTGAGTCCGAAACGCATCTCCATGATCTGACGCTCACGCGGAGACAAATGCGAGACCGCCTGCCGAAGCATATCCCGTTCGGCTTCTGATTCAATGTCCCGATTTACTATATCGTCATCGGTGCCGAGCAGATCGGAAAGCAGCAGTTCGTTTCCGTCCCAATCAACATTGAGCGGTTCGTCAATGGAGATTTCGCCGCGGTATTGAGCAGTTTTTCGCAGATGCATCAGGATTTCATTTTCAATACATCTTGAAGCATAGGTTGCCAGTTTGATTTGTTTTTCAGGGTGAAAAGTCTCCACCGCTTTGATAAGACCGATCGTACCGATAGAAATAAGATCTTCCAGTGTTACGCCTGCGGATTCAAATTTTCTTGCGATATATACCACAAGGCGCAAATTGTGAACAATGAGGCTGTTCCTTGCAGTTGTGTCTCCGTTTGTGAGTTTCTGAAATGTATCAGCTTCTTCTTCCCTTGAAAGCGGCGGTGGAAGAGTATCTGTTCCGTGTATGTAGAAAACCTGTTGCTGTGATTCTGCACCAAGCAGCCAAATCTGCATACGATTCAAACATTTTTCAAGCAGTTGCATAGTATTTCCTCCTTGTTTCATTGCAGACAGCACGCGGGAACGATGGCGGCGGTTTGCACTTTTGTGATCGCGAGCATCGCGTCTATGGGCTTTTCTATCTCATTATCAGCATATTTCAAAGCGATGCAATCAGGCTGAAAGGCGGGCAGCGGTTGTTTTCCGATGACGGTTTCCGCCGGTATCAGCCGAAAACTTTTGCGTTTTGCAACGGCCTCAAAAACATCAGGATAATCCTGAAGCCAATTTTGCAGGGAGTGTTCCGAACATATCACAACCGGTTTGCCTGAATATACATCCCTCAGGTTGTTTCCTGTGTCAGGGAGTGCATCGAGCAGATAATCTATATTCTCAATCCGAAGATGTAATTGCAATGAATGTGTATCAGGCATATCATGTCTGCGGGTCGAAAATGATGCGATGAAGGCTGCCAGAACTGATGCAAACAGCAATACGAGAAGCGAAATGTCCATATATAGAACGGAATTAACAATTTGAAATCCGAACGGAAGGAGAAAGGTGCCGACTGTTTCAATGACACCGCAGAACAGGCATCCTTGCACCGAAAACCAGAATGTAAGCGCAAGGAGTGTTTTGTGTGCTTGTTTGCCGAACGAAATGCGAATCATGACAAATGCCGCTGCGATTCGGACGGAGAGACTGACAAGAAGAGGAAGCGGCGGTATGAAAATTATGAGGGCAGATGCAGTACCTATGACTGCCGCGAAAAAGATGTCACGCGCTTTTATTCGACGATGCGTCCATTTTGCTGTGGCATTTAACAGAAGATAGTTTATCCAGAGGTTGGATAGCAGCAGGACGTCCAGATAGATCACCATTTGCATCACCTATGAGCTAGTATAACATATCCTCTGTGCGAATCAGGTCGAAACAAGAGCATGGAACGTGTTTTTCCTCTTGACTTTTTGGGCGTGATAAGGTATAATGAAATCAGCCACAAATCTGGCTATATATTGATTGGAGGAATTTTAAGATGGATATCAAGGCAGAAATTGAAAAGATCGTTGCTTCTTTGAAGAAAGACCCCGATACGATGGAGCGTTTCAAGAAGAATCCGCTTGACACAGTGAAATCCTTGGTCGGCAATATCATTCCTGAGGATAAGCTTGATGAAGTCGTCAAGGCTGTAAAGGCAAAAGTTGACACTGAGAGCATTGTTGACAAGGCAAAAGACTTTTTCGGGAAACTTGGTAAATAATTCAACACAAAGGAAAATCCCCGTTTCACCAACGTGAAACGGGGATTTTTATTTTTTCAGATAAGCTCGGATTGATTCTTCAGCGAGTTGGATTTCATGGTAAAATTCCTTCGCAGAGATGCGCTGTGCGCCGTTTCCGAGGACAATGATCTGTTCGAGTCCGTCAGATGTCGCTACGCGAACTCGATGCTCTTTGGAAAGGTCGTGCGAAACGCGCTCAATATAGCTGTCAGCAGTCTCGGCTTCGCGGGTATAGACGACGGTGATATTGCCTTCCTGCTCGATACTGCGGTGATTTCCCTTAACTTTATAGGCATCGAAAACCAGGATCAGCGAACAGCCGCGCCAGCCTTGATAATTCTGTAAAATCTGAATCAGGCGATTTCGTGCAGAGTCAAGACTGTCGCTTGCCAGTTTTTTTAGTTCTTCCCAAGCAAAAATAATGTTGTATCCATCAACCAGCAGATATTCAGGCCCTTTATACACAGGGAGTTTGATGTCTTTTGATGCAGCGGCTTCCTCTATGGGATTTCGGTGAAATGCTTTTCGCGTTTCACGGTTGATTTTTCCGTAAGTTTGTTCATAGATTGCCATCAGTTCATCATCATTTGCGTCGGAGATTGCAGAACGCCGTGGCGAAATTGTGATTTCTTCCTCGAATCGTTCCTGTCGATGCAGACATGATGGAAGGTGCATGAAATTATGAACCTGTTCCCAGTTGACGTCATATCCTGCACCATGCGAGCAAAATATCGAATCAGCAGGGTTATCCATATCAGAATCTGCATGATATCCGATTCGCTCGACGATTTCATCTGTGTTGTGGCAAGGACGGTATCCGCTGACAGTGAGTGTCAGTTCACCCATGCCTTTGGTATAACTGATGACTTCTGTATGATAGTCACTGAACTCAGATACAGGCGCAGAACCGCAAAGCGTTGCGGTTTGTCCATGTTGTTCAGGAGGTTGAAATGTTCCGAACCGTTGCTGCACATCGTTCATAGCTCTCCCTACGCACTCTGACGGGATTTCAAGAATGAAATCATAGAAAGGCTCAAGCAGTACGGATTCGGCATAATGCAGTCCGTGACGTACTGCACGGTAGGTGGCTTGACGGAAATCACCGCCTTCTGTGTGTTTGAGGTGTGCTTTTCCGCTGACGAGGACGAGTTTTATGTCAGTGATGGGTGAGCCGGTCAGCAGTCCGAGATGCTGTTTTTCTTCCAGATGCGTTAAAATCAGTCTCTGCCAGTTGCGGTCAAGTGTGTCTTCCGAGCATCGTGATTCAAATTGCAGTCCGCTGCCTGATGGTAATGGCTCCAGCAACAGGTGCACTTCCGCATAGTGCCGCAACGGTTCATAATGACCGACGCCTTCTGCTGTGCAGGAAATGGTTTCTTTATATGCTACAACGCCGCTTTCAAAACTGACTGCATATCCGAATCGGTCAGCGAAAATCTGTGTCAACACCTCAAGCTGAACCGTACCCATCAGATGAACATATATCTGTCGAAGCTGTGCATTCCATTCGACATGAAGCTGTGGGTCTTCATTTTCGAGTTGTCTGAATTGTCCGAGCGCATCGACGGGTGAGAGGTCATCGGGCAGATGGACACGATAGCGCATGACGGGTTCCAGGACAGCCTGACATCCGTTCGGGATTGTTCCGAGACCTTGTCCTGCAAAGGTTGCCGATAGACCTGTGACAGCGCAAATCTGTCCGTTTTCCGCCTGTTCTTCTGCGTGATACTTTGCACCTGAATAGAATCGTATGCTGTTGATTTTTTCGGTGAATTCTGTTCCATCCGAAGCTGTATATGTGATTTCATCGCGATTGTGAAGCGTGCCGCCGCAAATCTTGAGAAATGATAGTCGATTCCCTTTTGCGTCAGCCGAAATCTTGAAGATGCGTGCGCCGAATGCGTCCGAAGTTTTTGGTGAAGTCAAAGTGTGCTGCAAGGTCTGCAAAAAGGGATCAATGCCTTTGAGCTTTAGCGCAGAACCGAAACAACAGGGGAATACTTTACGTTCCCGGATGGCTTGCTGAACAGATTCATCGGCAATGCTTCCCGATTCAAAGTATTCGTTCATGAGTGTTTCGTCACAGCTGGCGGTGTTTTCATACATTTCTGCTGCACTTGTCGAAAAATTGACGCATGCAGCGGATAATTTTGCCTGTAACTCCTGCATGATTGCAGGTTGTGTACGCTCAGACAGATCCATTTTGTTGATAAACAGAAAGGTGGGAATCTGGTATCGCGTGAGCAGACGCCAAAGGGTGCGTGTGTGACTTTGCACGCCGTCTGTGCCACTGATGACAAGTACAGCATAATCAAGTACTTGAAGCGTTCGCTCCATTTCGGCAGCAAAATCAACGTGTCCCGGGGTATCCAAAAGATGCACGGACAAATCGTTTCCTAACGGGAAACTTGCCTGATGTGAAAAAATCGTGATACCTCTGCCACGCTCGATGGTGTTGGTGTCAAGCCATGAGTTGCCGTGGTCAACACGACCAAGTGCTCGGATTTCACCGGTCTGGTAGAGCATTGCTTCAGCAAGAGTCGTTTTTCCTGAATCAACATGTGCCATGAGCCCGATTGTAATATGTTGCATTGACCTGCCTCCGTTGTTTGTGATTTCTCATCGGTATTATAGCATATTTTTGCAGGAAAAGCAAATTTCTTTTGAAAATGATTGCAATCCGGTCAGAAATGTTGTATAATGAAATGTATGTTCTTGTTGACAGCAAATGTTTGGAGCGGAGGTTGAAATGGATATCTATGAATTGCTGAAAATGCTGCATCCTGACAATCAAGTGCAGCAAATGCAGTCGAATTATTATACCGATGAACCGATTCCGAAAACCTCTACCCCTATGCAGCAGACGACGCCTGAGAAAATTCGAGAAATGCGTTCCATCAGCGGATTGGATGAAAAAGGCACTCGCAGTATGGAAAGTCTGTTTTATCATCAAGGTCTTTTCATGGCAGATTTTGTAGACGATTTTCATGAATATGAGGATTTTGTGCGCTACTATCCGACCTATCAGACCTTGACTGACCGTCAGTTACGCGGATATTTTACATGGCGTGCGGATGTCAGGCGTCAGAAATACGCGAAAGCTCCGACAGCATATGCATTTCTGTACTGTTATGAGCTGATCAATATGATCGGATTTTGTCAGCCGATGGATGCGTTTTGGGCACTGAAGCAGTTTTATGCTGCGTATTTGCCAATCGAACCTGCCTTAAAGCGGTATGTTCCGAGGTGGATTGAAGATTTTGTCGTTTCCTGGCAGCTTTCATCTGAATTGCTTCAGAACGATGCTTTTAAGCAAACTGAGATGAAAGCATTGTCGGCTCTGGATACAGAATCTGATGTGCATTCCCGTTTTATGAAGTTGTGCAGGATGTCAACGTATCAGCTTGGAGATTCACGTTTTTATCTGGAGCATCCTGCTCTGACTGAACTTGCCGTTTCATATTTGTTTGATATGCTCTCGGATGATGATGTGCATCTTCCCGATGCGTTATTGGGTGAGCGGGAAGTCAAGGTTTATCATCCGTTTGAAAATGCGGTGTATTATGCTCCTTCCAACGCCCCCGATTTTGTATATGAATGCAGCATGACAAGACGTTTTCGCCGCACCAAAGGTAACTGGTATCTTGAGTGTTACGGCAGGGCAGACGGGAAATCGGTTCTGATATCAAATATGCTACGTGCATTGGATGCAAGGCTTCGTTTGAAAATGAGATTCCATTATCGTATTAAATCCGTTGATTTGCCGCCTGAATATTTGGATGTTCTGGATGCTGCCATTGACAAAGCGATTACAGATGAAAAGAAGCGTAATCAGCCGCATGTGGATCTGGATCTTTCAAAGCTTGTCAGGATTCGTGCCGCTTCTGATGTCACGCGGGAGAAACTGATTTCCGATGAGGAGCGTGAGGAAATTGCTGCGGCTGAAGAAGCAGTAGTCAGAACACATGTTCCTGCACACGAAGAATCAGACGATGGAATTCCTGATCTTTCCGAACAGGCAAAACATCTTTTACAGTGTGTGCTGAATGATGAGCCTGTTCCTGATTTGACTGCTGCACGAGGTGTGATGCTTTCTGTGCTTGTAGATGAAATCAATGAGGCTTTTTATCCTGTGATCGGAGACAGTGTGATGGAAATGGATGGAATAGTTCCGCATTTGATAGAAGACTATCTGGAGGATGTGAGAGCGTTTTTTCTGAAAGGATGAGTGAAATGAAAATTCCGAAACGAATTGCAAATACGCTGCTTAATGCTTTGAAAGGCGGAGTTGTTCCGCGTATCGGGTTGCCATATATTGCCGTTGGCCGTGAAAAGGAAATCTCTGCTTTGCTGCATGATGTAGAGATTATCATGGAGGGTGGAGCGACTTTTCGTTTCCTGATGGGAAAATACGGTAGCGGTAAGAGTTTTTTGCTGCAGACCATCCGCAATTACGCAATGGACAGAAATTTTATTGTCTGTGATGCTGATTTATCGCCTGAACGTCGTTTGCATGGAGCAAAAGGGCAGGGGCTTGCGACATATAAGGAATTGATACAGAATCTTTCTACGAAAACTCAGCCTGAGGGTGGTGCGCTGACATTGATTCTTGATCGTTGGATCAATGGGATTCAGATGGAGGTGGCATCGGAAAGCGGGCTTGATCCTGCCGATGCGGCGTTTCACAAACAGGTGGAAAAACGGATCTATGCCATGATCGGAACACTGAATGAAATGGTTCATGGATTTGATTTTGCCAAGCTGCTTGTGATATATTATCATTCGTATCTCTCAGGCGATGATGCCACCAAAGCGAAAGTCATTAAGTGGTTCCGCGGTGAGTATGCGGGCAAAAAGGAAGCCAAGGAAGAACTTGGCATCAGCATCGTGATCAGCGATGAGGACTGGTATGAATATCTCAAGCTGTTTGCGGTGTTCTTTCATCAGGCAGGCTATCAGGGAATGCTGATCTTGATGGATGAGCTGGTCAACATCTATAAGATTCCGAACAGTATCACGCGACAATATAATTATGAGAAAATCCTGACGATGTATAATGATACTTTGCAGGGGAAAGCCAAGTATCTTGGGATCATCATGTCGGGGACACCGCAGTGCATAGAGGATACACGTCGAGGTATCTACAGCTATGAGGCACTTCGTTCTCGGCTTGCGGAAGGAAAATTCGGACGGGAGGGGCTGAAAGATATGCTTGCTCCTGTCATTCCGTTGGAACCGCTGACCTATGAGGAGATGCTTGTATTGGTAGAAAAGCTCACCGAGATTCATGCGGAATTATATGGTTATGCACCAGTCCTTTCGCAGGAAGATCTGGTGCAGTTTATTCAGATCGAATATGGCAGAGTCGGTGCGGAGGTCAATTTGACACCGCGTGAGGTGATTCGTGATTTTATAGAATTACTGAATATCACCTATCAGAATCCTGAGGTATCAGTGCGTGATTTGCTTGATTCGGATTCATTTTCATATGCAAAAGCAGAATTGCAGTCCGATGAAGCTGTGACAGATGAGTTTGCCGAGTTTGAAATATAAGGTGTCGAGATGAGTACATTTGACCGATATGCGCCCTTTGTGCAGGAATATATTTATCGTCATAACTGGGAGCATTTACGTGCGATTCAGGTCGCAGCAGCAGATGCAATCTTTCATACCGATGCACATGTGTTGCTTTCTGCATCGACTGCATCCGGCAAAACCGAGGCTGCATTTTTTCCGATCCTGACGCTGTTTTCTGAAAATCCTCCGAAATCGGTAGGTGCCATTTATATAGGACCGCTGAAAGCCTTGATCAATGACCAATTCTCCCGTCTGAATGAACTGTGTGCTGAAGCGGATATTCCCGTGTGGCATTGGCATGGAGATGTTGCACAGTCCCATAAAAACAAAATGATGAAGCATCCGAGCGGAATCTTGCAGATTACGCCTGAATCGTTGGAAGCTTTGCTGTTACACAAGCATTCAGCGATTGCAACCCTGTTTTGTGATTTGCGGTTTATCGTGATCGATGAGGTGCACTCGCTGATGCGCGGTGACCGCGGCGGACAAACGCTTTGTCTGATTGAACGTCTGACACAAATGGCTGGGGTGTCTCCGCGCCGAATCGGTCTGTCGGCAACCATCGGGGATTTGCAGAAAACAGGGGAGTTTCTCGCAGCAGGCACGGGAAAACCAACGGTGATTCCGAAATTTGATGCACCAAAGTCTAAATGGCGGCTTTCAATGGAACATTTTTACGTGCAGGGTCCACAGGCATCTGATGAAGCACAACCACAGGAAGCATTGGAAGTTTTGGAGCAGAAAACTGACGAAGCACCCTCGCAGGCTGACCCCGGCATGGGATATATTTTTGAGCATACACGCGGGAAGAAATGTCTGGTGTTTGTGAATTCACGCGAAGAAGCTGAAGCAGTGACCACTTCCTTGCGGCAGTATTGCGAATGGAAACATGAACCGGATCGCTTTCTGATTCATCACGGCAATTTGAGTGTATCTTATCGTGAAACAGCCGAAGACATTATGAAAGATGAAACCCAGTTTCAGACAACAGTCACGACAGCCACGCTGGAGCTAGGCATTGACATCGGCAGACTGGAACGAGCTTTTCAGATTGATGCTCCGTTTATGGTTTCATCGTTTTTGCAGCGTTTGGGTCGCACAGGGAGACGTGACTTGCCTCCCGAAATGTGGTTTGTCATGCGTGAAGAACCTGCGGAACCCCGTGCTCTTTTACCTTCTACCATTCCCTGGAAGCTGTTGCAGGGAATCGCACTTGTGCAGCTATATGTCGAAGAAAAGTGGGTGGAACCGCCGAATTTTCGACGGCTTCCGTTCAGTCTGCTCTATCACCAGACAATGAGTACTCTCGCATCCTGCGGCGAAATGACGCCTGCTGCGCTTGCATCGCGTGTGCTGACGCTGCATTATTTTCATCGCATCACGCAGGATGATTTCCGTATCTTGCTTCGCCATTTGTTGGCAACCGACCATATTCAGCGCACGGATGAGGGCGGGCTGATCGTGGGTATCAAGGGCGAACGTGTCATCAATTCTTTCAAGTTTTATGCAGTGTTTCAGGAGAATGTTGAATACACCGTTCGCAGTGAGTCGCAAGAGATCGGTACGATTGTGCAGCCCCCGCCCGCAGGGGAGAAAATAGCGATCGCAGGTCATGTTTGGGTTGTGGATGAGGTTGATCACGACCGGCATTTGGTCTATTGCACGATGGTCAAAGGCAAGGTGCCCGCATATTTCGGCGATTGTCCCGGTGATATCCACACCAAAATTCTCGAACGGATGCGCTATGTGCTGTGTGAGGAATGTGGATATCCCTATCTGATGAAAAATGCTGTTGCCCGTCTCGCGCAGGCGCGGCATACTGCACAGAATGCAGGCGTGGTCACAGAACCGCTGATTTGTATGGGCGGAGATATGTGGTGTCTGCTGCCTTGGCTTGGAACATATGCCTTTTTGGCAATGGAACGTTTTTTGAAAGTACGTTGCGCCTCAAGACTCGGATTGAAAGGTTTGGAACCTTCGCGTCCTTATTATCTTACATTTCGGATGAAAGCAGATAAATCAACGTTTTTCCAGGTATTGTGGGAGGAAATTGCGAAGCCGTTTGACCCGATGGAACTGGTGTATCCTGATGAAGTGCCTGTATTTGAGAAGTATGATGAGTACGTTCCTGCTGAATTGGTGCGAAAAGGATTTGCATACGGCATATTAGCCGTTGACGAGATGAAAGCACGCATCCTCAGCTGGAAAGATAGTCCGAACTTTTGAGAAATGAATTGACCTTTATAATCGACCGGGCAGTAATTTACCCTCTGCCTGTATTCGTTCCTCAAGTGATTTCATTGTTGAATCTGCCCCCCATTCATCATTTGTGAACAAAACAAAAAGACCTGTCAGCGGTTTGGGAATTGCACATTCCATACTACAAATGGATGTGCAGGAGGATCTTGAGACCGCGAGAGTCAAGCCGTATAATACCATTATATCGAAAAACGATGAAAATAATCAAGAGGGCGTTTGTGGGGTTCCCCCAAAAAACGATACTTGTATCTATGCACATTATACAATTTTTATGTTCAGATTCGTTAATAAACTTATCAGATAGAAGGTGCAGGTTGGGGTCATTATCACAGATTTTCACAAGATGTGTGCTATCGTCATAAGATAAGGCAATCCGAAGCAATGTAAGTCTGCTTTGGAAATCCATAATTGGAGGAACAGTATGCAGCGAGATTATTTCTTGGGCGGCAGCACACGAAATGGGTTCTACACTTCATTTTGGGAAGAACAACGCGGAAAGTACGGACTTTATCTGACCGGAGGTCCGGGTTCAGGGAAATCAACTCTCATGAAAACAGTTGCCAACGCTTTTCGTGATGAAGAAGTATCGTTTTATCATTGTGCGTCTGATCCTGAATCGTTTGATGCAGTTGTGCTGGAGGAACGAGGTGTTTTCCTTGCCGATGCGACCCCCCCGCATGAACAGTCGGTCACGCTGCCGCACATTACGGGAGAACAAATTGATCTTGCGTCCGCGCTGAATGGAAGTGCGTTGTATGGCTATGCTGACAAGGTCGTAATGCTTTCAGAAAAAAACAGTATGCTGCATAAACAGGCATCTGGCGCAATTGGCGGAATCTCAGCGATGTTGGACATTTTGAACGGAATAGGGAAAGACGCCTTACTGTATGACAGAATCAAAGGCTATTCTGAAAGGTTTGCCAAAAGGGTGCTGACAGGGGTCAAACGCACTGGTTCTGTGGGAATTCAAATGAATCGTCAGTTATCGTCCTTGACGCCGAAAGGGTGGATAACGTGGGTTCCTGACGAATGTGATGTGATTGTGCTTGATGATCAGTATGGCGCTGCAGCCGAGTGTTTCCTTTGTACTTTTCGTGAGTCGGCTTTGCATGCAGGGTTTGACTGCATTATGACAAAATCGCTTGTGCAAACGAATAAACCTGTTTTGCATCTATATATTCCTGCATTGCATTTAGTGTTCCTGACATCTGCACCACATATGCCATACCATGTTGCACCAACTATGCTTTTGCACACTCGGCGCTTTTACGATTCAGATAAACTGAAAAAGCAGCGTTCACTGATTCATTTTTGCAGGCAGACAGTGCGAAGTCTTATGAATCACACCACTTGCCTGCTTGACGAGGCTTTGACTGTCCATGATGAGATTGAGACATACTATATCGCTGCTCAGAATCGTGAAATTCTTTCATCAACAGCCAAAAGACTGATTGGTGAGATTCAGGTGCGTTTTGCAAAATAGAAAAGGGTTTCTAAGAATATATGACGAATGTCACCTCAAACGGAAAATTACGACATATCTGCTCTATGATAAATCATGCAAGATTGACAAAAATCAGATTCGTCATTGACACTTTCACCAATTTGTGCTATACTTTTTTGTGAAGAAACGAGAGAGCAGGAGGTTGTATTTTGTATGAATATTTGGCATAATATCAGCCCCAAGCGCATCACACCAGAAGATTTTGTAGCTGTGATCGAAATTCCGAAAGGAAGCAAAAACAAATATGAGCTTGACAAGGAAACAGGGTTGATAAAGCTTGACCGTATTTTATATACGTCAACGCACTATCCTGCCAATTACGGACTTATCCCAAGAACTTATGCAGATGATAATGACCCGCTGGATGTTCTGGTGCTTTGTTCGGAAACCATCGCCTCCATGACTTTGGTGCGCTGTTATCCGATCGGTGTCATTCGCATGATTGATCAAGGACATCGTGATGATAAGATCATTGCCATACCGTTTGATGACCCGAATTACAATATATACCACGATATCGAAGAGTTACCCAAACATATTGTGCAGGAAATGATCCATTTCTTCTCTGTATATAAAGAGTTGGAGCAAAAATCCACAGCTGTAGATGAGTTTGGCGATGCGAATGTTGCAAAGGAAATTATTGCAGCGGACATTGACCGTTATATAGACCACTTTTGTAAATAATGGTTCAAACAAAGCGGCAAGGCTTTGTCAGAATAAACCCCAAAAAGCAGAAGAAAGAGAAAGTGGAGGATGTACCTATGACACTCGCAGCCCCTGATGCGTTGTATCGCAAAAGCAAAAGCGTGGCACCGCTTGGCATTATTGCCATGCCCGGAGCGGAGCAACTAGCTGAAAAAATCAACCGATATCTTGTAAGATGGGCAAACGACAACGGCATTCCTGATACAGATTATCTCATCGAAGTTGAATGCCCGCGATTTGCTTCCGGTGATGGCAAAGGCTTGATCAAGTCCACCATTCGCGGCAAGGATCTGTTTATCGTCATTGATGTGGGCAATTATAGCTGTACCTATCAGATGTTTGACCGCGTGAATTCCATGTCGCCCGATGACCATTATCAGGATCTGAAACGAATTATTCAGGCTGCATCCGGCAAAGCGCATCGTTTGAATGTTGTGATGCCGATTCTTTACGGTGGCAGACAGCATCGCAGAAATTATCGTGAATCGCTTGACTGCGCCTGTGCACTTCAGGAACTGGAGGCAATGGGTGTTGAAAATATCATCACGTTCGATGCACACGATCCCCGTGTCAGCAATGCGGTACCGCTTATGGGCATTGATAATGTGATTCCTTCGTATCAGGTTTTGAAAACAATGCTGCGCTGTATGCCGGAACTGGATATCAGTGCGGATAACTTCATGGTTATCAGCCCTGATGAAGGCGCATTGAGCCGCAATATGTATTATGCCACTATGCTGGGCGTAAATTTGGGTATGTTCTATAAGCGACGCGATTATTCAAAAATCGTGGAAGGTAAGAATCCGATTGTTGCACATGAATATCTTGGTAATCCGGTGGAAGGGAAGACCGTTTTCGTCGCCGATGATATCATCGCATCAGGTGAATCTATGCTTGATCTTGCAAAGAACCTGAAAGAGAAGAAGGCATCCCGCATTCTTGCTTATGCAACATACGGTTTGTTCACTCACGGTTTAGAAAAGTTTGATAGGGCATATGAAGAAGGCATTCTCGATGCAGTGTTTGGCACCAATTTGACTTACCGTAAGCCTGAACTGCTGGAACGTGAATGGTTCCATGAAGTCGATGTATCGAAATATGCGGCATATTTCATTGCGTCCATCAACCATGATGTTTCTATCAGCACCGTGATTGACCCACATGAAAAAATTCGTGCCCTGCTTGCAAAACAGCATCGCACGGATGCTGAAATCTGAATGCGTCAAGGGATAACGGGTTTTGTCTCGTTATCCCTTGATTTTTATAGTCTGATGTGGTATGATGATATCATATAGAACGGAGGTGCATCTGATTCATGGATAAGCATGCTTTTCCATCGGTTCATCGCGGCATTGTGCGTGCTGCTATGCTGTTGCTCGAATACAGTGAGCATCCGACAGCGGCGTTTTATACTGTCAGTGATGCAGAGACGCTTGTAGAGGAAACTGAAAAACCGGATCAAATTGGTGACAGAATGCAAGGGCGCGGACTTCATTACTATTGTGCTGTTTCTCCTATTGGAGAATCAATAGAAAAAAACAGTGCAGGGTTTTATCCAAACGCGAACGGAAAATATGGTGTCTCACCCTGTACCATGCTTCATGGTGAATATCGCAGTGCGATAATGCTTTCTGCAGCCGGCAAACAGGATGCAGCTATGCGTCATCTGGCTCGGGCAGCACATATGCTATCCGATATTTGCTGTCCGCCTCACGTCTGCGGCTTGACTTATTTTTCTAAATTTGCAGCCCAGCACAAACGATATGAACTAACAGCTGCCAAGCTGTTTTGGATGGAACAACCTGTCACGGAGGAATACACGGCGTCTCAGCGGTTCGCAAAACTTGCGGAGGGTGAAATCCCCATGCAGAACTTTTTAGATGCGTTTTCCATTCATCCCGCAGCCTTGGCAGGTGACACAGCAGAGCATCCGCTCACTGCGTTTGTCAATCAGATTGCAGTGGATAGTGCAAAGGAACGTGAATATGTTCTTGGCGATGATCTTGAGGCGCTCGAACAATCCATTATGCGGCGAATCTTGGCAGCTATTCGATATACGGCAGGACTTTTTGCCGCATTTGCCGTTTCGGCACAACAAATTGAGGGCGATTTGCTTCATGAGGGATGCCCTTATTATGTATGTGGCTTGCCCGATGGTGATGTATTGCTTGATGAGCCTCTTTTTGTTCAGTTCCTTGAGGATGGTGCATTTTCACTGGTATCACAGGATGAAAGAAGTTTGACTGTTGGACCATTGAGCAGCGTTAGATTTGTGCAGCCACATGAGTCGAAAAATGCTCGGTTTCGTCTTGGATATGAGAGCTTTCCGGTATTATATTTGGATGGTGACCGTAATCGTGTCTTGGGTACGAAAAACGGACATCTTCACTGCTATGACCGTCGTTTCTGTTCACTGCCCGAAGATATTTTCCAAATGCGTACTGCAATTTTCTTACGGGATACTCTGCCGTATGATGAATAGGAGGCTGCGAAATGCATTTTGTGAATGCGAAAGGGATTCTCTCTTCACAAAACGGTATGAATCTGTATCGCGGCTGTACGCACGGATGTATCTATTGTGACAGTCGGAGTCGCTGTTATGGCTTTTTACATGATTTTGAAGATATCGAAGTGAAGCAGAATGCTCCAGTTCTTCTTCGAACAGCCTTGAAATCCAGACGTCGGCGCTGCATGATCGGAACCGGTTCCATGTGCGATCCGTATCTCCACTGCGAATCTGAAATACAACTTACGAGACGCTGTTTGGAAATAATCGCTGATGAGGGATTCGGGCTTGCGATTCAGACAAAGTCTTCCCGTATTCTCCGTGACCTGGATTTATTGAAACGAATTCATGAACAGGCGAAATGTGTGGTACAGATGACTTTGACAACCTATGACGAATCGCTTTGCCGTATTATTGAGCCAAATGTCAGTACTACGAGAGAACGCTTTGAAACATTGCAAATCTTACGCGATAACTGCATACCGACCGTTGTGTGGATCTCTCCGATTCTTCCGTATATCAATGATACCGAAGAGAATCTGCTTGGTTTGCTGCAATATTGTGCGGATGCCGGTGTGTGGGGAATCGTTTGCTTTGGGATGGGTCTCACATTGCGAGACGGAAACCGCGAATATTTTTATCGTACGCTTGACCATTCATTTCCGAACCTAAGGGAAAGATATCAGCGAGAGTATGGAATGTCATATGAACTGATTTCACCCAATCAGCCGAAGCTGATGCATTTGTTCTTTTCATTTTGCCAGGAACACGGAATCCATTCGGACATCGACACTGTATTTTCCTATTTGCGTTCTTTTCCGCAGACAGAAACACAGCTTTCGTTATTTTCTGAATAGAACGTCACCATTGACAAGCCGTTCCGCATATACTGTTCAGAAGGATGGTGACGGCTATGTTGGAACTTATCGGAAAGTTGTTTCATTCTATGACTTTCTTTTTGCTTCATGTAGACCAAACTGCTGCATTTCCGCAACCGATGTCGAAGGAAGAAGAACAGGAATGCCTGCGCCGCTTGGCGAATGGGGATGAAGAAGCAAGACAAACATTGATATCACGGAATCTGCGGTTGGTCGCACATATGGTGAAGAAATTTTATTCCCCGGATCGTGAACAGGATGAACTTATTTCCATTGGTACGTTAGGTCTGATGAAAGCGGTTTCGTCTTACAATCCTGAAAAGGGCGCCAGGTTTGCAACATATGCAAGCAGATGTATTGAAAATGAAATTCTAATGTATTACCGTTCACGCAAAAAGAATGCCGCAGATGTCTATTTCGACGAACCTCTTGAATTTGACAAAGACGGCAATGCGCTGACACTGATGGATATCATCAGCGATGAAGTGAGTCTTGTGGAGCAGGTTGAACAATCTATGCAGGAACGTCAGCTCCACGAATATCTGCAAACAAAACTTTCCAAACGGGAATGGACAGTGATTGTGCGTCGATACGGATTATTTGGAAGGAAAGCAGAAACACAGCGTGAAGTAGCCGAATCTATGGGTATCAGTCGCTCCTATGTATCCAGAATTGAAAAACGGGCGCTGCATATTTTACGAAATGCCTATGAAACTGTTGACACAACTGCAAAAATATGCTAAAATGAGAAAGACGTACTAAAAGGAGGGATCGAATTGCGTGCTCATAGACTAACTGCATCTTTGCTTTCGATTTCATTGGCGTATTCACTTTGTGGATGTGATAATCCTTTTTTCCAAATGGCAAGTGACTTATCTTCGGAGACGGTACTTACGAATGAAAGTGATGATAGAGTTGCTGATATTCAATCATTGATAGAAGAAATGCGTGATTGCTGGACACAGTATGGGAATGATCAGCTCATGCAGAACAATTCTGAAAAAATTCTGACACTTTTTGACGAGGTCAGTGAGGCGTATTTTCAGGCTGAGCTCGAATATTATGCTGATTGGAATGACGAAGCCAAAACACAGCGTTACAACGATTTGTATGAGAAGTATTACGTTGCTTCCGAGCTGCTTTCTTGGGTATTCACCAATGGTGCCTATAAGTCTGTATATTTTGATTTATTTGAACCGTATGCTGATGAAGTCAATAAGAATTACTATCTTGCTTATACATTGACAAAAATCAAAGCACTTTCCAAAACGCAATCTGCCGAATACGGCGAAAAGCTTGATGATTATTATGATACTGCATATCGTACTGATCATTATGAAGATGATGAGATAGCAGAATCAAATGTGACCTGTGCGCAGCTATATTTGGATTGTCTCGAAGATTATGACTGTGAAAAATATCTGTATGATGTTTATCAGCGTGATTATACAGCAGAACAAGTTTCCGCGATGTATGATACCATTGTGCAGGAATTCTGCCCTTTGATGGACAGTTGTTTTGATTTGATGATTTCTGATTCACGATATGAACGGATGGAAACAACAGATTTTGTCGTGGATGATAACCCTTTTGCAACCATTCACAGATATGCAGGAAAACTTGGTGATTCTGTAAAGACCTCTGCGGATAAACTGTGGGATGAAAAACGATATGTGCTCGCAGAGGGAGATGATTGTTACGATGGCGGATATACAATCGGTTTTCCGTCGATTCCGAATGCTACAATCTATCTTTGCACAATGGGGGATTACTATGATTTGCTGAGTGCCATTCATGAATTTGGGCATTATCATGCAGATCGTGATGATACAACCCATGTATATTGTCAGCAAAGCTGCATTGATGTGGCTGAAATCCAATCACAGGGCATGGAATTGCTGTTTACGCAATGCTATGATGATATTTATGGAAAGAATGCACCATTCATGGAGAATGTTACACTCTATAATATGTTGGAATCCGTTGTGTCTGGATTTGCTGTCGGAAAATTTGAATATCAGGTGATGAAGCAGCATGACAGAATGTCTGCGGAAGAAGTTGCTGCATTATTTGATGATATCATGGGTGAATGTGGTCTGGAATATGAGTTATATGAGATCTCACATTTGTTTGAACAGCCTGGATATTATATCAGCTATGGCGTTTCTGCATTAGCTTCCTTGCAAATTTATGCAGCCTTGCAGGAATCCCATGAAACAGCATATGCACTCTATGACAAAATCAGTAAAGTGGAGACAAATGATAAGGATTGTATGTTGCAGCGAACTTTATCAGAATGTGGATTTTCCAATATTTTTGATGCCGATGCCCTTGATGACCTTGTAGCAATGATGTCTGATATTTTTGAAAATCAGGCTGCATAGCGAAAAAGAGATACGTCGAAATTGACGTATCTCTTTTGTTTTTATATCGGAGTAGAGTCTTTGTATATCTGCCAAAGTGTTTTTGCAAGTGTAGACCGAAACAGCGGTGCTTTCATGAGATAGGGTGGCGGATAGACAGGGTCAAAATCGGTTGGCGGATAAATGGGGGCATCGCACAGCAGCATAATTTTAGTTTTTGTATTAGCGGCAGCCTGAAGTTTTTTGAAGCAGCCCTGCTCTAACATATTGATATCCGCCTGACGCAGAAGAAGCAGCTCATAAGGACTGTCTTGAGCATCTGCTTCTTTAAGGCGTGAACAGAGGGTTGAAAATTCAGATTCCCATTCTTGCTGCATACCGGTTTCAACAAACAATTCAGAGATGGCAGCGGCAGATTTATGTTCCAGATCGAAGATCAATGCTTTTTTGCCGTAGAAATGAAGCTGCGGGAATAGAAATTCAGATGCTGATTTGTCAAATTCCAACGGAAGCCGCAAAGTGATAACAGTTGCATGATTGGAAATTGTTTTGATCTCAAACGAACCATTCATCCGCGCAATCAGCTTTTTGTTGATGTGCATGGTGATATTGGGCTGCGTTGGACTTCCTGTTGTGGAATCGTTTTCTTTTTCGGGGGAGGTGTGCTCTGTCAGAATGGAGAAAACATATTCTGCTTTGCTGCTTTCATTTTCAATCGGGTTTTGCTTGAGCGAAAGAGAAATCACAGATTCATCAGGGAGATCACGTACCACATACAGAAAAGTACTTTCTAAAAGCTGAAGTAGACGGGAAGAGTCGCAGAAAATTGTTTCGTTTCGTACATTATGCGTGTATGCAAGCAGATTAATACGTTTCCCGCCTATAAGTTCTTTGATATCATTTCTTAATCTTTCAAGCAGTTTGGGGAGTGTAATAGGCTCGTTGAGCAGGGGGAGCTGTCCGTTTTCCAACAGCAAAACATCATGGGAACGGTCGATCATTTGCTGCAGATTCTGAAACAGTTGACTGACTTTTTTGTAATTATCAGCATTTTTTGCACTACTCGGCAATTCAGAAGAAAGTGTATCGACAGAGCCGATGATTTGATTGAGCGACAAACGGACATCGGATACCAAATTGGAGAAAATGTGCGCTTTTTGAATCTGTGCTTGTTCCTGTAAACGCAGTGCTGTACGCAAACGTTCCTGCTCTATTTCGATTTCATGACGATTGAGGTCATATTCGGTGATTTGTCCATGGATATTTTCAAGATATGTCATGAGAAACTGTCTTCCGTTTTCATCGCGGAAGAAGCATGCATTCATGCAGCACCAGATATATTGCTGAGTCTTGTTTGCATCATAGAGGAACTGCATCTGAATTTTCGGAACATTATTTCTGGAGGCGCGAAGCAGCTCGGGATACGAAAACAGTTTTGTGAATCTTTGACGATGCGCAGGATATACAGATGAATTGATAAATGCGGTACTCATCTGACTGAATGGTTCTTCTTCGGTTATCAACTCAAAGTTGTCACCGTTTGGAATATATTCGGAAATGGTATCGGCATCAAGATCAATCTCATTGACATGAATGATCGAATCCCTAATCGGAAGCGTCATCCTGCGCCGATAAGTCAACTGCTGATGGTCAGCTTTTGTTGAAGCATCCATTTGCTGTTTCTCGGAATCAATGTCTGCCGCATAAATCAGGGAATGGAGACTTCCATCCTCATATGGGCAGATATACATTTCGACACGCACCCATTTCCAACCGCTTGAGGTTTTATGCCGATATTCGGAAACAATTTCTGTTTTTCCGTTCTGATATGCATTTTTCACTGCATCAGGCAAATATAGCTTTGCAACTTTTTTGATATCATCCGGATGACAATAGGGGATGAGTAAAAGTTCAAAAATACGATCGAAGGGACATTCAATCGCTTCTTTCACATCATTGTCGATGACACGGCAGCAATAGCAGATCTGTTTTGTATAGTCGCACTCAATAAACCATATAAACCGATGCTGAAGCAACGTGTAAAATTGAGCGGTGAGCGCTGTCTCCTTGCGTTTTGCTTCCAATTCATGAAGCTTTTGCTCATGCACATCCTGAACCGCATAAATCGCTTCGGTCGGGATTCCGTCTTGAATCTGGGAAAGAAGCATCACGGATCGTGTCCATTTGGCTTTCGGCTTGTCGTCAAGGCTTTTCTGCGGTGAAACACGTCGATAATCCTGCATAAACCGAGTCTGATTGTTTTGGATGGGTTTGCGCAAACGAGATAAATCAGAGAAAACCCTCAGTGATTCGACATCGTCGGGATGAACAAGATTCAAAAGCCGATTTGCAATATCATCAAATGCGTACACTTTGTCGCACGAAAACAGCATTCGTAAGCTTGGATGCAGAGCACAGATGACCGCATCACCGCTGGAGAGGTCAATGTGAATGAGAAGTCGAAAGATATCTGAAACGCTGGATAGAATATAACTGTTACGAAGTGAAAGTGTTTTCAGTTCTGAACAGTATTGTTTGGTGCGCTCCTGTTCCAGATATTTTTCATTAACGTCTTCAGCAAGAAAGAGGATTTGTTCGTTGGATACATATTCCAGTGTGAATCTTGCCCATGTATAGAGCCCGTTGCTGAGTCGGCGAACAGTGATTTCAGGCGGAGCAATATGTTTTTCTGCATATTCGATGATACTTGCATCGGAGAATCTTTCAATGAATTCATCTTTGTCCGAGGGGTGAACCGCAGTCTTGGCATATTCCGCATGAAGCGTCTGAAACGAACTGAATACCGGATGCGCAGACAGCATTGGATTCTGGCTGGCAATAACATTTGATTCCATAGACGGGATGGCTATGGCTACAATGGAAAAGTATTTACGTTCCAAAAGGCGCATCAAGACTTCGGGAAGTTCATTGCTGATGCGCTGACGCGGTTTATCCACTGCAAGCATAATTGCGAGTTTGCCTTCCCAAATCAGTGGAGCCGCTGAGAGTGTAATGATGCCGTAATCTTCTGAATCAAGTTGTCTGTTCTGAACGATTTCAGTTTCAACCGCAAGGCGCAGAATATTCTGCACTTCGGGCATTGAGAGAAATGTTTCGATATTCACAGTTCGTTCATTGACCATGAATGTGCGTGCGGCATGGTTTTGATAAATGATGGTTTTGGTCTCGGCCGCAATCAAAGCAACCGCATCCTGCCGATTATCAAGCAGGGTTCGATTGGCGGTTGAATCCCACATAATCTCCCTCCGTTCATTCAATGTCGAATATGAATATATTATAGCAAAAGAAACAGATTTTGTCAATCTGTTTTGTAAGATAATCTTTGAAAAAACTGTAGAAACGCATGAATGACGCATGAGGATTCAGATACAAAGCGGAAATGACGGAATATGTGCAGTCAACTTCGGCAAATATCGTCAAAATGTGCGCTGATACGATTGTTTCATGTGGAACATTCATTACTGATCGGTTGATAGCGGCAACCCTGTGTCAAATCTTCGGCAATCATACGTCGGTCGATGGTGTAGAGAATCAAGTCTCGCTGGATGATCCAGTCCGGTGCAACAAGATAGTCTCGCAGGCAGTTCCCGGTCAGCCGATGAATCACAATATCAGGGGAGAGACGTGTGATACAATCCAACGCCCATTCAATGTATGTCTGCAAAGAAATTGGAACGAAGTTGCCGTTCTCATACCATTGTGCAAGTTGGGTGTCACGCATGACAAATAGACTGTGGATTTTTACACCATCGATTCGTAATTCGTTCAATAAATCAATGGTTTTGCGTATATCACCGAGTGTTTCGTTCGGTAATCCGAGAATAATATGAACAATTACCGGGAGATTGTGCGCTTTCAGCATCGAAACTGCCTTGCGGAAACATTCCAAATCATAGCCGCGATTGATCTGTTTGGCGGTTGTATCATTCGCAGTTTGCAAACCGAGTTCAACCCATACCTCATATTTATCTTGATAAGATGCGAGGAGATCTGCAATCTCATCGTTGATACAGTCCGGTCTGGTGCCGATATCCAGAATCTTGATGCGATCATCTATCAATGCGGCATCGTAACGCTTTTTTAGTTCAGCGACAGGAGCGTACGTATTGGTGAAATTCTGAAAATAGAGAATCCACATTGCATCCGATCCGCCGCGTTTGAGTCCGTTTTCTGTTTGCTGTCGAATTGACAGCGAAGGGTCAAGCTGCTCTCCTGCACCGCGTTCGCCGCAAAAGACACAGCCGCCGTATCCGCACGTTCCATCGCGATTGGGACAGGTGAACCCACCGTCGATGCAGATCTTTCGGATTTTTTTCCCATATTTCGCTTGCAGCATTTCGTTGAGTGTGTGATATCGGTGTTTCATGATTCTTGCTCCATAATTACTGAATAGAGCGTATCGGCAATGCATTCGTGACCGTCACGATTCGGGTGAGGGTCAAGCATCATCGGATCATCGCCGTCGGATACTCCTTGAATCGGTAAAGTGGAATACTTTGCAAATGCAGATGCGATGTCAACCAGAATAATATCATTGTGCTGTTTGGCAAAATTTGCTATAATGGCATTGCATCGGTCAAGTGCTCTTTGCGCATAGTCTGCAACTGAAATCTTTTCGTTTGCATGGGGAAAATCTCGATCGGTGATATCAGCGTAGGGGTTATAAATGTTTATCAGATAGATTTTCGATTCATCAGGGGTGTTGCGTTCCCGAATGAAATCGTACATGGTGTTCAAATCCGATTCAAGTGTTGAAAGACCGCTGTCGATTTCATCGTCAAGCTGTTTGATAGCTGCATCTGCATTATAGGAAGATTTACTTAGCGGCATTACAGTCTGCAGATAGGTGAAATATGGTCCAAGAAGATTGTTCGCACCAATGCAAATGACAATCTCATCGGCGGCGGGCAGACGGATCGCTTTTCCGTCATGGAGGCGTTTCAGTAAGTCTGTGCTGTCATCTCCGCTGACGGCATAATTGCAGTCACGCCAGTCATTATGATTTGCATCGCGCAGCTTTTCTGTCAGTAATGCAGAATAGCGCTGAGTTTCAGCGTTTTCCAGTCCATACCCTGCCGAAATGGAATCGCCCAGAGTAACAAGGATCTTCGTTTCATTGGTGTTTGTTTTGGTTTCATCCGATGCAGAAGACTCAGTTTTGTCGCAGCCTGATGTACACACCAACGCTGCACACAGACAGGCAGTAATCATTTTTTTCATAATCGAACCCTCCAATGAATTCAAAATCGCTGTTTAAATTGCGTTATGAGTTATCAATATTATACCATGATTGCGTAAAAAAAGCAAGTATATTCCGCCTTGCAAAACTCTTTTGAATATGTTATAATATCATGTGTATCGCGTCCAAATATCGTAAGAAAAGAGGATCATCACATGGTTTATCTTTTGGAAGATGACGAAAATATTCGTGATTTCACGGTTTATGCGCTTCAAAGCTCTGGATTTGTTGTCAAAGGATTTGCTTTTCCATCACAGTTTCGTGCTGCAGTTGCCGAGGAAATTCCTGACGTTGTGCTTCTTGACATCATGCTCCCTGAGGAGGATGGGCTATCTGTTCTTCGATGGCTTCGCAGCACCCCCCTTACGCAGAACCTTCCGATTATGATGCTGACAGCCAAAAGCACGGAATTTGATAAGGTGACAGGTCTTGACAGCGGCGCAGATGATTATCTCGCAAAGCCGTTTGGTGTTATGGAACTGATTTCGCGCATTCGTGCGTTACTTCGTCGTTCAGAAAAGCATACGGCCACCGAGGGCGAACTACTGATCGGAGGCGTTATGCTTGACACGGTTCGGCATACTGTAGCGGCAAATGGTGAAACGGTGATCTTGACCGTCAAAGAGTTTGATTTGCTTGCTTTGCTGATGCGTAATCAGGGATTGGTCATGCGTCGTGAACAGATTTTGCAGTCTGTCTGGGGATATGATTATGCAGGGGAGACACGAACCGTCGATGTGCATATTCGGACTTTGCGTGCAAAACTAGGAAAATCCGGCAATCTGATTGAAACGGTGAGAGGTGTCGGGTATCGATTGAATGCTTCCCATGCGGAGGAATCCATATGACAGATGAAACAAGATTGATCGCAGAGCTCCAGGCTCGTGTTGCGGTATTGGAGCATCAAATTGTTGTGCAGCAGGAGGCATTGCGTGCTGAACAGGAGCGTTTTCAGGTTCTGACGGAGAATATGCGGGAAGGTTTGATTCTGATTGGTGATTCAGGCGCGATTTTATCCTGCAACAGCGCTGCACTGCAGCTGCTTGGAACAGAAATGCCGTCCTCTGAAATGACAGTATACGATCTGAATGACAGTACTGCTTTTCGAGAAACAGTGTCGAATGCTGCAAATGGGATTCATGGTGAGGCGTTCCTGAATGTTGGAGAAACAGTGTGTCAACTGATTGCCAATCCTGTTGCCAACGGAAATTTCAAAAGTGGTGCTGTTTTGGTACTGCTCGACATTACGGAACGTGAAAAACGTGATGCTTTGCGGCGTGAATTCACATCGAATGTCTCTCATGAGTTAAAAACGCCGCTGACGTCGATATACGGCATTGCGGATATGTTGGAAAGCGGTATGGTCAAGCCGGCTGATATCAGCGGCTTTTCCCGTAGAATACGAAATGAATCCGCTCGGATGATTGCGTTGATCGAAGATATTATTCGTCTATCTAGGTTGGATGATGAGAGCTTCACGGAGGAGACTGTTCCGCTGAATCTCTTTGATATTGCGCAAGCAGTGTCACTGCAGCTTGCTGATACCGCAAAGGAGCATCAGATTTCTCTTGGGCTCAAAGGCGAATCCATATATATTCGCGGCGTTCCTGTGATTATTGAGGAAATGATCTATAATCTATGCGATAATGCGATTAAATATAATGTAGCTGGTGGTTCCGTAAAAATACATGTTCGGAAACGCGGTAATCAGGCAGTCGTCTCGGTTGCCGATACGGGCATCGGAATCGCTCAGGCAGACCGTGAACGTATTTTTGAACGGTTTTATCGTGTTGATAAAAGTCATTCCCGTCAGATTGGCGGCACAGGTTTGGGACTCTCCATTGTCAAACATGGTGCAGCATTTCATAATGCGAAAATTGAGCTGAAAAGTCAGCTTGGAAATGGAACAACGATCTCACTTCTATTTCTTCTTCCTGAAATTTAACATGAACTTTACATTGCCAATACACAGATTTGATTTTTGTATGATACTATGCTATATGGAAAAAATTGAAAGTGAGTGAATTGAATGGGTATATCCAATGTGATCGCGCTGTTTGGCGGTGTTGCGCTTTTCCTGTTCGGCATGAACCTCATGGGCGATGGGCTCAATAAGGTTGCAGGAAATAAACTGGAGATGGTTCTCTGGAAACTGTCCGGTACCCCTTTGAAAGGGATTATGCTTGGAACGATTGTGACTGCGGTCATTCAGTCCTCGTCTGCGACCTCGGCGATGGTTGTTGGCTTCGTAAATTCGGGCATGATGACAGTGGCACAATCTATTTCGATTGTCATGGGTGCCAATATCGGCACAAGTATTACTGGTTGGATCTTATGTCTCTCAGGCAATGAAGGAAGCGGCGGAAATGGTTTGGCATCGTTGTTTACCACTGCCACGCTGACTGCCGTCATTGCTCTGATCGGTATTATTCTTGTCATGTTTTGCAAATCTCTGACAAAGAAGCGTGTTGGACATATCATGTTGGGCTTTGCGGTCTTAATGTACGGTATGAGTGCAATGAGCGGTGCTGTTTCACCCTTAAAAGAGAGTGAAAGTTTTAAGAGCATGCTGACCATGTTCGATAATCCGATTCTCGGTATCCTCATCGGCATTCTGATCACTTCGGTGCTGCAAAGCAATTCAGCATCTGTCGGTATTCTCCAGGTGATCTCGATGACTGGTGCTGTGACATTTGGTGCCGCTTTTCCGATGATTATGGGTATGGGTATCGGTGCGTCTGTTCCTGTGCTGGTTTCAGCAATCGGTGCGGGGCGTGACGGTAAGCGCACCGCGCTTATTTATCTGTTAATCAATATTTTCGGTACGATCATCTGCACAACGCTGTTCTACGGCTTCAATGCTATATTCCATTTCTCTGTGCTCGAAAACAATACTGCCATCGGTGTGATGGGGATTGCAATTCTCAATACTGTTTATCGTATTGTAGCGATTATGGCTCTTGCTCCGTTCTTAAAGTATTTGGAGCGTATTACCGATATCATTTTGAAACGTGAACCGGAGCAGCCTGAACAGACACTCGATGTTGACCGTTTGGAAGAGCGTTTTATCGAACACCCTGTGCTGGCAATTGCTCAGAGTCAGGAAGCTCTTTACCACATGGCGGATATCGCTGAAGAAAACTTGTTTCGTTCTTTTGATTTGCTGCAAACATTCGATGAGGAAAATGCAAAATTAGTGAACGAATCAGAAGACATTGTTGACCGATACGAGGATAAACTCGGTACCTATCTTGTCAAGCTGACAGGCTGTGCTCTTGATCATAAGCAGACGATTGACGTATCTCTGTTTTTGCATACAATCGGAGACTTTGAGCGAATCAGCGACCACTCCGAGAATATTTCAGAACTTGCTCAGGAAATATCCGAAAAGAAAATCGTTTTTTCTGATGAGGCGCAGAATGAACTTCTTGTGATTGAAAATGCATTGCGTGACATCGTGGGCATGACTGTTCAGGCATTTGAAGAACGAAATTTGGAACTTGCTTATCGTGTGGAACCGCTTGAGGACAGAGTTGATGTGCTTTGTCAGTCAGCAAAACTCAATCATATTGCGAGACTTTCTGCACAAAGCTGTACTTTGCAGCACGGTTTTGTATTCAATGATTTGCTTGCCAACTATGAACGTGTGGCTGATCACTGCTCCAATATTGCAGTTGCGTTGATTGAATTGAATGCTGATTCTTTTGATACGCACGAATATCTCAATGTTGTGAAAAACGAGCGAAACGAAATATTCACTGCAAATTATCAGGAATTCCTTGAAAAATACAGTTTCAAACATGAGTAAAAATCAAACTGCCTCTGTATGAATAATACAGAGGCAGTTTGATTTATTGCAGATTTTGCAAAGCACTGTCAAGTTCTTCCTTGCTGTTATATGAAATACATTCAGGTGAAAACATGGTGGCTTCATCTTTCATATCAGATTTTGAAAGGGTTAGTTTATCAAAGTCTGCTTCGTAGCGATAGACAATGCAGAGTAAATCATTCTCCCATTCATAGAGTTCTAAGGATTTTTGAGTGGGGGATACATTTTTTTCAGAGATGAGTAGCTTCTTGTCAACATTTATTTTCGGGTTGACGAAAAGAATACAGTTATCCGAAAAATGCTTTGTCTCCTGATTCCAAAGGAAAATCGCATAAGTCACGTTGTTTTCACCAATTTTTGTCGGGACAAGTAAATCTGAGTGTGAATCAAAATTACAGTCTTCCAAAAGATACGCAGTATCAAGGTCATAATCGATGCTTTCAGATAAATCACAGTGCAGCAGTTGATAGCTTCCTCCGGAAAGTCTCACCGATATGGAATCCTCCGAAAAACGATAGTTGAAATAATCCGGATAGGGGTCATCGGCGTGAATTTCAGCCTCATTCAGGAGGATCGTTGTGTCTTCAGCAGATGTTGATGTTATAGTAGTAGTAGATGCTGTTGTAGTTTCGAGTTGCATCGTGGTTTCTGTTTCTGTCGGGAGCGTTGCAGGCTTTGTATTTGATGTTAAAGTCGGCTTTAAGGCGGTATTGAGTACTTCTGTTTCCGTGTTGATAGTTTCTGTTTGCGATGACACTTCGGAATCTTGAAGTGAACTATCATGACAGCCTGTTTCGAGCGAAATTGCGGCAGTCAATAGGAAACATAATGCAAAACGGCTTTTCATATAGCCCTCCGTTAAATCATCAGGTGAAATAATCGCGATATCGCATCAAAGTATCACTGATACGATCCCATAGCGTGATGATACCATCTTTTTCCTCAAATACTTTTCCGTGTGAATTACCGTTGTCAAATTTCATTTGTGTGTAATTATTGTCGAAATGCGGGACATAAGTCCGAGGATGCACGGTTGGATCAGAACAACGTTGACGCAGGGCATCAATTGTGACATGACCGATACCGAGTTCCTTTTGCAATTCAAAAAAAGCACGTAAAATCTTGTGATTATACTGCTGCGGATTCTTTGCCCAACGCGGGATCCGTCCGATTGCTTTGCCCCATTCGCCGAAAACTTCAGATTGTGAATCGGTGTTATCGTCAGTGACTTCGCGATAGGGTTGAACATTTTTGGGAGGTGCAACTCGTCTTGCTGTTCGCCGCTGCGGCTGTGTGTTCGACGCGGAGGGAGTATCATTTGCATCCTTCAGACTGTTTGCGGCGGATTCAAATGTCTGTGCGACAAAGCGGCGAACTTGATCACCGAGGACATCATCAGCAGTTTTTCCCGTCAGCATAAGCGCCATGTCAAATTTTGCAGCGAGGGATTCGTCAATCTCAAAAGAAATCGTAGGCATAACGTGCTCCTTTCCATTCAAGCGGATAAATTCGGGATACTGCATTTAGTATAGCATATTGTTTGATCAATGTCAAGTGCTAAATTGCAAATTAGAACAAATTAGTAGATTTGTATATTCTTAGTCCGTGACCTCACAGTTGCAAATTGCGTGTGTGGGGCATACAGTTGCGCAGATACCACAGTTGGTACATTTGCTGTAATCTATGACAGCATGCTGGTTTTCAATATGAATTGCATCATTTTCACATTTTTTCTCACAAAGGCGGCAACTGAGGCAACCGACCTCACAAGCTGTTTTTGTATTTTTGGGAGTGTCCTGAGAAGAGCAGCGAATGTCAAAGTGCTTTGCTGTCGGGCGCAGGGAAATTAGATGATTGGGGCATACTGCTGCGCAGGCACCACAAGCACGGCACATTCCGGGTTGAATGTTTGCAATGCCGTCAATGATGCGTATTGCATCGTATTGACAGACATTTTGACAATCTCCAAGCCCGATACATCCGTATATACAGGCATTCGTGCCTCCGAAATAGCGTTTTGCCGATGCGCAGGTCTGAATTCCGTCAAATTTGAATTTTCGGGGTGCTTTGTCGCATGTTCCGTGACAATGCACAACTGCGATTTCGTGATGAAATGCAGGTGCCGGTTTGCCCATAATCTGTGCGATAACAGCAGCAGTCTTCTCGCCGCCGACCTTGCAAAGATTCGTTTCTGCTCCTTGTTCGATAATAGCTTTCGCATAGTCTTCACAGCCTGCATATCCGCAGGCGCCGCAGTTTGCTTGTGGAAGCTTTTCGTCGATATCAGCGATGCGGGAATCTGTTTTGATGGAAAACAGATTGCTGAAAATCGTGAGCAGAATTGCTGAGCCGAAACCAATGCCTGCAAACAGCAGAATTGGAAATAGGTATTCTTCAAACATATGCACACCCCCAGCTTAGGACATCCCTGAAAATGCCAGAAAACTTAAGGATACAATTGACGCTGCAATCAGTGTTGCAGGAATACCTTTGAAAAATTCAGGTATATCTGCACTCTCCATGCGGTTGCGAACTCCTGAAAATATCAAAAGCGCAAGCATAAAGCCGATGCCCGCACAGCCGGCGTAGAGCAGTGATTTGAGATAGCCATCAACGAATGACGGTGAATCTGCAAATAAGTCGACATTAAGCAATGTTACACCAAGCACAGCACAATTCGTGGTAATGAGCGGGAGATATACACCAAGTGAACGATATAGCGGTGGAATGGTGCGCTTTAGGATAATCTCGACAAGCTGTACAAAGACCGCGATAATCAAAATAAAAGCCATTGTTTGGAGATATTCCAATCCGCGCGGTGCAAGCACAAGCATATAAATCGGATAGGTGATAGCTGTGGAACAGAGCATGACAAAAATCACGGCAAATCCCATACCAACGCTGGAGCCTATTTTCTTCGATACTCCTAAAAATGGGCAACAGCCCATGAATTTGGAAAGAACGAAATTATCCGTGAGAATGGCAGAAAGTACGATTGCAAATACACTCATTTTGAACAGCCTCCTGTCGATTGGGCACAAGTGTCACGCATCGGGCAGCCTTGACATCCAACTGTACGCGGTGGCTTTTTGTGTGCAATTTTTGACACGACAGCGATAATACATCCAAGTGCGAAGAAACCACCGGGAGCGAGTGTCAGCACAGAAATGCTGTATTTTTCAATTAAGGGAATGCCAAACCATGTTCCGCTTCCAATAATT
Organism: Oscillospiraceae bacterium; assembly: GCA_045617625.1. Lineage (GTDB taxonomy): Bacteria > Bacillota > Clostridia > Oscillospirales > Ruminococcaceae > Firm-04. Next base: position 117,083 of record JAZLJA010000023.1, on the reverse strand, counting down.
TCGCGCAGTGAGCCGACGAGAAACAAAGATAATGTAAAGCCAAGCCCCATACCTGCTCCATCCAGTACCGATCGCCATACCGAGTTTTTGCTTGCGAATAGCTCTGCTCTGCCCAAAATGATGCAGTTTACTGTGATGAGTGACAGAAATGTACCCAGTGCGGTATAAAGAGCCGGAAAATATCCGTGAAGAAAAAATTGAATGAGTGTGACAAATCCCGCAATGATGACAATATATGACGGAAGCTTCACAGATTTCGGGATGAGATTCTTCAGTAGTGAGATCACAAAATTGGAACCAATCAAGACAAATGTGGTTGCTAGTCCCATTCCGATCGCGTTTTTGGCTTCCTGTGTGGTTGCGAGAGTCGGGCACATACCAAGCAGCCCAATCAGGTTCGGGTTCTCACGAATCATGCCTTTGGAGAATTCCTTCCAACAGGATATCTTGGATTCTGTGGGCTTAGTCATTGGTCAATGCCTCCTTGTTTTGCTGATATGTATCGAGCACAAGCGTTACAGCAGCGTGTATCCCTTGTGAAGATTTAGTAGCACCTGAAATTGCGTCAAACTCTGTGTTGGGTTCATCCTTGCCGATAAATTGTGAGAGAAATGCGGATTCTTGCACTTTTTTTGCCTGTGTCGGTGAATCGGCAATTGATACAACGGAAATCCCGCATATTTCGCCTTGGGAATCGAGCCCGATCAGAAGTCGTTGACCATTCTTGATATATCCGGAAGAAATTACGTCAAAAAACAGGCGACCGTTATCATCCGTGATAATTTGCTGTATTCCGTCGAAATTGTTTGGCAGAACAGAATATGTTCCGTTTCCAAATTCGGATATGAGTGTTTCCTGAAGAGCAGCATTCTCTGCGGCATTGATTTTCTCTTTTGTCATTTCATTGCCCCACGCGAGGGTTCCGCAAACCCCAGCGCAGATCAGTGTTAAGATCAACGGTGCTTTGATGGCATCAGGCATAAGGCTTATCCTCCTTGTGTTGCCGAACTGCACCGAACGGGTGCGTTTTTGTCATTTTATCAAGAAACGGTGTGAGCAAATTCATGAGCAGAATAGAGAATGAGACGCCTTCAGGATAACCTCCGAATTCTCGGATGAAGAATGTAAGCAGTCCGCACCCGATTCCAAACAGGAGTTTTCCTTGTTTTGTCAGAGGTGTCGTTGCATAGTCGGTTGCCATAAATATGGCTCCTAAAAGCAATCCGCCTGATAGGATCTGTGAAATCGGGTCATTGCCTGCAAGCCATGTGCAGAGCGCAAAAACACCGATAAAACCAACTGGAGCAGCAGCTGAAATGATACGTCGCAGCCAAAGATATATCCCACCAAGCAGTAAGCCGACGGCACAGGTTTCACCGATACATCCTGCATGATTACCGAATAATAGTGTGAGATAGGATGCATCTTTCGTTACCAGCGGTGTGGCAGATGTAATAATATCTGTATGCGGAATCCGATATGCTGTCATGGTCTCCTGAAATGAAATCAATAAAACGATTCTTCCGACAATTGCAGGATTTGCAAAATTTTGACCTAAACCGCCGAAAATCTGCTTGGTGACAACAATGGCTGCAAACGAACCAACCACAGCCTGCCAGTATGGAATGTCAACGGGAAGATTCATACCGAGCAGCAGACCGGTCACTGCTGCACTTAAATCCTGAACGGTTTGTTTTCGACGCATGAGCAGTCGGCACAGTGCTTCAAAAATCATAGATGAACCTACACAGACTGCAAGTACAATAGCTGCGCGTGCGCCGAACGTCAAGCAGCCTGCAATAGCGGATGGAAGCAAAGCCAAAATCACACAAAACATAATATGTGTGACGGAACCGCGTGAGGATTCATGCGGTGTTGGGGCTATATGCAGTTTTCTCATACGTTCTGTCCTCCGTTCTTTGATGCTTGATGCATTTGTTTTGCCAACAGATTGGTTTCGGCAAGCGGACGGTGTGCGGGACAGACGTATGAACAGCAGCCACAGTTCATGCAAAGAGAAAGATGATATTTTTCAAGCATTTTCGTGTCATTCATTTTATATGCACGTTCAAGTTCCATCGGCATCAGATTCATCGGACAAGCACGCATACATTTTCCGCATCTGATGCACGCTGACGGCGTTTTGTTTTGTGTTTTGGTCATCGCAAGCAGCGCATTATAAGGTTTGCAGAGCGGCAGATCAGGTGAAAGTAAAGAAGTGCCCATCATCGGTCCTCCGGAAATCAAGTGCTGAAGCTTCTTATAATCGCAGCCTGCAAAATCAAGCAGCGTTCGGATGGATGTTCCAATCGGAGCCATAACATTACACGGACGTTCCAAAGCGTCGCCGTCCAAAGTAACACGGCGCTGAATCAGAGGAATGCCGTTTTGACTGTATTGATACAGAAAAGCACAGGTGCTGACATTCAAAACAAGAACACCGACATCTGCTGTGAGACGATTCTCAGGAACGATTCGTCCTGTTGTATGGAATACAATGATTTTTTCAGCACCCTGCGGATATTGCGGCGGCAAGGGGCGCACATGTATATGCTTCTCCTCCGCGCAGAGTTCATGCAGAATCTGAATTGCTGCAGGTTTATTGTCCTCAATTCCGATTTGGCATTCCTTGATTTTCAGAAGTTTCATCACAAGCTTAATGCCGCCAAGAACATCTTCGGGAAACTCTAGGATTTGGCGGCAGTCTGAGGTGATAAACGGCTCGCATTCAGCTGCGTTGATGACTAAAGTATCAATTTTTTGCTTTGTCAAAAGTTTAATATGTGTTGGAAATCCAGCACCGCCAAGCCCAACGCATCCGGAATTTCTCGCTGCTGCAGCCAGATCTTCCTGAGTGCGAAGAACAGGAGGGGCAAGTTTATCAGAAAATGTCTGTTGCCCATCGGAGTTGATTACCACACAAGGGCACACTGTTCCGTTTGGCGCAATGTAATCCTCAATGGATTGTACAATGCCCGAAACGCTTGCGTGAATCGGGACACCAAAGTCGTCTTGAGGGGTACCGATTTCCTGACCGACCAATACAGAATCATTGACAGAAACAGTTGGAATACATGGATTTCCCATGTGCATTTGCATTGGAAGGTGCACTTCCTCCGGAATCGGAAGAATTTCTGTCAGTTTGTCTTCCGTATTTTTTCGATGGGATAGCAAAATGCCGTTTAATCGTTTCATTGTCAAAAGCCTTTCAGATGATATATTTGAGTTCTATTTTCATATTTTACAAGATATGGGATGAGAAATCGAAAAATGCAGGCGGATATCATTCCTGCAAATAAACCGCAGAAAGCAATGAATGGAAAATAGGAGAAGACAGCGGGTGTATCAAGCAGAAACATGGCGGCGAGTATTTGTCCGAGATTATGAAGCAGACCGCCTATTGCACTGGTCAGCAGCAGACTAGCACCGATTTGAAAGAGAAGATACATTCCAAGAAAGGAGAGAAAGCCACCGCTGAAAGATAGAATGCCGGCTGAAATTCCACGGGTGAATAGTACAAAAACAGATTTAAGCAATACCAAGGCGGCTGCATCAGCGGGAGTCAGAAACAGTATAGCATACATGACCAGAATGGAAGAAAGTCCAAGCCGCATTCCGGCGGGCGCGGGAATCAATGATTCGAGAAAAGAGAATGCAGCTGCGAGGCCGAGGAGTATGCTGTCAAGTGCAAGACGTCTGATGTTCATGAATCATATCCTTTCTTCTCAAAGGACAACATCAAGTGCAGAATTATCGCTGATGACGGATACGATTAGTTTTTCGGGCAGGCAGATGATTTTTTGTCCGACCGCACTGATTCTTTTTGTGTTTACACAAATTTGATTCTGACACGGTGCAGAATCAATGGAAATAGCACCATCGGCAACCGTAAATAGAAATCCGTCTGCGCCTGCTATAGAAAATCGTGCCCTTTCATCGTTAAGTGAAATGGTTGCGAGAATCTGATGGTCAACGGAAATCTGTGCCAAGCAGGCAGAATTCCGAAATGGCAGCAAGTAAATCAGCAGGGAAAGACAAACCAAAATAAAAATGATGAGGAAATCGCTTTTTCTGGCAAATCGAAGTTCTTTCATGTGTATGCCTCAAAATGAAGTGCTTCTGACTGATAAATGCTTCCATCCTGCGCGACTGCCAAAACCATGAAATCAGTTGCTTCCAGATATTCCTGAATGTTCTGTGAACCGCGAATGAAAATCAATGTTGAGAGAAAATCGGAGAGAATGCCATTCGAGGAAATGACCGTGACAGAACATAAATCGGTTTTCGCAGGGTATCCGGTTGCAAGATCAAAAATGTGACCATATCGTACACCGTTGATTTCGGTATAGCGCTCTGCATCACCGGAGGTGCTGAGAAACAGTTTCCCATCCGGTGCATCATTACGAATTCGGATCTCACCAAGTAATCCATCTCCAAATGGGCTGCTGATGCCAACATTGAAATCTGTGCAGTCCACTTTTCTACCGTAGATCAGGACTGATGAAACTGCATCCACAATGCCGCATTCCAATTCATATGCATCGAAAATATCTGCAACACGGTCGAGTGCATATCCTTTTGCAACTGCCCCGAAATCCAAAGCCATGTTTTGATCAATTTGAATTTCATTATTAAGAATCGTAATTCTGTTGTCGTTTATGCTTTCCAATGCCATGCTGATATCCGAGGAAGAAGGAATGTTCGGGTTGTTTCCGGTGATGTCCCACAAGGAAGTAAGCGGATAACAGGAAAGCTGTACCGCATTTCCATATATATTCTCCAACAACAATGTTTGTTTCAGGATATCTGTTACATCAGCAGGTGGGTTGGTTATGGCTTTTTTACTGTTTAATTGTGATATCGAACTATCGGAATTATGGCAGTCAAGCATATCCGAGAGACACAGAATATATTGTTTGGCGGCTTCAGCTAGTTCGTGGGATGCACCTTCCCCAACAGTCTGGATGTGAAAACTGGTGTCCATGGCAAAAAAATCTGCCTTGCTGTTTTCCTCGGAATTACACGCAGATAACATCAACACGAAAAAAAGTGAAAAAAGGGCTTTTAATTTTTGTGATTTCATGGTATAATAGAAATGTTATGGACGATGCTGAGATTCCAGTTCGTCACGGGTACGTTCAATGCTGTCCTCACTGATTTTGATGAGGTTCAGCAGTGATGACGCATATTCAGAAAAATCCTTGGAAAGCGTTGCAGTTGTGACATAAAGTGTTTCAGCATCATCAACGCAGTCGTTCATTCCGACCTTTATGCCGCTTGAGGCAGCTTTGATGTTTGCTTCACTCAGGGAAATAATCCCGTTTGCGCTGTCATTGGCAACAACTTTCGGGATGCGGAACAGTTTTTGGTCGTTGCGCGGGCAGGCATTATAGATGATACGGAACAGTTTGTAAACAGACAGCATCAGATAGGATGATACTTCTCGAATCAGTGTGACCGAGTTTGCACGCTGTGCAAATGAAAACAGCAGACTGATCGCATTATTGATAATCTTCCGATAAAACCGAATGGCTTCATTGGAAGGCATTTCATTGTTGCCGTCATCGTCAGGGATTTCCTCCATCGTGAGGGTTTTTCCACCGGGTTCGGGTGTTCTGCCGAGAAGATAGTCACAAGATACATTATAGTAGTCTGCAATACGCACCAAAAAATCCAGTCCGCATTCACGAATCCCTTTTTCGTAATGCGAAAGAAGTGCCTGCGAGATTCCAAGGTCAGTAGCCGCTTTTTTCTGACTGATTTTTCGTTCTTTGCGTTGCAGGGTGATGATGCGGGCGAAATCTGAATTCATATTGTCATCATTCTCCATTCTATCGTAGTTCGTTACGGTTTGGGAGGATTTATACAAAACGACCGTACTATTCCATTATATAACAAATAGTATAATTTGTAAAGGCTGATTCTAGAAAATATCGGAGAATTTCGACCCTGGTTTTTGGCGATATTGCTGAGAACAGCCATGAATTCAACAAAGAGAGGTTTTAACTTATGAGATGCTACCATATCAGTTTTTTTCGGCACGGACAAACCAAGGCAAATGAAACTGGAATGTATATCGGAACGACCGATTTTCCGTTGACTGACAAAGGCAGAGCCGAACTTCTGGATAAGACTGAAAATTTTGTTTATCCGAAAGTGGAATGTGTTTACAGCAGTCCATTGCTTCGTTGTACGGAAACTGCGGAATTACTGTTCCCTGATAATGAAATTCGTCTTGCTGATGAATTCAGTGAACTGCATTTTGGAAAGTATGAAGGCAAGACCGCCGATGAATTGATGGCACGGGAAGATTATCATGAATGGCTTAAAGGCGGTATGGATGCCAAACCGCCGGAGGGTGAAAGTGTAGCTGAACTTTGCGTGCGTACTTACCGCGGATTGCATCGGATTCTGATGGAAATGATGCAGGAGGATATGCGGCATGTTGCTGTTGTGACGCATATGGGCGTGATTGCCAATGCGATGGCTTGTTTCGGACTTCCAAAATATGATCCGAAACAGATTCAATGTGAGCCGGGAGAGGGCTTTGAAGTGCTAATGTCAGCCAAGATGTGGCAGCAGTCACAGGCGTTTGAGGTGCTGGGACTGACGCCCTTTCTTCCGGAGGAGTCAGAATCCATATGAAGTTGCTTGAGGGCGTTTTAGTTCTTGTGATTGTCGGACTTCTGCTGTTTTTTCTTGGCGTTCCGTTCTCGATGATGGGAACGGTTTTGCTTTGGAGTCTTGTTGGGCTGCTTATGCTGTCTCTTGCTGTGATGATCGTATTCTTTTTGGGGTGTTCGATTGTTCTGATGCTTTGCAGAAAAGAAAATGGTCGTTTTGTGCGCTATGAGCATTTTGAACGCTTTGACCGTGCGGTATATCTTGTGAATGGAGAAGAATTTGCCTGTGTGTTTCCGGCTGAGAATCTTGCACGAAAGAAAATATATGGAGATTCAGAAATTGTACTTCGCGTATATCGAGGAAAGAAACGGAAATACGCCTTTGATCCCCACAGCATACTGATTATCAGAATCGGTACGGCATTCTCTGTTTGCTGCATATTGATTGTCGCTTTTATGATGTTTCAAATGTTTTTGTGAGAGGATAGAATCCTATGTATGAAATTCTGCAGGATGAAACAAAACCGAGAGCTGCACTTGTCGGAATTGATACTGGTGAATATGATGCATTGGCTTCCATGAAAGAACTGGCAGAACTCAGTGATACTGCGGGATGTGAAGTTGTATCTGTTACCTTGCAAAACCGAAGTACTCCTGACGGTTCATATTGTATCGGCGTTGGAAAACTGGAAGAACTATGTCTTACAGTAAAAGCCGAAGATGTTGACCTCGTGATTTTTGATTTGGAATTAAGCGGGATGCAGCTTCGTAATCTGACTGACAAGCTGGATTGTAAGGTGATTGACCGTACCATGCTGATTCTGGATATTTTTGCCGGAAGGGCTCGCACTCGTGAGGGACAGGTTCAGGTCGCACTGGCACAGTATCAGTATCGATTGTCAAGGCTGATCGGTGTGGGCAATGCACTGTCCAGACTGGGCGGCGGTATCGGCACCAGAGGACCGGGCGAAACAAAGCTTGAAACTGACCGTCGACATATCCGCAGCAGAATTCAATCACTGAAGAATGAACTCCGTGAAATGGAACAGCATATGCAATTCATTGGCAAACGCAGAAAAAAGAATGGAGTTCTTACGATTGCAATTGTCGGTTATACAAATGCAGGAAAATCAACGTTGTTTCATGCCCTGACCGAAGCTGATGTGCTGATGGAAAATCAACTGTTTGCAACACTGGATGTTACCGTGCGAGGATTGCATTTGCCAGACGGTCGGCGTGTTTTACTATCTGATACTGTTGGCTTTATTCGTCGGCTTCCGCATCTTTTGGTAGAAGCATTTCGTTCCACGCTTCTTGAAACAGCGAATGCAGATTTGATTCTTCATGTTTTGGATGTCTCTGAAGAAGATTGGCGTGACAGAATGGATGTCACCACGAATTTGCTTAATGAATTGGGTTGTGCAGATATTCCGCAGATTCGAGTGCTGAATAAAGCTGATAAACTTTCTGAATCAGGCGAGAACTCTCTTGAGCAGGTTTGGATTAGTGCAGAAAATCGAACAAATCTGGATGTCCTGTTGGAAACTATTGCAAGACAACTACCTGAAACTGCCAAACGCATGAAGCTTTGCATTCCATATTCAGAAGGTGGCTTTTTGCAGTATCTCCGTGAAAATGGAACCATGTTTTCTTCGGAATATATCGCAGAAGGTGTGCTTGTCGATCTTCTGGTTGATGTGCGTGATCAGAAAAAGGCAATGCAATTCATGATTGAAGAATAAGAAACAGCCCGGCCGATTTGATATCGACCGGGCTGTTTTCAAATATCGAGCCATTCTTTTGGAATGATTTCAGCCATCCGCTGATATGCAGCAGTGCTTGGATGGAGATGGTCACCACTGTCAAATCCGTTTGCAAATGATGACGGGTGTGATGGATCAGAAAGTGCTGCTGCAAAATCGACAAATCCATCGGCTTCATCAGTGGTGCAAATCCATTCGTTGACAGCGCAGCGCAGGTCTTCACGAAACGGAGCATAGGTTCGCCAACCTTCTATGGGCAGGAGTGTGCCCAGATAGACAGAGAGATCATGTTGATGGGCAATTTCAATATAGTGCCGCAGCCCATTGATCAATTCATCAGCAGACGGTAAATCGCTCCAAGGTCGAAATGGATTTACATCAGTGCCGACGGGGTGAATGATATCGTTGATGCCATGTTGTATCAGAACAGCGTCTGCATTTTGCGCTTCAATTTCACGCGGAAAGCGGATTTCACCTTTTAAGCCATACGAGGCATAGGTGATGTTATCATATTGCCGTAAAATGCGTGTTCCGCAAGCTGCTCGGCGAATGATTGCTCTTTTTCCTTTTGTCAAAGAAAAGGCGCGTTCCATAAGATAATCCGGCCATGCCTGCGCTGTGATAGAGTCACCGTAACAAATAAGTGTTTTACAAGTTGCATCACTTTGCACTTCAATATCGGTGAGAAAATAATAGTGGTTGATTGGCTTGGATAAATTAGGGTCAAGGAGAGGGGATTCGGTTTGATTCCCAATGGCAAAATATCCGCCGGAAAGCGGACCTGTGATAACAATCCCTGAGCGCATTTGTGTAAAATCTGAAAAATACAGACTGACGGCATATTGTTTTCCCGCTTCGATGGAATACGGTAACGTATCCGACAAAACACTTTTTCCAGCAGGAATGGTGATCGACGTTTTTCCATAAAATGTCAATGCTTTCAGTGTTTCGGTGTGAATATGATCTTTTCCGCAGGAAACAGCGAAATTAGCAGATGAAACGGTGACATTTTCAGTGCCGCAGAAGTTGTCAAGACGGATGCGTATTGCAGTACCTGATAAAAAAAGTTTGACAGGGTAGCGCAGTGTCAGGTTTTTTGCATATTGTTCAGGATGATACTCAGCAATAGAGGTTGCGTTGCCCCATGCTGTAATAAATTGTTTTTCAGACATATAAATCCCTTTCCAGATTGCGATGAATTCAGTATAGCACATATAAAATGAAAAAGCAAGACTTTCTTGAAAAAACTTGCTTTTCAATTGTAAATATGTTATACTGATATCAGAAAACTCAAAGGAGTGAATCCGTAAATGAATTTCCAGACAGATCTGAGCGAAATGCAGCATGACAGAATGCTTTTTACCCCTATGCCTCGCTTGATTCTTGGTCTATCTGCCCCTTCCGTTGCATCCATGCTTGTGACTGTGGTTTATAATACAGCTGACACATGGTTCGTTTCGCAAATCAGTACAAGCGCATCTGCTGCAGTAGGTGTTGTATTTGCTATTATGGCAATCATACAGGCTGTTGGATATGGACTCGGAACAGGTTCAGGCAGTTTAATCAGCCGAACACTCGGTGAAAAGAAAAATGATGAAGCAGAATCTTTTGCTGCCAGTGCCTTTTTTGCCGCTCTATTATTCGGTTTTATGGTCTCGGTGATTGGACTGACGTTTTTGAAGCCGCTTCTACGGTTGCTTGGTGCTTCCGATACTATGCTTCCCTATGCGTGTGATTATGCCAAATATATCTTGCTCAGTGCTCCTGTGATGTGTGCATCATTTGCCTTGAATAATGCACTTCGTGCAGAAGGGGAAGCGATCCTTTCAATGTGGGGATTATGCATCGGTGGTATCCTGAATATGGCACTTGATCCGTTGCTGATGTTCAAATGTGGTTTTGGCATATCAGGTGCTGGCATCGCAACTGCGATCAGTCAATGCGTGAGTTTCCTTATTTTGTTGCTTGTGATGCAGTTTGGAAACAGCATCATACGTATCTCATGGGAAAATGTCAGCCGAAGCCTTTCAACTTACGTTTTGATCCTATCCACTGGTTTTCCGACCATTTGTCGTCAAGGCATGAGCAGTGTTGCGTCTGCATTATTGAATGTGCAGGCAGTTGCATATGGAGATGCAGCGGTTGCTGCTGTAACGATCGCAAATAAAATATACTTACTGATTCGCAACGTGATTCTCGGTATCGGTCAGGGATTTCAGCCTGTTGCAGGTTATAATTTCGGCGCAGGAAATCTTCATCGAACAAAAGAGGCATTTCGTTTTACATGCATCCTAGGAACAGTCGTCTGCATGATCGCAGCTGTTTTGACCACTTGTTATTCCACACAGCTTGTCGGTTGGTTTCGAGATGACGCTGTGGTGATTGAAATCGGCAGAGTGGCTGTCCTATTTTTCTGTGCGGTCATGCCCTTTATGGCATACTCAACGTTTGTGAATCAGATGTATCAGTGCTTAGGCTTTAAGATTCCTGCAACTTTTCTTGCGAGTTGTCGGCAGGGCGTGTTTTTTATTCCTATTATTCTGATTGCGCCAATGATATTTGACTTGCGCGGCGTTCAGTGTGCGCAGCCGCTTTCGGATTTTTGCACATTTTTGATTTCCATTCCGTTTCAGATCAAATTCTTCAAAAAACATCTTTCCACTGACAATGCGTAAAAAACGCCGCCGTCTTTGTTCAACCAAAGACGGCGGCATCCATATTATTTGATTTTTGCAAACGCCTGTTCAAGGTCAGAGATAATGTCTTCAACATTTTCGAGGCCGACAGAAAGTCGAATCATACCCGCATTGATACCTGCGGCGACAAGCTGTTCATCGGTCAGCTGACGATGTGTTTCGGATGCAGGATGCAGGACACAGGTGCGAATATCAGCAACGTGAACCACATTGGAGGCAAGCTTTAACGAATCCATGAAATTCATAGCTTTTGTTCTTCCGCCCTTGATGACGAAAGAAATGACACCTGAACAGCCATCTGGCAAATATTTCTGTGCCAATGCGTGGTTAGGATCAGATTTCAAACCGGGATACGAAACAGACTCAACTTCAGGGCGGTTGACGAGATACTCGGCAACTGTTTGTGCATTGATACAGTACTGCTTCATGCGGATCGCAAGTGTTTCAAGACCAAGGTTCAGATAGAACGCATTTGTAGCGGACGGATAGCATCCTAAATCTCGCATTAATTGCATTCTGCATTTGATAATGTATGCAGCGTTTCCGAATGATTCCACATAGCGGACACCATGATAGCTTTCGTCAGGTTCTGTAAAATCAGGGAATTTACCATTATCCCATGGGAATGTACCACAGTCAACAATGACACCGCCGCCCTGTACTGCGTGTCCGTCCATATATTTTGTTGTAGAGTGGATTACAACGTCTGCACCGAATTCTTTCGGGCGGCAGAGGATCGGGGTGGGAAATGTGTTGTCGATAATCAGTGGAATTCCATTTTCATGGGCAAAATCAGCAAACTTCTGAATATCAAAAACATTGAGTGCAGGATTTGCGAGTGTTTCACCGAATACGCAACGGGTATTCGGTTTGATTGCAGCCTGCAATTCTTCACGAGAAGCGTGTTCATCAACGAAAATGCACTCAACGCCGAACCGTTTCAAGGTTACTGCAAACAGATTTACAGTGCCGCCGTATATTGTACCTGTGGAGATGAAGCTGTCACCTGCAGAGCAAACATTCAGAACGGAGAGCAGACTTGCTGCCTGTCCTGAAGTGGTACACATAGCACCGACGCCGCCTTCCAAAGCAGCGATTTTCTTCTCAACAGCATCAACTGTGGGGTTTGCAAAACGAGAATAAATAGGTTCTGTCGGCATATCAAAAAGAGATGCGATTTTTTCCGTAGAATCAAAACGGTAGGTGGTGGATTGCACAATCGGAACAACACGAGGACCGCCGTTTTCAGGGCAATAGCCCGCGTGCAGGCATTGTGTTTCAATTTTCATTGATGTTTCCTCCTAAAAAATTTGATGTAATTTAGTTGCCAAATACAAATGCGTGAACCAAACCAAACCATTCACGTATCCAGTAGGTTGGCAGCAGATACCATGGTGTGGGGGCAGGGGCTGCGTAACAATTTGGAATCCCCACTTTTTTTGCGAGATACTGCGCTCGTTTCTGATGAAATCCATCGGTTGCAATCAGGTATTCATCATTGGAATTTGCATCCTGTAAAAATTCTTTTGAGAAGCGCAAGTTTTCAGAGGTTGAGGTGGATTGACCCTCAATCAATATACGTGAGGGTTCGATGCCCCTTGCGGTGAGCCATTCAAACATACACTGTGCTTCGCTGATGTTTTCATCGTTTCCCTGTCCACCCGAGCAAATGCAAATCATTTCAGGATATTTCTGCATGGCATCGAATGCCGTTTGAAGCCTGCGAGAAAGCATGAGACTTGGAACGTTGCCTCGAACTTTGCAGCCCAATATGATAATCGCTTTGGGTTCAGCAGAAGGTTTCTTGTAAATGGCAGCGGTCATCATGACAGAAAGAACAGCGCAGAGAATAATTCCGAAAAAGAGAAAGATCCCAATGCATGAGAGAATGATTTTTCCGACTGCGGTTCGACGAATCACGCAGAGGATTCTGGAAATTTTCCCGTTGCAAATCATAAAAAGCATTAAAAGCAAGGAACCGATTAATCCAAGAACATTGCCGAGATTGATGATTCCGACGAGCATTGGGATAAGAAAAATGCCGATTCCAGCCAGTGATAGGATAATCAGAAACAGCCGAAGAAAAATGCTGTGAATCTCAAGCATTTTTCTTATAGAGTTTCAGGGCTTCAGCAAGCTGTGCAGGGCAGGAGGTTCCTTTTCCATTACAGCTGATGCCTTCGAGTCTGGCAATGATGTCATCAATCTTCATGTCCCTTACGAGTGCTGCGACACCTTGTCCGTTGCCGTGGCATCCTCCGATGGTTTGAAGTGATTTCAGCGTATCGCCTTCAATCTCAATCAGCATTTTTCTGGCACATACGCCATGAGGGATGTATTCAAAAATCATAAGGGCTCCTTTCGTTCAGTTGGTTTCCGATTATTCCGAGCAGATTCGTGCGACACCGTCTTTGATGGCAGCCGATGCAACAGCTTCTGCAACCGCTGCAGAGACCTGAGGGTCAAACGGGTTCGGAATGACGCAATCGGGAGAAAGTTTGTCAGCAGGCACGCAGCCGGCAATTGCCATTGCTGCTGCCATTTTCATCCCCTCGGTGATATCGGATGCACGAACAGACAATGCACCTTTGAAGATGCCGGGGAATGCAAGGACATTATTGATCTGATTCGGAAAATCAGAACGTCCTGTGCCAACAACAAAAGCCCCAGCTTCTTTGGCCAAATCAGGCATGATTTCAGGTGTCGGGTTTGCCATTGCGAAGATGAATGGTTTTTCGTTCATGGACTTAACCATTTCAGGCGTAACAAGATTCGGCTTAGATACGCCGATAAAGACGTCTGCACCCTTCATAGCATCTGCTAAACCGCCGTGCAGATGATTTTTGTTGGTGAGTTTCGCAAGTTCTGTCAGCGTTTCAGACGAAAGCTTGTCTCCATCGCATACAATACCTTTGGAGTTCAGCATCAGAATGTCTTTGACGCCGATGGAAAGCAGCATTTTGGCAATAGCAACACCAGCCGCACCCGCACCATTGATGATAACACGCAGATCCGAAAGTTGTTTGCCTGCAAGTTTTGAAGCGTTCATGATGGCAGCAGAAGCAACAACGGCAGTACCATGCTGGTCATCGTGGAAAACGGGAATATCGACCATTTTCTTCAGTTTCTGCTCAATTTCAAAGCAGCGAGGTGCAGAGATATCCTCCAGATTGATTCCGCCGAAACTGCCTGCAATCAGTGAAACTGTATGGCAAAACTCATCAGGGTCTTTAGTGCTGACACAAAGCGGAAATGCATTAACACCCGCAAATTCACTGAACAAAGCGCACTTGCCTTCCATAACAGGCATCGCGGCAAGAGGACCGATATCGCCAAGACCGAGAACGGCTGTACCGTCCGTAATAACTGCAACAAGGTTGTTGCGGCATGTCAAATCATAAGATAAAGCCGGGTTCTTCTGAATCTCAAGACATGGTCTTGCAACACCGGGCGTATATGCAACAGAAAGTGCATCCTGGTCTTTGATTTTGACGCGGGATGTGATATCCAGTTTTCCGCCCCATTCCTCGTGGGCTGCAAGTGCTTTTTCCATAATGTCCATTTTTGATAATGCTTCCTTTCAGAGATAATACTGGTTTATTAAAGATGAGCCGCTCGATCAAGCAGCTTTCGATACTGTTCCGGTGAGGTCGTTTCGGAGCCAAGCGGAGACGGTTTTTGATTGTAGAGACCATGAAAATCGGAGCCGCCTGTGATGACCAAATCATATTTTTCAGCGATTTCACGTAGTTTCTTACGTCCCGCTTCATCTGCCGAATAATGGTCGACTTCAACGCCGTCGATTTTTCCCGCTGCTGCCAGTGATTCAAGCAGCTCTAAATTATCATATAGCATCGGGTGTGCCATTACAGCAACACCGTGGGCAGCGTGAATCAGATTGATAACATGGTTGATATCGGGATATTCACGGTTGACAATACATTTTCCGTTTACAGGGTGGAATAACTCTGTATCAAGCGAACCATAAAATTCAAGTGCATATCCATAGTCAATCAGCGCACGCATAATATGCACCTTGAATATGGACTCCGCACCCTTACAATGCCTTAACACGTTGTCAGGAGTGATGGGGTATATTTCCATCACCTTTTGTATCATTTCCTTGCACACTTCTTTTCGGATTTCGCGAGATTTGAGGCAGAGCATTTCAAGCCGGTCGGGGTTGCGGGGCGCATAGCAGAGCATATGGACTTTGGCATTCCGTTCCTTGTCCCATGCACTCATTTCCACACCTTGAATCATGTTGACATGATAGCGTTCTCCGAGATATTTTTCTCTGGAGTAGCCTGACAGTGTGTCGTGGTCGGTGATACAGAGCGTTTCAATTCCGGTTTTGGATGCTTGACGAATAATGTCCTCGATTCCTAAAGAACCGTCAGATAAAGCACTATGACAATGTAAATCAATCATATCGGCACCTCTTTTCGTGCTGTTAAATTCGGGTTTGCTTCGGGATAAAATACAACGAATCTATTATATCACAAAGTGATAAAAAAATCAAGCTTTTTATGAATATCATCGCGATACGCGACGCAAAAAACGACTACCGTTATCTTTGAGCCATTTGTCCCAACGGTCATATTCCGGAAAAACACGATGAATTTCTGCGTAAAATCTTGTAGAATGGTTCATTTCCCTTCGATGACACAGTTCGTGAACAATGACACTGTCCAGTACTTCACGCGGCATATCGACCAGTAAACAGTTGAAATTCAGATTACCGCATGAGGAACAGCTTCCCCATCTGGTTTTCTGACAGCGTATTGTGATTTTTCCGTAAGTGACACCAATGATGGAAGCATATTGAGCGACGCGTTCGGGAATGATATCTTTTGCTTTCTGAGCAAATGCAGAAAGTTGTTCGGATGTGTAGCAGGGGAGTGAATCGGTTTCCTTTATGGACGTTTGGATTTTTGATAGGGAGTGCTCTATCCAACACTTTCGTTTCTCAAGTATTTCGTGAGCTTGTGCATCACTGATCAGACTGGGGATTCGCAGAATTGTGTTCCCATTTCGGTCAATTTGCAGTGAAATGGTTTTGCGTTTGGAACGCTTCACTTCTACGGCGATGCCGTCAATCATAAGGCGGCTCAAATCTGATACTCCATAAACCGGTTACCTTGCAAGTCTTTCCACAAAAATATGCCCTTTTCAAATGTCATATAGCTATGCGGTGAATCAGCTTTCGGAATAGCGACCGATCCGGATGTGAGGCATAGACTTTTTTCAACTGATTCAAAAAGAGGAATATGTGTATGACCATGAAGAAGAATATCTCCGCGTTGGAGCGGCAGCATATGGGAAGCATTGAAAATATGTCCATGTGTTGCATAGATCAGAGTAGTGTCAAAGGTAAGCACAGCATAGTCTGCCAAAATCGGGAAATCGAGTACCATCTGGTCTACGTCTGCATCACAGTTGCCGCGAATACATAATATCCTGTCGGAAAGAACATTCAGCATTTGAATAACGTCTTTTGGAGAATAGTCTTTCGGAAGGTCATTGCGCGGACCATGATAGAGCAGATCACCGAGCAAGAGGAGACGATCCGCTTTCTCGGCATGAAATCTATTGAGCATTTCTTTGCAGTAGAAAGCAGATCCATGAATATCAGAGGCAATCATCCATTTCATTCGGTTTTCTCCTTTTCAAATGATTTGAAAAAAGAAACGTGTGTGGGTAATTCTTCAAATCCAAGCTTTTGATAAAAACGATAAGCTGGCATGTCATTGTCGGTTTGGAGGAAAATGCCGCAAAGTCCTTTGTTTTTTGCGTATTGTTCAATCAGGCGTATAAATGTTGTTCCGAGCCCTTTTCCTTGTGCTTCAGGGTGAATGCAGAGTTCATCCAAATAGTATTCCGTTCCTTGACACCAGTGTTTGATATAGCCTAAGGATATACCACAGAGTATCCCATCTTGATAAAGTCCGAGATGCAGCGGATATTTGGCATACATGATTTCTTCGAGATATTCAGTCAGCTGCGTATCGTTACTCCAGTCATCATTCCATGGCGGTATTGAGAATGCGGCTTTATAGATTTCCTTTATTTTCCGAAAATCTTCATCATGAAGTGCACGAATTTCGATCATCCAATCATCCCCTCTCATCTTTTCCACATTATAACACATTCTTGAAATGATTGCAAGCAACTTTTTCAGTTCCATATATTGTAATCGGACATAAATAGGATGATATAGTACATTGACTTTGTGGCTGATTGATGATATGATAAAATTATATATTCGGGAGGATTGACCATAGAAATAGAGATACATAAAAAGGAGGATCTACCATGAAAAAAAGCAATTCAAGTGCGTTCTATCTTCTTTGTGCAACTGCGATTACGATGACGACTGCATCAATTCCAATGAGCATTTCAGCCAGTGCGGCAACATTGCTTTCTGCAGAGTTTGAAACCACGAATGACAGTTTTACCGGTCGCGGCGGCGCTGCTGTTCAGTGGACATCCGATGAGGCATACACTGCTGAATGTAGTTTGTTCGTCAGCGGAAGAACTGATACATGGCAAGGTGCTTCGCGTGACGCCTCGTCGATTATGTCGGGCGGCAGCACATACAAAGTATCTGCGGCTGTCTATCAGGACAGCGGTGAACCCGTTGAAATGAAGTTTTCTCTCCAGTATTCCAGCGGCGGCACAACTGCTTATGACGAAATTGCGCTTGATACTGTGCAGAGCGGTGAATGGACTGTTCTTTCCAATGATGCCTACACAGTTCCTGAGGGCGCATCTGACCTCTCCATTTACCTTGAAACAACAGAGTCACTCTGTGATTTCTACGTAGATACTGTCACGATTACAGGTTCGCCCTCTGTGATCAAGTTGGGTGATGCCAACGGTGATTTGTCTGTGAATATTGCCGATGCGGTTGCACTTGCCAAGTATCTGATCTGCGAGGATGTTACCGTAGAAGCTGGCGCAGATTACAATAAGGACAATGTCATTAACGGACTTGACCTTACTTTGCTGAAAGTTGCACTCTTGAATCCAAAATCAGCTTCCGTTGAGGGCGATTGGGATAATTATCAGGAAACTGCAACTCCGCAGATGCTGAATGTTTACAAGGATTCCATTTTGAATCTGGGTAACACCAAGCGTATCCGTGATAAGATTTCTAAGGCGCAGAGCGGAGACACGGTTTCTATCGGCTATCTTGGTGGTTCCATTACCGCAGGTGGTTCTTCCAGTTCACCGAATAAGTGCTACGCAAACCTGTCCTATGAATATTTTGCGCAGACTTTCGGTAAGGGCGGCAATGTCAAATATGTCAACGCCGGTCTTTCGGGCACATCTTCTGTTGTCGGCAACCTGCGTGTGGACAATGACATCTACAAGAAAAACTGTGATATCATCTTCATTGAGTTCGCCGTCAATGACCAAGGAAGTACCCGTTTCCAGAAGTCCTTTGAGTCTCTCGTGAAAAAATGTTTGATGCAGGAAAATGAACCTGCTGTGATTGTGGTCACACTTTGCCAGGAGAGCGGTTCGAGCAACCAGGACTGGATGGCTCAAGTTGCCCAGAATTATGATGTTCCTGTTATCAGCGGTAAGAATGCAATCATGAATGCAATCAAGGCAGGTACCATGTCTTGGAAAGACTATGGCAGCGGCGACAACATTCACCCCGGTGACGGCGGTCACAAAATGATTGCTGACTGTATTGCGTACTACTATCGTCAGGCACTTCGTTCTGAGAACGCAGACGACAGCTTTGATATTGTGAACAAAGACGTTTTTGGTACCGAATACTCAACTGCTCGTGTAGTGGATATCAGCGAACTCAAGAATTTGAGCCAGGGTTCCTGGTCAAAGGGTACCAACAATCAGAGCTATCCCAACGGTTTCACATTCAGCAAAAACGGAAACAATGCACTGAGCTTCACGGTCGAGGGAAAAGGCATTATGCTTCTGTTCCAGTCTAATTCCAATGCTTCAATGGGTACTGCGGTTGTCAATGTCAATGGCAAAGCAAATAAGGTCAGCAGTAACCTTCAGTGGACATGGGGCGGTCTTGACGGTGATATTGCATACTATCAAAATACATCCGGTACATTGAACGTCTCCATTACGATGGATAATCCATCGACTACCTTTGTCCTTTACGGTATTGCCGTTATTTCGTGATCTTTTTTCAGAAACCCGCAGAGTACGTTCTGCGGGTTTCTTGCTTTTTTGGCAGATTTGTGGTACAATATAGTATATCTATTCAAAGCGAGGTTCGATGATAATGGCAAAATCCAGAAAGAAGATTTGGAAATCTGTTGTCTGGGCGATATTTTTGTTATTGTTTGCTGCATTTTGTTTCTATTCCAACAACTGTATTGAAATCACTGAGTTTGAACAGTACAGCACAGAGATTCCGAAAGGGTTTGACGGATTCAAAATCGTGCATCTTTCCGATTTGCACAACAAAACATTTATCTCGGATAATACGCCGCTTCTTGAAGAAATCCGCGCATTGGATCCTGATATCATAGTCACAACAGGTGATATGATAGATTGCAGTAACCACACAAATGTGAAAAAAGCGGAGTTGTTTCTGTCACAGGCTGTTGAAATTGCCCCAACCTATTATGTGACAGGTAATCATGAAATGATGCTCGAGGACGAAACGTTTCAAGCTTTCGCCTTAAATATACAGTCTTTTGGCGTGCGGTATCTGAACAGCGAATGCGTGAAACTGACTGCAGAGAACGGGGACAACATTTCACTCATCGGCGTGGGTGATGAAAAGTTGTTCACGAATAGTCTTCAAAATATTATGGCTGAAGAAAATCCATCAGACTATCAGATCTTACTTGCTCATGAACCTCAGATTCTTCAAGATTATGCGAATGCAGGTGTGGATATGGTTTTTACTGGACATGCGCATGGAGGACAGTTTCGGATACCTTTTTTACATCAGGGGCTATATGCACCGGATCAAGGGATTCTTCCAAGAAAAACGGAAGGTAAATTCTCTGAGAAAGATACTGTGATGTATGTCAGCCGAGGACTTGGCAACAGCGGATTTCCGCTTCGATTATTCAATCGTCCGGAAATCATTTGTGTGACACTGAAATCTGAATAAATAAAGGCAGAAGAATGACGTTCTTCTGCCTTTTCTCTTATAAATTACAAGCCATAAGAACCGCAGCTTCTTCGGGTTCTTGATAATATCGAGGACGATAACCGTTTTGAACAAATCCAAGCGAGTGATAAAGAGCTTGTGCAGGAAGATTGCTTTCCCGCACCTCAAGATAACAGATCGTACAAATGCCGGTTATCATTTCTTTGGCATAGTTCCAAAGTTGACGTGCAATACCTATTCTGCGGTATTCTGCTGCGACTGCCAGTGTGTTGAGTGTCAGTTCATCGAGAACAAATCCGCAGTTGATGAAACCGACAACATCGGAATGATCAATACAAACGTAGGTAAACCCGTGCGGATTGTCAAGTTCCCGCTGATAGATTGCTTCCGACCATGGCGTTGAAAAACATGATTTAGCAAGTTCTGAGACGCCATGGACCGTTTCAGCAGTCATTAATTCAAATTTCAAATCAGCCTTTTGCTTCATACCAGCTTGCGCCTTTCTCAACATCGACTGTGAGCGGAACGGAGAGCACGCAGGCATTCTCCATTTCCTCTTTCAGGATTTCTGCAGCTTTATCAGCATCTTCATAAGGTGCTTCGACAATCAATTCATCGTGGATCTGAAGAATCAGTTTTGCATTCGGTACTTCTTCTTTGAGACGTCTCCAAACTTTTACCATAGCAGCTTTGATTATATCTGCTGCTGTGCCTTGCACGGGCGTATTCATGGCGATGCGTTTCCCAGCAGCTTGCACCATTTTGTTTGATACACGAAGTTCAGGGACATACCTTCTTCGTCCCAAAAGCGTTGTGACATAACCGTTCAGTTTTGCCTGTTCAACTGTGTTATCCATGAAACGCTGGATGTTCGGAAAAGAGTCAAGATAGTCTTTGATATATTGTTCAGCCTGTTTCACGGATACGCCAATGTCTTTGGAGAGTGAAAAAGCACCAATTCCGTACAAAATGCCGAAATTGACGGCTTTTGCTGCACTTCGCATTTCTTTGGTGATCATATCTTCGGGCAAACGGAAAACCTGTGCGGCGGTTGTACGGTGAATATCGCGATTTTCAACAAAACTACGCTTCATATTATCGTCATCACAAAGATGAGCAACAAGTCGAAGTTCAATCTGGCTATAGTCTGCATCAAGCAGGCAGTAATTCTCTTTTGCAACGAAGAACTTCCGCATTTCGCGCCCAAGTTCTGTTCTTACGGGAATATTCTGGAGATTTGGTTCGGTTGAGGAAATACGCCCTGTTCGTGTTTCTGTCTGCCGATAACAGGTGTGGATGCGGTTGTCTGGTGATACCGCTTTCAAAAGACCTTCTACATATGTGGAGGAGAGTTTGGTCAGCTGACGATATTGCAGAACCATTTCAACAATTGGATGTTGAAAACGAAGTGCTTCGAGAGTTTCTGCATTTGTACTCCAGCCTGTTTTAGTTTTTTTACCGGCAGGGAGACATAGTTCTTCAAACAGTAATGTGCCAAGTTGTTTGGGAGAGAGTATATTGAATTCATGTCCGGCGGCTTCATAGATTTGGGCTTGGAGTGTATCTATTTGTGAAGCCAGTTTTTCCCCGAATTGTGCAACGCCATTCGCATCAATTTCAACACCGATATGTTCCATATCAGCTAATACTTCCACCAACGGCATTTCGATATCACGAAACAGAGGTTCCATACCCTGTTCGGTAATTTCACGTATTAGATGTTCGGAGAGCGCAGGAAGAGAAGCAATGTCAGCAAACTCGCCAAGTTCTGAAAAATAAGGGATTCCTGCATTGGCACAGAGTTTTTCAATTACATATTCACTCATGGACGGGTTCAGAAGATATGCACATATTTCTGAGTCCTGCATTAGATTGCGAATGGTTTTTCCGCATTCCATACAAAAACGGAATACAGGTTTTGCTGAAAATGTTCGTTTAGCGGCTTCGCCGCAAAGAAATTTTTCAATTTTCCTCGTATCCGTAACACGGGCTGCTTTCCCATCACTATGCAAATAGAGAATGGATGCCTGCATGAGAAAATCAATAGGCTTGCTGCTGCAGCAAAGGGCTTCAAACTCATCATCCGAAAGAGAAACGATTTGAGGTGCTTTGATGTCCGATGCACTTTTGAAAGCATGAATTTGCTCAGTACTTGGTTCAATATTCAGTTTTTTCATCATCTGATAGAGTTCAAGTTCTGTCAGAATTACAGAAAGCTGATGTTCGTCACGAGGTTTTGGGAGGTATTCGGACAGGTTTGAGGGAATGGGCGCATTGGTGACAATCGTAGCAAGCCATTTACTTTGTTCGGCATCCGCAGCGCCTGCTTCCAGTTTGGCACGAACTGACGATTTGATGCTGTCATCAGTAAGGTTTTGATACAGGTTTTCAATGCTGCCGAATTTCTGGATCAGTGTCATTGCTGTTTTTTCACCAATACCCGGAACACCGGAAATATTGTCCGAACTGTCACCCATCAGAGCTTTCAAGTCAATCAGACTTTTAGGTTGAAATCCGTATTCTGAGAGAAAACGTTCTTGCGTGAACAGAATCGGAGCTTTATTCGTACAAAGCCGTACATGAACAGAATCTGTGATTAACTGGAGATTGTCTCTGTCACCCGTGAGCAGAACACATTCGGCTTTATCTGCATCGCAGATTGCAGCAAGTGAACCGAGAATATCATCAGCTTCCCAACCTGCACAAGTGAGAACAGGATACCCGAGAGCTGAAATGATTTGTTTTGTATAGGGAAGCTGCATAGCAAGTTCTTCGGGCATACCTTTTCGGTTGGCTTTGTAGGTGCTTACGGCCTTGTGACGAAAAGTCGGGTCTTTCAGATCAAAAGCGAAAACAATCATATCAGGGGTGCATTCGTCGATTGCCTTCCAGACAATGTTGAAAAAACCGAATATAGCATTGGTAAATATACCCTGATGATTGGTGAGCGGCTTGACGCCGTAATATGCACGGTTCAAAATGCTGTTGCCATCGACAGCAAGCAATTTCATGATTCATCACCCTTGTGTCAAAAGTAGTAGTTATTTATGTTCCTCTCCAAGAACAGAAACCAGATCTCGATGATTCGATTATAGTAACTAGTATATCACTTTCTTACAAATCGGTCAATATGATTATAAAAAGAATTTTGAAAAAAGCTTTACATCGAAACAGAATTATGCTATAATCTGTAAGTGAGAATACAATGAAAAATTGTATTTTTCATCACATCATTGCAGCAGAATAATGAAATGAGAGGGATTTTATGAGAGGAAAATTGTATGTAAGGCTGATTGGTGCATTGTTGCTTTCACCCGCTGTTTTGGTTTCGAGCATGACTGCTTTCGCTGCTTCTGAACGCGTGCTTCTGAATTCGACTTTTGATGATTCAGATTCACAGTGGGCTGTATCCGCCTCTGAACCTGCCGAACTTGACGGCAGTGTAAAGGATGGTACATATCAGGTAAAAATCATCAATAACGGCGGAAAAGAAGATGGCGGCGTCTCAAGATGGGATTGTCAGCTCATTGCACGAAATCTGAAGATCGAAGCCGGATGCCTTTATGCGCTTCATGCAGAGGTCACGTCGGATGCAGCAGGGGAGATCTACACAGTTATCGGAAATGCAGCCGGTGACAAGGAAATCTGGCACAATGGCTATGGTGAAGCAAATGAAAGCTATGGTGCAGGCTGGAACTGTGTTACCATTGGTGAAGGACAAAAACTGATTTTTGAATGCACATTCACATCTCTGACCGATATGGATAATGCGCAGTGGGCATGGCAGTTTGGAGGTGCAGGTGACTATCAGGAAAAAGACTGTTTCCCTGATGGCACCACGCTTACATTTGATAATCTTTCTTTGATTTGTAAAACACCCAAAACTGATGACGAAACAGACGACACAGAAAATGCTGGTGTTTCTGAAGAAAATGTGGATTGGAATACTTTTGGCGATGTGAATCTTGATGATGCGATTACAGTATCTGATGCAATCATTATATCTCGAATTGCCACTGAGGATATTACGCTTGACTTGAACAATGAAGCGAAATCGAAAGCGGATTTGAATCAGGATGGCGTGGTGAATGGAACTGATATGACATTCCTTCTTCGGCATATTGCGAAAGAAAGCGTTCCTGAAGAAACTCAAGAGAACGAATGACAAAGTGTATTGCCGATTTCAGTCGGTTCATTTGTTTTGTGATATTTCCACTATGAATTTTTCAAAAAATGATTGACAAAATTCAAAAAGTATGATAAAATAAGGTATCGAAAATGGATATCGAAACATTTTCACATGACCACTTTCCATGTTGAAAGTCAGCCCAGACGGACAGGCGGGTCAGATTGCCGATTTGCGGTGCAAACCGCATTATTGATTGGGTTAAGAGCCCAAATTTTATAAGATGATTACTTTATAATCAAATCACTTGTGAAACGGTCAATAACAATCGGTCATCAAACCGTATGCTGCCTTGTCGTGTGAAATGGTATGATTCTGATGATTCATAGAATTCAGAGCGACAGCGTTTTTTGCGTTGTCGCTTTATTTTTTTAGAAAACAGGTGAGCCTATGAACTTGAGCAAACAGAAGTCTGCACCGCTTTATGAAGCGTTGGAACGATTCCGAAAGCAGCGTGTGGTTCCGTTTGATGTCCCGGGGCACAAGCGCGGGAGAGGAAATCCGGAATTGGTTGCCCTTCTTGGCGAGAAATGTGTCGGTATTGACGTTAATTCCATGAAGCCGCTCGACAATCTATGCCATCCCGTTTCGGTTATTGCCGAAGCAGAGGCATTGGCAGCTGACGCATTTGGTGCTGCACACGCTTATTTCATGATCGGCGGGACAACCTCATCGGTGCAGGCAATGATTCTGACAGCCTGCAAAGAGAACGATAAAATCATTCTGCCGCGAAATGTACATAAAAGCGTGATCAATGCGCTTGTTTTGAACGGGGCAGTACCTGTATATGTCAACCCTGCCGTCGATGCCCATATCGGTATTGCACTTGGTATGGAGGTTGAGGCAGTCAAACAGGCGATTTATCAGAATCCTGATGCAAAAGCAGTATTTGTCAATAACCCGACATATTATGGCATATGCTCGGATTTGGTGGAGATTGTCAAGCTTGCGCACGCGCATGACATGCTGGTACTTGTGGATGAGGCGCATGGTACGCATTTGTATTTTTCAGATGAGTTGCCTGTTTCGGCGATGGAAGCAGGTGCAGACATGGCTGCCATTTCGATGCATAAATCGGGCGGCAGTTTGACGCAAAGTTCTTTATTGTTGCTGAACAATTCCATCAACCCTCGTTTTGTGGAACAGATTATCAACCTGACCCAAACAACAAGTGCATCATATCTTCTGCTTTCCAGTCTGGATATTTCTCGGCGAAATCTTGCTCTCCGCGGTAAGGAATCTTTTGAAAAAGTATCTGCAATGGCTGAATATGCACGCAGTGAGATAAATTCCATCGGCGGCTATTACGCATATGGCAAAGATCTTGTCAACGGAAAAACCGTTTGCGATTATGATGTCACAAAGCTGTCAGTATATACCCGTGACATCGGTTTGACCGGTATTGAGGTTTATGATTTGCTTCGGGATGAATATGATATTCAAATCGAGTTTGGCGATATCGGTAATATTCTCGCCTACATTTCCATTGGAGACCGCATTCAGGAGATCGAACGACTTGTGGGTGCATTGGAGGATATTAAGCGGCTCTATTCCAGAAAAATCATAAAGCTTCATAATTCAGAGGTCGTTGATCCTATGGTGATTACAACGCCGCGTCAAGCATTTTACGCAGAGAAGGAGTTTGTTCCGATTCGCGAGGCAATCGGTGGTATTTGCGCAGAATTTGTAATGTGTTATCCGCCGGGAATCCCGATCCTCGCCCCCGGTGAGATGATTACTGCGGAATTGGTTGATTATATCCTTTATGCAAAGGAAAAGGGGTGTTCCATGCAGGGACCAGAAGACGGGGAACTCAATTATCTGAATGTGCTGAAAGGGGTGTAAGTGCGATGGATTTTTGGTTTTCCGAGATGCACACAAACAATGTCAAAATGTCGATTCGTGTGGAAAAGCAGCTTTTCAGCGGTACAAGTGATTTCCAGCGAATAGATGTATTTGAATCCGCCGAATTCGGAAGATTTCTCACTTCGGACGGAAGTGTGATTTTTTCTGAAAAAGACGAATTCACTTACGACGAAATGATCGTTCATGTTCCAATGGCGGTTCATCCGAATGTGCGACGTGTGCTTGTGATCGGCGGGGGAGACGGCGGAGTTGCCCGTGAGTTGTCCTATTATAAGGAAATCGAAGCCATTGATGTGGTTGAAGCCGATGAAATGTTCGTCAATGTCTGCCGCGAGTTTTTTCCCGATAATGCTAAGGGACTTGATGACCCTCGTGTCACGGTCTATTATCGTGATGGGCTTCGCTTTTTGCGCGGGCGTCAGGATGAATACGACCTTATCATCAACGACAGCACAGACCCGCTTGGGCATACAGCAGGATTGTTCACCAAAGAGTTTTACGGAAGCTGCTATAAAGCTCTGAAAGAAGACGGAATTATGGTTTATCAGCACGGCAGCCCGTTTTATGATGAGGACGAAGAAGCTTGTCGTGCGATGCACCGCAAGGCTTATCGTAGTTTCCCGATTTCACGCGTGTATCAGGCACATATTCCAACCTGTCCGTCAGGCTATTGGCTGTTTGGTTTTGCTTCCAAGAAGTATCACCCGATTCGGGATTTTGATTCAGACAGATGGAAAGCACGGCACTTGAAAACATGGTATTATTCAGCAAATCTCCATTGCGGAGCATTTATGCTGCCGAAATATGTGGAAGATATGCTTGAAACGGAAGAAAAGTATTCCAAACCCTAAAAAAACGGAGGTAATTGATATGAAATTATTGGTCATCGGATGCGGCGGCGTTGCAACAGTCGCCATTCACAAATGCTGCGAAAACCCTGTATTTACGGAGATTTGTATTGCAAGCAGAACTGTTTCAAAATGCGACAGACTTGCTCAAAAACTTCAGCCTTTGACAAAGGCAAAACTGACAACTGCAACAGTTGATGCAGACAGTTTTGAATCACTGACTGCATTGATGAACGGATTCAAGCCGCACACGGTTCTGAATGTCGCTTTGCCTTATCAGGATCTGGTAATTATGGATGCATGCCTTGCCTGCGGTGCGAATTATGTTGATACTGCAAACTATGAAGCAGAGGACACTGACGACCCTGAATGGCGTGCTATCTATGAGAAACGCTGCAAAGAAAAAGGTTTCACCGCATATTTTGATTATTCATGGCAGTGGGCATATCAGGAAAAATTTAAGCAGGCAGGGCTTACCGCACTGCTCGGCACAGGATTTGATCCGGGTGTGACATCTGTATTCACTGCATATGCGCAGAAACATTATTTTGACGAGATTCATTATATTGATATTCTCGATTGCAATGGCGGTGACCACGGTTATCCGTTTGCAACCAATTTTAACCCCGAAATCAATTTGCGTGAGGTTTCTGCGAATGGTTCATATTGGGAAGATGGTCATTGGGTTGAGACCAAACCGATGGAAATCAAGCGTGAATACAATTTTGAGGGCGTTGGCATGAAGGATATGTATTTGCTGCATCACGAAGAAATTGAATCTCTTGCCAAAAATATCCCGCATATCAAACGCATTCGTTTCTTCATGACATTCGGTCAAAGTTATCTGACGCATATGAATTGTCTGCAAAATGTCGGAATGCTGAACACCACTCCCATTATGTTTGAGGGACATGAGATCGTTCCAATCAAATTCCTGAAAGCTTTGCTGCCTGATCCTGCATCGCTTGGTCCGCGCACAGTAGGCAAAACCAACATCGGGTGCATTTTCCGTGGTATCAAGGACGGAAAAGAGCGTTCTGTCTATATCTATAACATTTGTGACCATCAGGAAGCATATCGTGAAACTGGTGCACAGGCTGTGTCTTATACCACAGGTGTTCCTGCAATGATCGGCACAGCAATGGTGGCAAGCGGTACATGGAACGGCGCAGGCGTATTTAATGTTGAAGAATTTGATCCTGATCCTTATATGGATGCGCTGAATCAATATGGTTTGCCTTGGATCGTTGACGAAAATCCCGTGTTGGTTGACTAATATGAATCACTTGGTTTCGCCTGTTTTTTCGACAATCCACACCCCGAGTTATGTTCTGGATGAAGCCAAACTGCTTCAAAATCTGGAAATACTGAAATCGGTGCAGCAGCACACAGGATGTAAGATTCTTTTGGCACAGAAAGCATTTTCGATGTATGCCGTGTATCCGATGATTGCCAAGTACCTGAGCGGCACAACCGCAAGCGGGCTCTATGAAGCTAAGCTTGGACGGGAAGAATTCGGTGGCGAGGTTCATATTTTCTCACCTGCATATCGTGAGGATGATTTTTCGGAAATCGTTCAAAACGCTGACCACATAGTGTTCAATTCTTTTGCCCAGTTAAAAAAATATCAAACGCAGTGCTGCGGAAAAAGCATTGGCATTCGTGTCAATCCCGAATGTTCCACGCAAACACATGGAGATATCTATGATCCTTGTGCGCCTTTTTCAAGATTGGGTGTTACTGCCGCACAATTTGATTCGGATGCTTTTATTGGTGTGGATGGCATTCATTTTCATACGCTTTGTGAGCAGAATGCCGATGCACTTGCTGTGACATTGGCGGCTGTCGAGGAAAAATTCGCACCGTATCTGAAACAATGCAAGTGGGTAAATTTCGGCGGAGGTCATCATATTACCAGAGCAGATTATGATGTTCCGCTGCTCGAAAAACTACTGATTGATTTCCAAAACAAATATGATGTTACCGTTTACCTTGAACCCGGCGAAGCAGTCGCACTGAACGCGGGATATCTTGTGACAGAAGTCATGGATATTGTAGACAATGGAAAAAAAATTGTTCTTCTTGATGCTTCTGCCGCTTGTCATATGCCGGATGTGCTTGAGATGCCTTATCGTCCGCCTTTGTTTGGCAGCGGGGAAGAAAATGAAAAAACATTTTCCTACCGCTTGTCATCCTGCACCTGCCTCGCAGGTGATGTGATCGGTGATTACAGCTTTGATGAAGAGCTCCATATCGGTGACAGACTTTGTTTTGAAGATATGGCGATCTATTCAATGGTAAAGAACAATACATTTAATGGTATAGCTTTGCCGGATATCGGAATTTTACGTTCTGACGGAAGTTATCAGGTTGTGAAACGATTTGGTTATTTTGACTTTAAGGAAAGGTTATCATAATGAAAAAGCTTTTCTCAGCGCCAATACAAGACGGGTTCTATATGCCTGCGGAGTTTGAACCACACGATGGCTGTATCATGATGTTCCCGTATCGAAGCGGTTCATGGCGCAATGATGCGCTGCCTGCATCAGGAGTTTTCACACGTATGATTACTGAAATCGCCCGTGATGAACACGTTTTTGTTCTCTGCAATGATTGTGTCCGAGCGCGTGCAGAACAATACCTTGTGGGTATTGACAACATCACACTCCTGGATATTCCGCAGGATGATGCATGGGCGCGAGATACTGCACCGACTTTTGTTCGGAATCATGATGGGGTTGTGCGCGGCATTGATTGGAATTTCAACGCTTGGGGCGGTTCGTTTGATGGCCTATATGCTGATTATCAGCAAGATAACGCTGTCGCATCTGCATTCTGTCAACAAATGAATATCGATTGCTATGATGCCCGACATTTTGTGTTAGAGGGAGGTTCTGTTCATAGCGACGGAGAAGGAACCGTCATGGTGACAGAAAGCTGCCTGCTGAGCCGGGGCAGAAACCCGCAGATGACAAAAGAACAGATTTCGGAAACACTATGTGCGTATCTGGGCGCGGAAAAGGTTTTATGGCTTCCGCGGGGAATTTGGAACGATGAAACAAACGAACATGTTGATAATGTCTGTTGTTTCATCAAACCTGCTGAGGTCTTGCTTGCGTGGACGGACAATGAATCAGATCCTCAGTATGCTCTTTCACAAAGCTGCTTTGAATATCTCAGCAGCCAGACAGATGCGCGAGGCAGAAAAATCGTCATACACAAACTACCGATACCGAAACATCCTGTTTGTTTTCAGGCTGAAGATATTGCCGGGATGCATTTTGCAGAAGGTGAAGATACACGAGAAGTCGGAGAACGGCTTGCTGCATCCTATGTCAATTTCTATTTCACGAATCACAGCATTCTATTGCCGCAGTTTGGCAGGGAGAACGCTGATAGTGATGCGTTAGCTGTTGAAATTGTATCGAGAGTGTGTACGGATCACAAGGTGATTCCAATTCCGGCAATCGAATTGATTAAGGGCGGCGGAAATATCCACTGCCTTACACAGCAGATACCGAAAGGAGCATTTTCATGCGGGATGTAACGATATCGACGGTTCAGATGTCGTGTCAGGGCACTGTTCAAGAGAATATTGCAAATGCAGATGAATTGGTGCGCCATGCGGCTGCAGATGGTTCAGAAATCATCTTATTGCCTGAACTTTTTGAACGTCCTTATTTTTGTCAGGAGCGTCGATATGATTTCTATCAGTATGCAAAGCCTTTGTCTGAAAACGATGCAGTGATCCATTTTCAGATCGTTGCAAAAGAACTCTCTGTCGTTCTACCAATCAGTTTTTATGAGCGTGATGGAAATGTACTGTATAATTCTGTTGCGGTGATTGATGCTGATGGCTCCATTTTAGGCGTGTACCGCAAAACACATATTCCTGATGACCATTATTATCAGGAAAAGTTCTATTTTACACCTGGAAATACAGGCTTTCGTGTCTGGAACACCCGTTATGCACGCATTGGGGTAGGCATTTGTTGGGATCAATGGTTTCCTGAAACAGCACGCGGGCTTGCCGAGAATGGAGCAGAGATCCTGTTTTTCCCAACGGCAATCGGTTCTGAACCGATTCTTGAGGTGGACAGTATGCCGCACTGGCAGCGTGTGATGCAGGGGCATGCAGCGGCAAATCTGATGCCCGTAGCAGCGGCAAATCGCGTAGGCACGGAATATGTCGAACCATGCAAGGAAAATTCCAATCAGAAATCTGCTTTGAAGTTTTTCGGTTCATCGTTTATTACAGATGGAACTGGTGCAATTATGGCTGCTGCTCCGCGTGAGGGTGATTGTATTCTTACGCAGTGTTTTGATTTGGACGTTCTGGCAGAAGAACGCCTGAACTGGGGAATTTTTCGTGATCGTCGCCCTGAATGCTATGATTTTTTCTCAGGTAAACAATGAAATATAATTAGTCTCTCCTCAAGCCAAATAAAACTCACGAAGTATCGACAAAAGCGATAATATATGGCATAATAGAAGTGCAAGGAAAAAGCCGTCAAACGAGAAAAAAGCTTGCACTTCGGAGGATGCCATGTATAAGTTCAAGAGAGAAAAGCAGATCTCATTCACAGATTTCAATCAGCCGTTTTGAATACGGCGATTGCAAATTACAAAAAACGCACCAGACATTATCCTGAGCGTGTTCTTGCAGATCAGATCTATCGCAATCGTGACAACATCTTATACTGCAAAGAGCATGGCATCCGTCTTTCCGGCAAAA
Organism: Oscillospiraceae bacterium; assembly: GCA_045617625.1. GTDB lineage: Bacteria > Bacillota > Clostridia > Oscillospirales > Ruminococcaceae > Firm-04. The sequence goes on along the minus strand of JAZLJA010000023.1, from coordinate 85,254 downwards.
GACTTGGCAGACCGAAGAAGGATGCAGACAGTAAGGCGGAAAAGAAGATCGCATATATGGACAATACAGATCGAATTGAAGTGGAGCGAAAGTTCATTCCTCGCAAAACGCAAATTCGGTCCGGGTCTGTTGCTTACAAAAAGAGAAGATACAACAAAAGCATCGATTGTTCTCAGCATCATTGCAATGAACATCGACCGCCTTGCGGCGATGCTTTTGCGCTTCATTCATTTTTTGGTGAATTTCACGCTCTCATATGGTCGATTAGTTTGCTTTTGAAATTATGACCTTAATGAGGAGAGACTACATTAAATAAGAGACAATCTCAAATTTACTCAGGTTATAGTAGGAGGATATTAAGAATTGATGGATATTATGCATAAATGCTTCTTTGCGATTTGTATAGCATTTGCTTTTGGTACATTTTCGTCATGTAACAATTCATCACAGGAGTCATCAAGTGATAGTAGTTCTACCCTAAATCCAACTGAAACATCTCAAAATATTGAGTTTGAATCTGGGCTTAATAGTGATTATTCAAAGAAGAGTTCTGATGTAGATATTTCAAACACATCAGTTGATTCAATCGAAGTTACATCCACATATGATGTCAAAAATCCGAATTCACTTTGTATCGAAGACAAAGATGCAATACAAAGCTTTTGCAATGATATGTGTCATAAATGGGCAAGAATGTATAATAAAATCGACGAAGCAGATTTTGATAGCATTGTTCAATATGATTCGTTAGGTGAATACTTGGTCTACTCAATCAATCATTGTATTGTTGAATCCATGCCATATTCTAATAATTCATATTTTGATTTGACTGCATTCGACATTGATAGTGGGAAAGCAATAGTAAAGGGAATTTATAAGGATCAAACCGGAGCATATGGTGAGTACATTTACGTAATCGTTAATGAAAACGGTAAATTACTATTAAACGATATGGTTATTAATACACAAGGCTCTTTAGATAGTATGTATAGATTGGATTTTATCCAATCCCCATATCCCGATTATTGGGGCGACTATAATAATTATTCTGAGATTGCAAAAAATACTTATGACAAAACATTTGAATAAGTAGGTTTAGCCTATTGGAACAGCAAAAATCCGATCCACAAAACTCAAAATCAGAATTATGGAACATTCCATAACAAACAGATACCCTAATGGCATACAGCACTCTTTCAAAATCTGAGAGGGTGCTTTTGTTATGCCTGAAAGCAGAGCTGTCTTTAGATTTTGAACCGGAGGCATAATGCAGCCACCGCCAAAGGCGGCTTGACCTTGACGGGTTCTGTTTGTTGTGGTACAGTGACGTGCTGTATCTTTCATTTTTTCTGCAGTGTGGAGTATTTCCAAAAATTCTTTTGTGTTCATGTAATATCCTCATATTCAAGAATCTGAATCCATTATACCATAAAGCAAACAATAAATTAATTCATATATATAATACTACGTTTCGACATATGCGTAGAACGGGAATAATATACGGGTGCTTTGTATATTTAGGATATTAGCCATACTTGGCAAAAGAATCGCTGAGATAGTCATGATGGTAGGAATCCTGCATTGCATAGTAGCGTTCATGCGTGCGCCAGCCTTGGTCAACGGAACCTGTCCCATAGGAAACTACTTTTGTGTCAGGATAGGTTTCACGAAGCTGTTTGAAGGATGCATTGGAAATGGAAGTATGTTCGAGCCATAGACGCTCAAGCATTGGCAAATTCATGAGAGCGGTTACATCTCGCAGACCATAGTTGTAGCTGATATTCAAATCCACCAGTTCTTTGCAGGAGGCCAGTGGTGTCAAATCCGTAACGCGATTGACAAACAGTTCAAGATAGTGGAGATGTTCCAACTTGGAAAGCGGTGTTAAATCGCACACACTGTTATCAGCCAAAATCAAAATTCGGAGATTGGGAAGATAGTCGCCAATGACAGATAAGTCTGTGATCGCCTGATGACCGATATCCAATGCCTGCAAATTCGGACAATATTTCAGCACTTCAATATCTTTGGAGGTCATGCGGCGATAGTCGTATTTGAAAATCTGAACGGAGAATGCGACTGCATTCGTTTTAAGCGTCCATTTGCCGAGATACACACGCCAGATCACTTCCAAATTCGGATGTTGACTGCGAAAATCAGCCATGACTTCATTGGAAAGTCCACAGTCGCACATGGAGAGCGTTTTTAGCTGCGGCAAATAGATAAGCGAGTCGTTGACTTCATTCAAATCTGTGATCTTGTGTTTATCAAGAATCAGCTCGTTTTCAAAAGAGTCTGCTTCAACGCCCGCAACAACGATTTTCCACCCAAAAACAGTATTGGGGTATGCCTCAGCGAGCGCAGTTTTCTGTTCGAGAGTGAGTTCCTGCCCATGCAAATCGACTTTATCAGGATGTACAAAAGTGTGAAGATTCTCTATCAAATGTGAATCCAATGTAACATCAGTAAGGTCAATAAAACGAGTGTCGTCACGAAACTCTTTGCCATACATCTCAAATGTACCGGCAATGGATACTTCCACGTTTGGATATGTTTCGGAAATTTGTTTGCATTCCTCCAACGGAATGGCAGCCGTATGACAGGAGATCCTTTTCAGATTCGGAAAGTAACGTAAATTTTCAAGGAGTTCAGTACCGTTGAGCTGCGTCACACGTAGTCTGATATCCTCTGCGGTTTCCGGAAAAGCTGTTCCACATAAGTTGATAGTTGCAACTGCATCAAAATCAACGGAAGGATACAGAAACTGAAGATCTGTTCGTTCCTGAAGAGGAATTGTATTTTCTCCCAATACAACAGACTGAAGTTGTGGAAAGAGGGCTAGGTCTTTTTTCAGAACTTGGCTTTGGGAGAGCCGTACATCTGAAAAATCTAGTGTTTGCAATGTTGTTGCATACGATTTCCCAAACAGATTCACGAATGTCTCGCAGTGAAATCGTGCTTTCGGGTGGGCATCCTGTAATTGATGCAGTTCTGTGCAGGTAAGTGGATAGCTGCCCAAATCTACACGAAGCAAAAATGGAAAATGCTCGAGCAACTCTGAGAGATCGTTAAAACCTGTGATTTCAGAACCGACAAGGTTCAAAAATGGTGTATAGCGGTTTATTTCCGTACCAAACACCTGTATTGTTCCTGTTCCACGCAAAAAAAGCAGTGCCGATACCAGCAGAATATTTGTAATAGCTGCTGTAATCGGCACCCATTTTTTGATTTTTGGAATTCCGTGTGTTGTCAGTTGTTTCATAGATCGTACCTATTCGTCATGTATTTGAGGATGAGAAGTCAATAGAAACTGTCTTCGAGAGGGGTGTCTTCATCCGAAAGCACTCGAACTTTCCGTGCTGCCACAATTGTGATTATGATTTCAAACATTAGAAATGCAACGAAAAATGCGGGGTGATTCATGTTCAGACAAAAATCATAGAATCCGTGAAGCAGGACAGGTGCAAGCAATACACCTATTTTTTTCCTGTGTTTCATTTTGGAAATTCCATAATAGTATCCCATGAAAACACCAAAAATCGCGTGACCGGGAACAGACATTACCGCTCGCAGCAGGGCAGTTCCGATTCCCCCTACAAGGACATACAGGATATTTTCGAGCGTTGCAAAGCCGAGAGATACTGTTACAGCATAAACAACTGCGTCGAAAGTATAGTTGAATGCGTAGTGATTCTTTGTGATTTTGTTGAGTACATAATATTTCCCCGCTTCTTCAGCCAGAGCAACAACGATAAAGTTGCTGATTAACTTATAGGGGAGCGCGTTTTGGGTAAAGAACATCCTAAGAATGAAATCACCGAGGAGTTCCAAGATGACTGCGGAAACCGTAGTCAATGCGCCGAATGCAAACAGCTTGATGAGGAGGTCTGTTGGCTCTTTATCAATTCTATCAAGCTTTTTGATGTAGACGAGTAATAAAAAAGCGGGCAAAATCGCCAGTATCATCAGCAGCTGCATATATGAATCCTTTCACTGAGGGTTTGAAAAAGAATATGTGTAGGAATAACAAGCGTACAATGTATAAAACATTGTACGCTTGAAAGATACATTATTTGAGAATGCGGATGCCTCCGATAATCGGAAGTTCTTTTGCCTTGTCGTTGGCTGCGTTGACGATGCCGAGAATGGAGAAAATAGCAATGAGAACATATACAACCAAGCGAAGCAGTTTCACGATCGTCTTGAGAAGGAAGACTCTGCCAAACAGTGCGGACAGAACCCAGACAAGCAGATAACCTGCTGTTCCGGCGATCGCAAGAATAAGGCCCTGATTTGCATGGAATTTGACATATGGTGTTTTTGCTTTGATAATCGGGATCAGAACAAGCCAAGAGAAGTAAGAGAGAATTGCCATACCGCGGTTGGTGGTGATGTCATCAGCATCATATTCAGCAGTGTGGTCGGCGCAATTTTCGAGGACTGTCTGAGCGGTGTTCTTCAAGTTGTCACCGATATCATTGATTTTCTCCTGCACATCCTGCGCAGGTTTTTCGGGTACACAGTTGGGGCACTGTGTCTGACCGTCCGGAATGACACTTCCACATTTTTCACAATAGTTCATTTTCATACGCTCCTTAAAAATATAAAATTTGGATTAAAAAAGGATATCCTTAAAGCAAACATTGGGTCTGTTTTCGTCAAAATTCCAAGTATGGTATGCGCCGCCCTTACAGAACTCGAATTCTCCGCATTTCTCGCAGTTATCGCAGGTGAGTCCTTTTCGGAAAATCTGGAATCCGTTCTCCCATACGTCTTTGAATCTGTCTTTGAAGATATTTCCCATAATAAACTCGGGTCTTCGCTCGATGTCAAGACATGCCGTGATATCGCCGTTGCACATGATGCTTGCGATTTGTTTGCCTGCACCACAGTGAAAATACCAATCGCGGACTTCGCGTTCATAATCCATACCGAGGTAATGTTCGCAGCCGTAGGTAACAGGTTCTCCTGCCATACGTTTGTTACGGATGTACTCGAACATTCGGACATAATCATCGCTATCCATCAGTAATTCCGGATGCTCTCGGGCTCTGCCAATCGGGTCGATATTGACGATTCTCCAAGAATCAATGTCCATTTCGTTAAAGATATTGAACAGCTCATCTAGCTGATTGATATTCTGGTGTGTCACAACTGTTGTGACCTGAATATGCTGAAATCCGCCGACTTTTAACATATTTTCGATGCCGTCCATCGCTTTCTGCCATCCGCCGGGGGTGCGGCGAAATGCATCGTGTGTTTCAGGCATTCCGTCAATACTGACAGAAATTGTTTTCATGCCGCATCGGCGTAAATCTTTCGCGACATCAGGGGTGATCAGTGTTGCATTGGATGTCATGCCCCAAAGAAAGCCGAGTTGATTAGCATCGTCCATGATTTCGAAGAAATCTTTGCGAATGAGTGGTTCGCCGCCCGTGATGCAAAGTGTAAAACGCTTCGGATCAAAGTCCTCAGCAACTTGAGATAGAAAATCGTGGTAATTCTGTGCGGTCAGTTCGTCTTTCGTGACATCGCCGCAACGACTTCCGCAATGCAGACATCGTTCGTTGCAGCGCATGGTGAGTTCAAGAAACAAATGTTCAAGCTGGTTTTGCCGTATTTGTTCCAATTCACGCATCCGTTTCTTTTTGTTTATGATGTTCAGCATGGTTGAATGTCCTTCCTTTGCGTGGATCAGTCAGTTGGCGGCGGACCATAGATCGGACTGAAATGTAAATCGTCCCAAAGCTTATATTGATGCATATAATTGTAAAGTGCGTTGAGGTCATCTCGATCGACCACACCGTCTTTGTTCACATCATTGTTTTTGTCATATGGATTGTGATGATTCCATGTCGCACTGATCAGTGGATTATAATCATTCATATCCACGGTAAGGTCATTGTTCACATCATAGGGTGAATCAGCGAAAAACTCAACAAGTTCTTTGGCATGACCGAAATCTATCAGCATATCCGAAAGATTTCTGATTCGAGCTTTTGCCCATTCAATATCGCCTTCGGTTTTGTTCTGATTCTGAACCGTCTTTTCGACGAACACAGCCAAATCAAGAAGGTCAAGGTTTTTGTCGCCATTGAAGTCAAAATCGGCATAGTCTTCTTCAACCTTATATTTGGGCATCTTGACACTTTCCGGATGTTTGGCAATGTAACTCATCACAATGGTAAGATCATTATCGTCCAGCACCCCGTCATTGTTCATGTCTGCGTCATAGACAGGTGAGTCCGAATCAGACAGGGCTTCTTTCATTGTTTGGAAGTCCTGCAAATCAACAATATTGTCAGAGTTGAGATCTTCTTTCAGTTTCAAAGATGACGTTCTTCCGTTGAGATAATTTATCAGCATTTTCGCATCTGTATCATCCAGCAATGAATCGCCATTCAGGTCAGACTTTTCTTTCCGGACGGAATCCGAAAAATCGTCATTTTTCGCACGAAGCAATACAGTCAGATCTTGTCCGTCTATCACAGAATCTCCGTTGATATCTCCTGGAATATTTAGGCTTGCAGGAGGAGGACCATATACCGCAGACATTGGAAAAACCTTATCGGTCGCAAAAGCTGCGGTTGATGAAAGAGATGCAGAAGCAGCCAACATAAGTGCTGTAATCGCTGTTTGTTTTGTCTTTTTCATCCTGTACTCCTTATGTCTCTTCTTTACTGATAACGGGGTAGACTCCGTATTTAGTTTGTATCAAAGTTGTTGTGATCGTAGTGAGTATATCTTCCTGTTCAACGGTCGGAAATGTACCGTATTTGGTCTGCATCTCCATTTCACATGCTTGAAGAATCTCTTTTTCAGAAAAGCCTTCCTGAAGCAGAACCTCAATCATGGTGTTCAGATCATCATAATTTGAAGTACCATCAGCATTCAGGTCTGCCCTTGAATCTAATTGAGAAAGTCCGCTTCGGATAATTCTACTGAATTCCACTGCATCCTGAAGATTCACCTTACCGTCACCGTTGACATCACTCATGAAGGCGGCATCGCCATCATCAGGCCGAATTCCGTGCTTGATAAGGTATTGCCGCAAAAGCAGATAATCGGCTTTGTCAACGATATTGTCACTATTCAAATCTAAGCTTGTATCTTTACTCTGACATTTGATGAAATAACGCAAATCGCTAAGATCCATTCCATCGACAGAGCCCGAACGGTTTACATCTTCGGGAATATCAGGATTTGAGGTTCTTCCTTTCAGAAAATTCAGAAGCATTTCGGTGTCAGAATCATCAACAATGCCGTCCTTATTCAAGTCAGCATCCGAATGATACTCGCTGCATTTTGTTCGCAGCAGGTGAGTGATATCTACGGCATTTACAATGCCGTCTCCATTCACATCGCCTTTGCCGTAATAGAAAGAAGGCGGACCATATGCAGGCTGTGGTACCAAATCATTGTTCTTCGCTTCCGCAGAAGTAGAAACCACAGAACTTGCTGCTGATAAAAGCAAAGCCGTCAAAATGTTGCGTTTCGTCTTTTTCATATGCCCCCTCCTTCTGTCGCCATCTGAGAAACGAGCCAATGCTCTATGAGAAATAAACTACTTTTCATAGAACAATATAATTATACACAAAAAACGTGCATTTGTCAATAGATGCAGCAGAAAAACTTCTTTTTATGTCAAAAACATGGGAAAGTCAAATTGAAAACACGACTTATTTGAAATGGGTTGCATTCTCTTGAAGAATGTGCTATAATCATACGGTATGATTTAATAGGAAGTGACCAGATGAAATCCAATGCAAATCTTTGTGAAGGAAACCTGTTCAGCCGAATTTTGCTCTACACGATCCCGATTATTCTGACAGGTGTCTTGCAGCTGCTGTTTAACGCCGCCGATTTGGTAGTTGTCGGTAGATGCTGCGGCAGTTTATCCGTTGCAGCTGTTGGTGCAACAGGTTCTATCATCAACCTCATCACGAATTTGTTTATTGGCTTATCCGTTGGTGCGGGTGTGACGGTAGCCCACGCTTTCGGGGCCCATATGGATGAGGATGCCGCCAAAACTGTCCACACTGCTATACCACTTGCGTGTATTTGCGGTATTATGCTGACAATTATCGGCGTTGCAGGTGCCAGAACTTTTCTTATATGGATGGATACACCGTCTGATATCCTTGATTTGTCTGCTGTCTATATGCGTATCTATTTCTGCGGTATTACTGCATCTATGGTTTATAATTTTGGTTCTGCCATTTTACGTGCCGCAGGAGATACCCAAAGCCCGTTGCTGTATTTGACCATTGCGGGTGTGTTAAATGTAATTTTGAATCTGTTTTTTGTGATGGTATTTCATATGGATGTGGATGGAGTTGCGCTTGCAACTGCTATTTCCCAAACGCTGTCTGCAATTTTAGTGCTTTTTGCACTGCATAAACGAAGCGATGCGTGCCGTTTGACATGGAAAGGTATTCGTTTTCATCGTAATCAGCTTTTGAAAATCGTTCGGATCGGTTTACCCGCAGGAATTCAGGGTTCTTTATTTGCCATCTCCAATGTTATGATACAATCATCCGTAAATTCTTTTGGTTCTGTTGTTGTTTCGGGCAACTCGGCAGCTCAGAATCTGGAAGGCTTTACATACACGACTATGAATTCCTTCCACCAAACTGCATTGAATTTCACCGGTCAGAATTTTGGAGCAGGCAAATTCGACCGTATTCGTCGAATCCTTGGATTCTCTCTTTTGTATGTATTTGCCTTCGGATTGCTTGCGGGTTCTGCAACCTACTTTTTCGGAAGTCCGCTTCTGCGAATCTATATCCCTGATTCAGAGGCGGCTGTTCAATACGGTTTGACGCGGTTGGCATACATTTCACTTCCTTATTTTCTCTGCGGACTGATGGATGTGATGACAGGTATGATTCGCGGAATGGGTTCATCTGTCGCTCCGATGCTGATTTGTGTGATTGGCGTTTGCGGTATGCGGATTGCATGGATTTCCACGGTGTTTCGTTTGTCAAAATATCACAGTCCGAAATGTCTTTATCTTTCATATCCAATCTCTTGGTTGATTACTTTTTTCGCACAGCTCCTTGTGTTTATTTATATTTACTATCGTCGCAAAAAAGAGATGGAGCAAATTCAGGTCTGAAAAAAAGCGATTGTCTCAACGGATCGAGACAATCGCTTTTCGTTACTCTATTGAATCAAATTTTAAGTCGGAGATAAAGACTGTATGTTGCGGAAGTTGTTCAGCACCTTCTGTGCAGCCAAGCTGGAATTTAATATCTGCATCTATATTCGCCGGAATAGAAATCATGTACGAAAACAGCTTTTGTTCCGTGGAAATAGAGACCAATTCATCGAAATACCGCTGGTAATCGGTGTTCTCTAATGTGATGCGCATCGTTCTTGGAACTGAGGATGTACATGTAAACGAAAGTTGATACTTTTGATCGGCTTTGACCGGTTGTTTCGCAAGATAAGCCAGTACACTGTATTCGAGTGTTCCGACAGAACGAATGGTAAGGGTACTTCCATCGTCCGTATTTTTCAAATCTGCATCTGCGCCCTCAATATAGCCTGTCAGTGTTGGTGCTGCAAGTTTACTTGGTTCAAATGTGCTGTTCGGTTTTTGATACACACGAACATAATCAACCTGCATTTGTTTGGGACCATTTGCGAAAATGGACGGGTCGGCATCTGTCCCATTGATACCGTCAAAGTTTCCGCCTACCGCCAAATTCAGCAGGATATAAAAATTCTGGTCAAAAGGAGCCGGGAAAGCTCTGCCATTGCTATACCATTCAGTTTGGGCGCTGAAACAGATATCATCCACATACCATCGGATTGCAGAAGCATCCCATTCCACAGCATAGGTATGCCATTGTTCAGTAGAATCCCCATCATGGAAAATATAATCCTTGGTCAAATAAGTGTTGTTTGGCCATGTATCGCCAAAATGAATCGTGCCACAGATTTTTTCGGGGGTGCTTCCCCAGCCTTCCATGATGTCGATTTCCCCTGATGCAGCCCATTTTCCGTAAACTGTATTCTCAGGAAGCATCCAAATGGCAGGCCACAATGATTTACCGCTGTCTACCCTTGCACGTACTTCGATTCTTCCGCCGCAGACTGAAAAATGTTGTTTTGTTGTCATGCGTGCTGAAGTGTAATCATATGTTCCCTGCACATCGTCTGTATAGGGCTCTTTTTTTGCCGAAATCGTGAGGATTCCATTTGAAACAGCAGCGTTATTCGGCGTATAAAATTGTTTTTCGTTATTTCCCCAACCGTAGCTTTCCAATGCACCGCTTTCATTCAGCAGCCAGTTACCATTCTCGAATCCCCATTTGTCCGTGTCAATAGAATCACTGTCGAATTCATCACTCCAGACTAGCTTCCAATCATCTGAGTTTTGAACGAGCCTTTGTCGCTTCATCAGAGTGAGATCAACAGCATTCAGTTTTCCATTGCCGTCCTGATCGTACTGTGTATCATTGATGATGGTGGAGTGTCCAAGCAAAAATGAACGTAATAATTCGATATCAGCATCTGAAGCAGTTGCCAAAAGTGTAATGGAGCCGCATAGAAGAAACGCTGTTGCTGCACCAAGGTGCTTATGAGAAATGCTCAATGTTCATTCCTCCTTGCGTTTACGCATCGTTTTGTTTGGTAATGACACCCGAATAGGCAGTTTTGGCTGACACACCATTCAGTCTGCCAATTTTTCCAGATAACGCACTGATAACATCTTGTGGAGCATCAATAGCCACACTGATGATATTGATATTTTTTGTCGGATAGGGCAGCCCCATTCTTCCGATGATATACATTCCATATTCATGCAGCAGTGAATTCAATGCTGAAACGGAATCGGCATTTTCAACGATGATTCCGATGATCGCCACTCTTGTTTCCATTGTTAGTCCTCCCGATGGATTATTTTATATATTATATCCCATTTGTGATTGCTTGTCAAGCAATGGACGGTTTCATCTCTACGAATCATAGGTTGTTTTTTTGCTTGGAATATGATATGATTAAGGAGAAAGGAGCGTGGATAGAATGGATGCCAAAGCAATGGGCAACATTATTCGAGAACGCCGTGAAGCGAAAAATATGACGCAATCACAGCTTGCGCTGCTGCTATCCGTCAGTGATAAAGCAGTATCACGTTGGGAAACAGGCAAAGGATATCCTGATTTTACTTTGATTCCGAATCTTGCATCAGAATTGGGTATTTCGATTTCAGAATTGTACGCAGGCAGCTGCGTTATCAATCGGAATCAATCCGGAAATGTGCTGCGAGCAAAATTCTACGTTTGTCCGAATTGCGGTAATATTTTGTTTTCCATGGGTGATTGTGTAATGAACTGCTGCGGTATCACACTTCCGCCGCTTGAAACAGTCACTTCAGCCGAATCTGACCATGCGATTTCAGCGGAACGAATTGAAGATGAATGGTATATTCGTGCCGAACACCCGATGACAAAGTCTCATTTTCTCTCGTTTTTTGCTTTTGTGCAGGATAATGCCGTGCATCTTGTGAAGCTGTATCCTGAAGGTGCGGCGGCTGCAAGGTTTCCGTTTCGGCGTGATGGCTATTTGTATGCATACTGCAATCATCACGGGCTGATACGGATTCGGATGTCCGATTATCTAACGAATGTATAAACAAAGCGTCAGACGACATAGTCTGACGCTTATTGTTTAGTCTAGATAATCGCGGACTTTCTTGCTTCTGCTGGGGTGGCGGAGCTTGCGGAGAGCTTTTGCTTCAATCTGGCGAATGCGCTCACGGGTGACTTCAAATTCTCTGCCCACTTCTTCCAGTGTGCGGGAACGACCATCATCCAGGCCGAAACGCAGACGCAGCACCATCGCTTCACGTTCGGTCAGCGTGGAAAGAACCTCATTAAGTTGTTCTTTCAGCATGATGTTGGATGCAGCTTCTGTCGGGGCAAGGGCTTGCTCATCAGGAATAAAATCGCCGAGATGGCTGTCCTCCTCCTCGCCGATCGGCGTTTCGAGAGAAACGGGGTCTTGTGCAATGCGCATGATCTCGCGCACCTTGTCGATGGGCATTTCCAAGCGTTCTGCGATTTCTTCAGCGGTCGGGTCATGACCGTTTTCGTGCAAAAGTTGACTGGAGATCTTTTTGACCTTTGTAATGGTCTCAACCATATGCACAGGAATTCGGATAGTGCGTGCCTGATCGGCAATGGCACGTGTGATTGCCTGACGGATCCACCATGTTGCATATGTGGAGAATTTGAAGCCTTTCGTGTAATCAAATTTCTCAACAGCCTTGATCAAACCAAGATTTCCTTCCTGAATCAAGTCAAGAAACTGCATTCCACGACCGACATATTTCTTTGCAATGCTGACGACCAAACGCAAGTTTGCTTCGGACAGCCGCTTTTTTGCATAGGAATCACCGGTCTGCATTTTTTTTGCAAGCTGAGTCTCTTCCTCAGCAGTCAGCAGGGGAACACGTCCGATTTCTTTGAGGTAGATTTTCACGGGGTCATCAATCGCAATGCCCTCAGTGGAAAGTGCCATTTCAAGGTCATCGGTCAAATCAGCATCCATGCCCATTTTGAGGTCGACATCATCGGGCATATAATCGTCCACGATCTCGATCTGCATATTGCCGCAGTTGTCGTAAAAACTGTCGATCTGGTCACTGTCAAAATCGAGTTCTTCAAAAGCATCACTCAATTCACGGGTAGAGATCTTGCCGCTGGTTTTCGCTTTTTCGAGCAGGTGGTCATAACTTTTCTTGTCGCTTGGCATATTACATCCTCCTTAATTTGCATATGTAAATTGCCTGCATATGCTTGTACTGACGGTATCAAACCGATTCTCATTCGGCTTGTATTAAAGTTTGTCCGCATTGCGTCGGCGGAGAGAAGCAGCCCAATCCTCATCTGAAACATCAGTTGTATCGGGATGCGTTGATTCATATTTTCTGAGCAATTCAATACAGTCCATAACAGATTTTTCACCGATATGGATGTCTGTGTACATTGCCTGGATCCCCGCGATGTGACCCATTTCTTCAGGCGTGAAATCTTCTGAAAAAATGGAAATCGTAAATGCGTCTCCGCGTTTCATACATGAGAGAAATTGCGTGTAGACGCGTTTATGGAAATCAGTGACAAAGTGCTCAGGGTCAATTAACGCAGAAATCTTGTCTGTTTCGTCGGGATTCCGAAACAGATAGCAAAGAATCTGTTCTTCTGCTTTAGATTCTCTTCGGTGTGTTGCAGCATCAGGATTGACTTTATCCGGTAATAACGGCTGTGCTTCAATCGCACGCCAATTCTGTTTTTTCTGTGACCGTGTACGACGTCGGATTTCCTGCTCCACCTGTGATTTGAGTACCTGTTCATCCACCGAGTATTCTTTGGCGGTTTTCGAGAGATATACATTACGTTCAAGTTCGTTCTGGATATCAGCCAGAACTAAAACCGCTTTTTGTAATGCAGTGATGACTCCATTCTCGGTATCTGCATCCACACCTGATTTACAGCGTTCCAATGCAAAGCTGACAGCATCATCGGCTTCTTCAAGCAAAGCACGAAATCGTGCGGAACCGAATTTTTTGATGAATTCATCAGGGTCTTTGGCGTTCGGAATATGCAGAATTTTTGGAGAAATCCCGACTGCACGTAACAGATTGATTGCTTTATTTGTCGCATTCTGTCCAGCGGCATCGCTGTCATATGATAGAATCACCTCGTCACAGTATTGCCGCATCAGACGGCATTGGTCGGGAGTGAGTGCAGTGCCCAGTGACGCAACAACATTTTCAAATCCCGCTTGATGAATCGAGATGACATCCATATAACCCTCTGCAAGAATCAGGCGAGTGGATTGTGACTTTTTAGCAAAATTCATGGAGAATAGATTACGCCCTTTTTTGAAAACGGGTGTATCCGAAGAATTGAGATATTTAGGTTCTCCGTCTTTGTCAATGGTTCTGCCACCAAATGCAATGACATTTCCCCGCAAATCAAAAATCGGGAAAATCACGCGGTTCCGAAATCTGTCATATAAATTTTTGGTCTTGTCCGAACGGCTGCAAAGATTCGCGGTAAGCAGCTCGTCATCTGTGAATCCAAGTTTCTTCATTGCATTCAGCAGTCCATCCCAGTTTTCCCCTGCAAAACCAAGACCGTATTTCTTGACAATTTCAGGTTTTAAGCCACGTTCTGCAAGGTAATACAGTCCTCTTTTGTCGTTGCCGCGGAGTTGTTCGTAGTAATATTTAGCAGCGGAACGATTCAGTTCCAACAGCCGCATTCGCAATTTGGATTCACCATTATCAAATTCGGCACGCGGTACGGTCAAACCTGCGCTTTCAGCAAGCATTTCCACGGCATCCATATATCCGATGCCTTCTATTTTCATAAGAAATGTGATAACATCGCCGCCTGCATGACATCCAAAGCAGTAAAAGTGAGAATCTTGAATTCCGGCATAAACCACACAGGATGGCGTTTTCTCGGAATGAAAAGGGCAGTTGCATTTCAGAAGATTGCCCGCACGTTTTAGTTCAACATAGCGTCCCATTACGTTTTCAATGGGATTTGCCTGCTTCAGTTGATACAAAAACTCTTGCGGAAGCACAACGCTGCACCTGCCTTTCTGTTATCTGACATCCCACGAACGCGGAATGAATATTTTCTCATACATCCAGATCGCATAATCATCGCTCATACCGGCGATATAGTCACAGACAGCACGATGAATGTTCATGCGTTCTGCAATATGTTTATAGTCAGCAGGGAGAGCGTCTATATTTCGGATATAGTAATCATAAAGTCTCGTGATCAGAGCCTTGGCTTTGGGTTCTTCCATTTTAGCGGCGGAGTTTGTGTACACATTCTCCTGCAAAAACAAGTGAAGCTTATCTTGTGCCGCTTGAACGTCAGGCGTCAGCCCTACTGCTTTCGGACCATGTTCAATCACCGATGCCAGCATGGTTGTGATGCGTTTGGATTTTGTATCGCCAAGAATATCAACACATTCACGGGGCAGATCTTCGTTTCGCAAAATACCGCCGCGAATGGCGTCATCAATATCATGGTTGATGTATGCGATGCGGTCGGCCAAACGAACCAGGTTACCTTCTTCTGTTGCGGCAACACGGTTGGTATGGCAGGCGATGCCGTTTTTCACCTGCATCGTCAGATTCAGACCTTTTCCGTCTTTTTCGATATAATGAACGACACGTACACTTTGGATGTAGTGCTTATATCCTGTGGGACAGATTGCGTTCAGAGCTGCCTCACCTGCATGACCGAAAGGTGAATGACCCAAATCATGTCCAAGCGCGATGGCTTCCGTCAAGTCCTCATTGAGCCGAAGTGCTCGTGCCATCGTGCGTGCAATTTGAGCAACTTCGAGCGTATGTGTCAGACGTGTGCGGTAGTGATCGCCAATCGGGGAAAGAAAAACCTGTGTTTTACGTTTCAGACGTCGAAAGGCGCTGCTGTGCAGAATACGATCTCGATCGCGCTGGAACTCTGTGCGGTAAGGACAGGGTGTTTCCCTGCGGCGGCGCAGTCCGTCTGTCGATTTGCAGGCATATTCACAAAGAAAAGAGGATTCGAGTTGTTCAAGTTCTTCACGGATCGTCATATGGGCATCTCCTTCTCTCATGGGACATGGCACACGGGAATTCTGAGGTGTCTATTTATCTATACGAATTCAGATTGGGAAATCCCTCTTGTTTTTTTCGATATTCCGACAAATTTATCTTTTTGCACAAGAAATATATGCCGATAGGAAAGGCATTGCCGCAAAACCGACAATGCCTTTCAAGACTTATGAAAAAAGATTGATAAGTGCTGACATTCCACCATAAAAAATCAGGCACATGATAATCGTTGCCATAATCAATCCGAGGAAAATTGCAGGAACGGATTTCTTCATCTTGACATGAAGCAAAGCTGCGATTAAACTGCCCGTCCATGCACCGGTTCCCGGGAGGGGAATACCGACAAACAAAAGCAGTCCTGCAAACTCCACCTTGCGAATTTTTTCTGCTTTGGGTCCATCTGCTTTTCCGCGCAGCCATTGTGAAAGCTTTCGCATCCAACCGAATTTGCATTCACCCATCCAGTCAAGTATTTTTTCGATAAAGAACAGAATAAACGGGATTGGAATGATGTTTCCGAGAATGCAGACACCGGCAGCTGTCCACATAGGAATATTAAGCAATGATGCGGCAATCAGACCGCCGCGAAGCTCCAGAATCGGAATCATTGAGATCAAAAAAACAACCAAAAGCGGGGGAAGACCACCAAGTGCATTGGTCAGCTTTTCTGCAAGTTCTTCCGTGCCGCTGAATGCAAGTGCCAAACACAGAGTCATTATAGTAATCCTTTCAATGGTTTTTTAACATCCAGTATATTATCGCACAAAAATGTTTTTTCGTCAAGGATTTTGGAGAAAAACGCTTTTTTGCACAAATTTCCAATAATATCCGTATGAAATCATAGAATATCCCTAAAAAGCGAAAAATAGGCACTGTAAAATAAGTTGCTTTTCATAAATCGGAGCGGAAATGCTTTTATTTCATTTTGAAATATGCTATAATATATTCTGGATTTTTGTAGACGATAAGCAGAAATCCAGAGAGTAAGTCTCATTATTCTGCTCGGAGGACATAATGAAATGAGTATTGAAGTAAAAGATTTATGTAAACGATACGGTGAAAAAGTTGTTGTGGATCACTTAAGTTTTTCCATGCCTCATGCGGGTGTCTATGCACTTCTCGGAACAAATGGTGCAGGAAAGACCACATCCATCCGTATGATGCTTGGAATGCTGAGCCGTGACAGCGGCACTGTCATGTGGAACGATAAACCGCTTACAACCAAGTCCTGTAATGTCGGATATCTCGCAGAAGAACGCGGACTATACCCAAAATGTGGTCTGATGGATCAGCTCCTTTATTTCGCGTCGCTGCGCGGAGTATCCAAGGCTGATGCAAAGAAACGCATAGAATATTGGGGATCTCGCCTCGAAGCTATGGAATATCTTCATCCTGAGCAGACCGGAGCCAAACCTGTCAAGCAGAGAAAAGCTGATCAGCTTTCAAAGGGAAATCAGCAAAAAATTCAATTGATGGTTGCACTGCTTTCTGATCCTGAACTTATTATTCTGGATGAGCCTCTTTCCGGACTTGATCCGGTCAATGCAGATCTGTTCAAAGGCATTATTCGCGAAGAAATTGAAAAAGGCAAATATCTCATCATGTCAAGTCACCAGATGGAAACCATCGAAGAGTTTTGCACGGATCTGACGATTCTTGACCGTAGCAAAACCGTTTTGCAGGGTAATCTGGCTGATATCAAGAAAAGCTATGGGCGAATCAATCTGTTTATCAAAGCCGAGCAGGAAATCAAAGAATATATCGAAAAGGCAGGTGTTACACTGCTTTCACAAGTTGGTTTTACATATCAATGCAGAGTCACAGGTGATGAGCAGGCAAACCGATTGCTGAAATCTTTGGTTGATGACAATGTACTATTGGTTGCCTTTGAACTTCGTGAGCCGAGTCTGCATGAGATCTTTGTCGAAAAGGTAGGCGATACACATGAAGAATAATGCTCTGCGCGGGACAAAGGCTGTCTATTGTTTTTCGCTGCAGCAGCATTATAAAGCAATTTCTGTCAAAATCCTGCTTATAATATTGTGTGCATTGGGATTTGCAGTTGTTCCGCTGATCAACATTTTTTCACAGAAACATGAGGCTGACTTTACCGATGTTCAGACCCTATACATACGTAACGATACGACATATCCTTTTGATATTGAATTATTGAAACAGAATCCTATATACAGTGAAATCGAATTTTTGGAAACAGAAACATCAGATGACAATTTCGGTTCTTTGCTTGCTTCATCTGAAAAGAAAACTGCCGCTCTTACAATCTCTATGAACGAGGAGTCCGGCATCAGCACCCATGTACTTTATTCTGAAGAAACAGACTTTTCATCTTCTGATTTAGAGTCGCTTGCGCAAGCAGCATCAGATGTTGTCTATCAAGGCATGCTGAAGTCTCTTTCAATCACAGGAGAACAGCTTTCAATTCTTGATGCAAATTCCGTTTCAACGGTAGAAACCGTGTCGGAATATGTATCTGACGGTGATGAAGCGGATTTTGATACGCATAATCTTGTTACGGATTTCTATTGCTATTTGATCTTGCTGCTCTCTACAATGGCTATGGCATATATTCTATCGCTTTGTCTTGAGGAAAAAATGTCCAAGCTGGTAGAAACTTTGCTTGTCAGCATTGACCCGATGGCGTTAATGATCGGTAAAATCCTCGCGGCAACTACGTTTATTTTTGTCGGCTTGCTTGCTTTTGTTGTTCCATTCTTGATTTCTCTGTTGCTTGCGAAATCAAGGGGAGATGTTGATGCTGTTGTTGCTTTAATGGATAGAATCGGTATATCCAATTTGGTTGATAGCATTACGTTGTCCGATCTTCTATTGGCGATGATCGGGGTGATATTGGCATATTCGATCATTTCCCTGATATGCAGTATTGTTGGTTCCTGCTGTTCAAAAACGGATGATATTCAGTCTGCCTCCCTGATTGTAATGCTTATGATTATGGTAGGATATACTGTTGCGCTGATTTCACCGTTGTTTAGCAGTGAAGCATTAAATATTGTAATGTCGTTATTCCCGCTGACTGCTATTTTTGTAGCACCGACGAATTTCGTCTGCGGCAAGATTGGAATTGGAATTTTGATATTAAGCTTTGCAATCCAAATCGCGGCTATAGTATTTCTGGCGAAGCTTGCCGGAAAAACATATCAAATGATGATTCTTTATCGTGGCGGATTTCCGTCATTCAAGCAGTATCGAAAGATGCTGCAAGCAAATCGCGCAGAAGGAAAGGAGCGTGACACGAAATGAAAAACATTCTTTTTCGCGGATGGAAGCATGTTTTTCGCTTCACACTGCGTGATATTTGCAGTTCCAAAGGATGGTTTTTATCGACGCTGATTATCGGGCTTATGTTAGTGCTCGGCATTCCGCTCGTATTGAGTCTCATTGTTCTTGTGACTAATAAAACAAAAACGGATGAAAAGGAAAACAAAATCAAGTCTGTATTCGTGTGCGATCAATCCGCAAATCCGATCGACTTTGCCTATTTGAAAACATGCGGCAAATATGATGCTGTCAACTATACAGCGTTTGATTCTGTTGATTCTGCAATCTCCGCAATTTCATCACCGAATGATACTTTGATTTTGCAAGTATCCTATGCAGAAGATACATATTTCCTTACTACATATATTCCTGATAATTCTGAAATTAAGCGAAGCGACGCTTATTCTTTCTGTTCTTTTGTTGAGGATTTCTTTATGAAAGCGAAAATTCAGAAATCAGGTATCGATGAAACTTCCGCTGCATTGGTTTCCACACCGATCACTGCCGATGTTGTCAAACTTTCCGCCGAAGGAGAAGAAATCTCAGATGAGAATGAAATGTCGGAGATGGTCTCTGTTATGCTCCCGCTTTTGGTTGTCATGTTGGTGTATATGATGGTTCTGCTTTACGGGCAGGCTGTCGGAAATACGATTCTCCTTGAAAAATCGAACAAACTAATGGACACTATGCTTACATCTGTTCATCCTTTTGCACTGGTGCTAGGGAAACTACTCGCGGTTTCGTTTTCGGCAGTCCTTCAATTTGTTGTTTGGATTTTTGCTTTGGTTGGCGGCAGTGCCAGCGGGTCGATATTTGCGATTGCTTTGGCACCCGCAGAAAACACCGATTCCGGTGCAGCAGGCGCGATCAAAGACATTCTGATTGATTCCTCAATGCTGTCTGTGTCAGGCGTGATTATGGCGATTATCATTTTTTCACTGGGATGTTTTCTTTACTTGTCCATTGCCACGATTAGCGGCGCATTAGCATCGAAGTCAGAAGACCTTGGAAAGACCAACTACATTTTCGTGCTTCTTCTGATTTTCAGTTTCTTCCTCTGTTTAGGATCACCCGAAAGCACCGACAGTATTCTCGTGACTTCGCCCTGGATGAATTATTTTCCGTTTACAGCACTTCTCGTTTTACCGGGACAGCTTCTTCTTGGGAAAGCATCGATTGAAACCGCTTTGATTTCCGGTGTTATCACACTGATATTCTGCGGGATATTTATTTATATTGCTGCAGGAATTTATAAGCTGCTTGTGCTTTACCGCGGAAATCCGCCCACGCCGAAGCAGCTGCTTGAAATGTTCAAAACAGCAAAGTCTGCGAAAGACGTAAAAGGAGGCAACTCCCATGACATCCCGGGAAATCAATAAGAAATATGGGATTCAGTATTTTACAGCACCTGATTCATCTTCGGAATGGCTGACGCAGGAACCGCTTTCCAAACCACCGATTTGGTGCAGTGTCGATTTACGCGACGGAAATCAGGCACTTGCGAGCCCAATGGAACTTTCGGCTAAAATCAGATTCTTCCAATTGCTCGTGTCGCTCGGCTTCAAGGAGATAGAGATTGGTTTTCCTGCAGCCAATGATACGGAATTTACATTTTGCCGCAAACTGATTGATGAGGATCTCATTCCGGATGATGTCACTGTACAAGTTTTGACACAGGCACGTACTCATATTGTGGAGAAAACATTTGCCGCCATCGAAGGTGCAAAGCATGTGATTGTTCATCTTTACACACCGACATCTGTGGCACATCGCGAACAGGTTTTTCATGCTTCCAAAGATGATATCCTGAATTTGGCTGTGCATGGCGCGAAAATTTGTGAGGCTGCGCGGCTTTCTTCCACTGACCCGAATGCCATTCGGTTTGAATTCTCTCCTGAGGGTTTCTCAGCGACCGAACCTGATTATGCACGTTCTGTTTGTCAAGCAGTCTGTGATATTTGGAAACCAAGCAAAGAACGACCTGTCGTAATCAATCTTCCGTCGACTGTTGAAGTCTCATTACCTCACATTTATGCCAATCAGATTGCGTACCTGCGGAAAAACCTAATGCCGCAGGATGGTATCTGTATCAGTGTGCATCCACATAACGACCGCGGGTGCGCTGTTGCCAGTGCAGAGTATGCATTGATGGCTGGTGCAGATCGTATTGAGGGAACGCTTTTTGGAAACGGTGAGCGAAGTGGTAATGTCGATCTGATAATTCTTGCACTGAATTTCTATTCGCAGGGGATCGACCCGAAACTTGATATGTCTCGTCTTTCAGAACTGACAAGTAATTTTGAAGAATTGACCGGTATGCCGATATATGCGCGGCAGCCGTATAGCGGTGAACTTGTGTATGCAGCGTTTAGCGGGTCGCATCAGGATGCAATCGCGAAATCGTTTGCTTTTCGTGAAACGCACCCGGAACATATCTGGGATGTTCCTTATCTTCCTGTTGACCCCAACGACTTCGGCAGGATCTACGAAACCGATATTATCCGTATCAACAGCCAGTCTGGAAAAGGCGGAATTGTTTACATTCTTCGTACTCAGTATGGATTGGATCTACCGCGTGACATGCACCTTTATTTCAGCCAAATGGTAAAATTGTACTCTGATCGTATGAAAACTGAACTGCAAAGCAGCCAGGTGTACGATATTTTCCTGGGAGAACTTGTGAATCTTTCTTCTCCTGTTTTTGTAAAGGAAATGCATTTCCGTCAGGAAAAAGGCATCACAGCTGAACTTAAGGTTTCATATCAGGAGAAAGAGTCTGAAATTATCGGGAGAGGCAATGGTCGCTTAGACGCTGTCAGCAATGCATTGAAAACAATGCTTCAACTCCCTTACACACTCCACACTTACACCGAACACGCATTAGCAGACGGTTCGGGTGCAAAAGCTGTTTCTTATGTTGAACTTCGCTTAAATGACCGTACCGAATGGGGCGTTGGGCTTCATACTGATATTGTCACTTCTTCAATCTATGCACTTCTCAGTGCAATTAACAGATTGCTTCAAAGTACCGAAATGTGAATTCTGTAAAGAAACCGAAACTTTTGTCACAAAAATTTCACTTGACTTTTTGTGCATAATGCATTATAATGATACCAGATGGAGCTGTTCCGTCTCATTGTGAAAGGAGTTTTTCATTATGAAAATGACAAAAAAAGCTTTGACTGTTCTTTTCGTCGGTGCAATGACACTGCCTTGTTTCTCCTGTACAAAGGATAACAGTTCAGATACTTCCACTGCTGAAAGTTCTTCGTCCAAGAGTGTTGATGTTGAAGATCCACATATTCATGAAGATAGTGACGGTATGATCGGATATGATTTGAGCCTGGGTGAAATCATTGATGATGAAATCGAAGAGGTTCCCGCAGTTACGACAGTCGTTGGTGATGACGGCAAAAGCTACGTGAATCAAACCGATATCAATGGTACCACCGTCACAGAAAAAGGCGGTGCGGCTGTAACGGTTGAATACACTGGTACTACGCTAGCAACTTCCTATGCAGAAAAGAACTACGTGCCACAGATGAAGTCTTTCCAAGCACTCTGGCTTGATATGTCCAAGCGTTCTAATTTCAAATTTAACGGCGAGTTCCTTGTCTATGATATCGCAGTATCAAAAGATGCTCCCGACGGCGTTTATCCGATTGAATTCTATCACCTTGACGTTGCGAATTATAATGCTGAAACACTCGATGCTACGGCTGAAGTCGGATACGTGGTTGTTGGCGATGCAACTGCCCCCGAACTTGAAAAGGTAAACGCAACCGGTCTGCATTTCACGCCCGGTGTGGTCAGCATCAAGCAAGGCGAAACCGGGTCGATGATTTTGAAAGTTGAGAATAATCCCGGATTTGTCGGATTTGATTTGCGTTTCCGTTACGATGCAAACGCAATGGAAATTCAATCAGGCGGTGCAGGCAAAGACTTCTCAAGCAATGCTTCTCTTGAGGCTCATTCGTTCAGCTGAAAAAGAATCTGAATTCTAAAAAAGCCCCTCGAAAAGGATTCAATCCTTTCCGAGGGGCTTTTATTATTCAATAAAGATTTTGTCATAGCCGGTTTCATACAAGGTTTCAATCACTGTTTGACGTTGATTCTCCGTAAGATTGTCTGTGCGTATGCAGGGATATACAGTCAAGTCACCGGTAATTTCTTCAGCAATCAGCATAAGCAGAATGGTGCGTTCACGATATGCAAGCTTTGATGGGTCATAGCGGTTTGACTCATAAAAGAATGTTGATTCAAACTTGTGGAAATCAACATCAACGCAAACCTCTTTGAGCTTCAATTCTGAAGGAGCAAGTGCTTCCTCTTTGCCATCAAGTGCAAGCGAAAGATCAAATTCGTAGGTGACAGAATCCCCGATGCGATTGAGCATCTCGACCAAGCCGTTTTTTCTCATTTCAGCGTTTGAGAGCGATGTGTCCAAGTCGCCTAAATCATCGGCATAGAAATTCGGGTACTGAACGCCTGAACAAATGACTTGCCAGAAACCTGCATCTGAAATCTCAGACGCAATATCGTGCAGGTAATTGCGTGATTCATCGGAAAAAGGACTCATGTATGGTTTTCCGCCTGATTGAACAGCATCATCAAGCCAAAGTTTATCACTGGATGTGTGCTGAAAACCGGTTGCTTTATGATATGCAGGCATCAAATTATCTGGCAGCAAGCAAATTTGGGCGACAGCAGGCATGCCGCATCCAGAAATCACGGTGTTGATTTCCTGAAGTGTGGGTAAATCTTCACTGGATGCGCCGCATGAAATGGCAGATTCCACCGAAGAGCGATATTGCAGTATTCCGCCTGAAAGACGCAGGGGAACCGAAACGGCACTGTATCCATTCAGCGCCGCGCCTGATACCGTTTGCTGAAGCTTGTCAAGATCGGTCAGTACATTGTCGTTGAGATTATATATCAGTTGCAGCGGCACTTCAATGGGTGGTTCCGTTGTTTCAGTGAAATACGTTGAAGAAACATACGGCTCTGTTGTGGATGGTCTGGTTCCGGTTTCGATATACGGCTCAGAAATTGTAGTTGGGTTTTCCTTTTCTTGCCGCAGACGTTTCGTCAACGGTCCAATAATGTTGTAGCCAACCAAACCCAAGCCAACCAGAATTACCGCAGTGAGTGTTAGATTGAGTGCAGAGCGCATAGGATGATTTTTACTGAACATCTTACGGTTCTTCACACGATATGTATAGATTTTGCGTCCTTTACGACGATTTTGCACAAAAAGTCTCCCTCCTGAATGGAATTGAGCGGTTTCTTAGGAAAGACAAACCGCCGCCATAGAAATGATACCAAGATAGATGAGTGTTGAAGGCCAGCCGCGTGTCGCAGATGGCATTTGTTCGCTTGTCAATTTACGTTGCACAGACTCCAGCATTAAAGCAGTCAGAAACAAACCACATCCCGCACGAAGTCCAAATAACAATGCTGAATGAAAATTTCCCGCTTTCTCGTCTGTCAGCAGACAGACACTTAAAACCATACATGAAAATGCAGATTCCCAAACGGAATGTTTGAACGTGTCATGCATACTGATTGGCAAAACAAAGCGGCAAAGTGAAAGCAAGAAACATAATGGAACGATTGAAACTATAAAGACAACTGGTTTCAGTAATACAGCGAAATCAGTCAGCATATACGGTTCAGAGAGATATGCGACGACAGAACCATGGGTACAGAAGACAATCGACAATGACGCATTCAGTAAACGAGATTTCACATTCGGTCTGGCAACAAGCGATATACCGATTCCGTATGTGAATAGAAGATTTGAGGTTATGCAAAGCATAAGTTCAATCAGGAGTTGCATCAGAAAGCGCCTCCTTATTTTCTTTTGTCTGAACTGTTTTCTGCAATATAGCAGAAAGAGTTCCGAGAAGAATCATCCCGAATGCAGGGGAGGATACGGAAGGAATCGAGATGAAATCGGTAAGCTTTATATTCAAAATCCTGCCATATGCCAGTGCTTCACGGATCATTCCCATAAGCAAGGCGACCACATCAAACCCCAAACATCCAAAAAGCGTCCAAAGCCAGAAGTGAAGAAACCCTTCTGATTCATCATCACTTTGTATTCGTTCTTGATTGATGAACATAAATCCGAGCGTACAAAGAGGTAGATATATGTCGAGAGAATAGTTCGGAAACAAATATTCTGCAGCGATGACCGCAGGGATATACACCAAAGCAGCAAGCAGAGAATAGGATAGAATGCAAATGGTGTATGGCAGCTTAGACCTGATTTGAAAGAACAATAATGAAACCGAAAGACTGATGACATCGAAAAAATAGCAGAGAATCAGTGAATGCATGAAATTGTCCGTGTAGCCGATGACAAATGCAGCCATCAATCCGTATGCTAAAATCGGATTCTGTTTCCAGATTCTATCTGTGAGATGAGGGTGTTGGTCAGATGATTTCATAAGCCCCCCTCCGCTTCCATCAATTTCAGTGTTTTTTCCCGTAATTCATTCAGATAGCAGGCAAGTGGCTGCATTAAAACAGATAAAAACACCGGTGCATTTTCGATGTGCATAATTTGTGTCAGGAAAAAAGAAAAAACACCAACGAGAAGACCATAAGCAAGTCCCAACAATCCCTTCGGTGCAATGCGCGGGTCACTGATTAGGTAGATGCCTGAAAATAGTGTCAAATTTGAAAGACACCCGAAAACAGCAGCACCCTCCATCATTTTGTTTGGTGCACCCAAAAGATTGAGCGCAATAATCGGACTCAAAAAGCCAAGCAATGTGAATAACGACGTACTGCGGCGCATGCAAAGGAAGAATGCTATCGTACTCAAAAGTAAAATCGAGCCGCTGCCCATTGGCATGGATTTCGTCATCGTCAGCCAATCTATGCGGCTGCCAACCAACGCTCCTGAATAATTCCAGTGATATCCTGTACTTTGTGCAACGGAAACATTTGCACATGAAAACAGAGGAAGGACAGCAAATTTTCTGGGATACAGCGTGATGGCGTCTTTCCATGAAAGCAGCGCGAAAATATAGCCTACAGATGCAGCGGGAAACAGATAATTCTCTGAACCGCCAAAAATTTGCCTTCCGATGATAATTGCAAAAATACAGGAAATGATAAGTACAGAATAAGAAACCGTTGGCGGGAATATCAGGCATATTGCTAAACCAACGCCTGCAGCTTCCATATGTCTGGATGCAAATGGAATTTTCCGAAGATAGAGACAGATCAATTCGGTCAACATTGAAACAGATACAGCTGCGGCGCATAGAAGCCAGACACGCCATCCGTAATAAGCAGATGCTGCGGCAGCTAGACATAGGAGTGTCAGAATGCGTTCCGATGTAGTTTGCACTTCAGAATGATTCTGCTTCATTCGGTTTCACCTCCGTGAAATGCACAAAACGATAGAAGGGAGTGGTGAAAATGACAATGGAACAACTTTCGGAGCATTCGGTGAAGATCCAACTTTCAGATTCCGAGATGAAGGTGTTTCTGCAAGGAGATGACGGAACAAATCCGAATTCACCGCAAATGATGCGTTTGATTGCTTTTTTGATAGCAAAAGCTGAACTGTTCTGCGATATACCTTTTTCGCAGGGAAAGGTCGCTGTAGAACAACTTCCCGCATTAGACGGAGGAGTGGTCTACTATTTTACAAGTGTGCATGATAGCATATCACAGAAATCCATTCTGCCTAAATATGTTCATTTGGCAGCTGCATTCGATGAATATGAAAATCTTCGTAGCTTTTGCCAACTAATTAAAGTACAACAGATTCCGCTGATCGACAGTTCTTTGTTTCAGGCAGCTCATGTATGGTATTTCTTCATGCTCAGCATACGAAAAAACGCCGAAAAGCAAAAACATCTTCTCATGGAATATGGTCTGCCAATTTCAGACAGCCATGTGCTGAGAGCTTGGCTTGATGAGCATGGTACTTGTATCTATCCGAAAAATGCTTCCGCGAAAATATTAAATCAATCACTCGACTGAAGAATCACGGAGACTTTCAACAGCTTGCGCAGGATTGGATGCTGATATAAGATACGAACCGGAAACAAGGTAATCAGCTCCGGCTTTACGGCATTTTGCTGCGGTTTCTCCATTGATACCGCCGTCAACCTGAATATGAATGTTTTTGTTCTCTTTTTGCAGATAAGCAGAAAGTTGTGTGATTTTATCAAGGACTGAATCCATGAATTTTTGTTTGCCCCAACCGGGATATACTGTCATCAGCAGCACAAAATCGTCTTCCCGTAACATCGAGATAAACGGAAACACATCCGCAACAGGGGTATCAGGAGATACTGCAATGCCGGCTTTTAGTCCGAGTGCATGAATTGCGTCGATGGTTTCGGCTGTGTCAGAATCACTTTCAATATGAAACGAAATACAGTCAGCACCGGCATCAGCAAAACGTTTGACAAAGCGAAGCGGCTCTTGAATCATCAGATGAGCATCAATGGGCAATTCAGTGCATTTATTCAGGGATTGTAGTACAGGGATGCCAAAGGAAATATTATCCACAAACATTCCGTCCATGACGTCAAAATGAAGATAATCAGCCCCTGCTGCCAAAACAAGATCCGATACTTCAGCCAGCCGTGCCAAATCAGCATTGAGAATCGAAGCAAATATTTTTGTCATTCGTAACATCCTCCAAATGGAATATCCATATACATACTATATTATTATACTTCAAAATTTTCATTTCGTCAAGAGAAGAATATCAGACAATTGAAATTTTCATGGCTTTGTTTTTTATGATATAAATACAATCTTGCTCTGGACAATCCTCGTGTAATCATGTATAATATTAGTGTCAGGACGGTGGAAGATCGCCATCCGAAATTCGTTTTGCAGGAGTCCAGATAGAAAGTTGTTCTTCTGAATCATCCATTATTCCATGCGTTTTTGTATCATAGTGATGTTTGGGGATGAATATTCGTATATCATCATCATTATACTCTTGGAACATATGCATCGCCTTCTTTCAAAGGATTTCTATCGTCTTTCTTTATGGATAGTTTGATGATATCCATCCAAGGGTAGTATTACACTATATATCAAATTTAAACGGAGGTTACAATGCCACAATTTGTGAATTCATACATGAAATGTCTTTTTTGGCTAATGATATCAGAAATTCTATGTTTTATTCTCACGTTTTCGTTTGCCATCATAAATATGCCATGGGTCAGGTATGTAAGCCTTGTGTTAAGTCTTTTGGCACATATCCTACTCATGGGAAATTGTGGCATAACGCTGGCAAAACAGTATGAAGTATCATATCGACGCACGAAAAAACAGATTCATGTTGTACTTCCTTTTCTGCTGAGTATATCGACAGCGATACCGCTTTGGCTTGAATGGTTTATCCTTTCCTGTAATCCTGACAGTGTCGCTGTTTTCAATATATATTTGCTTTTACAGGCACCGTTCATTCAAATCGACAGACTGCTGACGGAGGGGAGTGAGACATTTTCTGAACTATCAAACATCAGGAGATTTTCGCTCGCACTTCCTCCGTTGATTACAGTTTTTTCGATATTTGTCCCATTTATGTCACACTATCAGACTGAGATCGCATCGGAAAATGCCAGAAATGTGATTTCATAATCCGACAGTTTCAACATATCCTTTTTTATGCGGTTTCAGCCGCAGAAAGAGAGGTTTTAAAAATGCGGATCATTTGCAGTTTGTTGTGTGCCATGCTGCTTATGTTTTCTCTGTTTACACCTGATGCTGCATATGCACTCGGCTATGGACAAGGAAAACAGCTTGATGCAGAAAATTGTCCTACCGGAGCGACTGAATTTGAGGCACAATACGGTCAATACGGAGCATATGCGCTCACGCCGGAAAATCAGCGTATTATTCTGACGTTTGATCAGGGTTATGAAAATGGATATACAGCAAAAATTCTCGACACACTGAAAGAAAAACATGTTTCAGCTATATTTTTTCTCACAGGTGACTATGCAAAGCGTGAACCCGATCTGGTTCGCCGCATGATTGCCGAAGGGCATATGCTCGGAAATCACGGCATGACACACGCACCGATTCCGACACTATCGCCTGCACAACTTGAGGATGAACTGATGTCTTTGCATGATTATGTGCAGACAACTTTCGGTTATGAGATGCAGTATTTTCGCCCCCCGTGCGGAGAGTATGATGCCCATTCACTGGAACTGATACACGGACTCGGATATCGGACCATTTTCTGGAGTTTTGCGTATGTAGACTGGAATACTGATTCTCAGCCAAATCCGATGAATTCGCTGAATGCACTATGTGACGCTGCTCACAGCGGAGCAATATATCTCTTGCATTCGGTTTCGGAAACAAACGCTGAAATACTCGGCGATTTCATTGATAGAGTACGACAGAAGGGCTATATTGTATAACATTTGTACCGCGTTGTTTTTTACGAAACAGCGCGGTTTTTTCTGATATCTGCTTGATAAACAGCAGTAAATTGTGTTGATGAAACATCAGTTGTACTGACAGATTCATTTTGTTATTGAAATCTGCGTTTTATGCATTGCGAAAAGTTGTCATTTTTGCTATAATATAGTTACACTGGGCAAAATATGCAAAAGATATGCACAGTGAAAAAGGGATATGTTGGAGGATTACAATGAAAAAGGCAAAGAGATTGATCTCGGTGTCTGCTGCGGCGATGATGATCACGTCATCCGTTCCGCTAAACGGCACCACGGTGTTCGCCGCAGGAGGAACATCGTCAAAAGGGTTGACACCCGCTATTTCGTCGGATGTCAACGGGAAAAAGTTCACTCACAAAGAGTGGACAGGTAAAGATTATACCGACGCATTCGGAAAGAATGTCACCGGAGAAGATGTGTTCGGTATCAATCGCGAAGACCACACAGTCACCGTGATCCCATATCAGGACACAGACACTGCCGTTGCTGCCGTATGGGATTACAATGCGCGTGAAGATTCTGTCTACATGAAAAAGCTGACCGGAGCAAATGAAACCTGGGATCTGACTGTTGTTCAGAATCAATCAAAAGCGGATCCACTGATCAGTGCAGGCTGCATGAACTCGAATTATACGCCATCAGCTGCTGACGGCTGGAAATCTGTGACATTGCCCAAAAGTTGGACTTGCCAGGGATTTGATTTCCCAATCTATGCAAACGTCGTCATGCCATGGCAAAGTGCGTATGACTACGTAACCGTTCCCGAGGCACCGACCAATTATAATCCGGTTGGTCTCTATCGAAAGAAATTCACGCTTGATTCCACAATGCTGGAAGACAATCGCCGAATCTACATTCAATTTGATGGCGTGGAATCCGCATACTATGTCTACATCAACGGGAAAGAAGTCGGTTACAGCGAAGATACATTTTCCCCGCATCGATTTGATATTACCGATTACCTTGTGAGCGGCGAAAATACGCTTGCAGTAAAAGTCCACAAGTTTTGTGACGGCACATGGTTTGAGGGTCAGGACATGATTTACGACGGCGGTATTTTCCGCGATGTGTTCATCACGAGCGCGCCGCTTGTTCAGATTTATGATTATACCGTGCAGACTGACCTGGATGACAATTATGTGAATGCAAAGCTGAATCTATCTGTGGACGTCCGCAATCTCTCCACATCTGCAATGAGCGGTTGGAGCATTGATGTTGCGGCGATTGATGAAAACGGCAAGAATATTCTGGGAAATTCTTCTATCGCTGTTGATTCGATTGGCTCGAACAAAATTGCAACTTTCAATATGAGCCAGTCTGTCACCGCCCCGAAACTTTGGTCTGCGGAAGACCCGAACCTCTATGCGCTTGTTTTAACTCTGAAAGATGGCGAAGGGAATGTCGTAGAAACCGCATCCTGCCAGCTCGGTTTCCGTGAAGTATCATTCACTTCCGTACAGGTTGATGGCAGCTATCGTAGAACAACCACCTCGTTCCAGCCGATTAAAATCAACGGCAAACGTCTTTTGATGAAAGGTGTTAACCGTCACGATACCGATCCGTTTAATGGTAAGGCTGTCACGCAGGAGTGCATGGAGGAAGATATTCGCCTCATGCAGGAAAACAACATCAATTCGATCCGTACTTCACATTACAGCAATGACTCGTATCTCTATTGGCTCTGTAATCGCTATGGTATGTATGTGATGGCAGAGACCAATATGGAAGCGCACGCATTGATGAACGATAACGCATCCAAGGGATTGTTCTACGAACTGGGCATGGACAGAACCAAAACAACATTTGAGCGCCTGAAAAACAATCCTGCGATCGTGATGTGGTCGATCGGCAATGAAATGGTTTACACGGGTGACGCAAGTACATCAAACGGGCTTTTCCGTGATATGATCTGGTTCTTCAAGAAAAACGACTCAACCAGACCTGTTCATAGTGAAGGTCAGGGCGATGCAATGGGTGTTGACATGGCAAGTAATATGTACCCCGGTTCATCAAGTCTCTGGAGCAAAGCAGGCGCAGGGAAAATGCCCTATGTGATGTGCGAATATGACCACGCGATGGGTAACTCTGTTGGAGCTTTGAAAGAATACTGGGATCCGATTCGCAGTGCCGATAATATGATCGGCGGTTTTATCTGGGACTGGGCTGATCAATCCAGAGCAACTCCCATTCCTGGCGGTACATCTGCATCAGAGATCACCGATGCAAAGGGCGCAACAGGTAAATGTGTCGGTACTGTCAGCAATGGCATTCTGAGCGGTTATGTTGCAATGAAGAGCGATTCCAAATTCAGCGGACTTTCCGGCAGCGGCAAAGCTTTCACATTTGAAGCGAAAGTGAAACCTGTCTCTGCTGCCAGCAATAGTGTACTGATTTCCAAAGGAGACCATCAGGTTGCTTTGAAAACCAAGAGCCAAGGCACAGGACTTGAATTCTTTGTTTATGACGGTTCTGCATGGAACGCGGTTTCCTGTGATCTGCCTTCAAACTGGGTCGGCAACTGGCATCAGGTAGCCGGCGTGTATAACAAGGGTGCGATCGCAATTTACATTGACGGTAAGCTCATTGCAGAGGATTCTGTAAAAGATTCCATTAACAACAGCACACAGAATGTCGGTATCGGTTATGACGGTGATACCGGAAGAACCTTTGACGGTCAAATCGCTTATGCACGAATCTATTCAAAGGCGCTGTCTGCATCTGAAGTGAGCGGACAAAACAGTGATTCACCTGCAATCAGTTCTTCTGATGCATCTGTCCTGCTGTGGATGGATTTTGCAACTGCGAAAATCGGAAAAGCAACCAGCAGCAAATTCGATTATTACTCCTATGACGAAGCGCACAAGAATCTCTACGCAGATTTGAGCGGCGGAAAGTATTTCGCATACGGCGGCGACTGGGGTGATAAACCCAACGACAACAGCTTCTGTCAGAATGGTCTGGTAAGTCCGGACAGAGACCCGCAGCCTGAATTACAGGAAGTCAAGTATCAGTATCAAAACTTCTGGTTCACTGCGGATTCACTTCAAATCGCGAATCGAGAAGTGCAGGTATATAATGAGAACAATTTTGTTGATCTCTCCAACTTCACAGTCAGTTATGAACTGCTTAGAAATGGTGTTGTCTGTGACAGTGGTGTTGTAAAAGACGCAAAATGTGCCCCTCTTTCCAAAGCAACAATTTCCGTGCCATATACCATGCCGAGCAAAATTGCGGCAGGCGATGAGTTCTATCTGAATATTCTGGTTCTTGCCAAAGAAAGCAAGCGTATTTTCAAAGCAGGCGTGGAACTTTCCTACGAACAGTTTGAAGTCCCCGCTGCTGCACCGAAATATCCGAAAAAGATCAGTGAAACGCCCGCAACTGTCACTGAATCTTCGGATGGATTCAATATCAGCGGCACTGATTTTGCATTCAGCATTTCCAAATCCACAGGTTTAATGAAGTCTTACACCTATAAGGGTCAGACCATTATTTCCAACGGCCCGACACCGAATTTCTGGAGATGCTATGTCGAAAATGATGCCGGTAATGCCAATCAGAAGCTTTTTGATACCCGTTGGCAGGGCGCAGCAAACAGCATCAAAGTCAACAGTATTCAAAGCAGCAAGAACGAAAACGGTCAGCCTGTCATCACAGCAAACATTACTTTCCCGAATGCAGGCGGTACAACTGAGAACATCATCTACACCATCAACGGTGATGGTCAGGTAACGGTCAATATGTCTGTCGATGCAACAAAATCCGACATGGGCAATTTCATTCGTGTTGGTTCGACATTAACGCTCCCTGCTGGTTTTGAAAATGTTACTTGGTACGGAAACGGTCCTGTGGAAACCATGTTTGACCGCAAGACCTGCGGCAGACAGGGTATCTGGGAAAACACAGTATTTGGAATGTTTTATCCATACATGAAGGTTGACGACTGTGGCACTATGACAGATGTTAAATGGATGGCTGTGCAGAACAAGAACGCTGATGCAGGTGTGCTGATCGCGGCAACAAATACTGTTGAAGCAAGTGCGCTTCATTTCACGCCCACAGATCTGGGTGCAGTCAACCATCCCTATGAACTGAGTCCTCGCAGTGAGACCTATCTGAACATCAACTATGGCTCAATGGGTACAGGAAGTGCAACCTGCGGTCAATCGACGCTTGAAAAATACCGTCTCCCGAGCAGCAAGGTTTATGAATGGGAATATACCATCATTCCTGTTTCGGGTACTGCAACCACGCAGAACCTGATTACCGCTGCCAAACCGTATCGTTCCACAAATACTGCGATCCAGGATCAGAGCCATAATCAAATCGTCGTTCCCGTCACATCTGAAGCAACGCTGAAAGAAAAGAACGGCAAAACCGTGATGAGCGGTTCCGTTTCTGTTCCCAGCAACAACTCGCTTGGTTCCGCAATCGAAGGCAACAAATCCTTTACTGTTGAAGTCAATGTCACGCCAACAGGCAACCCCGATTTCAATATGTTTGCTGGAAAGGGCGATAATGGCTTTGCTCTTCGTACCAGAAATGGATATCTTGATTTCTTCATTTATGCCGGCGGGCAATGGCGCAGTCTTGAATATGCAATGTCCACAGATGCGTCTTCGGGCTGGATTGGAAAAGAACATCAGGTGGCAGGTGTATATGATGCAGAAAGCAATATGCTTCGTGTCTATGCTGACGGAAAAATGCTTGCTGAAAAAGCTGTTGGAACTACAAGCGGTGTTGCAAAAACCAACTATAATCTGACAATTGGTGCTTGCCCTGATACCGGCAGATCTTCTCAGGCAGAGTTTTCGACTGTTCGTGTGTATAACAAAGCCTTGAACGAATCCGAACTCAAAACGCAAAATACCGCATCACCGACCTACAAAGCGGACAGCTCGGTTGTTGAACTCTGGATTGATTTTTCTGCTGAAATCGAGCCTGAAATTATTGATGATTCTGAGTTGACTGTAACGCTTCGCGGTGATGTCAACTGTGACGGTACTGTGACTGTATCCGACGCAATTTTGATGTCGAGACTTGTCAATCAGGATACAACCTGCGATGTTTCCGATCAAGGAAAATTGAACGGTGAAATGGATGATGACAATGCTTTTACGGCACTGGATATCACTCAGATTCTTCGTATTGTTGCAAGACTCGACCAATAACGTATTTCTTTGTTCCGTTTCAACTGAATGCAAAAGCAGACCCGAAGAAATCATTTGATTTCTTCGGGGCTGCTTCGTGAATGATCACCATTTAATCAAGCATATACACACTCTTTTAGTAGATGGTAATTTGGGCTGTAACATTCTGATTGTTGGACGAGATCATGTGGTTTTTGTCCATTGTCAAGATTGGTGTACCGTTCGCATCAAATGTGACCGGCATAAGACGCGTATGGCGGCAGGGGTCATAAAGCGGGTCAGCTTGATAACTTCCGCATTCTTTCCAAGCGTGGGAAGCGGGTCTGGCGTGATAGACAAGCAGTAAAACACCATTTTCGTCGATCACAAAGCTGTTATGTCCCGGTCCGGATTCATCTGTCAGATTGGCGGTTTGCAAAACAGGTTGGTTTAGTTTTGTCCAGCTTGAAAGATTCATTAGGTCTGCATCCATATCAGTTTCCATTCGTCCGATGCAGTATTCTGAACCTGTGCCGGAAGCCGAAAAGAACAGGTACACTTTTCCGTTGACCTGAAGAACGCTTGCTCCCTCATTCACGCGATTGTTGACCTTTTCCCAATCGAATTCCGGTTTCGTCAACATGATGGATTTTGAAGTGAGCTTCCAAGGTTCGCTGGGATTGATGGTCGCAATAAACAGTGAGGAATCGCCTTTGATTTCCGCCCAAATCACGTAATGTTTCCCATTACATTCAAAATAGGTCATATCCAAAGAAAAGCTGGTAAACGAATCAGTATCACCATTGGATGCCTGCATCTGTCCGCATTCTGTCCAAGTTCCATTATACGGGTCACCGTCACAACGCAGAACGTAAGGGCGAATAGCCCAGATATCGTCAGTTCTCCCCGCAGCAAAATAGATGTACCATGCTCCGCCGATATAATGAAGTTCGGGTGCCCAGATGTGTTTGGACATCACTCCGGATGAATGGGCTTTCCAGATTGTTTTCTCCTCCGCTGCGGCAAGCCCTGCGACAGTCTTGCTTCTACGAAGAATGATACGGTCGTATCCCTTGTCTACGCTGCCATATGCTGGATAAGATGCAGTGAAATAATAGTAGCCATCGTCACCCTTCGTGATAAAAGGGTCAGCACGTTCTTTAATAAATGGATTTGCGTATTCCGGCGTTTGTATTTTTCCTTTGACTGTATAAGTGCCCGGCGCAGCATTTGATAAAGATGCAAGTTGATTGCTATCCCACGAGACATTGAGCGGCATCTTACTGCCGTCGCTATAAAGTGCATTTACCGTCTCAGGCATTGTAATGTTACTTCCGCTTTTGCTTGAAACACGTACATCTTCAACCTTTGTATTGATTTTTGTTACAGATGAGGAGGGGAATGCCGAAATCAATGCCTGATACTGGTCAGCATTGATTGGAATTACATATCCGTGGCGTGGGGTAAAGTCAAAACTATATGCACTACGATCAACGGTTTGGAAATGTATCATATCTGTTGTTTCCTGCAAAACATAGTAGCCGCTGGTATAGGCATCAGACATTAACAGCCATTTGTCACTACCAATCTGCTGATAGATATTCGGACCCTCGACAGCAATATTGCCGGAAATCTTTTCAACATCCGTATAAGGACCGTTTGCATGGTCGGCAGTTGCAACTGAGATTCCCTTTGTTGTTTCATTCTTCCAATACATATAGTATTTACCGTTTTGGAATACAATATCGGAATCAATCGCATCGTTGCCATTGGACGGAGCGAAAAGCAGGGTGGGCGTACTATCCAGATGCTTCAAATCTTTACTGTATGCATAGTACATTACTGTTCTGTCATCTGTTCCGGGCACGCGGGCAGCAAAGTAGATCATGTATGATCCTTTTTCCGAATCATAAATCGCCTGAGGTGCCCATGCACGATCAGCATTCATCATGGTCGGATACTTATTTGCAATTTCAATTTGATATTCATCGAACCAATGCACCAGGTCAGTGGACTTGGCAGAAAGCAAATTGCGGTTACTGCTCCAACCAAGTGACGATTTCATATCTGTTGCAAGCAGATGATATAGACCATCTTCGCCTTTGAAAATGTATGGATCACGCAGGCATTCTGTTCCGACGCTGGATTTCCAGACAGATCTCCCGCCGTTCAGCGCATTGAAATGGTATCCATCAAGACTGACTGCATAGGAGAGCTGTTCCTGTTCAGGTGCATTTCCAAGGAAGTAGGCAAACAAATATGCGATGTTCTCTTTCTCATATGAAATAAAGCATTGCTGCTCAAATGCTTTGGGATTCTTCCCACAGAGATAATCAGAAAGCAACATAGCATCATCGGCATTCACAGCTTTATCTGCGTTCATATCGGCTATTTGATAAAGATAATCATCCATACCGCAGAAAAAGCCTCGTTTGAGCAGAGTAAGATCTTTGGCATCGAGGTACCCATCAAAGTTCATGTCTCCGCGAAGAAACTGATACTGAATATTAAAAGGACGGATGTAGAATTTCTGACCTTCACCGCCCCAATAATTCCATTGATCAATGATCGCGCCGTCATCATAACTGATATCATATACATCCAGCGTTGTATTTTTTTCAATAGAACATTCCGCAAGAATGATCCAAGCATCGTCTGTTTTCTTCAGCAAAAAACGCTGTGCAGAAGATGATGTGTCTTTTTCAAGATGTAGCTGGTTTCCATCGTCACCGTTCCCGTTGGAAATTGTCCAGACCATATCCGGGGAATCAGGCAAACAGAACTTGCAGAATCCGTCACCTGCATCGCGAATTAGCCATTCTTGTGCATCGCCATATTGTTTCAGGTTTCCTGACGCATCAGCAGTGATGAATTTACCGCTCAATCGCACCATAACAGAATATGTCGTGTTTACAGGAATATCAGACTGTCCACAAGCAAGCGTACAAGTGAGTTTCTCGTTTTGAGCAGCATAAGCCTTGCGGTCAGTATTTGACAGTGAAACAGGCATCATTCCGAAAAGGAGTGCAGCGGCAGTGAAAAATGCAGTTGTTTTTTTCATTTTTTCCTCCAATCCATGCGAATCCTCGCATCTCTTTGATTAGCATAACATAGCTGCAAGGGAATGTCAATAGACATTTTTGCGAGATATATGGATAATTTGAATTTAAAATAAAAAAACGGTTCCTTTGAAAAAAGGAACCGTTCGATTTATTCATCAAGTGCGTGGATTTCTCGTAACTGCAGTAAAACAGATTCCACACTCGAAGCAATGACATTTTCAGGTGCGTCAAACTCGTTTATCATTTTTGCAATGATTTCCTCTTTCGTTGTTTCCGTTTTGAGCGCATCAAAAATGAAACCGGTGGTTTCGTTTCCTTTCACGACACCAGCAAACACATTATTAGAACGCGGTACAAGCATCACATCACTGCCGGTGCAATATACAATAAACCCTGAATTCAGTTTCATGATTTCCCTTTCTCATTCTTCTTTCGATGTGCAGCAGAATGTTTTTCATCTGCACTTTGCCCGAGTGTACGGTAATGATTCAGAATGTATCCGCGTCCACCTTCAGAGACATTCAGTGCGTCCATACAGTCATTGATCTCACCAACAGTGGAAAATGCCTGACGTACCACAAGCAAAGATGTGTCACTGATAGACGTAAGTGCTTCGGTATCTGAAATCAACATCGGAGCAGAATCAAGCAGGATATAATCATATTCACTACGCATGGATTCAATAAATTGTGCAAGTGTGCCTGCATGAACGAGTTGAATCGCCTTGCCGGAATTTCCATTTGTCAGCGCAATATCAATATTCTGATACTTTGTGACCTTATACTTTTTGCTGAGATTGTCTTTTAACAAATATTCACTCAAATCCTGTTTGACAGATTTCTGCAAATCAAAGATTTTGTGAATGGACGGTTTACGAAAATCGCAGTCAACCAACAAAACTTTCTTTCCTCGGTCAGACAAAGCCAGCGCGAGATTTGCCGATACTGTGGATTTTCCTTCATTTTCCGCAGATGAACTGATCAGCAAGACCTGATGATGATGCTTTTTCATGCGATGGTCGATCGCGGTACTCAAATTCTGGAATGCTTCAATATATGACAACTGTGTAATGGGGTTGGTAATCAGAATGGATGTATTCTTCTCATTTTTGCGCCGGCGCTTGTTCTTCTGATTTTCATAGGGGATGATTCCGAACAGTTCGCCATCGATCATATCTTTCGCAGCGGATGCTGTCTGGATTGAATCATCCATTACAGTCAGAAATACAATCAAAGCCAGACCAACTGCGGCAGCCAAAAGTGCAATCAGTTTCTTTCGTGAATCTGTTGCGAAAGAATTGGTGGGGGAAATTGGCACAGTCGGGGATTTCAAAGTTTCAAGAACCGCATTGTCAAACAAGTAATCTGATACTTCGGTGTAATGATTCAAAATTGAATTCAAAGTTTTAAAAGCTTCTTCCGGACTGGATGAATCAACATTCAGCTGAAGCAAATTGGTTTCAGGCAGAACTACAGTTGTGATTTTTCCGTCGAGCTTTTGAATTTCAAGTTCTTCTGCAACTTTTCGTTTCAGAATATCGCTTTGGAATACTTCCGCAAAGACCTTAGTCATTTCCTTGGTCATAGAAAGAGAGGAATATGCACTGTTTCCGCCTTTGGATGTTACAGCCATAATTGCAGAAGAACGATACTCAGGTTTATATAAGATAGATCTTCCGCTGGAGAGCAGCAGCAATACACTAATGGCAAGTAAAATCGGAATCCAGAATAAACGAAGGACATTACGAAGCAAATAATAGGGATTAATATATTCCAGACTGATGGTTTGGTTTGGCTGCTTCATGACTGCACCTCCTCAACCACAAC
This sequence comes from Oscillospiraceae bacterium, assembly GCA_045617625.1. Classification (GTDB taxonomy): domain Bacteria; phylum Bacillota; class Clostridia; order Oscillospirales; family Ruminococcaceae; genus Firm-04. The sequence continues at coordinate 45,843 of JAZLJA010000023.1, read as the reverse complement.
GGTGAGATATGCACCTTTGAGTGAATCATTTGAGGACAATGAATAGAAAAGTGTATAGTTGCCCTCCGTTTGGGTGTTGACCACACCGTTGATTTTCACATCGTGTTTACTGATTTGTCTGCCATCCTCATCACGGGCATCTTGAATGAGGGAATACGGATCAAATACATCGCCCTTCTTTACATATGTAATGTATTCTTTGAGCGTAATACTGGGTGTAAAAGCATTTTGTGTAATCAATACATTCACATCAACATTGGTTTTGTCACCATGTGAGTTCATCACTTCAAGTTTTGCAGGATAGACACCTTCCATATAATTGCTGACACTGCTGGAAACGATACGGATCTTTCCTGTGATATCTCCATCAATACAGTCATATGCAGTAATCGGTTCCATGAAGCGAACCTGTCCGCCTACGACATAATTCAGCGGTTCATGAAGCTCGAAATGCGGCGATGTATAGTCAGTATAGCGGATCGTTCGCTTATAGGTTGCAGAGTTGTGCGCAGAATCAAATACAACATATCTTACAGAGCATTCACCAGGTGATAGAAAAAAAGACTCGCCGGAAATTAAAATGCGATCAGTGATGTCGCCGTCAACATCATCCGATGCAGAAAGCCCTAATAGCAGTGCTTCCTTTGGATCAGACACGGAAAGCTCAAGAGTATCAGAATCCGCTGTAATTACGGGAGGCATGGTATCTATTTCATTTTTGAGAACATATTCTGTAAGAATATATGCTCCGACAGAAATGAGAAATACAAGTATTGTGGCGATTTTAAGATATCGCAAATTCGTTCATCCTTTCCGTAATGGCTTTCCTTCCAGAATCCGCGAAGGATTTTCACGCAGGAGCATTTCAGCCAAATTCACAGAATAGTTTTCAGAAAGATAGGTAAAAGCTGATTTCAGTTCAGCCGTTCGATGTTGAAACCCATGTGCATCGCTTGCAACACAGCTCACCCAGCCACGTTCAAGAAAATCGTCAGAGGCGAATTTCGCTTCACGCCCAAACCGTCCAAGCATACTGGCTTTGGTGATTTGAATTTCACATCCCATTTCAAGCCAATCATATACATTCCATGGCTTATCCCAGACAAATTCGTATCTTTCGGGATGAGCAATCACAGGGATAAAGTCACTCTGCAACAATGATCCAAGTATTTTCTTGCACCACCGCTCAGATTCCCAGTTGTCAAATTCAACCAAAACATAACGGGTATTACCAAATGGGAGAAGTTCGTTGCGTTCAAGCATCACAGTCATTTCATCAAACGCACGAATTTCCATTCCGAGTGAAATCTCAATATGAATGTCTTGTGCCGTTGCTTCCTCACAAAGCTTATGATACAGCGAATTTAAGGCAGGGGAATTACGATTGAGCCAATCATACATTGGATTATAATGTGGTGTTGCAACGATTTTTCTGACACCGCTGCTCTGTGCATCTCGAAGCATTTCGAGTGCCTCAGAGATACTTTCAGCACCATCGTCAATATTAGGTAAGATATGAGAGTGAAGATCAATCATTTGCTTTGCCGTCCGTATCATTCAGAGGGGATTCACCGTAGCCGTAGCCATATCCATAGCTATGGCTGCCGTATCCATACTTTTTCCCATATGAACCATATTTGCCATATCTGCCGTATCGACTGTAGGATGAATAATGGTAACCGCCATATTTTCCGTAACCATATCCAAGAATGCCGCCGGTTACGCCGTTCAATACACAACCGGCAAATGTGCAGTCAAAGGTTGCAAGGTTGGAAATACAGTCGTCAATCTTTTTGTATGGTGTATAATCTTGCCGAACGACAAGCAGAAAACAGTCTGAAAACTGAATGACAGATGCAGCCTCGCTAGTGACACTCCCTTTGCCTGCATCAATTACAATGATATCATACTCTTTTTCCATATCTTTCAAAAAATGTTCGACATCGAGTTTTGCCGATAACGCTTTGAAATGATTTGGAAGAATGCAGAATCCGATTCCGTTTACTTCCTGTACCTTTCCGATTTCCGCTTTAATATCCCGAAGGAAGAAATAAGCTTCAGATTGAGTTTCTTTTTCCTGTGCAATCAAAAGAACCTTTTGACTCATTTCAGCAAATGCATATGCAAGGTTCAGTGTGGTGATAGAACATCCTTCACCGTCATCAGCACCTGACAACGATAATATATGTCCATTCTGTTCTTTTAAGGTTTTGGAAACACGAAGAGCAACTTTTCGGATAGACTCGGCAAAATCTTGTCCAATTCTTCGATTGCGAATCGAAATTTCCTGATTATTCGCAGAATTACGCTTTTTGAACTGTACTTGAGGAATCGTACCAAGGCTGACAGCGTTCAATTTACTACGGATCTGATCCTCGGATTTGATTGTTTCACGGAAATATGCATAAAGCAGCATCAAGCCAAGCCAGATAATACCACCCAGCATTGCACCCTTCATCGCAGAATTCCGACGTGCTATATGATTATAAGGTTCATCGGGTACCTGTGAAGCTTCGATCATGTTGAGCTGTGTGTTTCCGATGACATACTGCGATACAGTGGGATAATTCTTAATAACCGAATCAAGAATTGTTTTCGCATCTTGCGGTGATGAACTAATGACAGAAAGCGTGAAGAGGTTTGAGTTATCAATCGCACTGGCTGAAATGGAACCATTGATATAATCCACATCCAAATCTTGTTTGACAAGGTCAGTCAGCAATTCACTCTGAAGAATATAGGGAAATGTGGATGCCATCTGAGCGGCCGTGCTGCGGTCGTAATAGAAAAGGTAACTGTATCCTGATTCATAAGTGTTCTCCATAGCAACCGTGAAAGAAGCTTTGCTCTGATACATCGGCACATAGTTCTTGTATTGCCAACCAAGGGAAATAGCAGCGCCGCCAATGACCAGAATCAACAGCAGCCACCAGAATTTGAGCATTCCCCGAATCATATCATGGAGTAAGAGTACAAGGTCGATTTGGTTTTCGTTTTGCGACTGTTCGTTTTCCATGAATCTTCTCCTTCAAAATAGATTACTCACTGAATGAGTCGTACATTGCCTTGACTTCATCTTTTGATAATACTTCGATTTTTTGATCTTTCAAACGATAGACTCTGTCACAGAGTTTCAATACACTTGGACGATGTGTAGTAACAATGATAAGACGGTTTTCATGCATGGACATAATGTTTTCAAGTACTTCGCCCTCTGTGTCAATATCAAGTGCAGAGGTTGCCTCATCAAGCAGCATGATAGGTGCGTTTTGCAGAAGAGCTCGGGCAATCGTCAGACGCTGAATCTGTCCTTCAGAAAATCCACCGCCCGCTTCCAGGACAGGGGTATCGAGATTCTTTTCCTTTTTGTAAACAAAACGATAGGCGAGGGCAGTGTCGAGTGCGACATTCAATTCCTCGTCGGTAGCATCAGGTTTCATTAAACGCAGATTGTCACGGACGGTTTTAGCGAACATCATGTTTTCCTGCGGTACATAAGCGAACAGTGCACGCGTGGAGGGTGACACTGGAATCGAGAAACCATCATCATCGGAGACAACCATACTGCCGCCTGCAATCGGAATCAAGCCGAGCAAGAGACGCAAAAATGTCGTTTTTCCTTCACCTGATGAACCAACGATTGCAACAATCTCGCCTGATTTCGCCGTGAAACCGGCATTTTGAAAAACGAACTCGCTTTCGTTGTATGCAAAAGAGATGTTTTCAGCTTTGATGCTGACAGATTTATGATTGGCAAGCATCTCATTGACTTCGACATCATTGGGTTTCTGCTCTTTGGGAAGTTCGGAGATTGCCATGATTCTTCCCGCAGCAGTTGCGGCAGAGATCGTGGACGGAACCATATATACAAGGGATGAAAAGGAGCCGCCCAGAGTACCCGAAAGTTCAAGAAAAAGGGTCATGGTGCCGTAAGTGATGCTGTGAGTCCAGAGACGATAAATGCACCACCCATAGCAGCAAATATATACCACCATGCCGATGATGCTCAGCAGGGCAGTAGTTCCGACAGAAAATCGGTTATATTCGAGAGCCAGATCGCGGTATTTCTGCTGCACTTTACGAAGCTCGCCGCCATATTGCTCAGACAAACCGAACGATTTGATCAACTGAATATTGCGGAAAGATTCCTCAGAAAAGCTCATCAAATCAGAGGAAGCATTGCGCATTTCTGTATTATAATGCCGCATTTTGCGCAGGAGCGTGCGAGACATAAGTGCCATGAACGGGGCAGAAAGCAGCGAAAAAACCGCGAGAATCCAGTCGTAATAGCAGATGATGGCGAACGCGCCGACGAACTGGAACAAGCGCGTGACAAGATCGGGAACCCAACCCAGCACACTGGAAGAAACCGCGGAAACATCGCTGTTCAAGCGGTTGAGCATATCGCCTGAGCGTTGGGAGATGAGAGAAATCCAATCCGCCTGCATGATTTTGTCGAAAACATCGGCGCGGATCTCCTGTTCAACACGGATGTTGATTTTGGTGCGCACCATGCTGATGATGCTGTTGAAAGCGATTTGCAGCAGGTTAAAAACAACATAAAATACGGCAACGGGGGCTATGGCAGAGGTGTCATAGCCCGTTACCGTATCAATGATTTTTTTACTGAATATACTGAGTCCAAAGCTTGCGGCGGTGGAGAGTAACCCGATCACCACATAGAGGATGATCTCCCTGCGGAAGTGAACGCTGTAACGGGTGATCCATTTCAGCTCGGCAAACACCTCTTTGAGGTAGCCCTCCTCGCGGAACAGCTTTTGGAAGATTTTTTTGAGGATGGACATTAATTATTTTGTTACGCAACCTGCAATCGCAGTAATTTGCTTCAAATGTGCTGCTGCACTATTTCCTTGATTGAGTTCAGTAGATGCTGATATAACCGCATCAACAATCGCTTTTGTGACTTCTGTTCCTTGAACAGTTTTACCCACCGTATCGTAAGTCAATATCTTTGCGCAAGCATCTAATGCAGCTGTAAAAGCCGGATCAGCGAACGGATCGCTAGCCGTCATAATATCCATCGCTTCAAACTTAATTACGCGCACCTCTGCGCTTTCAAATTTCTTTTTCATTGTCTATCTCACCTTATTTAAAGTATTTCTCCGAAGGTTCATAGCGCCATATTATTTGCATCCTGAAACTCCAGGAACAGTATCCGCATCGTACCCAAAATAATTATCCCAAATGTAGGCACCTTTATAAATAGACCCTGTTGTTTGACTCGCCAAACTAAAATAATATCCTGTGTCAATGATTTCATACATACCATTATTAGATTTTGTTTTATACCATACAGGATGAGTAGTTCCATATCGAGCAGAATTAGTATCATAGCCTTTGGGCGGTGTGTTTGGTGATGTTACAATAACATCATCAAAACTATACTTAATAACCTGAACCTCAGCCTTAACAAATTCTTTTTTCATTGTTCATTTACCTCTCTCTTCTCAGAATAAAGTATTTCATATTGCCGCAGGAACTTTTCGCAGTATGCGTCGTTCACTTTGTCCGTGCCGCCGCACTCTGCTGCAAGCTCGCCGGGGCAACGCTTGCAAAGTTTTCTCGCCTTGCAGGTTGCACACTCCGCAGGGTCACAGATGCTTTCGACTTCCTTGTTGAGCTGCTGCCATGCGTCCGAGAAGTCTGTCGTCCGCAGGTCAAACGCAGGCGTGTCCATAAACGAACACAGTACCATTTTTCCGTCCCAAGTTACATCGAACGCCTTACGATAATGCCCGCAGCGCTCAATCAACCGTCGCTCCCTGTATTTCGATTCTGTCTCAGCAAGTTGTTTTCGATATTCTGTCAGTTCTTCGCCTGAAAGCTCAGGGCGGGGGATCAAGTGCGCCTTTGCATCCTGCGATGCACCGCGCACAGGGTTCACAAGATTGGTGGTGTGTGTAAATGCCAATCCGTTGCGATACGCAAACTCCACGATTTTCGGGAAGTCCTGTTCGTTCTCCTTGGTGATCGTGGATACCATATATAATGGTATCTTTGCCTCGCGCAGCAGCTTCACCGCATTGACATAGCGGTCATAGGCATCGGGCATCCTGCAAAAATGGCGATATGTCTCGTTGCTCGCACCGTACATCGTGAATCGCATCATATACGGCGGTGTTTTTTTCAGCCATTCCACAGTTTCCTCCGTGATGAGGTATCCGTTTGAATAAAGCTGAATGAGAAATCCCATTTGTGCAAGTTCTTCGTATAGTTCTCGGAAAAGCGGTCTTGTCATCGGCTCGCCGCCTGTCAGCGTGAGATACAGCATTCCTGCATCTTTTGCCTGCCTGGCAATACGGAGCCATTCCTCATTTGTCAGTTCGCGCCCCAGCCTGTTTGCATCCTCGTTGTTCAGATGCACATAGCACATCGGGCAGTTGAAATTGCATCGCGGTGTCAGTTCAAATGTCCCTTTCAGCGGGATTCTGTCACGGAACGCGTCTTCTTCAAGCATCGCCATGAAGTTGTCCAGCGTGCTGCTTTTTTCGCAATCCATGTCAGGCTCCTTCCGCTTCCAGAATATTCTCATCTGTCAGCGTTTTGAGAAAATCCCTCACACACGACGCAGCATCTTCCTGCGATACCTCATATTCCGAGAGCAGTCCGTTGATAAGGTCACTTTCCGTGCATTCCGATTCAAGCATCCGCCACATGAATGCAGCAGTTTCGTTGAGTGCGACCATCCCATGCATCTCGGAAGTTCTGCCGCCATAGGGAACTGCCATAAAACGTCCTGCAATTTCACGAAGCAAAAATCCATCTTTAACTTTCGTTATAACTCCCTCCAAACAGCATTTCTTCAGAATACTACTATTTTATGATATTATAGCACATAGATACGTGGTTTGTCAATAGCTTTGTGCAATTTCTTTTGTCATTCGGAATCAATAATATGTAGTCTTTCCTCATTAATGCCATAATATCAAAAGCATCCTAACCGATCATATGAGAGTCCGAAGTTGAGCAAAAAATGAATGAAGCGCAAAAGCATCGCCGCAAGGCGGTCGATGTTCATTGCAATGATGCTCTGCGAAGCCGAAAAGCGTGCTTTGTGTGGTGTTACCTTAACGCTGAGAAATGCATTACATTTTTTTGATCATCAGCACCAGTCTGAACCGCAGTTTGGCTTTTTTCACAATCGACCGAAGGGCATGGGCGGTGTGCTCTGCTGCTTTGATCTCATCTGTGTTGATTTCTCTGTCTGAATACAAAACTGTTTCGTAGATCGGGATAAAGTCGAGATGCGCACTGAGTTCAGCACGGTCAGCCTGCAGGATCCTGTCTGCAAACTCAGCGAGGGTCTCGTCTTCCATACGAAAGCCGAGATATCCGAAATATCGGAGATTCAGCTGTGCAAGATACATGAATTTTTCATTCGGACGCATCTGTGCATACTTTCGTTTCGATACCGAACGGCTGATGATAAAAAAGAGAAGAAGGAAGCCAAGGACTGAGAGTGACGGAATAATAATAATCAGCGGATTGATATGTGTCGGTTCTTCATCGTCTTTTTCCTGTATATCTTGCGGTATCTGCGGATCACGGCGGTATAAAGCTTCATAATCTGTAAAGGGAGCAAAGGAATCGCTGCTGCTGATTCCCCAGCCTTCCTGTATGGAATAACCGGGTGTCGGTTCAAAAGCAACCCAGCCGACATAATCAAAGTAGACCTCCGGCCATGCATGTGCACTGCTTTGTTTTACGGTGATATCTCCGCCGCCGTCCGATGTTACATTGTAGCCCTGCACATAGCGGCACGGGATTCCCATTTCATTTGCCATCAGAACAAATGCAGTCGCAAAGTGCGTACAGTAGCCTTTTTTTGATGTGAACAGGAAATAATCGAGGAAGCTTTCTGCATCGCTCACGGAATCCGGCAGAGCACCGCAGTCTGTACTGTATTCCATGTTTTTGAGATATGCTTCCAGCTTTTTCATTGCATCATACCTATTGGGGGTACTGTTCTCTATATCTTCAATGATCGTGCTGACTGCATCGGACACGCCGTAAGAATGACAGTTATATGCGTAAACATCGCGGCGGTATTGCTGATAATCCGCAAAGGAATATCCTCGATTGCGATGCGGACATTCAGCGGCAGCCGTTTCTTTCCATTCTTCTTCCCTGATTGGCTCTGCCATCGTCAGCAGATCTGCAAGCTGCGGATTTGCGTAATTCAGCTCATAGCAATAGACTGTGTATGTATCCAGATACTTTATTTTATTCTTTGAGACGATGCTTCCGTTCTGTTCACAGATGCTGAAATTTGTTTTTTGGGTATCTTCCAGCTTGATTTTTGCAGGTGAAAAAAGATAATGTGTGTTATATAAGCGGCTTTCGTATTGCATATTCACTTTTTGCAGATAGTCAGTTCGGTCGGATGGTGCAAATTGTTTAACCGCAGTGACAGTTTCCATGGTATCCATCATTCTGGAATAATGTGTATCTTCAGAATTGAATACCCATTCTCTGCCTGTAAAATCATTGCTCATGCAGCCGACCAGTCTGAAATATTGAAGTGTCGTACGATCAGTGTGAATGAAAAGTGCATCATCGTCATTGGTGCGCAGTTTCGATGCAAAGCCGCCTTGGTCAGAAAATCCCATTACGGCGTAATCATCGTTCGGATGCATGATGCTGCCATAAATTCTGTTGATAAGCGTGACGGAAGAATGATAGAAGTCCTTGACAAACTGCCAGTCATACGGATGATCCGGTGCGGGTACTGCATAGATGAGCAGGCAGAGGGCAAGCAGGAACGGAGCAGTTCTGGTGATATGGCCTTTCATTTCCGTTGTACCGCTTTTCTGCCATGTTCTCTGGATTTCCTCCGTCAGCCCGATAAGCAGTATCAGGCAGATCAATGCAAAAGGTGCCTTTTCGATTTTGCTTTTCAGAATGACTCCGACAATGCAGTATATCAGTAAAGCAGCCGCCGCTGCTCTCCGAATCCAGATGTTCCGATTCATCAGTATGCCGACAAACATTGCTGCAAGAGAAATACCTGCAATTCGGATCACCCAGATGTATTCCGTCAGAAACAACCGACGGTATTCTGTTCCGGCGGCAAGAAACAGTCCGCCAAGAAAGAAAGCTGCGATCCCGATGCTGCATATCCGCTCTTTCCGCTTCATATGTCGGAGCAGGATCAGAAAAAGTGTGAAGACCAGGCAGAGGATATATCTGAAGATGTTCTGTTCCGATATCCCTGCATATTCGCCGAACAGCATCAATGCCAGCAGTGAAAACGGCAAAATCGTTATGATATCATATAATGTATTCATGCGCCCAGATCCTTTCTCAGTTCCGAAAAAGGAGAGATCGGGACAAGTGTGCAGTTTTTGAAATCGGAAAGATCGGGCATACTGTTATCTTCACCGATGAAGCAGACAATTGTCTGCATACCGTTTCGGTCAAGTTCCTTTAGCAGTGCATCGGTTTCCGTATCCCATGCGGAAAGAATCAGAAACACCATGGAACTTTCAAATATGTTTTTTCTCTGCATGACGGTTTCATATAAAAGCCGATGTGTGTGCAGGTTGCTGAATCCGATCTCTGAAACCGCATCATAGAATTCTTCAAATTGCCATGTGTTTTCAACTGTCAGACAGACCAGATCCTCTGCCAGATGGTATTCCGCGGCACGGATCTGATTTTTACTGAAATAATAAGCAACAGCCAGAGTAACCTCGAGAATCTTGTTTTCTGTCGGGAGAAATTCAGCCTGCAGATTGCTTGCTCTGAATGTATCGGTGATCAGCGTGATCTCCTGATGATTCGAGCCTGTGAGGATTCGCGTCAACAGACAGCCTGTTCTGGCGGACTGCGCCCAGTTGATGAACCGCGGATCATCGCCGGATATATATTCGCGGGTCAGAATATCCGGTTCGGAGCGGTTGTTCTGCGATTCCCGCAGGGCATCAGAAAGCATAATATCCCCGAGTGAATCCGTTCGGATCAGCTGCGGTCTGACAACTGCATGGATACACTCTTTATTTTTGTATTTCATCCGAAATAAGCGGAAAAAATCCTGAATTTCGATTTCTTTGATGCCGATTTCATATTCGCCTCTGTATTTGCAAATCAGCCTTGTGTCCTTTTCGATTCTGGAATGAGGCGGCAGTTCATATTCGGTTCCATCATCCAGATCGGTGATTGATGAAAAGGATGAGAAAAAACGTACTCTAATGCTGACAAACTGAAGTGGAAACTCATTGACCAGTGCAAAGCGGTATCGCACAGGTTCATTGACGGCGACAAAGCGCTGTTCCAACTCCTGATAGATGTGAAACAGGATGTAGACCACAAACAGATACAGCAGCGAAATCACAGGGATCAGAGACAGGAGTGTGAAAAAACCGTAGGTGACTGGACCGCCCCGAAAGCTGATGCCGATGACGGACAACACCCACAGACAGAACCAGATGAGTTTGTTCTTGGTCATAAAATGTACCCTTTAATCGTGTTGAAAAATTCAGATGATTACAGCGGAATTTTCGTATTGTGAATCAGTTTGTGGAGAATGACGTCCTTGTTTTCCTTTGCAATCTTTGCTTCGGAGGTCAGCTTCAGTCTGTGTGCCAGCACAAACGGTGCGACTGCTTTCACATCATCTGGTTTGACGAAATCGCGTCCTTCGAGGAAAGCTTTTGCCTGTGATGCCTTGACGAGTGCAAGCACAGCACGCGGACTGGCACCGAGTACAAAGCGCTTTTCATTTCGTGTCATTTCGGCGATATTTCTTGCATAGCGGATCACATTGTCCTTGATCGTGACATTTGAGACCTGTTCCTGCATTTTGATGATGTCATCAGAGGTGATGATGCTTTCGACTGTATCAGCAGTTTTGCCGTCAAGCATATTTTTTGTCATTCGGAGTTCTTCTTCTTCTTCGGGATAATCGACGGTGATCTTCATCATGAAGCGGTCGATCTGTGCTTCGGGAAGGGGATAGGTGCCCATAAACTCAACCGGATTCTGTGTTGCAATGACCATAAATGGCTGCGGCAGCTTATGCCTGACACCGCCGACGGTTGTCTGACCCTCAGACATGGCTTCCAGAAGCGCGGCCTGCGTTTTGGGCGAAGTACGGTTGATTTCGTCTGCTAGAACGATTTGATGCATGACTGCGCCTTCACGGTATTCAAATTCACCGGTTTTCATATTGAAAATCTCGGAGCCCATGACATCGGTCGGGAGGGTATCCGGCGTAAACTGGATTCTGCCGAAATCGCATGCGACAGATTTTGCCAGTGTGGAAGCAAGGGTAGTTTTGCCGACACCCGGAATCCCCTCAAGGAGAACGTGCCCGCCCGAAAGAAGGCAGATCAGGACATTCTCGACAGTATCTTCGTTTCCGACGAAGTATTCACGGATATGTTGTTTCAGCTTGTTGACCATTGACTACTCCTCCTGATTTTTTGAAAATATATGTTGTGATTGAGTTCGGCGTTAATTTGGCAGCCGATAATATAACTATATTATAACAAACAGGCATGCAAAAGTCAACTGTCGGATTTCTGATGCAGTGCTTGCTTATGAACAGGAGTTCAAAGGGGCAGGGGAGGCTTTATGTTCATATATCTGCGCGTTTACGTTGATTTCAGGAAATATACATTTGGAAAATGAATATCAATAAGCGCGAAAAAAGGAATACAAAAAAGGCTGCTGATATCGCGTGATGCTTCTCACACGGAATCGGCAGCCCTATTTTACAGGAAGAAAACAAGAATTATATAGGAAACGTTGCCAAAGCAAGCGGTGCTGTATTCAATCGTCGCTCGTGCTCATTTCGGTGAGCCTGCTGCTTTATGTCAAGATCAGAATGTTAGACGGTTACGGTGTAACGTCTTTCACGCAGGAAATCGGCATATTCATTCGGCAATTTATCGCAAAGCGTCAAGGCAAAACGCTGATGCGTTTGCAGATAACGGTGATACATTGTTTTGTCAGGATACAGAGTATCCGAACTGCGGAGCACATCCACGGCAAGCAGAATTTTCTGCTTCTGGGAAAGTTCAAGTTTTCGATTGGTTTCCGTGAATGTCCGTTCGATGATCTTGTGGTTGAAAAAGCGATGCGTGCTGCCTTTTCGTCCGCCGAATGCTTTCAGAAGTATTCGGTGTGCTGTTTCGCCGATCAAATCAGCAGACGGGATATACGCTGTATTGTCTTCCCATTCTACACAATGCAGCCGACTGCAGCGGGAACCGAAAAAATCGCCCTCGCCTGAAAGCGGCTGTTCGAGTATCAGGTGTTCCAGATGTGTGCTGTGTACGGCATTCCACTCGAATGTTGTGTTTGCTTGCGACATACGGAGCGTCAATTTCTGTTCGCTGCCCGTCACGGAATCGTAGTGGAGAAGATTATTGTTCAGCGTCAGGATTGCGGAATCTTCATCCATCGTTTCTTTCGTGATATAGCCGTCATATGGCATTCCGTCAGGATATACGACCGTGCAATGCTCCGGAAACCACAACCCCTGATATCCCTGCGGAAGAATGATCCTGCATGTGTTCTTAACATATGTGCACCAGAACGAACCATCCTCGTAATGGCGATACAGTACGACCAATTTGTCAGCAGAAATCGCTGCACATTCTGACATATCAAGCAGACATTCTCCGCACAGTGAGCCTTTTCCAAGCGACACAATGCTTCCTTTCGGAAACTTCACTTTTGCGCCCCTGCTGACATGCGCCACTTTGTATTCATTCTCTTTGGCAGTTTCAGGTGATAGAAAAAGTTTGCGGGCTGCTATTGCCTCAGATACATTCAGCGCACCGATGAGAAACTCCTCTAAATCGACCTGTTTCGGTTCGGACAGAACTTGATAGCCTGTTTCCTCCATTTTGCGGATCGTTGGAGGAAATGCCACACTCTCAAGACTTGACCACTTAAAAAAAGATCTGTCTAATTCTTTGACGATTCGTCCGCCGATTTTTGACGGAACCACGATGTTTTTCTCCGTTCCATCATAGATATGAATGCGCATACGGTTTCCGTTTTTTCGTGTGAAGCCCCATCCTTGTTCATCGGCTTCTTCGCAAGTCAGGGAGATATACGGCACACTTTCGGGCGGCTGCGGAATTTCAGGCAGGCAGACTGTCTCCTCGTTTTTCAATGAATCATTTCTATCCATTACGCACCTCAATAGTCAATGATGCGGTAATCCTTATAGAACATACCGCTGTCGTCGATTTTTGTATCCTGCATATGCATCGTGACGGGATACAGCACACGCGATGCACCATCGTCAAATGTCAAATACGGCTCAAAACTCTGTGAGATCTCATAGGCGGGCGGAAACTGATTCGATACCCAGCCGGGATCACAGGAATAGACGTAGATACGGTCACGCGCATAGTCCGAAGCAATGGAATGTGTCATCATGTTGAGCGATGCTTTCGCCATGTTTGTGTGGACATGACGTGCAAGCTTCTGCTTGGTGTTGAACCGCCCCTCCACAGAACTGACATTGATGACAAACTTGTTGACGCTCTTGTCATATGCCAGACAATGCCGCAGACCGCTTGTCAACATAAAGGGCGCAGTCACGTTGATGAGCTGCACTTCCAGCAATTCCTGCGGAGAAATATCTTCCGATTTGCGTACCCATGAATTGTCGCGGTCGGTTTCGCCGTGGTCGGACGCCTGAATGCTCGGCATGATTGTGAGTGCGCTGTCTGGTTTCGCGAGCGGATACAGCGACGGAGCATCCAGCAAAAGTGCATTTTCATGAGCCGTCAGCGCGGCGTAGTAATCATTGGATTTCTTGACCGTCTGTGCGGCATTGTTAATGAGAATATCGAGTTTTCCGCCGCAGAGGTTCTCAATTTGCGCAATCAGCTCCTGCATACGGTCCACTCGCATCAGATCAAAACCGATGATAGAAAGCCTGTCCTTGAAATAGGGATAATCAGGTTCCTGTGCGTAAGCTTCCAATGCCGATTTCGGATACCGTGTGACTGCGATTACCGATGCTCCCTGCCGCAGAAGCCGCAGACAGACTGCATACCCGATTTTGATTCTGCCGCCTGTCACGAGAGCAGTTTTCCGGCTCAAATCGCAGGAAAGCGCACGCATACGGTCATTGAGTGCCTGACAGTCGGGACAGATGCCGTAGCGTTCCATTTTTCGTTGGCGGCACATCAGACAGATTCTCATGTTTATCTCCTTGACAAAAAATATAAGCTATGCTATAATACAGGTGTCGGTAGTTTAACTGAAAATGCTGCTCCATAGGCAGAGATGCGGCTTGCCGCCCGACAGACTCGTATAGCTCAACGTGAGAGCGAACGCCCTGCTAAGGCGTAGTACGGCGGGTCAGCACCGCCAACGAGTCTTCAATAAACCGTTCGGGCATATCTTCGGATATGCCCTTTTATTTTGACAGCTTGACGTATTGCCTGTTGTGAATACAGACGTTTCTTCATTCATTATACACGTTTCCAAGCACTCTGTCAATATATCAAGCAATGTCAAATAGCCATTAAGTAACCCCACACAATAAGCAGAATCAGATTCGATAACAGATGTTATGAAAAAGCAGAGTGAGTTTTTGAATCACGCTGCTTTTTTATTGCACTATAGCCATATTTATGATGTAATAATTGTGCAGAGTACCAAAATTATTGTATGCTTTTATTGGCCGATTCTGTACGTTTTATTATACCACTTACAACTATGTAGGAATCTGCATTGGATACAGTTTCTCTGCTGTGCATCTTGACGAAAAACGGCACCGTTCAAGAATAAACGGTGCCGTATATGCGATTTACTTCTTTCCAAGCAGGTAATTCACCATGACAGGCACATCATCTGCATTGATTTCGCCATCGCCATTCATGTCTCCGCTTACGATTGTACGTGCTGAGGGTGAAGTTTTGTTCAGCACTGCTTTTTTAAGCAATGTCAGGTCAATGCCGTTGATATTGCCGTTGCCGTCCAAATCGCCAAGCTGCGAATCGAAAGTGAAGCTGAAATCATCGACATTAAACAAGTAGCCGTCACCACCGGTGAACACGAGGAAAAGATCCTGCATGCCCGTGCAGCCTGATACATCGCAGGTGAATGTTTGATAGTCCTGCCAATCTCCCGTAGGCTCGATCGTGCAGGTGCCAACGAGTTTTCCGGTGTCACTGCCAAGCCGAATCTCGATTTTCCCGCCGTCGCCGGCACTGGAAGCATTGACGCTGAATCCCGTTGCGCCGCCCTCGAAATTCACATCACAGATCGCAGCAGTGCTGCCGTTCTGAATGTATCCGATGTCTTTTCGGGAGTCATTGTCCTCAATCTGAATTCCTCCAAACAGGAAATCGCTGTTTTCTGCTTCTATCTTCGTATAGGGATTGACACCGTTTGCAGCAGCATCCGATTCACCCCAAACCTCAAATTCGGCAACTTTCACACCGCCGTTATTGTTCTGGGTCGAAGTTTGCAGATATAGACGTACATAACGTGCATTAAACGCAGGGACATTTCGTGTCAAAGTGGATTTCGTGTTTCCATATACGACATCAACATCAGTCCATGTAGAGCCATTATCACTCATTTGCAGTTTGATATCGCGTGCGTTGTAATTGATTTCACCATTGACGCCGGCAAATTTGACCGTCCAGCGACGGATATCAGTTTTTTCGCCGAGGTCGACCAACATCCATTCTCCATTTAACGACCCTTTGCTTGTCCAAGACGTGGTATTTGTGCCATCGACGGCAGCACTTGCATCGCCAACGGATGCTTTTGTAGTTTTGTTCTTTGCAATGTTTCCAAGCGTCTGATTTTTCTCTGAAAAACGCAGCAGCCCATTCAAATGATAAATACCGCCTTTTTCGGTTCCGAAACTAATGCGCATATTCCCATAACGCAGGTTGCACACATTACCCGAATTGGATAGAATCGTAACATCCGTGAGTTTTCCGTTCGACCAATTCATCTCTGTGATCTCAAAGTTTCCGCGAGCGCAAAGACCGTTTGCGTGACCGTTCGACCATGCCTTCGGCAGAGCGGGGAGCAGGACAACTTCTTCATTCTGGCTTTGAAGCAGCATTTCTGCAATGCCCGATGTGAAACCAAAGTTTCCGTCAATCTGGAAAGGTGGGTGAGCATCCCAAAGATTAGCATATAGTCTGCCGCTTTCGGTTCCGTTGACTGGCGAAATCAACATTTTCACAAGGTTGTATGCGTGTTCACCGTCTTCAAGGCGAGCCCAGCAGTTCAGTTTCCAAGCTTCAGACCAGCCCGTACCGGCGTCGCCGCGATGTTCCAATGCGACCGATGCCGCTTCTGCAATATCAGGGTTTGTCGCAGGACTGTATTCGTTACCGGGAAACAAGCCGTAGATATGAGAAATATGGCGGTGCGTCTCGTTCGGATTATCCCAGTCATATGCCCATTCTTCCAGTTGACCGTATCTGCCCGCAGTCGCAGGTTTGATCAGAGAAAGTTTATCCTGCAGGGAAGCTATCAGAGAATCATCCTTGTTCAGGATATTGGATGCATCCACAACATCCTGGAACAACTCACGGCAAATGGCATTGTCCATCGTTACACCATATGCACAGTAGGAATCCGGCTTTCCCGGAATGTTGATCTCAGGTGAAGCACTCGGGCTGACAACCATATATTCCTGCCCTTCGATCGTCTGCGGAACCATCAAAGCATTCAGGAATGCTGCACTGCCCTGAATGACAGGATAAATTTCAGCCAGATATTCCTCATCCTGATTGAATTTGTAAGCATCGTAGAGCATATTGGAGACCCATGCACCGCCTGTTGGCCACTGCCCCCATGTGCCGTCAATGGGACCTGTACGATTCCAAAGATCGGTGTTATGGTGAAGCACCCAGCCCTCCGAAATGTTATAATGAGCCTTTGCAGTTTTTGCGCCTGAGATCGTCAGTGCTTTCGCTTTTTCAATAAACGGTTCAAAGCATTCAGCAAGGTTTGTGGTAAAAGCTGGCCAGTAGTTCATCTCATAGTTGATATTGGTTGTCGATTTACTGCCCCACGCCGGTGCTGAATATTTGTTCCAGATGCCCTGCAAATTCATTGCCTGCGCATCGCGAGAGGCGCTGATCATCAGGTATCTTCCATATTGGAATAAAACCTTGACCATTTTAGGATCATTTGTTTTGGAAAATTCGGAGATGCGAGTTTCGATGGTTTTGCTGTTTGAAACACTGCTGTCTCCGCCCAGATCAACATTGACACGGTGGAACAAAGCCTGAAAATCAGCAACATGGTTGTTGTATAGTTCCTCATAGGTCATATTCTCAACGGCTGCCATATCTTTTGAGGCATCGCCTTTTTCATCGCCGTTGCAAAGTTGCGCATTAACAAAATTCGTTCTAATTGTAGTCAGAATCAGAACCGAATCCGCATTTGATACATTCACTCGTTCGTTTGCAGCAGTGACCGAACCGCCTGATGGGATTACTTTGGTTCGTGCCGAGTAATATACCGCTCCGGATGTCCAGCAGTCATCATCACCGTGACCGTTTGCAACGATGGTGTTATTTCCGTCAATAGATACTTTTCCGTTCAGCAGTCCGTCATAACCGACCGCTAAAGATACAGAACCCGCAGCATCACAGGTGATTCTTGTAACCATAACCTGATTCGGATAGCTGACAAAAGACTCGCGAAGAAATGTTTTTCCTCCGCAGGTATATGATGTGCTGGCAACTGCGGTGTTCATATCAAGTTGTCGTGTGTAGTTTGATACATTTTCGTGTCCGAGAGAAAGCTTCAGCATTCCGACTTTCTGGTATTTCGCCTGACCGCCGCCAATCATTTTGGAACCGATAATGCTGTTTGCCTGGTCATATTCGCCTTTTGAAAGCAAGTCCTGCACAGTTTTGAGATTGTTGCCTGCCCCATCACGATCGTTTGAGCCTGGACCTGCACTCCAAACGGTGCATTCGTTCAGGTCGATCCATTCTGTCGGGCAGTTGCCGTAGACCATTGCACCGATTCTGCCGTTGCCAAGCGGCAATGCTTTGTAAAAGGATTCACTGTTGTCCCAAGCATTGTCCGTGCTTTTGGTGCCTGCTGACGAGGTATAACGCATGATAAGATCTTCGTCATAACCATCGGAGGCATAAACAACTGATGCGGGAGAGTTTTTGACAGCGAGCAGAGGTTCAGCTGTCAGAGCAGTCAGAGAGATGCAGCATGCACTGAATGTTGCGAGGAGTTTGTTTCGGATTCCCATTTCCAATCGTCCTTTCTGTTTCTTGCAAGGCAGTATATCCCTGCACATCAGACTGCGGAAGGGGCGCATCAGATGATATTCGGACATACTACGCAGCATTATTTATATTATATCAAAATTTTTCGTAAAATGGCATAGAAATTTCACATAAAAACAGCACAAAACGAATCTGTTCACGATTCGATGTGATTATATATGTAAAATGTAGCAAAATGGTTACAAAGCGTCGAAACCATTGATTTATTGTCGGTTTTATGATATAATATTTACTGCAATTTCATACGAGGGGATGTTAAGTCATGACAGCATCGAACGCAGATAAGAGAAAGACTATTTTTACGTATATCAAACGATTTTTCATTGTTTTATTTACCACATTGATACTGATCGTCGGTGCGCTTATGCTGGTTATGCTGGAAATTTCCGAAGGTCCGTCTGAATCCTGGAAAGAATATTTTGTCTGCACCGTCAGGGAGACCAGTGCGCTGAAATTTCTTGCCAGTTGGTATTATACGCCAGAGCAAATTGCCGAATATGAAGGTTCAGGGCGTAATTCAGTCACAAACGAGGTCACAGACCCCGGTCTCATTCAAATGAACCAAAAAGTCACGCATGAAAAAAACGAGAAAACTGACGGAGATGATATTCCTTCGGATTCAGAAAAACCATCTGTTTCCGATGAACCCATTTCCGTTGTTGATATCTCCGGCGGAACATACAAGGGCAAGCTTATGATGGTACGTGACCCGTCCAAGGTGGTTGTCGGAATCTCCGGAAGCTTTGGTGAGGAATATGAAGGTAAAACCGTGATGAATATGCTGAACAGCTATGGTGCAGTTGCTGCAACCAATGCGGGCGGTTTTTATGATGAGGGCGGTGTCGGAAACGGTGGTGTTCCGCTTGGAATCGTCGTATCGCAAGGAAAACTATGTTATGGCAGCATGAAATCAACATATGAGGTAATCGGATTTGATAAAGATAACATCCTGCGCGTCGGCAAAATGACAGGACAGCAGGCGATGGATGTCGGAATCCGCGATGCTGTCAGTTTTGGACCGATTTTGCTTGTCAATGGAAAGCCGCAGAATGAGGAGAAAAAGCTTGGCGGCGGTTTCAATCCGCGCACAGCCATCGGACAAACTTCAGACGGTACTGTCCTGATTCTGGTCATCGACGGCAGACAGATTGACAGCCTTGGCGCAACTTATGACGATCTCATTACAATCATGCAGGAATACGGTGCGGTCAATGCCGCAAATCTTGATGGTGGGTCTTCCTCGCACATGATTTATAACGGGGAAATCATTACGACCTGTTCCTCCCTTTACGGACCAAGAAGAATGCCGACCTGTATTATGGTAATGCCTTGAAGGAGACTCTCATGGACAGAAAGACGAAAAAAAAGGTTGACTTATTCCGCATTTTGATGATGACATATATAGTTGTTTTTATTGTTGCACTGTTCATCTTTATGCTTCGATTCTGGGTCTATCTTGACGAGTATGAACAATCGCAGCCGATTCGCACGATTGAAGCCTATATGCCGACCATTCCGAAGGATTATTATAGCTCTCTTTGTGAAACTGCAATCTCTGAGTTCAAGCGTACACCTTATGAATCCGCCGATACCCTGCGTCATGTTTTTTCTGAAAGCGTCTCTGCCACACCGAAATATACGTTTCGCAGAAATCCGGCCAAATACACGGATGAACATCCTGCCTATTTTATTCTGGCTGACGGAAAAATTGTTGCTGAAACAGTTCTTGAGAAGAACGGCACTACTCCTGATTTTGAGTTGCCGCTTTGGACTGTCAGCACGCCGCAGTCCGCACTCAAGACTGCTGTTCAGCCACAGTACACCTTAGACATTTCAGCACCGTGCAATGCACTCGTCACCATCAATGATGTTCCGCTTGACATTGAATCAATGACCGAAGAAACGGTCTCCGTTTCTCTTTCTGAGAATGCGCTTGAACTTATTGAGGCACCTACCACGCGACATTTTCTGATAGATGGATTATACGATATGCCCTCTGTTTCCGCTGTTTATCCAAACGGTGAGAAAATTCCATCCAAGCTTCCGATACCAGATGAAACTGTCGGTGTGCAGGAGTATGCTTTCACAGGTTCCGAGAGTTCCATGCTTGCCGAAGTACAAACTCAATATGTGGAAAAGCTTACGAAAGCTTACATCAACTATGTGATCAATAAAAACAAAGATATTGATAACAATCTTGCAATGCTTGACAACTATCTTCTGGAAAATTCCAATGTATATAATCAGATGCATGCGATGAAAGAGGACGTCAAATGGAATCAGACATATACTGCTCGTCAGGACAAAGTTTTGACCTGTGAACATTTTATGCCGTATAGTGATGACTGTTATTCAGTTGAGACTCATTTTGAAGTGGAGTTGACCAAGAATGCCGTTACCAATAATTATAACGGCACGATTCGCTGGACTCTGATTCGTACTGAATTTGGATGGAAAGCTAACGAAATGACTCTGCTTTGATTTTTTTCAAAAGCCTTTGATGATACAATCGAAGGCTTTTTTTATACTTGATTTGCACCCGAATCAATATATTTCAATACGGAGGCGTTTATAGAATGAAGTCAATTTCAGCTTTCATGGCAGCATTTATGATGCTTCATACACCGATTTCGCAATGTATTCTGACACCTTCTGCTGCAAGCGGCGAATGCGGTGATTCGTTGAAATGGGAATATGCGAATCATGTTTTATCTATCGACGGAGAGGGCGAAATGTGGAACTTCAAATACAATCAGCCTGAATGGAATGCTTATAAAAATGAGATCCGGATCGTTGATATATCTGAAGGATGCACTACGGTTTCTGTTCAGGCATTTCAACGATATCCGTCCATTCAGTCGATTCATCTTCCCGATTCATTGACGGAAATCGGCGATAAAGCATTTCAGAACTGCGTATTGCTTACATCTCTTATTATTCCAGAACATATCGAGACAATAGGCATGGATGCTTTTTTCGGGTGCAAATCTCTTGCAGAGATTGCGTTCGGTGATTCATTGACGCAAATTGGAGAGAGAGCTTTCTATGGCTGTGAATCTCTTTCTGAAATTGATTTCCCCGCATCACTTCAAATTCTGGAAGCGCGTGCTTTCGGAGCTTGCACAAAACTGAAAACCGTCTCCATGCAGGACGGATTACAAGTTCTGGGAGATTATTGCTTTCTTGACTGTGAGTCGTTGGTTTCTGCTACGCCGCCAAATTCCATCAAGAAAATTGGTACGTATCCGTTTTGCGGGGTCAGTGATGAGTTTTTCACATCTTTCGCTGATGATACCCTGATATTTGGCGACATCCTTTATCTTTATCGCGGTGATGCCGAAACCTTTACGGTGCCGAGCAACGTCAGATCAATTTACCCATATGCTTTTTCCCGAGTCAACGACAAAGAGCTTTCGGGCAACACAACAATGAAATCTCTGGTGATTCCGAATACTGTTACAGAACTGCAAGATTATGCACTCGCAAAGATG
This sequence comes from Oscillospiraceae bacterium, assembly GCA_045617625.1. Classification (GTDB taxonomy): domain Bacteria; phylum Bacillota; class Clostridia; order Oscillospirales; family Ruminococcaceae; genus Firm-04. The sequence goes on along the minus strand of JAZLJA010000023.1, from coordinate 24,074 downwards.
TACGCACTTGAGCATCTGGAATATGCCAATCCATCTCCGACGCTTTCGTACACAGTTCTTGATAACAATGCATGGGTCGATACGTTTGATGATACATTTGTCATCTGGGACGGAAACTTACTTCGTTATAACGGCACGGACACTTGTATTACAATTCCTGAGGGTGTCACAAATCTGTGCGGCAACTTTTCGCCAAATCTTGAACTGCATATGGTGAAATGCCCTTCAACACTCAAATTTTTAGGAAATGCAGCATTTTCCGATCAATCCAAGCTTTTTTCAGTTGAATTGAACGATGGTCTGCAATCGATCGGCGACTATGCTTTTTCGGGTTGCAAATATCTTCGTGAAGTCGAAATTCCAAGCACAGTAACATCCATCAGTTCGGCTGCAGCATCTGATGCCATCAGTGCAAGTCAGCCGTGTGGGATTCAAACAGTATATGGAACCACAGAAACAGCCAAACAGTTTGCTAAGGAATACGGTTGGGACATTCTTGAAAGTCCGCCCGAAATAGTTTACAGCGGTCAAGATATGCGGCTGAACGCGCCTGAAGATATCTTTTCATTCAATAATTCGTCCGCAAACTTTGGTACCGTGATTTCGCTTGAAGAAGAACATCTTCAAGCGGTGAATGAATATCTTGTTGAGGATACGCAAAACATCGAATCATGGACAGGTTCATGCTTTGGTATGTCCACAGTTGCTATTTTGGTCAAACTGGGATTGCTTTCTCCTGCTGATTTGGATGCTGATGCTCATACACTTTCTGAGGTAAAGCCCACACCTCATGCGATCGCTGTGATAAATTACTATCAGATGGCTTACGGATTTGATAAAAATGTGTCAGCGCGCAATAAGTTCTTGTCAACGGTTGATCCTTCTTCTGTTATTTATCAGATTGCACAGAAAGCGAAAGCAATCGAAAAAGGTGATACCCCCAGTGTGCTTGCCATTGAAATGCCAAGCTTTTCTCATGCAGTTGTTCTCAATGGTCATGAAATCGGAAGATGGGAGTATAACGGACAGATTTACGACAACCGAATCCTTGTATATGATTGCAATTATCCAAACACGACAAATGAGGATTGTGCCATATATTATCAATCAAGCACATTGCATTGGTGTTTTCCGATATATCATCTCAATTATAGCAATTCCGAATCGGACAACTGCCTCATATTTTTCATGGAAAACAACCCTGTTGTCCTGAATGATCACCCTGTTCCGAAACAAACCAAAGTCGTCGGAGACCTGAACGGTGACGGTACACTGACCATGAGCGATGCCGTATTGCTTTCACGGATTGTTGCTGAAGAATATTCGTTGATTGCACCAGATGATACTTTGCTCGAATGCGATTTTTCTCCAGACAAATTCATTACTTGTATGGATGTCCTAGAACTCTTGAATATGATCGCAAAAATTGACAGTTAATACAAATGCAACTTAAATAAAACCGTCGTGCATGTTTTCACGCACGACGGTTCTGTTTATATTCTACGTAATTTCTGACTTTATCGAAGAAAGCACTTGACAACTTAATTTTCATGTGCTATATTAAATATAACAAAACAAAAGGAGGAACAGATATGAAAAAACGTTTTTTTGCAGCCGTCCTCGCGGCAGTTCTGGCAGGAATTCCGCAAACTGTTATATCAGCAGCTGAAATTATGGATGCGAAATGTTTGCAATCCGCATTGCTGAGCAAAGAAAAGATGTCAATGGAAGATGATTTTGACAAAAACGGCGTTGTCAACGCCATTGACCTGACTCTGATGAAACGCTCTTTGCTTGCATCAGATGATGACAATGAAAATGCAGAAATCAAGACTGTATCCTATACAGCTGATGCAAATAATGTTAAATTGATTGGCAGAACGCTCGCAAAAAACGGTGTGACTTGGCTCGTACAAAGCGGCTCGGCAGTGGAATTTACCGTGACGGGCACAGAAGCGTCCGTTACCATAGCAGGGGACGGAAATGTATATTCGGAAGAAAAATGGCGTCCTCGTTACGGAGTATTTCTCGATGGAAAGTTGCTGACTGATGTTGTCATGGACGAAAAAGAACAAACCGTCAAGCTTTTTTCAGCTTCGCAGAGCAGAACAGTGACCGTGAAAATCATTCACCTTTCTGAGGCAAATAACGGTGCTGTTGGTGTCAAATCCATCGAAGTGACGTCTGACAAAAAAACGCCCATCAAACCCACTGAAAAGAAATCTCTTTCAATCGAATATATCGGTGATTCCATCACTTGTGCGTACGGTGTGGAAGCCCCCTCGCAATATGAGTCTTTTTCCACAGGCACAGAGAATTTTACAAAGTCCTATGCCTATCTGACATCTCAGATCTTGGATGCTGATTATAGTGCAGTGAGTTATAGTGGTTATGGCATCATATCCGGGTATTCGTCTGACGGAAAAGCGAATATAGATTCGCTCGTGCCGAATTGCTATACGCTTGTTGGAAAACCCACAGATTATGCAGTCGAATGGGATTTCGTTTCTCATCAAAATGATGTGGTAGTTATCAATCTGGGGACAAACGACGACTCATACTGTTCAAAAGATCTGCAGAGCCGCGCCGCAGATTTTCAGAAAGAGTATGAAGCTTTTCTAAAAACAGTACGGGAATATAATCCTGAATCTTATATTATCTGCACACTCGGAATCATGGGGTGCGAGGAATTATATCCGTATATCGAAAAAGCAGTTGCAAATGTTGGTGATACCAAAATCTCCTGTTTCCAATCTCCAACTCAGAACTCGGCAAACGGGCTTGGTGCCGATTGGCATCCATCAGAACTTACACATCAGCAGAATGCATATCTGCTTGCTGACAAAATTTGTGAAACGATCGGCAGAGAATCGTCAAAAATCGGATTGAATATGGCAGCAGACGGCGAATATGGAGCCTATCTCAACAAAGAGAATGGTGTAAACGCGTCTACGTATCTGAACGATTGGGATAAATCATTCTGGGTTAGTGTTGTCACAGGCGGCAATCTGGTCAAAGACGTTACAATGTATGTTCGCAACATGACATTGGTTTCGGGTGACTATGATCTTTCATTCCGCACAACGCCGCCCTCGAACATGACGCTGATTTATCAAGTACGAAGTATGGATGATCCTGCAGTCATTTACTGTGAAGGAGATTTGGTGGGGGATGGCAAAGAGCAGAAAATAAATGCTTCATTTCATATGGCTGAGAAAGCTGACAACTGTGAGATCGTCGTGCTTATGGGGGCAACAGATTCCGTTACCATGACTTTTAATGACGTTTCCCTCATCAAAAAAGGATAATAGAAACCCGCTGTTTATTTCTATGAATATACAGCGGGTTTTTCTTATTTTTGCAGGATCAGTCTTTTCAGCTCAGTAATATCGCGTGCGTCGATCACTTTATCAGGATAGAAATCAAACAGGGCTGCTGCATCCGTTGACTGAAATGGCTTTTCAGTCGTGACCGCCTTAATGAGTCTCACAAGTTGTGCCATCGTATATACCTTTGCAGGTACAGTGCCATCAGGTTCAATACCGCCGACCAGAGTACCGTCAGCATATACACAAACATTTTCACACTTCTTTGCATATTCTGTGCCGCCGACAATATTGTCGTAGTCAGAACCGATGTCTTCGATGCCTTTTTTGCTCCAGTCGTTTTCCGAATCCCATTGCTCACCAAAATAACATCCAAGGATGATCTGAATTTTCTTGTTGGAATTAGCAATCGCATAATCAGGCCAAGCAATCTCAATATAATAGATATTGTCTTTCCATTGCTTTTGCTGCATCAGTTTAGCCTCACGGTCAGTCACTTCGGTCTGCACCTGATCATAAGTTGATTGGTAAACAAAGGATGCGGGAATCTGTGCATTTTCAAATTCGGAGATATCAAAATAATACCGAATGGAAAGATCAGTGTGGGCTTCCAGACAATCCGTACAGACAAAGAACGTGAGCTTCGTAACACCAGCGCCAGTCGATTCAGGCTTTTCCTCGCAATATCCTTCTACCCAGAAACTGTTGCCTGTAAACATTTCGGTATCATCAGCTATTTCTTCAGGAGGGAAGTTTTCCTCAGGCAGCATAGTCTCATCACCATCGTAAAGGTATAATCCGGCACATGCACCGACAAATGCTGCATTATAGTCAATAGTAACTTCGTTATAAATATAATCCTTCGTGATATCATTATGCTGATCTTCCTCATCGGGACCACCAACCAATGCGCCGAAAAGAATATGCTTATGTTCCGCTGTGTCCTCACATTTTGTTAATCCGGATGCTGCACGGTGATGCGGATATTTTGCTGCATTGTCACCATATCCGACAACATAGCAGCGGTTGATCCCGTTGTCGCCGATGATGTATTCCATCTGTCCGAGTGCCCATTCTGAAAACGCATAATCCTGATACGTGTTTTTGTCGTACTTGTCCACGCCTTTATTGTATTTGTCATACACAAGTGCACAGAACTGCACTGCGGTATTATAACGTGCGGAGCCCCATGTATCCATGTGCAGATAGCCTTCGGGAGTGGTCATGCCGATATCGGATTCAATGCAGGCGTGCATCGCTTTTGCTTCCATATACCAGAAATCGATCAGTTCGTATTGGTTTCTTCCCGCAGCTTTGCGATATTCCTCGCTAACGTCAGGATAGATCTCTTGAATTCGTCCGAGCAAAATGGAAACGCCGTTCCACATATCATTCCAGCAAAGGACATACCCTGGAGGCGCATAGTAGTCCACATAGGGCAGGCAGTTTTCAAGATATTGATGGTCTTTGGTGATCAGATACAGCCAACAGGATGCAAAGCTGTAATCATCCTCCCATTTTGACGAGGTATAGAAACTCGCAGGACCGTCTGCGCCTTTACCGACCATTTTCTCATTCTTTGCAGCAAAATCATAGAGTGCTTTGGCATAATCGAGACACTTTTCCGCATAGGCTTTGTCGGTTTCGAGAAAATTATAGTAATTGATTGCAAGGGCAGCAGCAGATTCCGAAACATCATCCGTCGTCGGAATCGCAGAGGTCGCAAACCATGCCGGGCGCTCCATAGCATCAATTTCAGGCGATTGCCAATACGCATGGTCAATCGCTCCATCCCCGACCTGATAGCAGAATGCGATCACCTCGCCGTCATCATTACGGAATGTCGAACGCATGAAATAGTCGCAAAAGTATCTGCAAATCGTTTCTGCGTGAGCAGCCTGTCCGGTTTTCTCGTAGGCATCGCGAAATTCGTAATACCCCCATGACACAACAGATGCGGCATAGGCTTCAGGAAGTCCGAATTTGACATGGTCGCCGGCATCATGAAATCCGCCTGATACATCAACACATCCATCGCCATCAGGATCAAGCACATCAAGGTTTTGTTTGATGAAAGCGTCTGATAAATTTGTTGCAGTACTGTTAAGCGGTACAGATGCATCATAGATATGGCAGTTGCCGCGCCACGAAAGACCATTGTTTTCACGTACTCCTGTACCACACATATTGGCATCATAGAAGTACATCGAATATTGAAGAAGTTTCGCCCAATTTGCATCTACTTCATAATAATCGGCTTTATGCGGCGTTGCAGCTGCGGATCCTGAAATAGAAAATGCAGGAAATGCAGAACAAATGATCATTCCACCAAGGCAAAATGAAAGACTTCTTTTTTTGAAAAGGTGCATAAAAATACATCCTCCTTTCATGGTAATTCTATTCTATCCCATTTTGGCGAATTTGTCAATAGGAACAAAAAAAGCAGCGATAAAAGCACATTGACAAAATGTTGAAAAAATGATAAAATAGTTGTATAGAGGGAGTGTGAAAACATGAAAAATTCCACATCGGCAGCAGGCTCTCCAAAAGGGTTCTGGGTTTATCGAGTTCTGTTGATTTTCAGCTTGCTTGGCGTTTTGCTGTTCATTGCAGATTACATTGCTATCTGCATGGGGCTGATTCGAGCGATTATCCTTGCAATATGGTGTATATGGCTGATTCGGAAAATAAAAAAAATACGGATGAATCCATCTGAATGCAGCCCTGCATCTATCATCGCAAAAGCACTTGTAATACTAGGAATCATCCTCTTGCTCGGAGCGGGCGGATTTGGATTTTCCAGCCATTCCACATGGAAATATCGAAATCAGATTCAATTTCTGAAGAATGAATTCACAGAAGATTCATTCTCATATTTTCCGCAGAGTCTTCCCGATTCCGTAGAGAATTATAAACTGGAAGTTATGCCGTCTATTATGCAGGGCACGGGATACACACGGCTTCACTTTTCCACGCAATCGGATTTCGTTGCGCAATGTGAATCCGAATTACAGAAGCAGGCGCAATATACACTGCCGTTTTCTGCATTTTCACAAGGAGAACATTTCCTCGACGGAGATCGTGAAAAAACAATTACCTTGGCATATACCCGTGAATTTTGGGAAGATGCGTCTGATGACGCGATTGTATATGTACTCTACACCAATCTCAACTGGAACCATCCAAAGGTCGATGCAGTCATCATCGACAGATCAACCGGAAAAATCGAATTCGGAAAAATGTGACTGTGATTCATGAGGGGGAATCGTCATGTTGATACGAAATATTGGATATAATCATTGTCACGACGCTGACTTCAATATTGAACGACCGAGCGGCAGCGGTGATTGCCTCTTGTTGTTATTGAAAACAGAGGCGATTTTTCGGATAGACGGTACTGATATCTTCACTCCGCCAAACACTGTCTTTATTTACGATAAATACATCCCGCAGTATTATCGTTGTGTCCCGCAAAGCACATTTTCAAACGACTGGATTCATTTTGATTTTGAGGATGGAGAACGAGAAGCCTTTGAGCAATATGGTATTCCGTTTCAAACACCAATCCCCATGGAAAGTCTGCATTTTTTGAGCTTTTGTATCAAATCTATTGCACATGAGAAATATTCAGCAAATCGGAATAAAATCGAAAATATCCGTTGCTACTTCAAGCTTATGTTCTCAAAAATCGAAGAACAGCTTTGTGATGCAAATCCGATTGTCTGTAATTCCAATTTTGAAATGCTTTCTACAATCCGCAACAAAATATACAGCAAGCCATATGAGCATCGGACTATTACCGGAACAGCCCATGAAGTCCGCATGAGTGAATCGTCGTTTCAGCATCTTTATAAAAAGCAGTTTGGAATTTCATTCGTGCAGGACTTGATTATCAGTCGTGTAGAATATGCACAGCTTTTACTCAGCACAACAGATATGACAGTCAGCGAAGTCGCCAAACAATGCGGATACAGCAGTTATGCACATTTTATCCGTCAGTTCAAAGCCCATTGCAATTTGACTCCCACCGAATACAGATTGCAGAAAAAGTGATAAATCTTGCACGATATCATATTGAAGAATTCCACAAATTGAATTATAATATAAACGGTTGAATCATTCGTAAATTCAACCGTTTTTCATTCAAATCTCATTATGATTCAAGAGGGGGAATCACTATGAAAATGCGAAGCATCAAACGCAGTGCGGCGGTTGTGCTTTCCGCAGCACTTATGGCAACTGTCGTTCAGGTTCTACCACTGACGGCAAGTGCAAAAAACTACATCAGCAATTCGACATTTGAAAGCGGTACCAGCGGATGGGGCACCTATAAGGAAAGCGGAGGTGTCTGTTCACTTTCCACCAGTGATGGGAAGCTGGCTTTGAAAGTCTCAAATGTCGGCACGCTGAACTACTCTGTGCAGGTGTTTTACGACATCCTGCCGCTCTATCAGAACGGTGTCTATCGTCTGAAGTATGACATTTCCTGCTCGATTGACCGCTATGCAGAGGGAATGATCCAACAAAACGGCGGAACTTATCAAGCATATACCTGGAAAGGGCTTGATCTCACTCCCACACCGCAGACCATTGACTATGAGTTCACCATGAAAGAAGAAACGGATATCATGGCAAAACTCGTTTTCAACTGCGGCACACAAGGAGAGAATCTTCCGGAACATACCATTTATCTTGATAATGTGTCTTTGGAACTGGTAGATGACAGCAAGGTCGATTACAGTTCCGATAAACCATATGAAGCTCAAATCCTTACCAATCAGGTCGGCTATCAACCACAGAGTCAAAAGCTCGTTGTAATGAGAGGGAATGCAACCGAGACAAGCTTCTCTGTGGTCAATGCCGACACCAAAAAGGTAGTCTATACAGGAAAACTTTCTGAAGCCCAAAGCAATTCATCAGCAAATGAAACCAACCGCGTTGGTGATTTTTCTGAAGTGACAGATTCAGGCAAATATTACATTACCTGCAACGGTCTGGATGATTCATATCAGTTTACCATTAGCGATGACGCCTACGGTTCATTACTTGATGAATCCGTGAAAATGCTTTATCTGCAAAGATGTGGCGTTGAGGTCAAGGATTCTGTATTTGGTCATACTGCCTGCCATGACGCAATGGCAACCATCTATCACACAAGTGACAAGATTGATGTCAGCGGCGGTTGGCACGATGCAGGTGACTACGGCAGATATGTAGTTCCGGGTGCAAAAGCCGTTGCAGATCTGCTCTATGCTTATGACGCGAACCCACAGCTTTACAGTGACAGCATCGGCATTCCTGAAAGCGGAAACGGTGTTCCAGATATTCTTGATGAAGCACGCTTTGAACTGGAATGGATGCTTAAAATGCAAGCATCTTCCGGCGGCGTGTATCATAAGGTGAGCTGCGCGACTTTCCCGGGATATGTCGCACCGACTGCCGAGAAGAACGAACTGATCGTTACACCGATTTCCACAACGGCAACAGCTGATTTCTGTGCTTCAATGGCAATGGCTTATGAATTTTATCAGGATATCGACAAAGATTTTGCAACAAAATGTCTCACAGCCGCAGAAAAGGCATGGGGATATCTTGAAAACAATCCGAATCTGATTTTCAGCAATCCTGCTGATATTTCCACAGGTGATTACGGCGATACATCTGATAAAGATGAACGCTATTGGGCAGCAGCACAGCTTTATCGTGCAACAAAAAATGAAAAGTATTCATCTGCATTGAGTTCCATGGTTGTGAGAACCGGTCTTGACTGGTCAACAGTAGGTGATTACGGTAACATTGCGCTGATGACGATGGACGGCATTGACAAAGACTCTGATTTCTATCGTAAAGCAATGAGCGCGATCGTCAATCAAGCAGAAGGTTTTGCGAAGACATATAAGAATAACCCCTATGGCTCCGCAATCAGCAAGTATAACTGGGGCAGCAACATGACCATCGCAAATGCAGGTATTGTACTTGCACTGGCTTATCAAGTCACCGGAGATGAAACATTCCTTCAGGCAGCCACAGGACAGCTTGATTATCTGCTTGGCAAAAACCCGCTCGGCACCTGTTTTGTTACTGGATTTGGCACCGTCTCTCCTGAGCACCCGCATCACCGTCCGTCTATGGCAGCGAATCAGGCAATGAAAGGTATGTTGGTCGGCGGCGTGAATTCCTCTCTGGAAGACAGTGCCGCAAAAGCATACTGTGCGGATGCACCTGCTGCAAAATGCTACGTTGACAATTCCGAGAGTTATTCTACAAATGAAATCACCATTTACTGGAACAGTCCGCTGACCTACCTGCTTTCTTTGACCGATGAAACATCTATAGGCAGTGATACTGTGAAAGGTGATGTCAATGCTGACGGTAAATGCACAATGGCTGATGCAGTTGCATTGCAGAAATACCTGCTCGGTGAAACCAAGTCTCTTTCCGATTGGAAAGCAGGCGACGTTAACGGAGACGGCAAACTGAATGCTGTTGATCTGACACAACTGAAACGGATTCTGGTTGGATAATTCAAAACGCACGGGAGCTTACTGAAAGCTGCCCGTGCGTTTTTCTTTTAATCGTCAGAGGGTACTGCAACAATCGCATAGTATGCGTGCGCCGTCACTTTATAAAGCACACCATACAGCAAAGCAAACAGCGAAAATGCTCCAATGGTGATCAGAATAATCAATTTCAAATTTTTGAACTGGAATAATTGCAGAATCTTCCATATCATCGGGAAAGCAAATGCAAGATGCATTCCTGCAAAGAGCAGAGGCGCAAAGAAAACGGTACGAATTTGTGCGTTGATGCTCTTTTTGATATCTTCATGGGTCATGCCAACCTTTTGCATGATTGCAAAACCAGCTTGATCTTCATAACCTTCCGATATCTGCTTGTAATAGATAATCATTGCCATTGCAAAAACAAAGACGACGCACAGCAAAATCCCGATGAAAAATAGACTTCCGAACGTTAGATAGAAATCCTGATGTTCAAATGCCTTGCATCCTGTTCCAAAGCCAACGACGACTTGATTTCCTGCATCAGTTGAAGCTATTAAATTATGAATCAGTTTTTGGTAAATGTTATCATGTAGCGAGCAAGCAGCTTCATCATCCGCATTGATATCAAAACCGTAATACCATTTCAAATCTGCAAGTGAAAAATGTTTTTTAGGATCGGCTTCAAACAGTGGGTCAATAACGGAGAAATCGGATATGACAAGGACATATATCTGATTCATAGTCACCAAATTGTCGTCGCTATAATTAAACTCAGGGCATTCATCGAGCAGTTCGGTAATTTCAAACTTCATACCGCCGAACGAAAGAGTCGAATATGGGTATTTACAGTGATAGGGATACAAAAAAGCTTGATTTTCTTCCAGTGAAACATTATTTCCGGTCAGCTTTGTGTACTCGGCAGCAGACAGGAAATATATACCGACCATGTCATCCATTTTCAGCAATGTCTCCAATGTCTCGTCAAACTGCAATTCGACGGTATCATTCACAGGCATGCCATTGGCACTTGCATAGGTTAGTTCCTGCGTTTTCTTATAGGACAGTCCATACTCTTTCAAAGAATCAGAAACCATATCACGGTAGGTGTCGAATTCGATTTCGGGAATGTTCTCTGAGGAATAAAGGTTCAAGGAAAGACTGAGATCATTCATATATGTACTGTCAAGACTGGCTTCTTTTCCGAGAAACAGACTTGCAGAACTGCTAAATGTAACAAGTACCATCGTGGAAAGGATGCAGATTGACGCAAGTCCAGCTCCGTTTCGCTTCATGCGGTAAAGCATAGACGAAACGGCAACAAAATGGGATTTTTTATAGTAGTATGATTTTTTTCGCTGCAGCACTCTGCACAACGTAACTGAACCTGTGATAAACAGCAGATATGTTGCAACAATCACCATAATGACCGCTACACAGAACAAGAACAAGGCTGCAATCGGTGATGTGATAGACACCGCAAGGTAATAAGCAATCGCTAAAAGGATCACGCCTGCAAGTGTCAAAAAGCGATTAGCTTTCGGAGGCTTTTCGCCTTTTATATCACTTTGCATCAAGGCAAGCGGGTTACTCTTGCGGAGCTGAATGAGGGATTTCACCAGCAGAATTAAGAAAATCGCCCCATACACAACGGCAGTGAACAATGCGGAAGTTGCCGTAAAAGACATTTCGTAGGATATCTCGCCCTGCACGAGATTGACAAGCGCAAGTTCTGCAAGCTTTTGAAACAGCAAGCCAAGTCCGATGCCGAGCCCAAGACTAATTGCCGCGACAAGAACGGATTCCCAGATCATGACTTTTGCAATTCCGCGCTTATCCATGCCGAGAACGCTGTAAAGTCCGAATTCACGATAACGTCGGCGAATCAGAAAAGAGTTTGTGTAAAACAGAAAAATCAGCGAAAAAACAGCAATGACGATACGCCCAAACCCAAGCATCGTGCTGAGAGTGGTTCCGCCTTTCATTGTCTGAAGCTGTGGAGACTCTGTAAGAGCCTCCAAGATGCAGAACATCATCACCATGCCTACGGTGGAGCAAAGATAGGGCAGATAGAGCTTTTTGTTCTTGACAATGCCTGTCCAAGCGAGGCGAGGAAATAACATTTTTTTCATTTTGCTTCACCGCCTGTCGCAAGCATGGTGAGGGTATCAGAAATACGCTGATAGAAAACCTGATCGTTGTCGTCGCCACGATAGATCTGATGAAATACTTCGCCGTCTCGAATAAACAATACTCTGCTTGCAGTACTTGCAGCTTTTACAGAATGCGTCACCATAAGTATGGTCTGCCCCTGATTGTTTTCTTCGACAAACAAACGAAGCAGCTCATCAGAAGAACGAGAGTCCAGTGCACCGGTTGGTTCATCGGCAAGGATCAGTTTTGGATTGGTAATCAGGGCGCGGGCAGCCGCTGCACGTTGTTTTTGACCGCCTGAAATCTCATATGGATATTTTTTCAGCAATTCATTGATGCCAAGTCGATTCGCAATCGGCTGCAGGCGTTCAGACATTTCCTTATATGACATACCAGCGAGAACAAGCGGCAGATAGATGTTATCCTCCACAGAAAATGTATCCAAAAGATTGAACTCCTGAAACACAAATCCGAGATTGTCGCGGCGGAAAGCAGCGATTTCTGATTCACGAATATTGGTCAGTGGTTTACCGTCCAGAATCACTTGACCGCTTGTCGGTTTGTCAAGAGAAGCAAGAATGTTGAGCAGCGTCGTTTTTCCGGAACCGGATTCGCCCATAATAGCAACAAACTCACCTTGTTCGACCTCGAAACTGACATTACGTAATGCCGTGACTGTTTGACCGCCAAAACGTGTGGAATATACCTTTTTTAGTTTTTCAACTTTAAGAATCTGCATACTCAATGCCTCCGTTGATTTATTTTATGATAATAGAATAACACAAATGGGAAATGTTCGCCATCGAATCGGCTTACATTTCCCGTTGTAAATCTTACAGTTTTGTAAGACTATTCAAATTTCGTGTCTGATTGAGAAAAAGTGAGATATACAGATGTTCCTTTTGAAAGTTCAGATTCGATAGAAATTGTGATTCCAAGCTTGCAGCAGACCTGTTTACAGAGAAAAAGACCGATTCCGCTTGCAGATTTATCAGAGCGACCGTTAAATCCCGTGAAGCCTTTCTCAAAAATACGCGGCAGATCTGAAGCGGCTATACCGATTCCCGTATCCGAAATACAAAGCGACTGAGGCTCCTTCATAAAAATGGATATGGAACCCTCTTTCGTATATTTCAGCGCATTGGACAAAAGCTGCTCCACCACAAAAGCAAACCATTTTTCATCAGTGACGATGTTCATATCGAGTGGTTCATAGCAAAGCCGCAACTTTTTGTCGATGAACATACGCGAATACTTTTTCACGCACTGTCGAAGAATTGCATCCAGTGAATGACTGCGAAACACAAAATCCGTTGATTCACTGTCCAGTCGAAGAAATGTCAGAACCATTTCAACATATTGTGCAATGCGGAATAAATCTGATGAAAGACGTCGTGTAAGTAACGAATCCTCAGACTGAAGCGTCAGCTTCATGGAAGCAATCGGTGTTTTGATTTGATGTGCCCAAATCGTGTAATAATCGATTATGTCCCTGTACTTGTCATTGCTTTGATTCTGCATTTCAGTGATCTGCCGATCAAGCTTGGCAATCAATGCATAATCATCTTCCTCGGAAATATCATGAGGTTTTGGAAACGTCTCCAGCAAAATTTCTGTACTTGATTGTATCTTCTGCATCGTCAGATGACGTTTGTGCTTCGTATGATAATCGAATAGCAGAAGGCAGATTCCAAGGATCGTGCAAACGATCATCGGATAGCAGACTGCAGACAACGGGAAATGATACAGCCAAAATGTAACCAGAAAGACCGCACAGCACACCAGCCAAAACAGAATCAATCTGCATTTTTGTTTGATATAAGAGATCAGAAAAGTCATAGCAACCTCATCAGTCAATCAGATATCCGACACCGAATTTTGTTTTGATAAAATCAGTCAGCCCGGCACCATCCAGTTTTTTGCGAAGACGATTCACATTGACAGAGAGTGTATTTTCATCAATGAAGCAATCTGTCTCCCATAAACATTCCATGAGTTTTTCGCGGCTGACAACTTTATGTTTTTGTTCCATCAGACAAAGCAGGATGCGGTATTCATTCTTTGAAAGATCAATCTTTATTTGATTGTAGGTCAGAGTGTTGTCACCAGTGTTCAGCGATGCTCCTCGATGGGTGAGCATCGGAATTGATTCCGCAAATTCATAGGTGCGGCGCATCAAAGCCTGTACCTTAGCCATCAAAACGGAACCATCAAATGGTTTTGCAATAAAATCATCCGCACCCATGTTCATTGCCATTACAATATTCATGTTATCTGATGCGGAGGAGATTATGATGATCGGGACATTTGTAAGCTTACGGATCTCATTGCACCAGTGATATCCGTTATAAAACGGCAACCCGATATCCAAAAGAATAATATGCGGAGAGAAAGCAGTCATTTCCTCTGTAACTCGGCAAAAATCCTCACAGATATGGACATCAAACGCCCACATTGCTGCGAGTGCTGCAATCGATTCTGCGATGCCGCAGTCATCCTCAACCAAATACAGCCGATACATAACGTCGCCTCCATTCTTTGTTATTATACGGAAAATACCGTATTTTGTCAAGACATCCGAATTCACAAAAAGCTTGCATTTCGTAATGCAATGTGCTATAATACCATTGCACCACAAAGGCGGTATATGTAAGATGCGAATAAAGGGAGGATTATCATGCGAAAAAGCCACAATACTCGAAAAAAAAGGAAAGCAGGATTTCTATGCTCCATCACAATGGCTGTCAGCTTTTTGTTTGGTACCATACCTGCAAAAGCGATATCTGTGCGCACGGAACAAAACGCGGCACAAAGTTCGGACAAAGTAGGTCTTGTTGGGAATGTTTTTTGCACATCTGAGAGTTCTTCGGCAAACCATGCCTCGCTTCAGTGGGCAACCACCACATCTGCAAATCATTTCATCCTTTATCGCTCCACAAACGAAAACAGCGGATTTACACCAATTTATGAAGGGAATGGTACATCCTGCACTGATGATGCAATGTCTGTCGGAGAAACGTATTACTATCAACTTCTTGCAACGGACGGCAAATCTGAATGGTATTCCGATGTACGAAAACTGACTGCCGTTGAATTACCGCAAGGGCTGAACACCTATGATAACCAAAAGGGGAGCAATCTTATCTATGCGACAAGCGGTACCCGTGTCGGAAATACCTACTATAATTATTCGCTGAAAAGTCACGCAGGACAAAAAGATATCTATCTTGCCGAAACAACGTCCTCTGACGGCATTCACTTCGGCAACGAACGCAACGTTGCAGATTCATCACAGAATTCTGCATTGGCAAGCTGTAAAATCGAATCCGTACACATCACTTATATGGAAAAAACAGGTACCATTACGGTATGGGCTCACTGGGAAAAGCCGGACGGATACAGTGATGGAAAAGCCCTTGTTATTACAGGCAAACCAGGCGGTCAATTTACCGTACACCATGTCTACAACCCACTGAATATCCAGGTACGTGACATGGCTGTATTTGTCGATGATGACGGAACAGGTTACCTTATCGCAGCTGCAAATAAAGAAGGGCAGGGGGCAAACGCAACACTCTATATCTTCAAAATGAATGATGATTACAGTGATGTTACAGAAATTGTGACAACACTTTATGAAAATCAGTACCGTGAATTTCCGAATTTGATCAAGAAAGACGGATACTATTTCCTGTTCACCTCACAAGCTGCGGGATGGTATCCGAGCAGCGGCGCCTATTCCGTCACAAGGGATCTCAGAAGCGGATGGAGTGAACTGCGTTCCATCGGCAACACATCCACCTTTTCATCGCAGTCAGGCTGGATCGTGGACTTGCAAGGAAAAAATTATCTGATGCATGCATATCGCTGGCTTCGTGCATCGGAATCAAGCGGCACAACACTTTGCCCGCTGTATTTCGATAAGGGTTTTGCATTCTACGACTACTGCCCGTATTTCAAGTACAGCACCGTGACCGGAGAACTTTATCCAGTTCAGACAGGCGAATTACTCTCACAGGACTGTAATGTATCTGCTTCACTTGCATCTGAAGAAGCATACAGCCCTGAAAAAGCAGTCGATGGCTCTTATCAGACCTGCTTTGCAGCAATTGATGACTATAAAAGATGGCCGTTCTATCTGCAAATGGATCTTGGATGTATCTGTAAGCTTTCCAATATTCAAACTTCCTGGTATATCTGTAAAGGTTCGGAGGGATATTACCGCTATACCGTTGAAGGCAGCATCGACGGCACATCATGGAAGACCATTCTTGACCACACGGATGCAAACAAGGAGATCGTAAGCAAGACTTACGGCTTCAACAGTGATTTGATTTCCGGCGATGCTAGGTATGTTCGATTGAATGTCAAAAGTGCAACGCTGCAAAACAACCCCAACAATAACTGGTACACACCGACAATTTATGAATGCAAAGTGTTTGGTGAAAGAACAGATACAGTTCCTGTTCCGCAGCCTGCCTGTTCTTTTGATTTTGAAAACAATTCCGGCGCAGATACAAGCGGAAACCATGTTGCTCTGACACTGCATGAAAACGCCGGAATCACTGCCGATTCGCAGCAGGGAAGTGTTCTTGCTTTTGACGGCAGCGAGGGAACATACGCTTCTCTGCCGGACGGTTTTCTGGATGGATGCCGTGATTGTACAATCAGCATGGATGTCAAAAACGAAACAGTCGGGGATTTCTTCACATTTGCTGTCGGTAAAGACAGTGACAAATATGCATTTTTCCGAGTTGGAAATGATAATTTCAGATTTGCGGTAACCACTGATACATGGCGAGGCGAAAGCGTTTTGACACTTGATCGTGACGGTACGAACTGGCATCATGTGACTCTTGTCGTCAACGGCGCAACAGCTATCCTATATTGCGATGGGGTATTTGTTGCAAAAACAACAGAATTAAGATGCGGACTTCCTGAGATCGGCAGTAATCTGACAGTCATGTTCGGAAAGTCATTCTATACTGATGATGTCTATATGAAAGGTTCCATCGACAACTTAAAGATTTATCGCGCCGCACTGACCGCAGAAGAAGTACAGAGCGAATCAGGAATATCAACAGCAGGCGATGTGAATAATGACGGTAAATGTTCGATTGCAGATGCTGTGATGCTGCAAAAATGGCTTCTGCATCAAGGGGAGATTGTCAACCCGACTGCCGCTGATATGGATAAAAATCATATTGTAAATGCACTGGATTTGACTCTGTTAAAAAGAGTTCTTCTGCAATAAAAGACGTTCATTTTACGAATTTACAAATTTATATTGCTTTTTCATTTCAAACGTGATATAATATAATGATATTTCAGAGGGAAGGGTGTTGTATGCTTTCTTATTCAAAATCCATCGTGTTTGGGAGCAGTCTGATGATACTTGCTGCCATCAACCCGATGCATGCTTTTGCTGCTGACGATGAGCCTGCTGTCAAAACGGGATGGCAGACAGAAAATTCCAGATTATGTTATCTCGATGAAAATGGAACACGGCTTGTCGGAGAACAGGAAATTGATGGTGTGTGGTATTTATTCGCACCAAACGGAAATTTGCAGACGGGTTGGCAGACAGTTCAGGAAACCAGACGCTATTTCAAGCCTGACACGGGGGAATCTGTGGTTGGGTGGTTTGAGTGGCGCGACGCACTGTATTATATCGACAAAGAGAGCGGCAAACTCACAAACCGAATCATGGAGAACGAAACAGGAACATATTATCTGGATTCCTGCGGATGTGTAACAAAGTCAGGTTTTGCTGATGTGTCCGATACTGTCCGTGTCTATGCGAATGAAGATGGTTTGCTTGTGACCGGTCTGCAAACCATTGACGAGAAGGAATACTTGTTTGATGAAACTGCAGCACTCCAACATGGCTGGCAAACACTCGAACAAGGCACATTTTACTTTGACATTGAAACAGGACAGGCAAAATACGGCTTTTTGACGCTTGATGACAGCACTTATTATGTCACAAAAGAAAACGGAAAAACCACTGGTCTCACGCAAATCGAGGGGAAAACGTATTATTTCGATGCTGAAGGAATCATGCAGCTCGGATTTGTCTCAACGGCAGAGAATGAAATGCGTCATTTTGATTCTGACGGGACGATGTCCATCGGCTTCAAAGAGATTAACGGAAACACATACTATTTTGATTCAAACGGAATCATGCAGCACGGATTTATCTCAACCGCAGAGAACGAAATGCGTCACTTTGATTCTGACGGGACGATGTCCATCGGCTTCAAAGAGGTTGACGGGAACACATACTATTTTGATTCAAACGGTATCATGTGCAGCGGGATTGTTACCATTTCGGATCAGTCATATCTTTTCGGAAGCGACGGAAAGTTATTGATCGGATCGCAAACACTGAACGGCAACAGTTATTTCTCCGATGAACAAGGTGTTCTCCAGAGCGGATGGAAGGAACTGAATGGTAATTTTTACTATTTCCAGCCTGAATCTTATACAATGGTAAAATCCGCCACTGTGGAGGGATATATCATTGATGCAGACGGTGTGGCTAAAACACAGCTTGCGGTGACTGTCAATAATCTGCTGAAATCCAGCGGTACAACCCCATATTCCATTTACAAATATATGACAGCAAATTATCGGTATCGTAAAATTGAGGCAACGAGAACCAGAGAAGAACTCAATGCCCAGGGATGGGATAAGCTCGTTTCCTATTTGCTTACGAATAAGCGCGGTGTCTGCTACTATCTTGCCGCAACAATGGATTACTTCATGCAGCAGGCCGGTCTGACTACACGAATCGTCCATGCGACCCACAGTACAGGCGACCACTACTGGAATCAGGTTTATGTCAACGGAGCATGGCTCAACTACGATCCAACTTATACAGACCGCGGCAACATTTCGTGGGAGAACCAAATCAAAAAAGGTTCGTACAAGGTTTACGGGTTCATTAAAGTGAATTACGATGCACGAGGCACATATCTCGGCACCGATTTTACGCCATATTAAGGAAGGTATGAAAATGAAAAAACAAGCAACAGCTCTGATCACGCTTACCCTTTGCAGCATTCTTATTGGCGGATGTGACAACAATGCATCCTCCACAGAAGATGCTGTCATTCTGACAGATGCAACCAGTACAGAAACCACCGCAGCCGCCACGGAAACAACGGAAACAACAACAAAATCCGAAACCACAACAACTCGATCAGAAACCACAACCTCTGCCGAATCAACCACAACGGCAGAATCTGAAACAACGACAGAAACGGTCACCACTCAAACACAGGAAACCACTGCAACCGAAACTTCCGCAACTACGGCAGAAACTATATCAGCCAAATGGTATGAGGAATTGACATTTGGTTCTGACTGCTCAGCATATTTCAAAACACATAAAGACTACACCATGCAAGAATCGGCAAGTTGCCTCGGCGATGGAAAAGACCGTACCTACCAGTTTGACGGATACGAGATCTATACCTATTTCGACGGAACCAATGACTTGCTTTCTGAGGTTGATCTCCTGGCGGCAGGCATTCCGAACAAAGAGGGTGCCGAAGTCGGAATGACCAAGGCACAAATTACTGAAATATACGGCAAAGATTCTGATACAATGGAAACTTCAAACGGCACAACAACACAATTCACTTACGCTGGTGACAATGTATCCATGATTGCCGTTTATACCAATCTTGAAGTATGATTTTCAGCAGTCCGATTTTCCTGTTTTGCTTTTTCCCACTTGTTTTTCTTGTATATGCCGTGATTCCGCAACGGTTTTTACGAGCCAAAAACGGGTTGCTCATGCTGGCAAGTCTGTTCTTCTATGGATTCGGAGAACCATTTGCCATGCTGCTCATGCTTTTGGTGGTGTTTTGGAGTTACCTGTCAGCGATTTTGCTTGATAAGGGCGGATGGCTGCGGAAAATTGCCTATCCGCTCGGCATCGTCGGGAATTTAGGTGTCCTGATCACATATAAATATACCGACTTCATTCTTGAAAGCATTCAGTCGCTTACGAATCTTTCCATTCCACAGCCGCATCTCCGTCTGCCGATCGGTATTTCGTTTTTCATCTTTCAGGCAATATCCTATGTCATCGACGTTGCACGCAAGGATGCTCCGGTTCAGCGGAACTATTTTCGGCTTTTGCTGTATATATCTTTTTTCCCGCAGCTTGTAGCAGGACCGATCGTTCGATATCAAACCATTGCCGACGCGCTGGAACATCGTTCGTTCACACTTTCTGAAGTTGCATCGGGAATGCGGCGAATGCTGCTCGGTTTATCAAAAAAACTGCTGATTGCGGACAGCCTCGGATTTATCGCAGATACCGTTTACGCAATGCACGATGATCTGACACTGCCGCTTGCATGGCTTGGTGCCGTCAGCTATATGCTCCAGATTTACTTTGACTTCTCCGGTTATAGTGATATGGCAATTGGAATGGGCAGAATGTTTGGATTTTCATTCCCCGAAAACTTCCGCTATCCATACTGTGCAGCATCCATCACGGAATTCTGGCGGCGTTGGCATATTACACTGACCACCTGGTTTCGTGAGTACCTCTATATCCCGCTGGGCGGAAACCGCAAAGGAAAAATCCGAACGATTTTCAATAAATGGATCGTTTTTCTTTGCACAGGGCTTTGGCATGGCGCAAACTGGACTTTTGTCCTGTGGGGTGCTGTTAACGGCTTACTCATGTCTGTCGAACAAATCTTCAAATTTCCCCAAGCATCGAAAAAATGGAAACCGCTTTTACATATATATACTGTCTTAATGGTGCTTCTTGCATTTGTGCTGTTTCGTGCAGATTCCGTAGCCGAAGCAGGACATTTTTATGCCGTGATGTTCGGCAGCAAAGGCATTTCAAAAGCCGCAGTTTCGGGATGTCTGCAACTGCTTTCTCCGCAGTTGCTTTATACCATCAGTGCGGGTATTTTGTTCTCAACACCTATTTTTCCGACTATATATCGCAAGATTTCTGATAAATCACGGAATGGTGCTGAATTCTGTGCCAACTGTATTACATTTATCTTGCTTGTTTTTTGCCTGCTGAATATTGCAGCATCCAGCTATCACCCGTTCATCTATTTCAAATTCTGAGAAAGGGGAGCAAAGCTTTGAAACACTCCATCAAAATAGCCTCCGATTGTGGCTACGTTGGGCTTGTGCTTTGTGCATTGGTTCTCCCTCTCATTACCATGTCATTTTCGATGAAAGAAGATAAGAGCAACGCAGAAAACCGCGTTCTTTCATCGTTTCCTTCGGTGAAAGATGAAAATGGGAACTGGAACGAAGACTATTTTTCACAATCCGAAGCTTGGTTTTCTGAACATTTTGGTTTGCGTCCTGAAATGGTGACAGCCTATGGAAAACTGACCCATAAATTGTTTGCGACATCATCGAATCAGGATGTGATTATCGGAAAAGACGATTGGCTTTTCTATGCGGATACGATCAATGATTCGCTTGGCATTTCCAGCATCACGACCAATGGTGCCAAACACATAGCGAAAACCGTTTCAATGCTTTCGGAATACGCGGCAGAACATGATGCAGAATTGGTATTTACTGTCGCTCCCAATAAATCAAGCATTTACGGCGAGTATCTGCCGTCACGCTTTGTAACGACAGGGGAGCCGAATGCACTTGATCTGTTGACAGAAGCACTATCCGAGACTGATGTTTCATACTGTGATTTACGAAAAGCATTGCAGAGTTCCGCTGCCAAGCAACCCGATTTCCCGATCTATCACAAGCTTGACACGCACTGGAACGGTGAAGGCGCAATGATTGGCTTTTCATCACTGATGCATACTCTTTCTCTCGATGACCACGGTTTTCCATCAGCAAAGCGTGAGATCACACAGGATTGGGAGGGCGACCTCTGGAAAATGCTGTATCCCAGTGAAGAGCACCCTGACACCAATGTTGTTTATGATATCCCCAAAACTTATGAAACAATCGGGCGTTTTCGCTCTGTCGATGATCTCAACATCCGCACAGAATGCAGTTCCGCAGAGGGCTCGCTTCTGATGGTACGCGATTCTTTCGGACGCGCACTGATCCCGCTTTTTTCCGAAGCATTTGCCTCCTGCACTTATATCCGCGCAGACCGTATTCCTCTGCATATGCTCGAATCACAACCATGCGATCATGTGATTCTCGAAATCGTGGAACGTAATTTGCCGCGGTATCTTCAATATGCACCAATCATTTCGGCGCGTGAAGTTACAGAGATGTGGCAGAACCCGACTTTGTTTACCGTTGCCGACAAAGCAACCGGACAAATCGTTGTCCCGACGATTCAAGCGGAACAATCAGACGGATATCTGCATCTTTATGGAACATTCCACACAGTCTTATCTGACTGCGATGCTGTTTTCTGCAAAATCGGAAATCGAGTGTATGAAGCGTTTCCATGCTATGAGACCGAATTGCTTGGGGAATCCAAGACGGGCGACAACGGATTTTCCTTGTTTCTCAGCGATTGTGACATTCAAGAGCAGGAGAGCGTTCAGATCATTGCAAAACGGGGCGCGGATTATTTCAATCTTGGATCAAACAAGATAGAAAATATGAATATATCGGAGGAATCCTAAATGAAGGAAATTTTCATTTCATTGCTCACTGCTTTGACATTGATTCCCGTCGGGGTTTTAGAAGCTCATGCTGAGGAGGAAACAACCGAAATCAAGAATCATCTTGAGCCAAAGTATTCGTTTGATTCTCCAAAAGCAGGCACTCTATTGATCCATGCAGAAAAATCCTTGCCTTATGTTTCTTTTTGCGTCACACAAACAACTCCGGAGCGTGAAGAACTTGTGCTCTATGACTTCCAATGCGGAGATTATACGACATATGAGATGGATCTTGAGTCGGGTGACTATACACTCACGGTGCGTTTTAACACTTTGGATGACGGAGTTCGCATCTCCACATTTTCTAAGGATTTTTCCATTGCGAATCCGGACTTCACAGACGAATATTCCTTTACGACGATTGATTATACATACCAACGCCTTGACGGAGGCGATATGCTCGGACATGAGGGCGACGAAGACAGTACGATATCGGAGGGCTTGAAAACCACATATTATAATTACACATCCTATGTATTTAAGGGTAAGACCGGCGACCTGAATCAGGATGGTGCTGTCGATGCCTCTGATGCAACGGCTGCTTTGAAAAAATATGTCAGCATGATAATGGGCAAAGAAAAAAATGAGAGTTTCGATGAATTACTTTACGGAGACATCAATAGTGATAATCGGATCACCGCTGATGATGCAACTCTGATCCTTAAGTATTATGTCAAATCGCTCTCCAGTACCGCTCCCTCTTGGAAAGAACTGATAAAATAAAAAGAATCACGGCAGTCATCGGATGTTTCACGAAACTGCCGTGTTCTTTTTTGGAATATAACTTGACAAAGGACGGATTGTATGGTATTATTTTACTATCGCGGCATTTGCCGTAGTGAAAATGGAGGAGGAATTCCCAGTGTTAAGCGACATTGAAATCGCACAGTCCATTCCTATGCGACCGATAACCGAAATTGCTGAAACTGCAGGCATACAAGATGCGTATCTCGAACAGTACGGCAAATACAAAGCAAAAATTGATCTTTCCCTTCTGAAAGAAAACAAAAAACCGGATGGAAAGCTCGTTCTCGTGACTGCGATCACACCCACTCCTGCAGGCGAGGGTAAAACTACGACAACCATTGGTCTTGCGGATGGTCTTCGCAAAATCGGAAAGAATGTAATGGTCGCATTGCGTGAACCATCGTTGGGACCTGTTTTCGGTATTAAGGGCGGTGCTGCCGGCGGCGGTTATGCACAGGTCGTACCGATGGAGGATATCAACCTCCATTTCACAGGCGATTTTCACGCCATCGGAGCGGCAAACAACTTGCTCGCAGCCATGCTTGATAACCATATCTATCAGGGAAATGCCCTGAATATCGACCCGCGGCGTATCACTTGGCGGCGCTGCGTTGATATGAATGATCGTCAGCTTCGCTATGTCACGGACGGCTTGGGCGGCAGAATCAATGGTGTTCCGCGGGAGGATGGCTATGACATTA
>JAZLJA010000022.1:0-74156 GCA_045617625.1 Oscillospiraceae bacterium | reverse complement strand
AAGCGTCTATCGTCCGACTAATCGTTTTTTTATACTCTCAAAACCAACGCATTATCTATATTGGGGCATAATAATGCACCCTAACTTCGATTGTATCAAAATTAGGGTGCTAATTTGGTTGCGGAGGCAGGATTTGAACCTACGACCTTCGGGTTATGAGCCCGACGAGCTACCGGACTGCTCCACTCCGCGATCTCTGATTGCTTATATATTATAACACAGATAGATAAAAAAGTCAAGTCAAATTCGCAAAAATGTTCAAATCCATAATTTTTGCATGAATCTGAGGACGATTTCATATACTATGCAAGGGGGCATTTGTATGATAGAACAATTTTTGAAGAAAACGATAGGATCCAGTTCGTTTATTGGGGGGATATATAAGACAGCGTTCAATCTACAGATTCTATCTCTGTGGAGGAATTTCTATGTGATGTATCAGCACATCGGAATATGCTGCATGAATTCATGAACCGTGCTGCACTTTATCTGCGTTTATCTCGAGAAGATGGAGATACATCGTTGTCCGAGAGCATTCGCAGTCAGAAATTGTATCTAATGGAATATGCAAGGAAGCATGGATTTCACATTTCAGCGATATTTGTGGATGACGGCATATCAGGAACTCGATGGGAGCGACCTGCTTTTCAGGAGATGCTGCACGCTGTTTCTGCGGGAAAGATTGATATCATTTTGGTAAAAGACCTTTCACGATTAAGCCGTGATTATATCCGAACAGGGGAGTTGCTGGAACGATGGTTTCCTGAGCATGGTGTCCGTCTGATTGCCGTCAGCGATGGTGTGGATACAGGAAGATTCCTTGCAGCAAATGATTTTTCGCCCATGCGTGCTGTTATGGATGACTGGTATGCGCGGGATATTTCAAAAAAAGTCCGTGCAGCAATCTATGCGCGTCAACGCAATGGATACTGCACGACTGCGTCGCTGCCATATGGATATCGGAAAGAAGACGGCAGAATTGAAGTGGATGAGAGCGCCGCAGAGATCGTTTGCTCCATATATCAAATGTATCTGGAGGGTGAATCATGCTGTGCGATTGCAAAAACGCTCACCTCTGCGGGGGCGATATCACCGAATCAGCGCGAAACATGGAATGATGTGACAGTGCGTCGGATTTTGCGGAATCCTGCGTATCGCGGTGAAATGCAGTTGCACACGACAGAGAAAATCGGATATAAAAGCGGAAAAAGGCGTCTCTGTTCGGAGACGGAACATATTTCTTATGCTGTTCCGCCGATTGTGACACAACATATATATATGGAGGTATCGAAACGAATGGACAGCAATCGAAAAAAAACGCACCCTAAACATTGGATGTCAGGGTGCGTTTTTTGTAAAGAGTGCGGAGCGAGGATGATTCTTTCCGAAAACAAGCGATTCATTTGCGGTGGCCGCAGACGGCAAAATGGATGTTTGAATCCTGCAATGCCGTTGCTGAAACTGGAACAAATGCTTATTGATGTTATGATGAATGACGGATGCTTTGTGATTGAAAACGCAATGCCGTCTCTTGTGGAGGAAATTCGCGTTGGGAAAGAGACAGCAGAACTGTTTTTGCGTTATCAGAAGCCCTGATTATTCTATGCCGCGAATGTTATCGACAATGGATTCTTTCTTCAGTTGCTGCATCGGAATAATCGTTGCGATGAATGTTGTTAGCAGTGCGGCGACAGCTGCTGCAAGCAAGCGAGGCAGGAACGTCGTATAACTGAGATTACCGGGAATAGAAAGTGTCATTTCCTGCAAGAATATTCTTGTTATCCAAACAACACATTCGCATAAAAGGACAGCGAATACACCAGAGATCAGTACATATTGCAGTGACTCAATGAGTGTCAGCTTCATAAGCTGCTTTTGACTCATGCCGACAGACTGCATGGCTGCAAATTCACGTTTGCGATTGAGCAGACTTGTGGAAATAATATTGATCAAGTTGACAACTGCAATCAGTGCGATGAGCACTGTGCCGGCACCCATTGCAATTTTAATGGAGGAGAGAATGGCACGCGTTTTCTTGTTTTGCGCGACCAGATCAATCTCAATTACAGCATGAAGTGTTTCACGCAGATATTTGATTGCTGCATCATATTGTTCAGTGTCTTTCAGCGATACGCCGACACTCACAATATTTTCTTCCTCTTGAATCGATTCAGTCATTCTCTGATAGACCGATTTTTCAAAGAGATGATATTCAGATGCTTCAAACTGTTCAATGGTACCGATGATTGTGGGTCCATTGGCGTAAAGATAAGGGAGTTTCGCGCCAAAAACATCTTCGCCGTAGTATTCGAGCGGGTCAAACACGCCGCCGATTTCCAGTTCAATCTCCGAATCGTATTTTTTGTAGAACTTTGTGTTTTCGGTCTGTTCATCAGAAATCGGTATCTTTATAACGGGTTCGTCAGCCTCTTTCAGTTTGTCATATTCGGCTTGTGTGATTTCTTCCGCCATCGTGAGTGGAAAAGTCACATTATGCAAATCGTTCGGAATGTCCAGTGTATAGAACTCTGTTTCTCCATCATAGGTCATACGGGAGACGTATTCTTTTTGCAGAATATACTGATTGTTCTTTGCAAGTTCTTCATAGGGAACAGGTGGATTTCCATCAAACGCAGCGAGATAGACTTCTTTTGGGTAGTAGATGATGTTTCCGGGTGTTTGCTTATCTTCCGGATTGATACCGCGTATATTGGCATATTCGATCGGGACGCTGATGCCATCTTTAACGTTTATTTGAATGGGGTATCCCTTTGAGCAATCAATGATTTTGAAGTAGCCGCTATCTTCAAGCTGCTGCATGGGTTTTTTGTAGGATAGGATTCCGCTTGATTCTATCGGCATATACAAGAAAAGATCGTATGTAACATCTCCGCCTCCCATCCACTCAATGGTGTACGTGGTGAGTACGGTTTCGGCTGAATCGATGAGAAAGCCGAATGTGGAGAACAGTGTCATGGAAACTACCATGGAAAGTACAGTGATGATGAATCGCTTGGGGTGGCGTCTGATATTCTTTGCAGAGAGTTTGCCTACCCAACCGAACAGCAGTCCTGCGAGACGATGCTTTCGTGATTTTGTGATCCGATGATTTTTGCCGCGAATGGCATCCATCGGTGACATTCTTATAATGCGCATTCCGGTACCATATGCGGAGAAAAATACCCAGACCAGTCCAAACGCGGCTGCAATCGCGATGAAAAGCGGGTTGACATAGAATTCGGCAACGCGTGCAGCACATTCAGCACTGACGAATGCTTCGATGACGCCTGTATTGATAATCAGCCGATAAACGAGGTATGCGACACCGATGCCAAGTCCGATACCTAACGGAATGCCCACAAGTGAAAGAATCATACCTTCATGCGTGAGGATGTTGACAATTTGTGTCGGGGTTGCACCAATGGATTGCAGTACGCCGAATTGCCGTTCTCGTTCGTGAGAGGAAACCTCAAAGGCTGTATCAATGATCAGGCGCAGTGCAAACATAATAAACAGGATAAGGATGATGATTCCGGAAAGTGAGACTAACAGTTCAATAACATTGATATTTCCAATTCCTTCAAGGAATAGTGCACTTTCATTTATGGAATATTTGTAATCTTTCATGCCAACTGTCTCAGCGGCATTTTTAATGGTTTCATTGGCATTTTTGACACTATGGTTGAGGAACAGCAAGCCCTCTGTTTTGCACAATCCCTCATAAAATACTGATTCCCGAATGGTGCAGCTTTTGATGCCCGGCTGTTTCGCAAGTGCATCTGCCTGTTCCTGTGTGACGTCGGAAAGCACCACATGATACGGGTTCTTATCGTAGTTCACGTTGAGCCCGATTCGGAGAACTGTGGATAATGCAATGCTGATGACGACGATAATGACAATCGCGATTGCAATGCTGGAGATCGTCAGGATGGAGTGCCTTTTTTGTGCGGTGATGTATCGTTTTGCAAGTGTATGTTCCAAACGCATGGTACGTACCTCCCTCCCAATCAGCGATTGTTCATTTTGTCTTGAATGATTTTTCCGTCCGAAAGCGCAATGATGCGGTCACATTGCAGCGCGATTTCTTCATTGTGCGTGATGATTACCATAGTCTGTTTCCGCTCTTGATTTGATTTTCTCAGCAGTTCAATGATTTCAATGGTATTTTTGCTGTCAAGGTTGCCTGTGGGTTCATCGGCAAGGACGACACTTGGGGAATAGAACAAGGCGCGTGCGATGGAGACACGCTGCTGCTGTCCGCCGGAAAGCTGTGAGGGCAGGTGGTTTCTGCGTTCTGTGAGTCCCATCAGTTCAATGATCTCATCTACCTGTTTGGGATCCGGTTTTCTGCCGTCCATCAGCACAGGCAGGGTGATGTTTTCTTCTGCGGTCAGAACAGGAATCAGGTTATAGAACTGATAGATCAGACCGACCTGTCGTCTGCGGAACACCGCAAGTTTTTCGTTGTTTTGCTTATATACATCCTGTCCATCGAGAAAGACTTTGCCCGATGTGGGACGGTCAACGCCGCCGAGAATGTGAAGCAGCGTCGATTTGCCTGATCCGCTTGCGCCGATGATGGCAGTCATCTGTCCGCTTGGGACAGAGAATGATACGTTATCGAGGGCTTTGACAATGTTTTCACCTTTACCATATGTTTTGCACAGATTTTCAACTTGCAGTAGTTCCATAATCAGGACCGCCTTTCTTGTTTTGTTGAGATCAGTATAACATATCAAAATGACTTCATCGTGACTTTCAAATGACGATTTTGTCATTTTTGAAAAAATTTCCGCCGTATCAGAGGGTATCTGATACGGCGGAAAGAAAACGTGAATTCAATTCTTACTGCTTGTCGTTGTCATCGAAAACATCGCCGCATTCAGGGCAGAACTTCGGGACATTGGTCGGGTCAGCAGGCTGCCAACCGCATTTGTCGCAGCGATAGAGGGGGGCACCGGCAGGTTTGCTTTTGCCGCATTCCTGACAGAATTTACCCTGATTCACTGCACCGCATTCGCAAGTCCAACCAGCAGCTGAAGCAGGCTTCGGCTTTGCACATTCGGTGCAGAATTTTCCTGTGTTGACGGTGCCGCAGGAGCAGGTCCAACCATTGGCAGGGGTGGAAGCAGCCTGGGAAGCGGCATTCTGCTTGAGCAGTGAAGCGATATCAAGACCGCCGCCGCCGGCCATATTCAAGCCTGCAAAGCCGGCCACAGCACCTGCGCTGTTATTGGCAGCAGCCATCATGGATTCCGTCTGCGCATTGATCAGATTTGCCATTGCCATAGAGGTATCTTTGTTGACAGCAGCCATCTGGAGCTTGTTGATCTTCTCAACGTCTTTTTCGTTTGCATTGATTGCATTGAATGCAACATTGACAACTTTGATGCCGCGGAGCTGTCCCCATTTTTCGGAGAGCTGCTCATTCATGACATTGCAAAGCTGTTCAGTATAAAGACCAATATCAGAATAATTGGTGCAAAGCGGTGCGATTTGTGCAATCGCAGGGCGCAGTGCATTCATGAATTCTGCACGAAGGGTCATATCAATCTTGTCTCTGGTATAGTCATCCAAAATGTTGCTGCACACATTGGTATAGAACAGAATCGGGTCAGCGATCGTGTAGGTGTAGATACCGTTGCACTGAATCTGAATATCAAGAGCAAGGTTGATGGATTTGTCAACCAGATGGAACGGGATCGGCTGCGGTGTGCCGAACGGGTTATTCTGAATGAACTTGGTATTTACATAGAATATACGCTGTTCTCTGGCAGTTGCTCCGCCATAACCGATGCGCTTTCCGATGGCTTTGAAGGTTTCCAGAATGTTTTTGCCAAGGCTGCCATAGAACAGACTTGGCTCTGCGGACTGGTTATATGTATATTCGCCGGGTTGTGCGCAGATTTCAACGACACGTCCCTGATCCACGATGATGGCGCACTGACCATCAGCGACAGCAACACCGCTGCCGTTGGAGATAATGTTATCATTGCCGTGGTTTGAACCTTTTCCGTTGGTGCGCTTCCAAGCGCGAGTGACCAGCACATTATCCGGAAGTGCTTCCACATAGAAAAATTCTTTCCAAGAGTCAGCCAAAACACTGCCTGCGGAGGAAAGTGCAGCAGCAATCAATCCCATAGTAATTACATCCTTTCATTATGCATTTGAAAATCGTGTTGATGAGCATATGCTCAATTTGTATTATACCATAGTTTTTTTTATTTTGCAAGAGTATATTTCAGAAAATGAGCAATTATTTGCATTTTACATTTGACAGGGACACGGATTCGTGATAAAATAAGGGAACGATACATTGCAGTAAGGTGGTTTATGTATGGCGAATTGGAATGCAGAAGTGCTTCTTGAAAAGCAAAAACAGTATTTTGAGAGCGGGCATACGAGGGCATATACGTTTCGGATGCAGATGCTTGCGAAACTGCGCAGGGCGTTGAAACAAAATGAGCAAGCATTTCTTGATGCGCTCTTTGCGGATCTGCACAAATCGGCAGGGGAAGCATTCATGACAGAAATCGGTGTGCTTTACGATGAGATTTCCTATCATGAAAAGCATTTGCGCGGTTGGATGCAGGAGAAGTCTGTCCATACGCCGCTTTCGCTGTCGCCGGCGAAAAGCCGCATTCTGCCTGAACCGTATGGCTCTGTTCTGATCATTTCTCCATGGAACTATCCTTTGCAGCTTTGTTTTGCCCCGTTGATCGGCGCAATTTCGGCAGGCAACTGTGCAGTCATTAAAACTTCTGAACTTGCACCGCATACTGCAAAAGTGGTCGTTTCTGTGATCGCTCAGACTTTTGCCCCTGCTTATATCACTGCAGTTGAGGGATCTGTTGACGAAACAACAGCTTTACTTCAGGAACCGTTTGACTATATTTTCTTTACCGGAAGTCCGCGTGTGGGGAAAATCGTGATGAAGTCTGCGGCCGAACATCTTACCCCACTGACGCTTGAACTGGGTGGGAAAAGTCCCGTGATCGTGGATGAGACAGCGAATATCAAGCTTGCAGCTCGGAGAATCGTGTTTGGAAAGTTTCTGAATGCAGGGCAGATCTGTGTGGCACCGGATTATCTGTTGATTGCTGAATCGGTGCGTGATGCTTTTGTTCGTGAATTTCGGGCTGCTGTGAAACGATTTTCGCCTGATGGCCGATTCACGCAGATGTGCCATATCATCAACAGGCAACATTTTTCACGCATTTGTGGATACTTGCAGGATGGTGAGATCATTGCGGGCGGCAAAACAGATGAAGACAATCTGTTTATGTCACCGACACTGCTGAGCAATGTGAAACCTGACGCTCCCATTATGCAGGAAGAACTGTTTGCACCGATTTTGCCAATGATGACATATTCATCACTGGAAGATGCGATCGCTTATATCAAAACAAAGCCCAAACCGCTTGCCCTTTACGTTTTCTCACAGAATCGGAAGCATATTTCGCTGATACATGAAAAATGCTCATTCGGCGGCGGCTGCGTCAATGATGTGATTCTTCACGTCGCAAGCAATCGTATGGCTTTTGGCGGCGTTGGCAATTCGGGAATGGGACAGTATCACGGAAAGGCAAGCTTTGATCTGTTTACGCATAACCGCAGCGTGCTGTTCTCCTCGTCAAAACTCGATATTCCCATGCGTTATCCGCCTTTCACGCCCGCAAAGGATTTTCTTGTGCGGATGTTTATGAAATGATGTAACGGACTAATCGGAGGATTTGAAAATGAATTGGAATCTGATGTTTTTTGTCAACAGCCTTTTACTTGGCATCGGGCTTGCGATGGATGCTTTTTCTGTTTCTCTTGCCAATGGACTGAATGAACCTGATATGAAACGCGGAAAACTCTGCGGAATCGCTGGTGTGTTTGCGGGGTTTCAGGCGTTGATGCCGATGCTGGGATGGATATGTGTGCATACGATCGTTCAGTATTTTCAGTCGTTTGAGGTGTTCATTCCGTGGATTGCATTTGTATTATTGTTGTTTATCGGCGGAAAAATGACTTTTGACGGCATACGCGGCACTGACGATGACGAAAACCGCGGCGGTGTCGGCATCGGTGCGTTGATCGTGCAAGGCATTGCGACATCCATCGATGCACTTTCTGTCGGATTTACCATTGCAAATTACAATCTTGTGATGGCGCTGACGTCTGTGTTGATCATTGGCGGTGTGACGTTCTTTATCTGTGTCGGCGGACTCTTGATCGGAAAGAAGTTCGGAACAAAACTTGCCGGCAAAGCACAGATTTTTGGAGGCGTCATTCTCATCGGAATCGGGATCGAAATTCTCATCAGCGGGCTGATAAAGTGATTCGGGATTCTTCCGATTTTATGCAGTTTGCCCAAGTTGCTCCTTGTGTTCTGAAAATACGTCAAATCATATTGACAGGCATGAGATTTTGTGCTATACTACCACTATAAACCGTTGATGCGGAGATAAAGCTGTATATGCCTTTCCAGAGAGTTCGGGTGGATGAGAACCGAATAAGAATCAGTGCAGCAAATGGCCCGCGGAGGGCGCAGTCGAGAAATCGGTAAAACTGCGACGTGCAGACATACGTCAGTTGTCATGGATATGGAGTATCCGAAAAGTGCATGAGATTACTCATGAATCAAGGTGGCACCGCGAGTGATAACCGCACTCGTCCTTGACTGGTTTCGCAGGAAAGGACGAGTGCTTTTTTGCGTGATAACAAAAAACGGAGGAATGAAAAATGACCAATCCGAACGGAAGATTCGGCATTCACGGAGGACAATATATCCCCGAGACCTTGATGAATGCTGTTTACGAACTCGAACAGGCATATCAGCATTACAAAGATGACACTGATTTTCAGGCTGAATTCTCTGCTTTGCTTGACGAATATGCGGGCAGGCCCTCGCGTCTCTATTATGCAAAGAAGCTGACAGAGACACTTGGCGGCGCGAAGATATATCTGAAGCGTGAGGATTTGAATCATACGGGTGCGCATAAAATCAATAATGTACTTGGGCAGGCACTGCTTGCGAAGAAAATGGGCAAGACGCGTCTGATTGCAGAGACGGGAGCAGGTCAGCACGGTGTTGCAACCGCGACTGCTGCTGCACTCATGGGCATGGAATGTGTGATTTTCATGGGCGAGGAGGATACGAAGCGTCAGGCACTCAACGTATATCGCATGAAGCTTCTTGGTGCTGAAGTCGTGCCCGTGACTTCGGGCACTGCGACTCTGAAAGACGCTGTATCGGAAGCGATGGGTGAGTGGTGCAAGCGCATCCACGATACACACTATTGTCTTGGCTCTGTGATGGGTCCTCATCCGTTTCCGACGATTGTCCGTGATTTTCAGGCGGTCATCTCACGCGAAATCAAAGCGCAGATGCTGGAAAAAGAGGGGAGACTCCCTGATGTTGTCATGGCTTGTGTAGGTGGAGGATCCAATGCCATCGGAACATTCTATCATTTCATTGATAACCCGGAAGTGCGCCTGATCGGCTGTGAAGCTGCCGGCAGAGGCATTGATACCTTTGAGACTGCTGCTACCATCAACACCGGCAGACTGGGCATTTTCCACGGAATGAAATCCTATTTCTGTCAGGATGAATACGGGCAGATCGCACCTGTATATTCGATCTCGGCAGGGCTTGATTATCCTGGTGTCGGACCTGAACATGCATATCTTTATGATATTGGCAGAGCGGAATATGTCCCTGTCACCGATGATGAAGCGGTCAATGCATTTGAATTCCTTTCCAAAACTGAGGGAATTATTCCTGCAATCGAATCGGCACATGCTGTTGCCTATGCATTGAAACTTGCTCCGACCATGCCAAAAGACCAGATCATGGTTGTGACGATTTCGGGCAGAGGCGATAAAGACTGTGCGGCGATTGCACGATACAGAGGGGAGGATATTCATGAGTAAGCTTTCAGAGTTGCTTCGCAACGGCAAAATCCTGATTCCGTTTTTGACCTGTGGTGATCCTGATTTGGCATCCACCGCTGAAAATATTCAGGCACTTGTTGTGCAGGGCGTTCAGGTTTTGATTCTTGGCATTCCGTTTTCTGACCCGACAGCAGAGGGTACCGCGATTCAGGAGTCGAATATCCGAGCATTGCAGGGTGGTGTCACCACCGATAAAATCTTTGCATTTCTGGCTGATCTTCGCAAAACAGTGTCGATTCCCATTCTGATTCAGACTTATGCAAATGTTGTTTTTTCTTATGGTATGGATCGGTTTGCGAAGTGCTGTCAGGATGTTGCCGTTTCGGGCATAATTATTCCTGATGTACCGCTTGAGGAACGTGACGAGTTTGATGCTGCTTTCAAACCGTTGGGCGTTGATTTGATTTCCATGATTGCACCAACTTCAGAGAAACGTATTGCACGCATCGGTGCTGCGGCTGTTGGTTTTGTCTATGTTGTATCGGGAATCGGCACAGCTGAAAAGAAAACCGATATCGGTGAGATGATGGATGAGATTCGTCGCTATACTTCACTCCCGTGTGCAATCGGTATGGGTGTCAACACTCCTGCGATTGCCGCTGAAATGGCAAAGTATGCTGAGGGTGTTATTGTTGATCTTGCGTTCACAGAAATCTGCTGCAAGTATGGAAAAGAAGCAGCTTCGCACATTGCAGAAACCGCGAAAGAATTTCTTGCTGCGATGCAGTGAATAAAGAAATCCCGCATTCGGATGATGTTCCGAATGCGGGATTTTTTTGTATTTCAGAATTTTGTAGTTTTGCCGATGATGTAATCACGAAGAATCTCGATATCTGCGGCTTCGACGCTGCCGTCTGCGTTCATGTCAGCAGCAAGCTGATGTGCTTTGCTGTCAAACTTGCCTTCAAGACAGCCGCGTTTTGCAAGTGTCAGGTCAATCGCATTGACAATGCCGTTGTCATCGAGGTCACCGAGCAAGAATTCAATGTCAGGTGTACCGGCACCCGGAATTTCCGTGTCTTTGATTGCACCGATCGCATCATCTATGTAGAAATCAACTGTGGATTCTGCGGTCTCAATGTAAATATAGACATTGCTTGCATCAGAGGGAATCGTGTATGCGGTGTTGGCGAGCTGGATCCATTCACCTTTGGTTGCTGTCACTTCAGAAACGCTGTCATAAATTGTCTCACCGGATGCGTCCTGATACTGTATCTTCATATAGAAGGTGTCAGTCGCTTCACCGTCCGGATACATAATATTGGCACTGAAGCTGTATGTTTCGCCTGCTTTGAATGCACCTGCGGGAAGTGCGCGGGATGCGCCGTTCCATGCAGATTCTCTGCCGCTGACGAACAGGGATTTTTCACCCTCAAATTTTACATCTCCGCTGACTGCAACACTCGCGGAGCCTCTGCCGCTCCAGGAATCGGTTTTGCCTTCAAAGGTGTTGCGATAGTAGTAGCCGTTTTCATCAGGATCAATCACAACCGGAACATTCCAGTCAGCACGCTCGTATTCAAAATAGTCGAAATCTGCATAGCCGCCGGTATTCTGGGTCGGATAGCTGTAAAGAGCACTGCGGTAGCCTGTGAACATCTTGAGGTCATAGGTCATTCCGAGTTCCTCACCGAGTTTTGTCCAGTTGTTTCCGTCGGTAGAGTAGTAGAAGTTTGCCTTGTCAATGTTGCCTGAGGAGTTGAAATTACCATCCACGTTGTTGAATTTGAAGTCGACTTTGAGGTAGATTTCTTTTTCGGAGATGTTCTTTTCGGCAATGATTTTGGTGCTGCTCTTCGAGATGTCACCCGACGAATAGCCGCCGTTTTTCGCCATATATACATGGCGGCTGCCATCATTGCCGATGTAAACGCCGATATTTCCGTAGTTGAACTGGAAAGCGGACAGACCTGCATGGTCGCCGTTTTTCATACCGGATGTATCGAGCTTGACCCAGCTTGTGCAGGCAGGACCTTCGGTACGCATGGTCAATGTGTTGCGTGCCCAGAGCAAATCATTTGCTTTGGATTTGTTGTAAAGGCGGAGAAAACCGGGACGATCGGTGACAGACCATGCGGAATTGTCAGGATTATGGTTCCACTGCCATTCGAGTTTCAGTTTGTTGGCATCGTAGGTGAAATCATCACTGACTGCAAGGTGTGTGCCCTTATAGTCACCGTCAACCGTGATGGTGACAGGTGCTTTTCCGTTCACACCCATGATCGGCCAGTTATCCTGCCATGTGACGGGGACCAGAACCGGAACACGACCGACAGAACCGTGGTCTTCAAAAAGGAGTCCCCACCATTTTCCGTCAGGGGTATCAACGATGCCGCCCTGTGCAACGCCGCCGCCGTAGCTGCCGAGGTTGGAGTTCAGAACGGTTTTTCCTTCGTAAGGACCTGTGATACTCTTGCTTCTGTAGCAAAGTTCGATACGTCCTGAACCATTCGGCCATGCAATCAGGAATACATAATAGTAATCGCCGATCTTCTGGATATGCGAACCTTCACCTGCAAGGTTGGAAAGACCTGTTTTGATGATCGTCTGATCGACGCCGCCGTTTTTGAAACCTGTCATCTCGGAGTTCAACTCTTTGATTTTGATTTCACCGCCGCCGCCGTAGACCAGATAGTTTCTGCCGTTGTCTCCGATCATCATCGAAGCATCATGATACATTCCGTTGATTGCACTTCTTGTCCATGTGCCGTTTTCAATGTCATCCGTTTTGTAGATATATGATTGGTTGCTGCCGTAACTTCCGAAGAACACATAGTATGTGCCTTCGTAGTAACGGAGACTTGCAGCCCATTGCCCGTGCGCATAGTCATGTTTGCCGTTGGTGAGGTTCTGTGTGTCGCCATTTGCATAGGTGTCATAGACATAGTTGCAGATTTCCCACGATACGAGGTCTTTCGATTTCATGATGGGCGCGCCCGGGCTGAAAAACATGGTCGTGCTTACCATATAATAGGTATCACCCACACGGATCACGTCATCATCGGGAACATCAGACCAGATGATCGGGTTGTTGACAACCGAAGTTGCCGCGGTGGCAGTCAAAGGATTGACTGGCGGGATTTCCAGTGCATTGCCTGTGAGAAATGCACAGGCAAGTGCAGCGGAAATCAGCTTTTTGAATTTGAACTTCATATTCTCTTTCCCCCTGAGATTTGTTTTTTGGGAATTGCCAACTTAAATACTTTTCTCTCTTTTTTCTGTTTCTATCTGTTTCTTTTTCGGATTCGGTCAGGTGTTGTGGAAGAAGTAAGGAAGGGCTTCTATGACATAGTGTCTGACATAGCCCCACCAGTGCGTCAGACCGGGTGCAACCATGAAGTAAAGGTTGCCCTGCGAGAAGTCAGAGGTGTATATGAACTGCGGCATATTTTTCATTGCCTGAATCTGCGGGTTGATGTTCGGGTATGCGATATCATCGGAACCTGTTGCCGCAAAAATGAAATACTGGTCTTTTTCGTAGCCGGAAGCATTTATGGCATTAGCGATATCCTGTGCTTTTGCTTCAGCAGAATTTGCGCCCCAGTGGTCACCCGAAAGCGGCATGAAGTAGCCGACCATGTCAAGGCAGTTTTTCATGACCGCCCATGTGGAAACGCCGCCCATCGAGAAACCGCCGTATGCACGATGCATTCTGGAGGCTTCGATGCCTTCTGCGGTAGTGTCCTCGGCATAGGTGGAATATTTCGATTCCACGAACGGAACAACGCTTGCACGGAATTCCTGATAGAATGTTTCAGCTGAGCAGTTGCCGCCGTTGAAAGTCGGGGTGACAACGATCAGCGGGTTGAGCTTTTCTTCCGCGATTGCGTGGTCAAGCATTTCTTTCAGACGAACTTCATCACTGAACAGCAGGTTTTCGTTCTCGCCGCCGCCGTGCATCAGATAGAAGATATTGTATTGCTGACTCGGGTCGTAACCATATGGTGTATAGACCCAGAGGGATTTCTGACCGTTGATGCTGTTATAGGATTCCTTTTTTATGGTTCCTGCCTGATCGCAAGGGTTGAAGTAGTAATCGGGACAGGCTTTATATTGCAGTGCGGGATCATATTCAAAGTCATCCGGCACGCTTGTGGGATTTTCAGGGGCTGCTTTTTCGGGATATACAGTTTCGCCAAGCATCAGGAATTTGTGAATCCAGACGACATCGGCAATCGTGACGGTGCCGCTCTGGTTGACATCGGAAGCAAATTCCTGCCGATATGTGTCAAACGCTTCTTTCAGCAAACCGCGTTTTGCAAGAGAAAGGTCACCGGCATCAATGAAGCCGTTTCCGTTTGCGTCGCCAAGCACGAAGCTTGAACTTGCACCGCTGGAAATCGAGACACCTTCTGCCGCGATTGCAACTTCATCAAGATAAAACGCACTGGTGCTGGTTTCCGTTTCCACATAAAGAACCATATCGGTGGCATCTGCGGGAATGGTGTAGCTTGTATTCGCAAGCTGTATCCAGTCACCTTTGACTGCCGTTACTGTTGCGATCTTGTCATACTGTGCTTCGCCGCCGCTGTTATATTGCAGTGTCAGGTGATAGGTGTCAGTGTTCTTGCCTTTCTCATACATGACATTGGCACTGAAGCTGTAAGCCGTTCCGGCAGTGAATGAGGAAGGAAGTTCAATGGCTGCACCGTTCCATGATGCGGCTCTGCCGGAACAGGAAAGAGAACCGCTGCCTGTCAAAGCTGCTTTGGTGCTTGCTTCGACGCTCGCATCGCCTCTGCCTGTCCAGTTATCTGCACTGCCCTCGAATGTGCTGTGCAGCAGCAGAGAAGTGTCGTCCGCAGGGGTGAGCATATTGCCGTTGGGACGGGAAGATGCAACTTCTCGGTTGTCAAACTGCCATGAATCAAACTCGAACATGGAATCACCACTGCCCGAAAAACGGAAATAGAGATCATGGACATCGGCGGCACCGCTGATATAAACGGAGGCTTCCTGCCATTGATCCACACCGCCTG
Organism: Oscillospiraceae bacterium; assembly: GCA_045617625.1. Lineage (GTDB taxonomy): Bacteria > Bacillota > Clostridia > Oscillospirales > Ruminococcaceae > Firm-04. Next base: position 59,235 of record JAZLJA010000022.1, on the reverse strand, counting down.
TTGCGGGCACTGTGACCACACCGACAATCGGACCTATTGGACTGTCGAGGTGGATTTCGATGGTACCGCCGTTGGCGGCAGATGCAACTTTTGCGGTGAACGTGGTTGCGCCTTCGCCGAAATCTACATTTTGAAAGCAGATCCAGTCACCCGATGAAATGGCGGTAACAGCAGTCCCGTCCGCATTGAGGGAAATGCCATTTGCATCACTCATGGCTTCCGCATCAATGCGTGTGAACGGATAGACTGTGTCTTCGGATTGTGCTGCAGTCGTGAAGATGGGCACATTTAGTGCAGAGGTGCAGACAGCCAAAGCACTAAGCAGAGAAAGAGTTTTTTTCATGATATATTCTCCCTAGTTTATATATGTACTTACATATTACATCATTTTTTGCAGGAATTCAATTCACAAAACGCAGAAAAGCTATAAAAAATGAAGAACGAGCTTTGTTTTTTGAGCAATATGCTTCTATTTCAAACGCAAATATACCAAAAATCGGTTTGCTGATGTATTGGATGACCGTACAACCTGATTAGTGCATATTTAAGAAAGCAAGTTGTATGCTGATTTGTTATGCCGATGTAGATTTACATATATAGAAATATATGGTATAATCATTAGGAGAATGATGATCTTGTATTTTGATAAATGAAAAATATTTCTTGTGATGTGCATCTTTCTCGTTCGATATAACGTCTTATAGGTGAAGCGGGTCGCTGAATGGAAACGAAAGGTGGTGGAAGCTTTGGAAGATTCGGATATTTTACAGTTGTTTTTGTTGCGTGATGAGGACGCTTTGGCGCAGACAACCGAAAAATACGGAACGATCGGACATCAGATCGCGATAAACATTCTCGGTAATGCGCATGATGCCGACGAAGTCTGGGATGACGCTTTGATGAAGCTTTGGACGACGATTCCGCCAAAGCATCCACAAAGTCTGTTTGCCTATCTTGCTGTGATGATTCGGAATGCGGCATTTGACAGATGTCGTGCAGAGCATCGGAAGAAACGGTTTGGCGAGCAGGTTCATCTTGCGCTCGATGAGTTTGCGGAATGTATTCCCGCAAAGATGAACTTGGAGGATGCGGTTGACAGCAAACAACTCATGAATGCAGTCAATCATTTCGTTTCCAAGTTGCCAAGTGCTGTTAAAGCACTGTTTTTGCAGCGGTATTGGGCGATGATGCCGACGGAAGAAATCGCCCGTAAATACGGATTGAACGAGAATACCGTAAAAAGCACCCTGCGCCGTACGCGTGAAAAGCTGCGGACGTATTTGATTGAGGAGGGCTATTTATGAAAAAGCATGCACATGACGGCTTGACGCCGGAGCAATTCAAGTCTATGTTTGATGACATCTCAGCAGATGACCTTGCTGAAATGGAAAGCATACAAATCAGTGAACAAGATCTGGAATCAGCAGATGTGACCTTGGATAAATGGGACACCGAACCTGTTGTTACTGCAGCTTCTGAACAGAAAATGGGCGGCTTAGCCCGTACCGTGACAGTCATCGGCGGTTTGGCGGCGGCTGTTGTGATGGCAGTCGGAATCGGGAAACTGGTGCAAGCCAATCAGCCAGAGATCGGTGTTACTTCATCGAATCTGCTCGCAGAGAACAGTTCGCAGGAAAACGTAACGATCATCGCTTCTGATGAAACAAATGCTGCAAAACAGGATTCCGCGATGGACGCTACAACCACAGAATGCACTTTACCATCTGTGACCAATAGCAAGGATGGCGTTTCCTCTGCTGACACTGTGATGACGAAAGCTCATTGGAATGATGAGACAACTACCAAGGAAATCCTGGCGACCACAAACACGACCGCGCCAAAGAGCACCACTACGACCGTAACCACAACGGGTATTTGTTCTGATCCCAAACAGACGACCGTTACAACCGACCAATTCGGCTACAACGGCATCGATCCCAACGCTTTTACTTTGGAAAAGGTCAAGCAGATCATTGCGGAAAGCAACACGTTCGCGGAAATGTATGACAAGATCAACGAAATTTGTTCGCCTTACGCACATTATGGTTCGGGCATTGATCACTCCATGTATTATATCGATTCGGGCAAATCCGAATACATTGAAGTTGTTTTTCAGCAGAGTCAAATTTTCTATCATCTTGGCAAAGACGAACAAGTGCTTTACGAACCTGAAACTCCTGATTATGAGGCGGCAAAAAAGATTCGGGATAACATCATTGCTGATTATCTCAGGAAACAGGGCTATTCCGAAAGCGAGATCAGAGCAATCCGTTCTGCAAAGGTGGATATTTCCGCTTGCAGTCAGCCGCAGATCGCCGTTGGGTTTGTGACATATCTTGAAACACAGTATTACAATCCGATCACCAAAGATGAACTTTCCTTTATTTTCAATCATGATACGACTGATTATCTCGGTTGGAACTGGAACAACGGAAAAAACTTTCTCAACTTTATGCCGCCGATTTATGAGCATATTTCCGTAAACGAAAAGCTCTATCCCCTCGATCATCCTGATGGCGGGTATAACGGCAGATTGTTCATTGAGTTCAATGACGGTTTCAACTGGTGCGATCAATTCTCCATTTGCAATCTATACTTTGAAACGCGAAACATTGATGATATCCAGCTTGATGGGAACTGTGGTCAGTCACATGTGATCTATCTCTGCGATTTTGATGCTGACCGAAGCTGGACATATGATGACCTGATCGTAATGTATCAATATACTGTGGAATATAAAGAGCACAGCAATGCGGTTCACGATGAACTCTTTTGCTATTTCAGCCCAAGCGGCTCCGATAAGCAGGGATCACCGCAATCCATGATGAAAAAACTATGTGATGTGCTTGCAGGCAGAAGTGATACGCTGAACTGATGTGAAAATCGCCCGAACAGGAGGTTATTCCTGTTCGGGCGATTTGTCATTTTATAATGTATGAAAAAACGGTTTCGTGCCTGCCTGCGATACGGTGATTTTCACCTTGTCTGCACAGGGTGCAAGCAATTCCGAAAAGCATTCGGTTACAATGACTTCAGTATCAAAATGGCCGCAGTCAAACAGATTGAAATCGAGGTTTTGCGCCAAAGCCCAGACACTGTGCTTACAATCACCTGTAATGAGTGCATCCGCGCCACGGCTTAGGGCTGTTTCAATGAGATCGCCGCCGCTGCCCGAACACCAGGCGATTTTTCTTATCGGCTTTTGATTTGCGTAATATCGCAGTGAGGTCTTTCCGAATACATCACCCAGTTTCTGTGCAAGTGTATCTGCTGTGTATTCTTCCCGAAGTGTTGCGGCTTGTCCCAGCACGCGGCCGCCTGACAGGATCTCAAGCGGTTCCAAATCACTTGAAAATCCGATTGCTTCATGCAGTTTTTGCCCAATCAGCGCATTGATGCCTTTGGGGGCGATATCCATGCAGGTGTGCGAACAGATTGCAGCAATTCCATGGTTTGCAAGCTGCCACACAGGGCTTTCTGGCGAAAGGGATTTGAGCGGTGACCAGATCACAGGGTGGTGTGCAAGAATCAGATCTGCACCGATCGCTGCAGCTTCTTCAATCACGGGTCTGGTGATATCCAGCGTCAGCAGTATATGGGTGACAGGCTGCTCCGTGCTGCCGACGAGAAGTCCCGAATTATCATACGATTCCTGAGTGGAAAAGGGGGCTGCATTGTCTAAAACCTGATAAATGTCCTGAACGGTCATAGCAAACCTCACTTTCGCATGAATGCGTTGATTCCCTGAATCAAAGCACGGATGTCAGTGACGTCCTCGGGTGTTTCACTTTGTTCGATGCCCTCCAGCTTGTTATGCAGGCGTTCCTGTACCGTGGCGAGATACATCCGAGTCATCGGGTCAGTGAGAGAAAGTTTTCCGACATATGCTTCGACATCTGTGAGCGAACGGATTTCCCCTGTATAATGTGCCTGTATGACCGTGTAGAGGTGCACATCCTTGACAGCAACTTCCTTTGTAATGGTATAACCGTTTTCAGCAAGCCATTTCCGCAGAACTTCAGCACGCGTCATGGGTTGAAGCACAAGATTTGTGCCTCGTTGTACCCATGCCGCATCGGGCGCAGAGAGGATATCGCGGATGGATTCACCGCCCATGCCTGCAATTACAACGTCAGTGATGCCTTTATCAGGCACTTTGCGAAAACCGTCTGATTGCATGACTGCAACGCTTTGCTGTACTTCATGCTTTTGGATATTTGCTTTTGCGGAAGTGATGGGGCCTTCTTTGATATCCGTTGCGATGATGCGATCGCACTTGCCTGATTTGATGAGATAAATTGGCAACAAAGCATGGTCGGTGCCGATGTCGAGCACAGCGTCACCGCGAACCATGGATGCGCAGCATAGAAGGCGGGGAGAAAGCGGTATCATATTACATCCTTCTTTCATGGGAATATTACAAAAATACTTATGTTTTCACGCAGCACAAAAAAACGAAACATTTTATACATATGATTATAGCATAAGCGGTTGCAATTTGCAAGTGTTTCTGGTATAATAGAAAAAAGATACAGATTCGGGAGGATTGAAGATGAAAGCAAAGTCAATCATCGGAACTTGTGCTATGGTTCTGGTTGTCGGTGCGTCAGTTTTTTGGGGATTGGTCAAAAATGAACAATCTGATGCCATTCAAGGTGTGATTCAGAATATTGATACTGTTCCGTACGGACAAAAAGATCTATATGATTTAAATCAGGACGGCAAAGTGAACAACTATGACCTGTTCCTTTGTAAACTTCAGATTTTGCTGCCCTTTACCAAAACGGGAGGTTCGCAGAAAATGTATCCTGCAATCGAAAAGAATGTCAAACAGTATGGAAGATGCTTTTATAATGATCAAACAGAGACCCTTTGGTGTTCACTTTCAGGTACGGGCATTGGATTTTCATTTCACGGCAAACAATGTACGCTTACGCTGGTTGCCGATACAGCTTTTGCATCGGGTCAGAGCTCCAATGCACGATATGCCGTGTATGTCAACGGTGAAGAAACGCAGGTTGGACAGTTGTATTCAAGTGAACTGACGCTGAATGTGTTTGAAAGCGAACAGGAACAGGATGTCGAGATCCGTGTGGTGAAGCTTTCGGAAGCAGTACATTCGAGTATGGGTGTTAAAAACATCGTCGTTGATGATAAATCAGGCATTCGTCCGCTAGAAAAAAAGGATCATCTGATCGAATTTGTCGGCGATTCCATTACTTGCGGCTATGGTGTGGATGCGTTGTCGGAAACAGCAACTTTTATGACAGCAAATGAAAATGCGACCAAGACTTATGCTTATCACGCCGCTGACCTTCTGGATGCCGATTACAGTCTGGTCTCATACAGCGGATATGGAGTGGTTTCGGGATATACCGTCAATGAAAAAATCAATGCGGATGACATCATTTCAAAGTACTATGATAAATTCGGATTCTGTTATGCAAGCTTTGACAACGGTAGACAGATCCAAAATGAAATCTGGGATTATTCTGACAAGCCTGATTTGATTGTCCTGAATCTTGGTACGAACGATTCGTCTTATACAGGGAACGATGAGACGAGACAGGCTGAATTTGTGGATGCCTATGTCGAGTTCTTGACAAAGATCCGTGAAAAGAATCCGAATACGGCGATTCTTTGCACGCTTGGAATGATGGGTGATACGCTTTGTCCGTCTGTGGAAAAAGCTGTTGATTTGTATGCCGCAAAAACAGGGGATAAGAATATTACTTCCATGCGGTTTGATGTGCAGGAAGCATCTGACGGATATGCGGTAGATTACCATCCGTCTGCGGTGACACAGCAAAAGGCCGGTGACAAACTGGCTGCATTTATCAAAGAATGGCTTGGCTGGTAAAATGAATACAGGAGGCGAATGTGCTGAGATCGTGCATTCGCCTTTTACGTTGCAAAGATAAGAATTGAAGTTACGGAATTTTATGGAGAATCCACAAAAGGGGTTGCTCCGCTTGCTTTTTGAGCAAAATCTCGCTATAATATGAAATGAATGGAGGCGTCGGGCGATGTCTGCAAGTTTTCTTCCCATTGCTGATATCAAAGATCGTTTATTTCAAGGTGCATATGACAGGCAGCTGACTCGCTTCTATGGTCTGACCGACAACGGTCTACAATCCCATCGTCAGCGCATTGCAGATGCACTTGATGCATTCCGTTCCAAATACGGTGATCTGCCTGTGCGCGTGTTTTCGGTGTCAGGGCGTACCGAACTCGGCGGAAATCATACAGACCATCAGCACGGGTGTGTGCTGGCAGGCGCGATAACACTTGATATTCTTGCAGTTGCCGCCCACGTTGATGCACGCGAAATTCGTGTGCAGTCTGAGGGATATGCCGAAGATATTGTTTCGCTTGACTGCCTTTCCGCCGATAAGTCGATGAATGGTACATCTGCTGCGTTGATTCGCGGGACAGCGGCACAGTTTGCTTCGCGTGGAGTCTCCATCGGAGGATTATGTGTTTACACCGTTTCCGATGTTTTGAAGGGCAGCGGAGTGTCCTCATCCGCCGCATTTGAGGTCTTGCTTGGGACGATCTGCAACGACTTTTTTGCAGAGAACCGCTTTTCTCCCGTGGAAATAGCAAAAATCGCTCAGTATGCAGAGAATTGTTATTTCGGAAAACCTTGCGGTTTGATGGATCAGACGGCGTGTGCGTTGGGCGGTGTAATGGCGATTGACTTTGATGATCCTGCGCAGCCTGTTGTTCGTTCCATTCCCCTTGATCTCAGTCATGAGGGTTATGCCCTGTGCATCATTGACAGTCGTGCTGACCATGCTGATTTGACTGATGAATATACTGCGATTCCGGCAGAAATGCAGGCTGTGGCGTATGAATTGGGTGCTGACTATCTGCGTGATGCCGATCCGGATGCATTTTGGCGAAATCTGATCGGGTTACGCAAAAAATGCTCTGATCGGGCGATTTTGCGTGCAATTCACTTTTTCGATGAAAATCAACGCGTGGATAAACAGGTATCGGCTTTGGTGAACGGCGATTTTTCGCTCTATCTTCAACTGGTAAATGAATCGGGACGATCGTCTGCGATGCTGCTGCAAAACTTATATGCGTCAAACAATCCGCATGCGCAGGGTGTGACGCTTGCGCTAGCCGCAGCAGCACATTTTCTTGGCGGAGAGGGTGCTTTTCGTGTGCATGGCGGTGGATTTGCAGGTACGGTGCAGGCTTATGTTCCGCTTGCAAAGTGTGAATCGTTCCGCGAAAAAATGGATGCCGTCTTCGGGACAGGCGCGTGTCATGTCCTGCAAATTCGGGCAGCGGGAGCGTCTGCCCTTTGGAATTGATTGGAGGCAAAAATGCTGCTTCATATTTTGAAAGAAACCATTAAAGATCAAAGAGTTCTGTTGCTCGGATTTGGCAGAGAGGGCAGGGCAGTATGCCGCAGAATGATGCAGGCAGGAGGCTTTGCGATGCTTGGAATCGCAGACATGAATCCTGTCAGTGATGCACCGGAATGTGCGGCTTTGCATATCGGTGAGGATTATCAGGATGCCATGCAGTCGTATGATATTGTATTCAAGAGTCCTGGTATTGTCCTGAAAAAGCAGCCCAAAGATTTATCTTGTCGTGTGACGTCATTGACGGAACTGTTTCTCACCGCATATCGTGATCAGTGCATCGGAATCACAGGCACAAAAGGAAAATCAACCACATCCTCACTTTTGTATCATGTCCTGCAAACGGCAGGTGTTCCCTCTGTTTTGGGCGGGAATATCGGGATCCCCGTGGCTGATTTGTATGAACAGATTACCCCTGAAACGGTGGTTGTTCTGGAAATCGGTGTGCATCAGCTCGAATATAACCATGTATCACCGAAAACGGCGGTTCTGCTCAATTTATTTGAGGAACACCTCGATCATTACGGTACTTTTGAAAACTATGCTTTCTGCAAGGAAAATATATATCGAAACCAGCGTGCGGGGGATACACTGATTTGTGGTGTGCCGAATCTTCCTGCGCAGGGTGATTGCAAGGCAGATGTTCTTCGGCTTGCAATGAATGATGATTCTGCTGATGTGACGCTTCTTCATGATGATACCGTAAAATACGGGGAAGAAAAAAGTGTTCTCCCGAATAAAATGGCTTTGACGGGTGTGCATAACCGTTATAACTGCGCGGTCGTCTATGCGCTTGCACGCCGTGTTGGTGTGAGTCCTGAGGATATTCTTCGCGGAATCGCCACTTTTCAACCATTACCCCACAGACTGTCGCCCATCGGAACATATGATGGGATTCGCTGGTTTGATGATTCTATTTCCACCGCTTGTGAAACCTGTATTCAGGCACTCAACAGTCTGCCTGATACCGATACCGTTCTGATCGGCGGCATGGACAGAGGAATTCATTACGAGTCTTTGCTCGAATATCTTGCAGATTCACCTGTGTCTCATATTGTCCTTATGTCCGATTCAGGCAAACGAATCCTTTCTGAAGCGGAATCTTATCCTGCTGCACTGCGCGAAAGAATGCTTTATGCAGAAGATTTGCCTTCGGCGGTTGCCATTGCAAAACAAATCACCGCAAAAGGAAAAATATGTTTGATGTCTCCTGCAGCAGCAAGTTATAATGTATATCGGAATTTTGAGGAGCGCGGTGAACATTTCAAAATGCTTGCGGCAGCACCTGCGGATAAGGGGGAGGAGCGGGCATGAAAACGATTTTTCTTGTGGTTCCCTGCTATAATGAGCAGGAGGTTTTGCCTGAAACGTCAAAGCGGCTGAAAGAGAAGATGCTGTCACTGCGCGAAAAAGGAATGATTTCTGATGACAGCCGTGTGATCTTTGTGGATGACGGCTCAAAGGATCAGACGTGGGAAATCATTTCAAGATATCATGCAGAAGAACCCATGCTGTTTGACGGTATTAAACTTTCGCGTAATGAGGGACATCAGAATGCGTTGTTTGCGGGCTTAATGAAAGCACGCCCGCTTTGCGACGCTGCTATTTCTCTGGATGCTGATTTGCAGGACGATATCAATGCCATTGATGAAATGGTACAGAAGTTTGAGGAGGGCTATGATATCGTCTATGGCGTGCGCAGTCAGCGCGACACCGACACTGCATTCAAACGCATGACCGCGCAGGGATTCTATAAGGTCATGGCGTTCATGGGCGTGGAAGTGGTTTACGATCATGCAGACTATCGGCTGATGAGTCAGCGTGCGCTGGATGGGCTTGCCGATTTTCGAGAGGTCAATCTGTTTTTGCGCGGTATCGTGCCGATGATCGGTTACAAAAGCACCAAGGTTTATTATGCCCGTGCAGAACGGTTTGCCGGAGAATCCAAATACCCTCTGAAAAAAATGCTTTCATTTGCAGCGCAGGGGATCACATCACTTTCAGTGAAACCGATCCGAATGATAACCACGCTTGGAATCGGAATTTTCGGCGTCAGTATTTTGATACTGATTTACTCACTGATACGGCATTTTACTGGTCATACGATTGCCGGCTGGACATCTCTTGCGGTTTCGGTTTGGGCGATTGGCGGCTTGCAGCTGCTTGCAATCGGTGTGATCGGTGAATACATCGGGAAAATCTATCTGGAGACGAAAGCGCGTCCGAAATATATCATTGAAACATTTCTTCACGAGGGCGACGATAACGACAGCGAATAAAAAATACGTTTTTTTTCGCAAAGCTATTGACAAATTCGATCAGATATAGTACAATTATAAAGTATGAAGTTGCTAAGGGGATGACTATGCCCTTTTGACATACTATGCATAAAGATTCGGAAAAGGCGGTTGTTTGATGAGTTTATTTGATAAGATTTTTGGTTCTTACAGTGCAAAGGAATTGGCAAGAATTGAGCCAATCAAGCAAAAGGTTCTTGACCTTGATGAAGAATATCAAGGCCTTTCGGATGAATCGCTCAAAGCAAAAACAGTAGAGTTCCGTCAGCGTTTGGCAGACGGTGAATCGCTGGATGACATTATGCCTGAAGCACTGGCGACTGTCCGCGAGGCGGCAGATCGTATTCTTGGCAAAAAGCCTTTCCCTGTGCAGATCATTGGTGCGATCGTGCTGCATCAGGGTCGTATTGCCGAAATGAGAACCGGTGAAGGTAAAACACTGGTCGCCTGCGTTGCATCCTATGTCAATGGTCTGACAGGTGATGGCGTGCACGTTGTCACCGTCAACGATTACCTTGCAAAAACGCAGTCCGATGAAATGGGCAAGGTGCTTCGTTTCCTCGGCTTGACTGTCGGCTGTATCGTGCATGATCTGAATAATGAACAGCGTCGTGCCGCTTATAACTGCGATGTCACGTATGGCACCAACAATGAAATGGGTTTTGACTATCTGCGTGATAACATGGTTATCTATAAAAAAGACCGTGTGCAGCGTGAACCAAATTTTGCAATCGTCGATGAGGTTGACTCCATTCTGATCGATGAAGCAAGAACACCGCTTATTATTTCCGGCAAAGGCGATAAATCAACCACACTTTATGAGCAGGCAGATAAATTTGCACGTACACTGACATCCACAACCGTTGTCGAGATCGACGATAAGGAAGATCAGGATGAAAGTTTTGAAGATGCAGATTATATTGTCGATGAAAAGGCAAAGACTGCGACCATCACCAGACGAGGTGTGGAAAAGGCAGAGCAGTATTTCCATGTGGAAAACCTCATGGATGCAGAGAACATGACACTTCTGCACCATATCAATCAGGCAATCAAGGCGCATGGCATCATGCATCTTGATATCGACTATGTTATCAAAGATGATGAGATCATCATCGTCGATGAAAGCACCGGTCGTATGATGATGGGACGCCGCTATAATGACGGTCTGCATCAGGCAATCGAGGCGAAAGAGGGCGTGAAGGTCAAGAATGAATCTAAGACTCTTGCAACCATCACGTTCCAGAACTTCTTCCGTCTTTACAAAAAGCTTTCCGGTATGACCGGTACTGCAATGACCGAAGAAGACGAATTTAAGGAAATTTACAAGTTGGACGTTATCGAGATCCCGACAAACCGTCCCGTGATCCGTATTGACCAGTCTGACGTTGTGTTCCGTACCGAAAAAGCGAAATATAACGCAATTATTGAACAGATTCTTGCTTGCCATGAAAAAGGACAGCCTGTTCTGGTTGGTACGGTTTCGATTGAGAAATCCGAGTTGCTTTCCAAAATGCTGCATAAGCGCGGCATTAAGCATGAGGTGCTGAACGCGAAATATCATGCAAAAGAAGCAGAGATTGTTGCACAGGCAGGTAAACTTGGTGCTGTTACGATTGCAACCAACATGGCAGGCCGTGGTACCGATATCATGCTTGGCGGTAACGCAGAATTTCTTGCAAAAGCTGAAATGCGCAAGCGCGAGATCCCTGAGGATATCATTACTGAGGCGGTCGGATATGCAGACACTAACGATGAGGAGATCCTTGCCGCTCGTCAGGTCTATCGTGATCTTTACAACAAGTTCAACGAAGAAGTCAAAGAAAAGGCAGTGGATGTCAAGGCGGCAGGCGGTCTTTACATTCTTGGTACAGAGCGTCATGAATCCCGCCGTATTGATAACCAGCTCCGCGGTCGTTCGGGTCGTCAGGGTGATGAGGGCGAGAGCCGTTTCTTCCTTTCTGTTGAAGATGATCTGATGCGGATTTTTGCAGGTGACCGTCTTGAAAATATGATGGCACGCCTTGATGTTGATGAAAATATGCCGATCGAAAGCAAGATGCTTTCCAAGATTATCGAATCTTCGCAGAAAAAGGTGGAGGGCAGAAACTTCCAGATTCGTAAGAACGTACTCAATTATGACGATGTCATGAGTGCGCAGCGTGAGATCATTTACGGTCAGCGCGGACAGGTGCTGAATGGCGAGGATCTCCACGCTTATATCCTTGACATGATCAAGGAACTGATTCGCAGCTCTGTATGCCAGTATCTCGTAGATGATGCTGACAAGGGCAGCTGGAATCTTGTCGGTCTCCGCGAATACTTTATGGACTGGATCACCGTTCCTGAAGATTTTGACTGGGATGATGACAAGATCAATTCCACCAGCCGCGACGATATCATCAAGATGCTGACTGACCGTACTCTGGCTGTATATCAGGCAAGAGAAAACGCCATCGGCAAGGAAGAACTACGTGAACTGGAACGTGTTGTCCTGCTGAAAATCGTAGATACCAAGTGGATGGCACACATTGACGATATGGATGAACTGCGCAAGGGTATTTCGCTGCGCAGCTATGGTCAGCAGAATCCTGTTATCGAATACCGTTATGAAGGATTTGCGATGTTCGATGCCATGATTGATTCCATCCGCGAAGATACTGTTCGTCTGTTGCTGACGATTCGCCTTGCGGATAACAAAGCACCTGAGCGTGAGCAGGTCGCAAAGCCCGATGCACCGAATGCTGGCGGCGGCGATGGAAGCTTCCATGCACAGGCGGTTTCCAAGAAAAAAGTTGGGGCAAATGAACCTTGCCCTTGCGGCAGCGGCAAGAAATATAAAAATTGCTGCGGTATGAATCAGAATTGAGATAGATTGGGAAAATATCGTTCCGTTTGCCCCTGCGTACTATATAAGCGCAGGGGCTGGCGGGACATATTCGCATTTATAAAGGCAAATCAAGTGATTTACTCATAAATGCGAGAAAAATTTGATTACAAACAGCATTCGTATGAATTCATTGTTATTGAAAATCGCTGCGGGGGGAAGCACAGAATGGCGTGCTTCGCAGCGGTTGAATACATATTGCAAAATTGGAAGTTTGCTGTATGTGATACATTTTTCCATGTGAATGGAACTATATTTTGGCATTCATTTGCCGATAAGAAGAGGGAGGATTCCATGAAAAAAACCACGAAAACCCTGAAAGCAGGACTTTGCGTATGCCTCGCCGCATTGATGTGCGCGGCAATGCCGATTTCTGCGTTCGCAACAGCAGGTGAAGATCCCGGTACCGTGGATGATGCCGACAAGTCTTTCCCTGATCCTGACAGCTTTTCCTATGATGATGTGGAAGTCAACTTTGCAAAAGGTTTGCAGTATGCACTGACATTCTATGATGCAAACAAGTGCGGAAGCGGTATCACAGGCGGTATGCTTGAATGGCGCGCTGATTGCCATACAGAGGACGCAAAGATTCCGCTGAAACAGTATGGAGAAGATTTCAAGGGCGTCAATGTTTCTGATGAATTTATCGCAGAACATATTGATATTCTTGATCCGGATGGCGATGGATGTATTGACTGCGACGGCGGTATGCACGATGCAGGTGACCATGTGAAATTCGGTTTGCCCGGATCCTATGCAGCATCAACAGTTGCTTGGGGCTATTATGAATTCCGTGAGGCATATGAAAAAACAGGCAACGCCGAACACGCTGAGGACATCATTCACTGGTTTCTCGATTTTTACCTGAAAGGTACATATTATAACGACGACGGCTCGATTCTTGCGTTTGTGTATCAGGTCGGCGAAGGTAATATAGACCACAACTACTGGATTTGCCCTGAGCTGCAGAATACAACCGCATTGAAAGATTTTGCCCGTCCCGCATATCTTGCAACAGTCGATACCCCTGCATCCGATATGTGTGCAGGTACTGCCGCAGCACTCGCGATCGGCTACCTTGTTTTTAAAGAGTCTGAGCCTGAGTATGCTGCTGATTGCCTGAAGGCAGCGTATGCACTTTATGATTTCGCAGTGGAAACCCATGCAGAGAACGAGAAAGAAGTTACCTCTCTGGGTTATGACGGCGGTTTCTATGATTCGAGCTATGACTACGATGAACTTTCCTGGGCTGCTGTCTGGCTCTATCTTTGCACGATCGACGTTGATCCTTCCAAGAAGGATGAAGCTTATGAAAAGTACATTGATGTTATCATCCATGTTGATGAAACGCAGGTGCTTGATAACGGCGCACATCCCTATACCGGTTACATGAAGCGAATTATCAAAGATACCGGCAACTGCTGGCAGAACATTTGGGTTCATTGCTGGGATACCGTTTGGGGCGGCGTGTTCGCAAAACTTGCTCCGATCACCAACATTGAGCGTGACTGGTATATTTTCCGTTGGAATCTGGAATACTGGTCTGGACTGCCGCACTTGGATCCCGGTCTGGATGATGAAATCTGGAATGAACCTTATGTTCCGGATACGCAGCCTGTGGAACCGCAGGAAACAACTTATCTTGCAAAATCGCCTGCCGGCTTCTCTATGCTGAATGAATACGGTTCTGCACGTTATAATACCGCTGCAGAACTCTGTGCAATGGTTTATGCGAAGTATTCGCCTGAAAAAGAACAGGATCCGCTGCGTTTTGCTGAATGGGCAAAGAGCCAGATGGAATACATCATGGGCAAAAACCCGATGAACCGTCCCTATATTGTTGGTTGGTCGGAGACAGCAGCATCGCATCCGCATCACCGTGCAGCACACGGTTCGACCGATTTCAACATGGATCATCCCGCTGTTCAGAGCCACGTTCTCTGGGGCGCACTGGTCGGCGGTCCTGACTCGAAGGACTGGCACCGTGACATTACAAAGGACTATGTCTACAACGAAGTTGCTGTTGACTATAATGCAGGTTTTGTCGGAGCCTGTGCAGGTCTTTACTACTACTTCGGCACTGAGGAGATGAAGATCCAGGAAAACTTCCCGCCGAAGGAAGCTGACATGAAAGATCCTGATGAGCTGACGGAATTCACACTGAAAGCAGCAGTCGGTCAGGAAGACGAAATGGCATCTCAGATTCTGCTTGAGGTCTATTCGCACACCATGCTGCCGCCTCGCTATCTGAACGAAATCAAGGTTCGTTACTATTTCGATATTTCCGAATTGCTTGAACATGGTCATACAACAGATGATCTGATCGTCCGTATCGACTATGACGCAATGAAATCCAATTCGGACGGCAAGTATGAAGTCACATATGAAGTCGTACAGTATTCGGATGACGGCAAATGCTATATCGAATTCACATGGCCTGATTATCAGTTTGTCGGTTCACTGCAATTCCAGTTTGCTCTGATGGATCAGACACCGACGGAAGATTATGAATTCTGTTTTGATCCCACCAACGATTACAGCCGCAGCGAAATGGTTACTGCTGATGAACTGGGTGTACCGCTCAATGAAGCACCGCAGTATTACGACCTCTGCACAATGGCTGTGGATGGCGTGAAGGTTTGGGGTGTTGCTCCCGAAGGCGCACCTGATTTTGAATCGAACGGCACCGATGAGCCCGTCAACAATCCCTCAGACGAAAAGGTATCCTACGGCGATGTCAACTGCGATGGAAAAATCACAATTTCTGATGCAATTCTCTGCAGCCGTCTGAGCGCTTCGGATACCACGGCTGATATTTCCGCACAGGGCCGCAAAAATGCGGACTGCAAGAAAGATGATGCCATCACAGGTGATGATACTGTTCTGATTCTCAAGTATATTGCAAAGCTCGTTAAACTTTCGGATTTGGGTAAAGCTTGATGTAAAAGGGGACTGACGAAAACCCCTTTTCGTCAGTCCCCATATCTTATGAAAGGATGCTTGTTTCATGAATTTTCGTCGTTTTGGTGCGGTATTCACTGCATCGCTTCTCTGCTCATCTTCTCTCATGCCTCTCACTCCTGTCTCTGCAGCTTCCCTTTGTGGAGACATCAACAATGACAATCAGATTACGGTCAGTGACGCTATTTTGATTTCACGTATTTCAGTTTCGGATATAACATTGGATATCTCTGATTCAGCCGGAACTGCTGACGTCAATTTTGACGGCGTGGTAAATGGAATGGATGTCACAAGAGTTTTGCAGTATGTTGCAAAATTCATTACCGCAGAGGAGTTCTTTGCAGAGGTTGAAACGACGACCTCCACAAATGAATCGACAGCATATGAAACAACAACAACGCTTTCTGATGACGGTTACGACCGTTCCGGTTTTGCATGGCAGTGGCCTGAAGTGTTCTCGATTGATGATACTGTGACCATTACTGACCGCAGCTATCAAAGCCATGATGTTGCAATCAACATCACCGATCACTTATCGGATAACCTTGCTTATTTTGTCGCTGATATTTATGTCAGAGACATTGAGTGTTTTCGCGGTGCATTTGCGAAGGGCAGTTATATGAAGCCGAGAAGTGCGCAGCTTGATTCTGTTCAGAATATGGCTGCTGACAACAATGCGATTCTTGCGATCAATGCCGATTATTGTGAGATTCGTGACACCGGCATCATTTACCGCAATGGCGTGCTGTACCGCGATGTCAAAAAAGGTGATGTGGGAACCGTTTACACGAATGGTGTAATGGATGTTTTTACGAAAAACGAGTTTGCTGCTTTGATGGCAGAAGACAAAACGGACATCTGGCATACATTTAGTTTCGGTCCTTATCTTGTTCGTGACGGTGTTGCACTTACAAACATCGTGTCCAGCATTTCCGAGGAGAATCCTCGCAGCGGCATCGGATACTATGAACCCGGTCACTACTGCTTTGTCATGGTTGACGGCAGACAGGAAGGGTATTCGATGGGTCTGACGCTGGATGAATTTGCTGCATTGTTCGATGAACTTGGCTGCGCATCAGCATTCAATCTTGACGGCGGGCGCAGTTCCGAGCTTGTTTTCAACGGCAAAACCATCGACAAACCTTATCTTGGCGGACGGTATTCGAGTGACATTTTGTATATCTGTGAAAAACCGAATCCATAACACAAAGCGGCACATTCCGCATGGGATGTGCCGCTTTTTATGAGGAGTGAATGATATGACACCGCTTGCAGAACGCATTCGACCCAAAAACCTGGATGAAATGGTCGGACAGCCGCATTTATTCGCAGCAGGCAGTCCGCTGCGGCGAATTGTGGAATCAGGGAAAATTCCAAACATGATTTTTTATGGTCCGTCGGGTGTCGGAAAAACCACACTCGCCCGTATCATAGCAGAAAGTTCAGATATGCGCCTGCACAAGCTGAATGGAACCACGGCGTCTGTCACGGATATTCGTGAAATTTTGCAGGAAAGCGGCGGCTTGTTTGCATCGCAGGGGATTCTGCTTTATCTGGACGAGATTCAGTATCTCAATAAAAAGCAGCAGCAAAGCCTTCTGGAGTATATCGAAAACGGCAGTGTCACGTTGATTGCATCCACAACTGAAAACCCGTATTTTGCGGTGTTCAATGCAATTATCAGTCGTTCCACCGTGTTTGAATTCAAGCCTGTGACGGCGGATGATCTTGTTCCTGCTGTGGTGCGCGGATTTGATTTCTTATCGCAGGAGCAGAACACGCCAATCTCTTACGCAGACGAAACTGTTCAGTGGATCGCATCAGGTTGTGGCGGTGATGTTCGTAAGGCAATGAATACCGTGGAGCTCGCTGTGCTTTCAGCAGAGCGTCGTGAGGACGGGCTTCATATTACCGAGGAAAGTGTAAAAGCCCTGACACAGCGCAGTAATATGCGGTATGACAGAGACGGTGATCAGCATTATGATTTGTTGTCTGCGCTGCAAAAATCAATTCGGGGTTCCGATGAAAATGCAGCGATTCATTATGCGGCACGGTTGATGGAAGCAGGCGATTTGCTATCGCTTTGCCGCCGTTTGCTCGTGATTGCATCAGAGGATATCGGGCTTGCGTACCCGATGGCAATTCCGATTGTGAAAGCTGCGGTCGATTCGGCATTACAGCTTGGAATGCCTGAAGCGCGGGTTCCGCTTGCAGATGCCGTTGTGCTGCTTGCAACTGCTCCGAAATCCAACAGTGCTTATGTTGCAGTGAATGATGCACTTGCGGATATCAGAGCCGGTCTTTCAGGTGATTTCCCGCGCTGTTTGCAAAATGTGCACTGCGATGGTGCAGATGCAAAACAAAAGGGGCAGAACTATCTCTACCCCCATGATTATCCGAACCATTATGTAGTGCAGCAATATCTGCCTGATGTGCTGAAAGACCGCGTATATTATCAGTATGGAGAAAACCGCAGTGAGCAGGCTGCGAAAGAATACTGGGCAAAAATCAAAGGGCAGCAAAAGATGAACAAGCCCAAATGAGTATCGGGAGAGAAATGAGCGACAGTAAAGTTGTCAGGAAAATCGCCTTTGAAGCGAGACGTTCATTGCCATGATATTCGGTGGCAAACAGTGCAGTGGTATTTGCAATCGGCATTCCCGAAAGCACAAGCCATGTCGGCAGCAGCACCGAATGATCGGCAATCATTCCAAACAGGAGAAAAAAGACGAGCGGCAAAGCAAACTGACGCAAAATCACATAGAGATCAAGTTTCCAATCCTGTATCATTTCCTTGAGCGGCATACCCGCAAGATTTGCACCGACAACCAGCATTGCAAGCGGTGATGTCAAACCACCGAGTGTATCCAGAGTATCAGCGATGATATCAGGCAATCGGATGCGAAGTGAGAAGATCAGAACAGCAACAACACTACAGATCACCGCTGGAGAGAGTAATACTTTTTTCCATTGCAGTGATGCCAGAAGATTTTTATGCTGCGATTCGTCGTTTGAACCTGCGGTCATCAAAAGAACGCCGAATGTATAGATGATGATATTAAATACGCAGTTGAGGATCGCTGCATAAAAGAGTCCCTCATTGCCATACACTGCCGATACGACAGGAAAACCCATGAATCCGACGTTGCCAAAAATCGACATGAACAGGTAAAGACGGCGTTCTGTTTTCGGAACACGCATGGCTAAGGTGAGCGGCACAGATAAAATGATCATCAGCAGATAGAAAACAAAGGACATTGCAAACACGTATCCGACATTCAGACTTTGTGTGCCTTCAGCCTGCGATTCAACCATCAGGAGACGGTCATGAAACGCATCAATAATCATCAGAGGCGTTGTGACGTATAGCATTAGTTTTGTGAGTTTTTGTTTCGTATGAACGTCGATGATTTCTAATTTTGCAAGAATGGTTCCAAGGCAGATGATCAAAAACAGTTTGAGCATCTGCATGAAAATTACAGAAATTTCCAAACACATCATCCTTTAACATAATATGAGAAAAAAGAAGTGCGGCTTATTCGGAAACCGCACTTTTCTTTTCAGTCCGAAAGTCATTATACAACTTCTTTTGCATTTTGTCAAGTTGACGCAGAAATGCAAAGCTTTTTGCATATTCGTGCAGGAAATGTGAAAACTGGAAGAAAAGAGGGAGCATCCCTGATTTTTCGTTGACAAATGGCTGATTTAGGTATATAATAACACTGTCAAATTGCAATTTAGGAGGTATATTATGAATGTAATCCGAATTGGTATTGTAGGCTACGGCAACCTTGGAAAAGGTGTGGAACTTGCAGTACGCAGCAATCCTGATATGAAGCTTGCGTTTGTCGCCACGCGGCGTGCGCCTGAAACTGTCAGGGTGAAAACAGAAAACGTACCTGTATATGGATATGACGACCTTGTGAATCATCAGTCTGAAGCAGATGTTGTCATCGTGTGTGGCGGTTCTGCAACCGATTTGCCGCTGCAAACACCCCATCTTGCCTCTTATTTTAATGTTGTTGACAGCTTTGACACACATGCACGCATTCCTGAGCACTTTGCAAATGTGGATAAGTCGGCAAAGGCTGCAAATCACACTGCAATGATTTCTGTGGGCTGGGATCCCGGTATGTTCTCTCTTGCAAGACTTTACGGAAGCTGCATTCTTCCCAATGGTAAGGACTATACGTTCTGGGGAAAGGGGATCAGTCAGGGACATTCAGATGCGATTCGCCGTGTAGAAGGCGTTCTGGATGCAAGACAGTACACCATCCCGATTGACGCTGCGATGGAAGCAGTCAGAAGCGGTGAACAGCCTGAACTGACCACACGTCAAAAGCATCTGCGTGAATGCTATGTTGTTGCAAAACCAGATGCAAATCTCGAAAAAATCGAGCAGGAAATTCGCACTATGCCGAACTATTTCGCTGATTACGACACGATCGTGCATTTTGTCTCGGCAGAGGAACTGAAAGCGAATCACAGTGAATTGCCGCACGGTGGTTTTGTCATGCGCAGCGGAACAACTGGCGAAAACGGTGAACACAAGCATCTGATTGAATATTCGCTGAAGCTTGATTCTAATCCTGAGTTCACCACGAATGTTCTGGTTGCATTTGCAAGAGCAGCGTTCCGTATGGCAAAAGAGGGGAATTACGGCTGCAAATCCGTGTTTGATATTCCGCCTGCATACCTTTCCATGCGCTCTGCTGAGGAGCTTCGTGCATCAATGCTCTAAGAATGAAATCCGCGAATCTGCGAAAAAACCATCATGAATTATGTAATAATAGCCAAGATTTGACATGAAATGCGTCGCTTTATAATTCAAACATATGAAAAATGCAAAAGCATTTGACAAACGGCGTATTTTCGATATATAATGGGATAAGAATTTTGTTTACAGGAGGCTTTTCCACATGAAAAAGAACGAACTGATCGCAGCAATCGCTGCAAAAGAAAACTGCACCAAGAAAGACGCTGATAAGGCTTTGAATCTTGTACTCGACGCAATCACCGATGCACTTGTTGCCGGTGAGAAAGTATCTATCACCGGTTTTGGTACTTTTGAGGTTCGTGAGCGTGCTGCAAAGCAGTGCATCAATCCTCACACCAAGAAGCCGATGACCACAAAACCCTGCAAGGTTCTTGCTTTCAAGGCTGGCAAGACCATGAAAGACGCAATCAATCCTGAAACCAAATAATGATTCATGAAACAGGAGGTTATTATGACTCAGAAAGCGAATAAGGCTGCTGAAGCTGCTGTTGAGGCAGTTCAGGAAGTATTGATTCCCGTTGATACTGTTGCTTCTGCCGATGCGGAGAAGCCTGCAAAGAAGGCTCCCGCTGAAAAGAAAACTGCTGCAAAGACTGTGAAAAAAACTGCTGAAAAGAAAGAATCTGCAGAAAAGCCCGTCAAGAAAACTGCAAGTCGTACGGCTACGAAGAAGGGTTGCACTGCAACGGTTGAAATTCAGTTTGGAGATTCCAAGGCAACACCCGATGAGTTGGTTGCTCGTGCCAAGGAAGATTGGGCACAGAAAGGCAATTCGCTGGATGATGTCAAGAAACTTGCTGTTTACTTCAATGCAACAGAAGGCATGGTTTACTACGTTGTGAATGACATTTACAACTCCGGCAGCTTTAGAATCTGATGCATTTTTACTGATTAAAAAAACGGAAAGCATTATATGCTTTCCGTTTTTTTATTTTTTGATCAGTTTATCGCTGTTGACAATCAGAATATCTTTTTGTGTGATTGTCAGTTTGGGCGTTGCAATGATTGTCATATCTTTTCGGATAATCACAAGTATCTGAGTTCTATATTCATCGTAGATTTCTTCAACCGTCATGCCGCACAGCTCATTGCCTTTTTCAACGAGAATTTCACCTACGCGGTCGATATCGTGAAATGTACTGGTAGAGTGCTCTTTTTGTGTGTATTGTTCCACAAAGCCTGCGCTGATGATACCCGTTGGGATGGCGACAACGCCAACGCCAAGAAATGCGATCAGAATTGCCATTGCTTTTCCAAGAAATGTCATAGGGTAAATATCACCGTATCCGACGGTCAATAGTGTTGACATGCTCCACCAGATGCCTGAGAAAGCATTTCTGAATGCCTCAGGCTGCTGCTCATGTTCAACGCTATACATACATAGAGAAGATGCCAGCATCAGAATTATGATGATAAACACCGAGGAAATGATCTGATTCTTCTTTTCCAGTAAAACAGCAGTGATGACATTGAATGAGTCATATTGTGCATTGATGCGAAACAAATGAAAGATTCGCACCACACGGAGCATACGGAACACGATAAAACCCGTGAGAAAGAAAAAAGGCAGAATCGTCAGCAGATCCACAATGCCGTCAAAGGATCGAAGAAAACGCAGTCTTGCGCGATGTGGTGCCAGTTGGGGGTAGAGCAGATCTGCGGTCCAGATACGGAGAATGTATTCGATGCTGAAAACCGCAGCGCAAAACATTTCGATGCCTTTGAAAACGCCAAAGTATGCCGAAAGTTCTGAGAATGTATCAAGGAACATCGTGATAATTCCAAGAATAATGACAATGACGATGAACCAGTCAAAGGCGCGGCTGATGGTATCCTTGTTGTAGCCGATCTGTATGATTTGAAATATACGTTTTTTCAAATGCTGCACCTCTTTCATATCAAGATGTTGTTATATATATTATAGCACAAAGAAGTGAATTTGTCATGGGGCAATATCTCGTGTTTCTATCCAAATTTTGATTGAATATTTTGTGCAGATAGTCGTGTTTCAGATTGTTTTCGATTCCTTTTCACATAATCAGCATATTATTCTGTTATAGTGAATGAAACGATGACGAGAGGTGGGAGTATGACAAAATATAATCAAATGGGATGGAAAAGATGTTGTGTCGGTGTAGCGGTACTGCTCCTGATGAATGGCTGTCAAAAGGTATCTTCATCGGAATCAAGCGATTTCACAAGCAGTCTTCAGTCTTCTGAATCCGAGACGTCGGCAATGTCTCAACATGATACTGACATCACACAAACAAAAAGCATCGAGAATACAGTTTTGCCCCGAATTGAACCTTTGACGCTTTCAAAAAGTGATCTGAACACGGAATGGGATAAAAGTGCTGTGAAAATCACTTTGAAAGGCAATGAAGCAGTTGCCGAGCCGTCAGGTGCAGTTGATATCAGCGGCGGTGTCATTACCATTCACGATGAAAACACATATGTGTTTGAAGGAAATCTGGAAGACGGCAGTATTGTGGTGGAAATGACAGATGACAATGCAAAGGCGCATCTGGTGTTCAATGGGGTTGATATCACAAGCAAACGCACATCACCGCTGATGATTCTAAATGCGGATAAGACCATCCTGACTCTTTCAGAGAACACGGTGAATGTTCTCAGAGATACGAAAAGATCTGATAAGAGCGATTTCAATGCCGCCATGTATTCAAAAGACGACCTCACAATCAATGGTGCAGGATCGTTGACGATTGAGGGAAATCAAAACAATGGCATTCAGTGCAGTAATGACTTAAAGCTTCTGAACTGTAATCTTGTGGTGAATGCTGTTAATCATGGTGTGCGCGGTGACGATTCTGTTGCAATGAAAGCTGCAAACCTGATGATATCCTCTGGTGGCGACGGTATCAAAACGCAGACGGAAGACAAAGATGGAAAGGGAAATATCACGCTTGAAGGCGGAGATGTGACAATCATTGCTGCGCAGGATGCAATTGACAGTGCGGTATCGTTCTATATGACAGATGGTACGCTGAACATCAAAAGCGGAGGCGGATGTGCCAATGTCCGCGTTCATCATGAAGATTTTGGCGGTTGGGGCAGACAAAATGAGCATGCGGATTTCGACGAAACACAATCGACAAGTTGTAAAGGCGTCAAAGCAGGTACCATGATTGCAATACAGGGTGGACAGATCGTTGCAGATTGTGAAGATGACGCGCTTCATGCAGATGATGCCGCATATCTGTTTGGGAAAAGCAATCTGACGCTCTCATCGGGAGACGATGGCGTTCACGCTGATACAAGTCTTGTGATTGCCGAAAATGCAACGATATGTGTCGTTGAATCCTATGAAGGGCTGGAAGCGTATTGCATCCGATTGGAGGGCGGTGAAACGCATATCACTGCGCAGGACGATGGCGTGAATGCCTCTGGTGAATCGGATTCTACGAATACGGATGAAGTATCCAAGCAAAATGAAAAGCGGCGCGGAAATGGTACGTTCGGAGGTTTTGGCGGGATGTCAAACGGATCAGGTGAGCTGTATCTCAGCGGTGGATATTTATATGTCAATGCAGACGGGGATGGCTTGGATTCCAACGGCGACATCACTATGACAGGCGGGACAGTGATCGTGTGCGGTCCCACAAATGACGGCAATGGTCCGCTGGATTGCGGTGATAATCAAAACACAATCACGGTTACAGGCGGTGTGTTGATGGCAGTCGGATCGACGGGGATGATGGAAACACCCGACGCAAACTATATTGCCTCTGCATCATTGAATGCACCAGTCGGCACACTGATTGCTGTGACAGACGATGATGGAGTTTTGCTCGGTGCAATGAAAACGCCGAAAGAAGCGAAAGGAATTGTATTCAGTGCCAACGGTATGATTGATGGGTATCATGTTTATACAGGCGGAGAACTCGACGGAAGCTTTAATTCGGATGAATGGGCAGATGAAGGGACATATACAGCGGGAAATGAAATCGCTTCCGGAAACGGCGGAAACTTTGGAATGGGTGGCCATGGCGGATTCCGTCCAAATGATTCCGACGGATTTGAAAGACCGACACCTCCGGACGGAAACGCAATGCCGCCTGACGGATTTGAAGGGCAGACACCTCCGGACGATAACCCAATGCCGCCGAATGGTTTTGATGGTCAGATGCCGCTTGATAGACCGAATCATCGCCCGAATGAGCACGAAATGTAAGAAAAAAGAACATATACATAAAGCAGCAGCACGAGAAATCGGCTGCTGCTTTGGCTTGACGTATATCAGGATATATGTTATAATAATGCTGTTGGTTCATTCTGCCGAAGCCAGTGCAGCTTTGCGCTGTATCATGTATTTGTGGCGTACCTGTGTCAAAAACTGATGCACCTGCGGCAGCTTGAAATCCATATACGTCCATGGAAACGGATGCCATTCGTTTCTGGCGTAGAACAACGTTAATTCGGCATATATTCCGTCATGCAAAGGGATTCGATGTCCTGCGTTCTTTGTTGTTGCAAGAGACAGTCTGCCGCAGCTTACGAATCCGGGATCGAGGTTCAAGCGGCGATTGCTATCAACTGCACATGATTGTTCAAGTGCATTGGTCGCAGTTTTGATTTCTGCGAGTTCCTTCGGATCACGGCACTCCTGAAAACTCATCATTTTGCGGTATACTTTTCCGTTCATTTCATTGTCGTAGTATGGTGAAATTTCTGAAAAGCAGTAGGCAGGGGAGACAACATCACATTCTCCATACATTGAGATCAGTTTGTTTGTCATTTCATCTGCAAGTGCTTCGTCTGTATAGAGCATTGCAAGAATCAGTTTTTCTTTTTCAAATGCAGCGGCGATGCCCATTGAATCATCCTTTCCAACTGGAATGTATTTATGATAGCACGAAACGCATGAAAAGTCAAGGAGGCAGACATGAATAGCCTGAAGAAAAAAGCCCTTTCCATCTGTGACATCCTGGATACGATCTATCCTGACGCGAAATGTTCTCTCGAATACGACGAGCCGTATCAGCTTTTGATTGCAACGCGCCTGAGCGCTCAATGTACGGATGCAAGGGTTAACATTGTGACCCAAACACTGTTTCAGCAATTTCCAACGCTCGAATCGTTTGCTTCAGCGGAAATCAAAGAGCTGGAGGAGGCGGTGAAGCCGTGTGGGTTTTATCATTCCAAAGCGGAAAGCATCAAAGCAATGTGCTGCCGCCTGATCGATGTTTTTGATTGCAGACTGCCTGATAACATGGAGGATCTGTTGTCGCTGCCCGGCGTTGGCAGAAAAACGGCAAATTTGCTGTTGGGCGATGTTTATGGTCTGCCGGCAGTCGTAACTGACACACATTGTATTCGCATTTCCGGACGATTGGGACTCACCAAGAATCATGCACCGGAACAGGTTGAAAACGATTTACACTACATTTTGCCGCCTGACCGTTCCGCACGGTATTGTCACCAGATCGTTCAGTTTGGGCGTGACATCTGCCGTGCTCGTAATCCGCTTTGCAGTGATTGCCCTTTGAAAGCATACTGTTCGGATCCTGCGTTCACAAAGCTTGTCAAAAAAACGAGATCAGAATGATATCTTACTGCAGGAAAACATCGGAATTCAGTAAATAAATTCGGTTATGTACTTGACAAGCAGCGTGAAATGTGTTATACTGAACATAAAGCGATGAGGAAGACAAGTGTTTCATCTTGAACGCTTTCAGAGAGCCGATGGTTGGTGTGAATCGGTGCGGCATTTGAAACATATCCCTTCTGAGCAGAAGTGCTGAACGTCATTTTGTGTGGCTAATAGGTGCTTTCGTGAGGCTGCGTAAAAGCATAGGGCTTATCCTCTGTGGACAGAGCCTGATAGTGGCGATTGTGAAATATCACAGCGCAATTTGAGTGGTACCGCGGGTTAACAAGGCTCGTCTCAAAGTTTGCTTTGAGATGGGCTTTTTTATTTTTGGAAAGGAGAAAACCAGTATGGAGCAGCAGAATCAGACCGTGCTTGCAGGAACCGAACAGAAAATTCATGAGGTTGCGCAGCGAATTCGCAGCTTGCGTGAGGATTTGAGTATCAGCGTTTCGGAGATGGCTGAGCAGATCGGTTTCTCCGAGGATGAATATGTACGTTTGGAGTCGGGTGAAACCGATTTCAGCTTTAGTTTTATTCATAAATGTGCAGGCGTATTTCATGTCGATATTGCAGAACTGATGGAGGGTAACAGTCCCGAACTGACGAGTTATACTGTAACGCGAAAAGGCGAAGGTCTGCCGATTGTGCGCCGTGCAGGATTTGCATATAATCGTCTTGCATATAAGTTCAAGAATAAGATTGCAGAACCGTTTCATGTGGTGATTCCTTTTTCTGAAGAGGCTTTGTCGCGTCCGCTGCATTTGGGCAGTCATGCAGGGCAGGAAATGGACATTGTCATCAAGGGCACCTTGCGCATGATTATCGGTACGCACACCGAAACACTGCATGAGGGTGACTGCATTTACTATGACAGTTCCACACCGCATGATGAAATTGCTTTGGGCGGCGAAGACTGTGAGATCTATGCGTTTGTAATGGCGCCAAACGGCACAACAGGGATGACTGAATATCAGGAACAGTTGCAGGAGCATGTTTCCACAAACGTGGATAAGGCAGGGCTTTCGCATCCTGTGGCTGAACGGTTCGTTTCCTGTGAAACGGATGCCACCGGAATGCTGACGGGTGTGCATTTCCGCAATGAAGATAAATTCAATTTTGCTTTTGATATTGTAGATGAACTTGCCAAGAAATGCCCTGATAAACTCGCGCTGATGTATGTAGCGAACGATAAATCCGAGCGAAGATTTACGTTTGCGGAAATTAAGAAGTATTCCTGCCAGACTGCGAACTATTTCAAGTCTCTGGGCATTCAGCGCGGCGACCGAGTTATGCTTGTGCTGAAGCGTCATTATCAATTCTGGTTTTCCATTCTGGCATTGCACCGTCTTGGCGCGATCGTTATTCCTGCGTCGAATCAGCTTTTGGAGCACGATTACACCTATCGGTTTGCATCTGCAGGCATCAGTGCTGTGGTATGTACAGCTGACGGTATGGTAGCAGACGAAGTTGATAAGGCAGCAGCAAAATCTCCCAATTTACGGACAAAAATCCTTGTTGGCGGATCGCGTGACGGCTGGCATGATTTCAATGAAGATCTACCCGCGTACAGCACCCATTTTCAGCGCAGTGAAAATGCTCCCTGCGGCACTGATCCGATGCTCATGTTCTTTACATCCGGTACATCAGGTTATCCGAAAATCGCAATGCACAGCTATCAGTATCCGTTGGGACATTACACCACAGCACGTTACTGGCACAATGTTGATCCGAGCGGTATGCATTTTACCATTTCGGATACAGGCTGGGGCAAAGCACTGTGGGGCAAACTCTACGGGCAGTGGATGTGTGAGACAGCTGTATTTGTCTATGATTTTGATCGTTTCCATGCCGAAGATATTCTCCCGATGTTTGCAAAATACAACATTTCAAGCTTTTGCGCACCTCCCACGATGTATCGTTTCTTCATCAAGGAAGATTTGTCGAAATACGATTTGTCCTCGTTGAAGTATGCGGCGAT
Source organism: Oscillospiraceae bacterium (assembly GCA_045617625.1). Classification (GTDB taxonomy): domain Bacteria; phylum Bacillota; class Clostridia; order Oscillospirales; family Ruminococcaceae; genus Firm-04. The sequence goes on along the minus strand of JAZLJA010000022.1, from coordinate 31,348 downwards.
CGCCGGCGAGGCACTGAATCCCGAGGTATTCAATCAGTTTAAGGCGGCAACAGGTCTTTCGCTGATGGAAGGATTCGGACAAACGGAAACCACGCTTTCGATTGCGAATTTTGTTGGCATGACGCCAAAGCCCGGCAGCATGGGCAAGCCGAATCCGCTCTATGATGTGACGATTCTGCTTCCTGATGGCACAGAAGCCGGTGTTGGTGAGACTGGTGAGATCTGCATCCGTCTCAAAGACAAACCGATTTGCGGAATGGCTCTGTGCTATTACAATGATGAGGAACATACGAAAGAGTCGTGGCGCGATGGTTTCTATCATACAGGCGATACCGCATGGAGAGATGAGGATGGCTATTTCTGGTATGTGGGACGCGTTGATGATCTGATCAAATCGTCAGGTTATCGTATTGGTCCGTTTGAGATCGAAAGCGTCATCATGGAGTTGCCGTATGTTCTCGAATGTGCTGTGACGGGCGTACCGGATGAGATTCGTGGTCAGCTTGTGAAAGCTACGATTGTGCTTACAAAGGGTACTGTTCCTTCAGATGAATTGAAGAAGGAAATCCAGAATTACGTCAAAAAGGCAACAGCTCCTTATAAATATCCGCGTGTTGTGGAATTTCGTGATAGTCTTCCGAAAACGCAGGGCAGCGGAAAAATCCGCAGAGCCGAACTGCGTGAGGAAGATGCCAAGCGATACGTTGCAAAGCAGTCCAATGAATAAAGAAACGCCCTGTGAGAAAAAGATGGGGATGAATAAAGAAGTATTTCTGATTTGAAGAAAAGGCTGCGTAACCTATGCGGTAACGCAGCCTTTCTTTTTTGTCGTGTTTCATACTGTCAGCAACAGCAGTCGTTGCTGCAACACCGATGGGGTAGTGTATGTTCTATCGTGCCATAAAAGTTTGGAATGACGGCGAAAGCTACGGGGTTGGGTTGTCCATTGCAGATTCCATCGTACAAGAGCATAGAGGAACGATTCGTGCGGAAGGCTGGGAGCATATCAACACACTCTATGTTTCAATTCCTTCCAAACAATAGGATTTTCAGCTCCATTTCATCTTTGTCTGATATACTCTATGATGAATGGTAAAGCTTATGCTGTGCATTCAAAATATAAAAAAACAGAGAGAGGAAAGAGTACCTATGAAGATGAAACGTAAAAGCACCGCTGTGATTCTCACAGCAGCCATGTCCCTTGCATTTTCGGCGCAGGCGTGTGCTGCCGCAGTCGGGGATGTGAACGCTGACGGCAAGGTATCAGTCGCGGATGCCGTTGCACTCAGCAAGTATCTCACAGGGCAGACACAAACCCTCAGCGATGCCGCCGCAGCCGACCTCAATGTGGACGGAAAACTGAATGTCGTTGATCTGACATTGCTGAAACGTCAGATCCTGCGCGGAAATACGCCGTCCGCATCGGGCGACAATGTGGTGACGATGATCCAATACGGCGCATCCGCAGTCACGCTTTTGAACGCAAACGGCGAGATCGTTGCAGCAGAGAACGCCGACAATGTCATCGTGAAAAACAACACCTATGTTACGATTACTAAGCCTTGCGAGGTCGATGTGGACGGCGAATGTGAGAATGGACAGCTTTGCATCGACGTCAGCAAGGAAACCTATGCGGACGGACAGGTGACCTGCAATCTGCGCGGTCTGACACTTGCAAACAGCAAGGATTCACCTGTATACGTCACATCTATCGGCGATGAATTCGTGCTGACCGTTAAAAAGGATACCGTCAACACGATTTCGGACGGCACAGAATACACCAATGCAGACGGTGATATGGGTGCGATCTATTCCTGCGACGACATGAAAATCAAAGGTAAGGGCAAACTGATCGTCAACGGCAAGGCGGCAGACGGTATTGTCTGCAAAAACGATCTGAAAATCTGGAACGGCGATGTGACGGTCAATGCGGTCGATGACGGCATTCGCGGCAAGGACAGCGTGCGTATCGGAGATCCCGATTCTGAGGACGATTCCGCGCTGCTGGTCACAGTCAAAGCTGAAAACGGCGACGGTATCCGCGCAACGGGCAATGGTGAGGACGAGGGACTCATCCGCCTGACAAACGGCACGGTCGATGTCACTTCGTATGGTGACGGCATCTCGGCAAAGCAGACACTTGAAGTAAACGGCGGCAATATCAAGATTTCCACCTATCAGGGTTCTGCATTCACAGGCACGGCAGCAGGCGGCAATCAAGGCGGCGGCTGGGGCGGTTTCGGCATGGACGGCAATTCCAACAAAACCGAACAGAGCGCAAAAGGTCTGAAAGCGTCAGGCATCACCGATGATGCAGGCAACTATGTCAGCGGCGGCACAATTTCCATCAGCGGCGGACAGCTTGATATTGACTCCTCAGATGACTGTGTGCATTGTGCAGGAGGATTGACGATCACAGGCGGCAAGCTGACACTGGCATCCGCAGACGATGCGCTCCATTGTGACAAAGACCTTACACTTGGCAAACAGGGCGGCGCTGTCAGTGATTTTGCGATTGCGGTTTCGACCTGCTACGAGGGCGTTGAGGGGCAGAATATCTACCAGTACGCAGGCACGGTGGTTGTCAACGCAAAGGACGACGGTTACAATGCAGCAGGCGGTGCAGACGGCTCGGGCAACCAGAATCCCGGCGGCTGGAATCAAGGTGGCTGGGGCGGCTTTGGCGGCGGCGGAAACAATGTCCTGAATCTCGCAGGCGGTCTGGGCATCGTCAACTGTGCGGACGGTGACCACGATGGCTTTGATTCCAACGGCAGCATTTCCATTACAGGCGGATATTTCATCTCCAACGGCAATGAACCGTTCGACTGTGATGGCTCAAAGACCTATTCGGGCGGCGTGTATGTCATTGACAAGGGTTCCAGCGGCGGCTTTGGCGGCATGGGCGGCGCAGAGCTGGCTTCTAATGTCAAAGCATCCTGCTCGGCATCGGCAAACACGCGCATCACTCTTGCAGAAACAAACGGCAATGTGATCGTGTCGTTCATCGCGGATAAGGCTGTGACCTCGCTGACGGCAGGCTGTTCGGACACACCAGATGCGGTATTCTACACAGGCGGTACGGTCAGCGGCATACCGATTGAGACACTTGATGACACGCAGACCATTTATCTGAGCGGAACAATCAGCGGCGGCACACAGGCAAGTGCATCATCCTCTACGGGCGGCAATCAGAATCCGTGGGGCGGACGCTGATATAATATAACGAAAATCCAGATACTTCTGACCGAGAAGTATCTGGATTTTGTTTGATAACTTGTTGTATCCCGCTTTCTAGTTGTTACGGTAATGCCTCATTATGAGTTCCGACCAAATCACAGGACATTCTTATTATCTGTGTTTGCGTTTTCTGGATGTTTGCTGCTTGGGTTTTGTGGATGGTTTGGGAGTTGATTTGGGTGCAGATGGTGTTGGTGGTGCCGTTACTGAAACAGGTGTTGGAACGGGTTCCGATTTTGCAGATTCTGTGACTGCTTTCTTTTCATTTGGAGGCGTATTTTTTTCGCGGCGTTCAATCTCCTGTTTGAGCAGCGTATATAGAATTGCGAAAATCGGAACAGCAAACATAATACCGACAATACCACCGATACCGCCGCCGAGAATCACGGCAAGCAATACCAACAGTCCGGGCAATCCAAGACGATCACCGATTACTTTGGGATAGATAAACTGTCCTTCCAACTGCTGCAAAACCACAATGAATAAGATGAACCAAATGGCTTTGTCAGGCGAATCCACCCAGACGAGCAGAAGTCCGATGCCGCCGCCGATCCATGCGCCGATAATCGGAAGAAGTGCGGTGATTCCTGTCAGCATTCCAATCGCCAGTGCATATGGGAAACGGAAAATTGTCAAACCAATGATGCAAAGTGCGCCAATGATGAAAGCTTCCAAAATCTGTCCTGAAATGAAATTTTTGAACGAAATGTTTGTCAGGTTCAGGATGTCAGTGGTTTTCTCATGGAGATGTTCAGGTACGATCAGCATGATGATTTTCTTCAGCACTTCTGTAAAACGCTTCTTCTGTGCAAGAATATAAACAGCGATAATCAATCCGAGAATAACGTTCGTAAATGTTGACACCACAGATGCAGTTGCGGAGAATGCAGTTCCGAGTAATGTTTGCACCTTTCCTTCCAGAATTCCGGAAATGAATTGAATGAACTGTTCCCAATCCATATTGAATTCATTGATTTGCGTAATCAGCGATTGCGGTGCGTGGATGGATTGCAGCTTGTCATTCAGGTAAGAAAAAACGGCATCGGAACTGGTTGGCATTTTTTCAATCAGCATATTGATTGCTTCGCTGACTTCAGGAACGATCAAAAACACGACTGCTGTGACAGATGCGGCAGCGACCAACAACGTCGAGAGCGCCGAAAGTGCAGTTGCAAGTTTGTTTTTCCATTCAGTATCTGATGTTGCCAAACCTTTGAAAATGTGGTCGCGGAAAATATCCATAAGCAGGTTTATGATGAAGGCAATGCCAAGTCCGAAGGCAATCGGTTGGAGCAGGGCGAGGATCCAGACGAATAATTTTTTGACAACATCCAGATGCTGCAATCCGACGAATAATACAATGCCGTATGTAACGATAGCAAACCAGAATTTTCCGCTTTTGGGGTTCTTTTGCATGGTTTACCCTTTCTTCTTTTTGGATTTTATTTTTTCTGCCGCCCCGATTCCGACCGTTTGCTCATAAGCACGACGGTGCAGTTCTTCCTGTGACGGAATCGCATCAGGAGGAGCATCGGGCAGACAATAATCGCCGTCACTCAAGCGTATGCGAGCTTTGACACGGTCATGAAACTGCAGCTGAAATTCCTCAAACAGACGTGCACGGATGGCTGCATCGCGGATAGGTGCACAGATTTCCACACGTTTGGTGGTATTTCGCGGCATGAAATCAGCGGAACCAATATATGCGATCTGCCGCTGTGGCGTGCCGAAGAAAAATACACGTCCGTGTTCAAGATATCTGCCAATGACACTGCGAACCTCAATATTTTCGGTTTCTTCCGGAATCTGAGGGATCACGCAGCAGATACCGCGCACAAGAAGTTCAATTTTGACACCTGCTTTTGATGCTTCCACCAATTTCTCCAGAATTTTAACGTCGCAAAGTCCATTCATTCGCAGACCGATAAAAGCTTCTTCGCCATTTAGCGCATAGGCAATTTCGTCGTCCATATGCTGAAGAATACGGCTGCGCAGACCAAGCGGAGCGACAAGCAGATGTTCCTGCGGTTCCGGCAGGCGGTTGTGTTCAAGCGCATCAAACACAGCCCCTGCTTCGTCTCCAAGAATCGGATCAGCCGTCATAAGACAATAATCTGTGTAAATGGCTGCTGTTTTTTCGTTATAGTTTCCTGTACCAACCTGAGTAAACGTTTCGATTTTGCCGCGCATTTTTCGAGTGATGCGAAGAAGTTTGGAATGAACCTTATACTCAGACGGACCATAGATCACACGGACGCCTGCACGTTCGAGAACCTTTGCCCATTCAATATTGCCTTCCTCATCGAATCTTGCACGCAGTTCAGTCAGTGCTGTGACCTGTTTGCCGTGTCCGGCAGCTTCGCAAAGAGCAGCGATCACGCGGCTGTCTCTTGCCATACGATAAAGTGTGATTTGAATGCTGAGAACCGCAGGGTCATCCGCAGCTTCATCCAGCAGGCGAAGAAAAGGTCTGATGCTTTCATATGGATATCCAAGCAGAAGATCCTGTTTGCGGATCTGTGAAAACATCGAACGCTGTTCAACAACTGCCGCTGATTTCTGCGGCACAAGCCGATTATACTGCAATTCAGGATTGGTGACGAAATGCTTGCAATCAAATGCAAACGACAGGTCAAGTGGGGCTTTTGCGTAAAACACTTGCTTTTCGGATAATCCAAGTTTTTTGCAAAGATATTCCAGTGCAGGACGGTAGAATGTTTCAGATAACTCTATGCGAACGATCGGAAGTCGTTTGCGTTCCTGGAGCATCGTTTCCATATCTGTTCGATAATCGCCTGTGCAGATCGGTGCAATATCGGAAAGAGTGATATTTGCGGATCGTGTGACGCGGAGGATCGTGCGATCAATGACTTTTGAATTGCCAAAGAGCGTGTGTGCATATGCAAGAATGACATCTTCTGCAAGAATAAATCTTCCGCCGCCCAGACGTACCATGCGCGGACATTGATCAGATACAGGCAGAATGCCCATGCGAATTTCCGATTTTGATTCGAGTCGTAACACGACATAGAGACATCTGTCGCGTAAAAAAGGAATCGGTTTTCCCTTGTCGACGATTGTTGGCATTGCAACAGGGCGGATTTCGCGCTTGAACCACTCACTCATGATGCTGCGATCAGCAGACGTTGCGGTGTGAAGTGTGATCTGTTCAAGACCATACTGACGCAGATTTCCCATAATTTCATGATACGCCGCATCACGACCGGGGGTGAGTGCCCGAACAGCATCATAAATCGCATCCAGTTGTGCTGCGGGTTTTTTATTTGAGAGCTTATCTTTTTTTTGTGGTCTTTCCTTTTTATCGCGCATCAGTTTACCAACACGAACGCGGAAAAATTCGTCCAGATTGGATTGGAAAATTGCTGTAAAACCAAGGCGTTCCAACAACGGCACCGAAACACACTGTGCTTCCTCCAGTACACGTTGATTGAATCGCAGCCATGAGAGTTCGCGGTTTTCAAACACAGATTGGGGCATATATGACACTCCTTTGCGGGATTATTCGTAGAATCAAGCAATGTTACAATTATTATACACTTTTTTTGTCAAAAGGTCAAGTGAAAACTGAATTTCTGCGAAAAAAGCAGTACGCGGAAAACCACGTACTGCTTAAAATCAGATTTGTGAATTGTTGTCGAGCCATTCGATCACATCATTAACCGTTGTAAAGCAAAGTCCGGTGACTGTGTCAGCGCAGCCATAGTAGATTGCAATTCTGCCTGTGTCTGCATCGACGAGGTTGGCACAGGGGAATGTCACATTTGGTGTATCGCCAACGCATTCGTAAAGTGTTTGCGGGCTGATGAGGTAATCCTTGCCGCGTTTGAGAACTTTCCACGGTTCATCTTTATCAAGTAAGGCAGCCGAAAAACTATATACGTAACCGTTGCAGGAGGTCAGCACGCCGTGATAGAAAATCAGCCAGCCGCGGTCAGTTTCGATTGGAACAGGCCCAGCCCCGATCTTGGTCGATTCCCACGGTTTTGATGGGCCCATCATGTGGCGGTGTTTACCCCAGAAAGTCATGTCAGGGGACTGCGAAACATAGATATCTCCGAATGGTGTGTGACCGCTGTCAGAGGGACGGCTCATCATCATGTAGTTTCCCTGAATGCGCCGCGGGAACAGCACACCGTTTCGGTTGAACGGGAGATAGGCATTTTCAAGCTGATGAAACGTCTTAAAATCATAGGTGTATGCAATGCCGATCGTCGGTTTCCACCCGTAGGCGTTGCACCAAGTGATGTAAAATCTGTCTTCAATCCAGACAACACGGGGATCATAGCCGTACTGGAATTCTGTCATCTCAGGAATATCAGTTTCAAACTGAATTCGTTCGGGCATAATGTCCCAATGAAATCCGTCTTTTGAAAAACCAGCATGCAGTTCCATGTTGCGTCCGCGATCATCGACACGGAAAACGCCTGCGAAACCGCCTTCAAATGGCACAACAGCACTATTAAACACGCTGTTGGCGCAGGGAATAATGTCTCTTGGAATGACGGGATTGTGGTCAAAACGCCAAATCACATTGTGACAATCGGCAGGTTTTTCCTGCCAAGGCAAATTTGGAATGGATACGCCGTTGATTACATTAACATTCATAAAGTTAAATCCGCCTTTCTATCTTTGCTTTCGCAAAAACTATAGTAGTATTATACCACAAAAAAACGGATTTCGCAAGAGATTATTGGCAAAGTGCCAGAAAATCATTGAGACTCAAAGCACGGTCAGAGTTGTATAGATTATACAAATCATTACTTGAATAATACGAATCCGAGAACGAACCGTCGCTGTTCATGATGTATTCGCCATACCATAAACCGTAGAACGACCAGATTGTATGATCAAGCAGCATCATTTCCATATTGGGCAATGAACTGCATTCGCTGAGGGCGAGCATTTTTTTGCCGCTGGTGATGCGTGCCAGTGAAAGAAATTGTTCATAGCGGCTTCCATAGGTCATGTCGCTGGACAAATACACATCAACGGATGCAATATCGAATGTGTCATCATCCACCAGATAATTCGTGCTTTGTCCGTTCCAGATCCAGATCAGGTTGTTCAATTCATGATAGGTTGTAAGACGCTGATACAGGAGATTCCAGAGGGCGTTATACATTTTGTCTCCGGATGCGCCCCACCAGTACCATCCGCCGCTCGCCTCATGAAGCGGACGCCAGAGAACGGGAATATCCATATTTGCGAGCTTTTTTAGTTGCGCAGCAATTTCGTCGATATCGTTGATCAATAGCTTGCAGGTTTCCGGGATTTCTTTGCTTTCGACAAGTGCGGCAATTTCCTCAGAGGACATTGTTGCAAGTTTATTGGTGTCAACCGCGTAAATTGCTTTGGTGAGACTGAATCCGCTTTCCTTGGCATAGACGGTACTTGTGTTGGGCGCATTCCAGTGCCACATCAACCCGACAACACCGCCTGTATATAGATGCCAGTCCATTGCGGCTTCGATCTGCTGCAAGTCATTTTCCGTGCCGAGTTCACCGAAACGAATCACGGGAAGCTGTCCCGTTGTTTCGTAAATCGTGGAAAGTTCGCGGTTGGAATTATCCGATGCGTATTGACCTGTGATGATTTTTTCGCCCCATTGCGATGCAAGAACCTTATAAAGCTTTTTTGCAGCTTCTGTCGCATTGGGATTGCAAGGTTCTTTCTCGATAGAAAACGAAATGTCGTCAATAGAAGTGTCGTTTGTCAGCTCAAGATAATCGACATCAATGCCGCCATCGAGCGTGTCAATGCTGACGGAAGTCTTACCAGCTTCCAAGAAAATTCCATAGAATGTCACACGGGTAAATTTTCCTGTGCCGCTGATGGAAAATCGTGAGAGCAAATTATCTCCCACACGCAAAGCATTATCCGAATTGCGGTCGGAAGCCATGCAGATGGTAATGTCGTAGTGTTGTGTGGTCGGTACAGTTACAGGAAATGTCACAGCACTTTCCGTATTTTTCGGGAGATTGAACAGATATCCCTCTCCCTGATAGTTGTCGCGTTTGTGAGCAACATGAACCCCCTTCGTATGTTCTTTAACGTCCTCAGCTTCAACCGAAAACGCCACCTCTGATTTTGCAATGTCAGGGACATCGAATTGGTAGATGTCAGGGGCAAGTTCATCGGCAGCAAGCGGGGTTTCTTTGCTCCAATACGAAAGGTTTTCATAAAACTGCGAGTTACTGCGCTGATTCTGGTCGTCTTTGCTCGGGAAAATCAAAAATGCAAGCACCAGAGTGAAAATCAGTAGTACCAATAGAACAGAACGCAGGATCCATCGCATATTGGTAATCACTTTTTTCATACATTCATCAGGCGGAATACACCTTGCGAAACGGATTCAATCGACATGGACCCGTCCGCCTCCTTTCATTATCGGATTCCTATGAATCCGTCTATGGTGGAAAAGGGGATTGCATGGGAATGTGTTTGTCAAGCAAATCAAGGACTTGTACGAACCTGATTCACACGAATGTGTCTTTGGCTTGCATGATCTGAAACATCATATACTGTCCGTATGGATGAATCAGAACGATGCAGCAGCGAAAGAACACAGAAATGTTATATCATGATGTTACAGGATCCTACTGTCAGGAAGCTTTTTTGATCAAATCAAGCAGCACAGACTGTGCATCTGCAAGCTGCGTGTCTTCCTCAGCATCGGTGTCAAGTGCGGATTTCACATCCGGCTCCAAACCGATTCCGTGATAGCAGGGCGTTTTTTCTGTGGCGTAGGTTGCGTTTGTTAAGATAACGGCACTGCCGTCAGAAAGCGGAAATGTGGTTTGCATGATGCCCTTGCCGAAAGATTTTTCACCGACAAGAACAGCACCTGCATAATCACGCAGAACACAAGCGAATAATTCAGAAGCACTGGCTGTATTGCCGTTCATTAACACAACGATCGGCATTTCAAGCTGATTTGCATCCGATGTGAGAATTGCTTGCCGTTCTCCATTTTTAAAGTACGCATGGGCAAGTTCGCCTTCGGGAAGCAGCGGATCCACCATTGCTTCAAGCGCAGAGAGCAGTCCGCCGCCGTTTTCACGTACATCGAACAGGAATCCTTCTGCACCTGTTTTTTGTAATTCCGTCATGGCATTCAAAAACTGGTTGACAGAAACACTCCGAAATTTTGAGATATGAATATAACCGATATGATTATCAAGCATCGAAGATGTGACAGTGGTTTCATCGATACTTCTGCGTACCACAGATATGCGTTTTTCCGTATTGGAAGCTGCTTTGCGCACGGTCAGATTGACGCGAGTGCCAGCTTCGCCGGTAATGGCATCTATGGCAGCAGAATAGTCATCAGAAACAAGCAGGTTTTCGACGCGGACAATAACATCATCGGGGACAAGACCGGCTTCATCAGCAGGTCCGCCTTTTGTGACAGATACAATCAGGATCTCTTGCTGTTCGGTTGGAATGGCAGATATGCCAATTCCTGTATATACACCGGCGGTCTGGTCTTGCCGTTCCGAATATTGTTCCGCAGTAAGAAATGCGCTGTATGGGTCTTGCAGTCCTGCAACATAACCTGCAAGCATTCCATCCATGAGTTTGTCGTCATCCGGTTCAGTATAGAAATAATCGTCGACAGCCTGATTCAGTTCGGCAAGTTTTCCATACTTTTCAGAAAGACGGTCCACCTCTGAAACTTTCAGATTGAACGCCTTGTTTGCATATGCAAATGTAAGTACAAATGTGAGTGAAGCAACGAGAGCCATTAGACTCAATGTTAATCCGAGACTGATTTTCTTATTCACAGGATTTGCCTCTCATATCAAAATGGCAGGAAACGGCAAGAAGCATTTCGACTTCCTGCCGTTTCGATATGAATGCGCGTATCTGCACAAAAAAGGTTAATTCAGATAATTCTGCGGGTTGACGTAAGAGCCGTTGACCAACACACCAAAGTGCAGATGGAAACCCGTTGAATTGCCTGTGGAACCAATTTTACCAACGACCGTACCCGCAGACACAGACTGACCAACCGAAACAGAAACATGCTGCAAATGCGCATAAAGTGTTACCATACCGTTTCCGTGGCTGACCATTACGTAGTTGCCCCATCCATAATTACAGCCGCAGAAACCACTGTAATTATGAGAACATCCGGCGTAGATCTTTGTGACAGTTCCCGAAGCAGCAGCACACGCATTAGAACCCTGGATACCACCGCCGGAAATGTCGATTCCGTTGTGATTTCTGCCCCAACGCCATCCAAATGGGCTGGAGATGTGATAGAATCCGGGTGCCGGCCATGCGAGCTTACCGCCTCGATATACAGGCTGTTGAGTGACAGGCGCTTTGGTCGTGGTTTTGGTGGTGGTGGTTTTACCTCCGCCGTTATTGACAGGTGCAGTGGTCTGCTTTTTTTTTCGTGCTTCTTCCTCTGCTTTGCGTTTTGCTTCGGCTTCAGCCTTTTTGCGTGCTTCTTCTTTTCTTCTTGCTTCTTCCGCAGCTTTGCGTGCTTCTTCAATGATGATCTGATCGCGTTCTTCTTCCAGTTTGATGAGATCTTGTTTGCCCATCGAAATCTCTTTAGCAGCTTCGAGCTGTTCCTGCTCAAGTTCTTTTTGGGCTTCTTCAGATTGCGTCATTGCATCATCAAGTTCTGCGCGGCTTTCGTTAAATTCCTTCTGAATGGATTCGGTTTCTGTCACTTTCAGATTGAGTGCCTGCACACGGGCGGTTAAGTCTTCCTGATTTTTTGAAAGCGACTGGAGTTCGGCATTCAGATCTTCGACCATTTCATCATCGTGTTTTGCAACGCGATTGATGAGGTCGATTTTTGCAAGGACATCATAAAAATTGCTTGCTCCGACAAGCGCAGAGAGGAGACTGTCGTTGCCGTGAACATACATAGTGCGGATGCGGGATTTGAACTCATCGAGTCCATTCTCGACTGCTTGCTGCTGATGGACGATGTCAACTTCCAGCTGAGCGATATCCGCTTCTTTGGCATCAATGTCTGCATACAGACTATAAAGCTGGGAATCAATGAGGAGAAGTTTGGAGTTGATGAGGTCGATCTTCTCCTGAAGTGCTTTTTGATAAGCTTCCTGTTTACTGATATCATTGGCAAGACTGTCGAGTTCCTGCTGTTTTGCGTTGATCTCGTTTTGCTTTTTCTTTTTTTCGGCATCAATTTCAGCAATTGTTTTGGCGGCAACGTTTTGCGGCATTTCCGGATACAGCATCGAGCCTGCGGTGATGCAGACAGCAGATAGAACTGCCACTAAACGAATGAAACCAGATTTCATAAAGACATCCTTTCTACATATGCAGGAAAAAGCATATGGATTCAAGCTTCCTATCAGTTCAGATAGTTCGCAGGGTTGACATATTTTCCATCGTATCGGACACCGAAATGCAGATGGAATCCCGTGGCATCGCCTGTTGAGCCGATCTCACCAAGCTGAGTTCCCACAGCAACATTTTCCCCAACGGAAACATTGACTTTCTGGAGATGGGCATATATTGTGTAAAGACCGTTACCGTGGTCAAGAAGAACATAATTGCCCCATCCTGAATTACAGCCGCAAAAGCTGCTGTAATTATGTGTGCAGCTTGTGTAAATAGCAACAACCTTTCCGGCTCCTGCTGCACAGGCTTTTGACCCCTGAATGCCCGTGCCTGCAATGTCAATGCCATTGTGATTTCTGCCCCAACGCGGCCCAAACGGGCTGGAGATGTGATAGAATCCCGGTGCAGGCCAGGCAAGTTTCCCACCGGTATATGCAGGGGGTGGGGGAGTTGTGACAGGTGCTGTTGTAGTTGTCACTTTTGTTGTCGTTTGTTTTGTCGTTGTGGGCTTTGTTGTTGTCACTTTTTCCGTCGTTGTGACGGTTGTTTTGACAGTTGAAACAGAAGATTTAGAGGTTACAGCTGTTGTTTTGGAGGTTCCTTGCTTTGTTGTCACAGTCGTGGTTGTGGTGGCAGGCTTGGTTGTGGTTGTTGTTTTCTTGGCTGTCGAGGTGGTTGCTTTCGTGGTTGTTGTGGTGGTAACAGTTGTCTTTTTCGTTGTCACCGTAGTTGTTGTGGTAGTAGCAGTTCTTTTGGCTTCTTCCGCTTTTTTCTCTTCAAGAATCCGAATCTGTTCCAGCAATGCGTCATGTGCTTCTTCTTCGAGATCAAGCATTGCCTGTTCTTCTTCTGTCAGTTCATTAGCGGCTTCACGCCGTGCTTCTTCCAGCAGTAATTTTCCTTGTTCCGTTTTGTCAAAGGCATCATCAAGCTGCGAACGGCTTGCGTTGAAATCCTGTTGAATTGCTTCCGTTTCCTTGAGTTTGATATTCAATGCCTTTACGCGTTCCGTCAAATCATTCTGATTATCAGATAAATCCTGCAATTCTTTTCGCAGTGTGGAAACCATCTCATCGTCATGCTTTGCGAAACGTCCGATCAGGTCAATCTTGGTCAGAACTTCATAAAAGCTTGTGGCACCGACCAGTGCTGAAAGCAGACTATCGTTTCCGTGCACATACATGGCACGCAGACGCGTCTTGAACGCATCAAGACCTTTGTCCACTTCAACCTGTTGTTTTTCAATCTCCACGGTGAGATCGTCGATCTCAGCCTGTTTGGATTCCATGTCGCTGTATAGGTTATAAAGCTGGGAATCAATAAGCAGGAGTTTTGCGTTGATAAGGTCGATTTCTTCCTGTAAAACGGTCTGATACCGCGCTTGTTGTTCGATATCATTTTCAAGCGCATCAACTTCAGCCTGTTTGGCTGTGATCTCGGCTTGTTTCTGTTTTTTTTCAGCTTCAATTTCCGAGAGCGTTTTTGCATAGACAGACTGCGGTTTATTCGGACAGAAGAATGAGCCCGCTGTGATGCAGAGGGCAATACAAACCGCAGCAGTCCGCACGAGTGCCGACTTCATGTTTGCATCTTCCTTTCGAAGTGTGCAGTTACATATTTGCGGCGCGATATTTGAGGTGTGCCCGTGTGGAGAGTACACTTCCGATTGCACCAATCAGTGCGCCTGCAAAGATGTATGCGAGCATTACGGGAATGGCAATATCGTTGTAGGGGATAATGCTGCCCATACCAATGGTTTTCAGAACATCGAACTTGCCGATGAGCTGAACCAGGCTGTCATAGCTGAACCATGTGAGCAATGTGGCGAATACGCCTGCCATGAATCCATTGATCATGCCTTCAATGAAGAACGGGAAGCGGATGAATGCTTTGGTGGCACCCACGCTCTGCATGATACTGATTTCACGACGGCGAGCGAATACGCTGGCGCGGGTCGTGTTGGAAATGATGACCATGGAAACGATCAGCAGGGCTGCAATGATTGCAACAGCCACGATACCGACAACACGACGCAGTTCCGTCAGCAGTTCAACAAATGAATCGGGCGAACTGACATATTCCACGCAGTCCATACGTTCCGTAGCAGCGACAGTTTCCTGCATCTTGCTGATATCCGTAACACGAATGCGGAATGCATCCGGCAGGGGATTGTCATCACCAAGCGAATCGAAAATTTCAGAGGAGTCAGTCATTTTAGTTTTGAGGTCTTCAAAGGCTTCCTCACGGGTGTAGAGTGAAACCGCACTGACATTCTCCATGATGGAAAGTTTGGACTGCATTTCTTCTATTTGTTCGTCCGTGGTGTCGTCGAGCAAATAGATAATGACTTCATTTTTGTCCTCAATACCGCCGATGATGGAATTGATGTTGATGTAAAAGAGTGTCGCAATGCCGACCAGCAAAAGGCTGACAAGCAGCACGCAGAACGATGCGAATGCCATTACGCGGTTTTTCCAGACGTTATCAAAGCCCTGACCGACGAGATACCGAAAACTACTCAGTTTCAATCTCGGCACCTCCAATCACTTCGTCAAACACGACTTCGCCCTGACTGATATTGATGATGCGTCCGCCGAAATGGCGAACCATTTCATGCGCATGTGTTACCATTAAAATGGTGGTGCCGCATTCGTTGATGCCCTTGAGCAGTTCCACCAATTCGTAGGCAAGTTCAGGGTCAACGTTACCGGTCGGCTCGTCTGCAATCAGAAGCGACGGATCATTGACCAAAGCTCTTGCGAGGGCACATCTCTGCTGTTCACCGCCCGAAAGTTCGCTCGGATAGCTGTCAGCTTTATCCTGCAAACCGACAAGCGAAATCACATAGGGGACGCGCTTGCGAATCAGTTTCATGGGTGCATCGATCACGCGAAGCACGAATGCAATGTTTTCATAGACCGTCATGGTGTCAATCAGACGATAATCCTGAAACACAACGCCAATGGTGCGTCTGAATTCAGGCACTCTGCGTTTTTTCAGCTTTGTGAGATTGAATCCGTTGACCCATACTTCACCGCTGTTTGCGTCGAGCTCTTTCAGCAAAAGCTTGATGAGTGTACTTTTGCCTGCGCCTGAACGTCCGATGACGAAAGCAAATTCGCCGTCCTCGACTTTCAAACTGACATCCGAAAGTGCTTCAACGCCGGTACTCTCGTACTTTACGGTGACATTTTTCAATTCGACCAAAAGGAATCCTCCTCTTTCTTAATAAACCGCCGTTCTGTGTATATTTCTGTCCCGAAATCAGATATGACGGTTGGGGAATCAGTGCAAATTGCAGAAAGTATTTGTATTTTAGAAATGCAAACACATTTGAAACAAATTTACATAATTGAGGGGTGCCAAACGAGATATCTCCCCCATGGCACCCCGACAATTCTTTCTGATTAGAACTTCACAGGACTTGCGGAGAGGTACTTCTTGACCATCAGCGCAATCTTAAAGATGATTGCATGGTCAAATTCACGAAGATCAAGACCTGTGAGTTTCTTGATTTTTTCCAAGCGGTAAACAAGTGTGTTACGATGAACGAAAAGTTTTCTGGAAGTTTCGGAGACATTGAGGTTGTTCTCGAAGAAACGCTGAATCGTGAACAGTGTTTCGTGGTCGAGGCTTTCAATGCTGCCGCGCTTAAAGACTTCATGCAGGAAAGTTTCGCAAAGTGTGGTCGGCAGATGATAGATCAGTCGGGCGATACCAAGATTATCATAGGATACAATGACCTTATCAGTATCGAATACCTTGCCGACTTCCAAAGCCATCTGAGCTTCCTTGAACGAACGAGCGAGTTCCTTGACACCGACAACACTTGTGCCAATGCCAACATTGACACGGGTATAGAATTCACTTGAAAGCGTGTCAGCGATGGAACGAGCCAGTTTTTCGAGATCCTTGCTTTCGACAGTGGATTTGATTTCCTTAACGAGAACAATATCGGTTTCCGTGATATTGAACACGAAATCTTTGCTCTTATCAGGGAACAGGTTCTGAATGACATCATAAGCGGAGATGTCATTTGCCGAAACGATACGGATGAGGAAGACAACACGGTTGATTTCTGCATTGAAGTGCAGTTCTCTTGCCTTCACAACGATATCACCGGGAAGAACATTGTCGAGGACAACATTCTTGATAAAATTGTTGCGGTCGTACTTCTCATCATAATATTGCTTGATGCTGGACATTGCGATTGCCAGAATATCCGCATATTTTGCAGCATTTTCATCCGTGCCTTCGACAAACACAGCATAGTCGGGAGAAGATGTGCGTGCGCCGAAAGGCTTGTAGGTGCAGCCGTCACGGATGAACAGATCACCGGATTCGTTCATATCGAGGGAAACGAATTCATTGGTTGTACCCACGCGGGAAAGGTCACTGCATGCAATAATGGTTGCGGTTTCATCAACGACACCGACGGTCGCATCAATGGTATCGTGCATTTGAGCCACGAGTCCCTGGAAAGGTCTGTTTGACATAAAATAATCCCTTCGCTTTCTTCATGATTCTTTTTGATTTTGGATACTGATATACGCAAATCAATAAACACAGAATACGGAGTGAAGCGCAGGTGAATGAGTCCAGTCTGATATCGTTCTCATCAAAACTGTCCGCTTCTGCCGAACATATTACAGATTGTAACACATTCTCCTTGTGAAGTTGTTACGAAATTATGAACATTCTGTGAATATTTGATAAAAGAGCCGTTTTTTCACTTTTTGGTTGGCGAAAATACCGAATTTTCCGAACGCTTATTCGGCTTCCTGTAACCGAATAATTACAAAGCGGTTACATTTTTTCGGGTGCTGTCACTTTCAACAGGTTCAGGACATTTCCGAGCACCTGACGGACAGCCGAGCAAAGAATGATTCTTGCATCACGAAGTTCAGGCGTATCAGCATCCCGAACTTTGCAGGCATCATAGAATTTGTGGAACAGTGCCGCAAGCTCCACTGCATACTTTGTAAGTCTCGACGGATCAAGCTGTTTTGCGGCGGTATCGATTTCCTCCGGCAGCATTGCAAGCGCACGGATGAGTTCACGTTCAGCGGTGGTGTTGAGTAACTCGAAGTTGACAGCATCAGCCGCAGGGAAATCAACGCCGGATTCGGTCAGATTCCGCAGCAGTGAGCAAATTCGTGCATGTGCATACTGCACGTAGTAAACAGGGTTGGAGGAGGATTTTTCCACAGCAAGGTCTAGGTCGAATTCAAAGTGCGAATTGGCTTCACGCAGATTGAAGAAAAATCTTGCTGCATCGACCGGGATATCCTCCAGCAGTGTGACGAGAGTGAGTGCTTTTCCGCTTCTCTTTGATTGCTTCACAGGTTTTCCATCGCGCATGACAGCAACCATCTGCATCAGCACAACGGTGAGACGGGAAGCATCCACACCCAAAGCGGTGAGTGCAGCCTTCAGGCGTGGAACATAGCCGTGATGGTCAGCACCGAGAATGTCGATGGCACGGTCAAAATTACGTGTCACCAGTTTATTATAGTGGTAAGCGATGTCAGGCACAACATAGGTAGGAATACCATTGGAACGCACGATGACGAAATCTTTGTCCGCACCGAGTTCCTCCGCTTTGAACCAAAGTGCACCATCATTCTCGTATGTATAACCGCTTGCCTTCAGCTGCTCAATGATTCTTGCAACACTTCCGTCAGCGTGCAGTTTGCTTTCAGGGAACCATGTATCATACTGAATACGGTACTGTCCAAGGTCGTCCTTGAGTCCCTGAATGTTTTTCGGGAGGGCAAAAGCAACAAGTGCATCGCGGCGAGCTTGCTGATCAGCATTCTGATATTCGTTTCCATGTTCCGCGAAGAAGTTTTCTGCATGCGCGATGATATCTGCACCCTGATAGGCGTCTTCCGGCATTTCGATGGCTTCACCGCATTTTTGCAGATAGCGAACTTCAAGGGAAGTAGCAAATTTTTCAATCTGATTGCCGGCATCGTTGATGTAAAACTCGCGTTCTGTCTGATATCCTGCGGCATCCAGCACGGCAGCAAGGCAGTCACCGATGGCACCACCGCGGGCATTGCCGACATGCATGGGACCTGTGGGGTTGGCGGATACAAATTCCACCAGCACGCGTTTACCGTCACCGCTGTTTGTCCGACCATAGGATTCTTTTTCGTTATTTACCGATTTCAGAACATCGCCATACCAGCTTGGTGCGAGATAGAAATTCATGAATCCGGGTCCTGCGATTTCAGCTTTTTCAAACGGAGTACCCTGCAATTCCAACGCACCAACAATCGCTTCAGCGATCTTACGAGGCGCCATGTGCAGAGGTTTGGCATAGACCATTGCGGCATTTGAAGCAAAATCGCCGTGCGAGCGGTCAGCGGGGATTTCAACAATAAATCCGGGCAGAGGCTCTGCGGGGAAAGTGCCTTCCGCGACAAGTCTGCCGATTGCTTCGACAATCAAGGAATGTACTTGATTGGAGGCATCAGAAATATGATTCAAGGGACAAATCTCCTTTCAAGAATAGGGAATCTATGCAGTCACGTCAGGAAGCCGTGACACATTCAGCGTAATATCTAGTTCGATGACGTTAATTGTGAGAATGTCACCGTTCATACAGATTGCATAATTGAGATGCAGATGTCCGCCGTTTTGGTTGAGGTTCGTCCGCACGGATTTTCCGTGCGTTTCCATTTGAAGGGTTCCTGCATCCGTTGTATAAGAAAACGGAATCGTCTTGTCAACTGCAATCATCATCTGAGACGTCAATGAGCCTTCGCGTGAGATGCATACCTCTGTGTCGTTCGTGATACGGATTTGCGTGTTTGTGCTGGTATTCGTATCATAAAAAGCAATGACAATCTCATTTTCATCGCAACGGAAATCGCCTTTCGCTTGGATAGTTGTTCGGCTGATTTCGCCGTTTGCACTTTGAATACTTTTCATGCAGATCCTTGCATTTGTTTCAGGCGAGGTGTGATAGTGGCTTTTCACAATGACCTCCTGCGGTTAAAAACCGCGATCAGCGTGTTCAAGTGCCTGTTCGATCAGCTTTTCAAGCAAATAACCATAGTGCATTCCAAGGTCATTCATGAGCATCGGATAAGGCGAGTCTTCCGCAAAAGTCGGCATGGTGTTGACTTCGCCCAACAGGATTTCTCCATTTTCGGCAAGGAAAAAGTCGAATAGCGCGAGTTCTTTGCAGTCGAGAGCGGTATAAGCCTGAATTGCGATTTCACGCACGATCGAGTGTGTCGTGTCATCGATATCGGCAGGAATCACAAGCGATTCCTTTCCTTCTGCATCACGGGAAAGCTCTCCGACAAACGAAGCAAAAGGAAGGTCATATCCAAACACACCGATTCGGAGTTCTCTGCCTGTAATGAGCTGTTCAATCAGCACGGTCGAATCCTGTGTGAAAGCAAGCTTAATCGCTTTCAGGAGTTCTTCGCGGCAGTTTGCCGTATTGGCTCCTTTTGCGCCTTCACAGCTTGCGGGTTTGACGAAAACAGGATATCCGAGTGTATTTTCGACATCCTCACATTTGGCTTCAAGGCGATTCAGATCTCGCTGCATGATACTGTACCATTTCGGTGTGCGAATTCCGCAGCCGGATAGAATCTGATGTGCCATTGCTTTGTTTCGGCACACTGCTGAACCGAGAATCCCGTTTCCGACATAAGGGATATGCGAGAGTTCGCAAAGTCCTTGAACCGAGCCGTCCTCTCCATATGCACCGTGCAGCAGTGAAAGAATAATATCAATGCGTTTCAGCGCATAGGTTTCATCGTCGAGGATCAGAATGCCGCGATGTGCAGGGTCGGGGGAAAGAATCGCAGGGGAACAGTCAGAGTTCTTTTCCCAGCTTCCATCAATGATTTCCGAGACATCACCCGGAAAATAGAGCCAGCGTCCTTTGCGGCTGATGCCGACGGGCACTACTTCATATTTATCTTCAGGCAGAGTGCTGATGACTGCCGAAGCCGAACGCAGAGACTGCTCGTTTTCCACAGACGTTCCGCCGAACAGAACGAGTACTTTCATTTTAGCCATAACGATTGTTTGATACGGCGAAGAAGCCGCAGCTCCTTTCTGTCAGTTTGTGGTGTTTGGGCAATTTGACATTTGTGCAGATTTTTGTATAGATACATCGAAATCGCAGAAAAACGCAGGAAAATGCGTATTAGGGCGATATCACGCAGAGAGATGATTCTGCTGTCCTAAATCCCATATTGTATATTTTAGCATACTTCACAAAAAAATGCAAGCCTTTTTTTGCAATTTCACAGAAATATTTTTTTGATAACAAATAATTCCGTTTGTGTCGGGGAAAAGCATTGCTTTTTTTCACAAATTCACACACAATGTCCGAAAATCGCAAAAAAGGGATGACAGTTTTCCAAAAATATGTTATAATATTGTTTACGTACTGAACGAAGGTCAGTCACATGGTTTTAGGAGGATGAATCCAATGGATATTTTACAGCAGCTTGCTGAGGAGTTTAAGCTTCGGCAGGAGCAGGTGAACAACACAGTCGCCATGCTTGATGACGGGAAAACTATTCCGTTCATTGCACGTTATCGTAAAGAGGTGACAGGTTCACTGGATGACCAGACATTGCATGCGCTCAACGAACGTCTCAGCTATCTGAGAAAACTGGAAGAACGCAAGCAGGAGGTCGTCAATGCGATTGCTGCGCAGGAAAAAATGACAGACGAACTCTCTGCCGCGATTTCTGATGCGAAAACGCTTGTGGAAGTTGAAGACCTGTATCGTCCATATAAACAAAAGCGTAAAACGAAGGCATCTGTCGCAAAATCCCGCGGTTTGCAGCCTCTTGCAGATTTGATTCTTGCACAGGAAAGATCAACTGACCCGTTGAAAGAAGCAGAAGCCTTTATCAGTGAAGAAAATGAAATCCCTGATGTGGATGCCGCTTTGGAAGGCGCTATGGATATCCTGACGGAAATGGTTGCGGATGATGCCGATTTGCGAAAGCGTCTTCGTAATGTTATGTCACTTCGCGGCAGTCTGACCGTGAAAGCTGTTGATCCTGACACAGATAGTGTCTATCGCAACTATTATGATCACCACGAGCCGATTGACAAAGCCGCAAAGCATCGTATTCTTGCCATCAACCGCGGTGAAAAAGAAGGATTCCTGAAAGTATCTATTTTGCTGCCTGAGGGTCTGGGCGAAAATATTGTCACAAAAGCCTATGTAAAAAATGACAGTGCATGCGGACAGCTTGTCGAAACAGCCGCATTGGAAGCATATAAAAAGTCATTGAATCCCGCAGTACAGCGTGAAGTGCGCAATGAAAACACGGATGCCGCTGCTGAACAGGCGATTACGGTATTTTCGTCCAATTTGCGCCAGCTTTTGCTGCAGCCGCCTATGCGCGGAGAAATCACGCTTGGTCTCGACCCGGGATTCCGTACAGGCTGCAAGGTTGCGATCGTAGATCCGACAGGAAAAGTGCTTGTCACTGATGTTGTGTATATTACAGCAAATTCGGCAGCAACCGTGATTTCGTCGAAGAAGAAACTGAAAAGCCTGATCGAATCGTACGATGTCACTGCCATTGCGATCGGAAACGGCACTGCGTCAAGAGAATCAGAGCAGTGTGTGGCTGAAATTCTGCGCGAAATTCCCGATCGAAAGGTAGCCTATGCAGTGGTCAGTGAAGCCGGTGCATCGGTCTATTCTGCATCGAAACTTGCAGCGGAAGAATTTCCGGATTATGATGTGTCGCTCAGAAGTGCAGTTTCCATCGCCCGCAGATTGCAGGATCCGCTTGCGGAACTTGTAAAAATCGAGCCAAAAGCGATCGGTGTGGGTGAATATCAGCATGATATGCCGCCCGCGCGTTTGAGTGAATCACTCGGCGGCGTTGTCGAGGATTGTGTGAATTCTGTTGGAGTAGATGTCAACACGGCATCGGCATCTCTGCTTTCGTATGTTTCGGGAATCCATAGCGGCATTGCACATAATATTGTGGCATATCGAGAAGAAAACGGTGCGTTCGCAAGCCGTAAAACACTTTTGAAAGTGCCGAAATTGGGTGCAAAAGCATATGAACTATGCGCAGGCTTCCTGCGTGTTCGCGACGGCAAGAATCCGCTGGACAATACGGGTGTGCATCCCGAAAGCTATGCTGTCACTGAGGCTTTGCTGAAACAGTGCGGCTGTGCATTGTCGGATGTCGGCGGCAATCTTGAAAGCGTTATGGAGGCTGTTGAGCAGCAGGGATATGGGAACCTGAGCACGGCGCTTGGCGTTGGTGAACCGACATTGCGCGACATCGTTGCTGAATTGCAAAAGCCTGGGCGCGACCCTCGTGATGAGCTGCCTGCACCGCTTATGCGAAGCGGAGATATCATGACAGTGGAAGATTTGAAGCAGGATATGGAACTTGTCGGAACTGTGCGCAATATCATTGATTTCGGTGCATTTGTCGATATCGGCGTACATGAGGACGGGCTTGTTCATATTTCGGAACTTTCCAATCATTTTATTAAGCACCCACTCGATGTTGTGAAAGTAGGACAGATCGTTCGCGTGAAGGTCAAGGATGTGGATGTGCGCCGCGGCAGGATCAGTCTGACGATGAAGGGCGTATCACAGGCAGGTTTATCTTAAATCTTTTCTAAATTTATGTATTTTTGTGATTTTTATCATAAAAAACCGCAATATTCAGCTTGACAAAATTCTGTGTGTATGCTAAACTGAAATGCAGAAAAGGTATGGGGGATTATACTATTATAATATACAAAGGAGAAAGGAAAAATTATGAAAAAAAGTCTCAAAATTTGTGCCGCGGCTTTGTCCGCATCCATGCTCTGCTCTGCATTGACGTTTCCCACTGCATTTGCTGCCGAGGAAGAAGAGGAAGCTGTTACAATGAACGCTGTTGTCACGCTTTCCGGTGACAAAGCAACCGCTGAGGGCGATAATGTCACGATTGATGGCACGAAGATTACTGTCACGGCATCCGGTGCATATTCGTTCAAAGGCACGCTTGATAACGGTCAGATTTGTGTCAATGTTCCGGATGAAACCGTTGACAGCGGCACAGTCAAGCTGTTTTTTGACGGCGTGACGATCACTGGTGCAAACGATGCAGCCGTCTACGTTGTCAATGCTGAAAAAACATCAATCAACCTCGTGGAGGGCACGGAGAATTTTCTCTACGACGGCGAAACCTATAATGAAACGGAAGCTGTCATTTATGCAAAAGATGACATCACCATCAAAGGCGACGGTGCACTGCGTGTTGAGGCGGCATATCAGTTTGGCATTCACTGCAATAATGATTTGAAGATCACCGGAGGAAAAATCAAGGTCAAAGCCGAGTCATCTGACGGTATTCGCGGCAAGAGTTCCGTAGAGATCAAAGATGGCGACATTGATGTGAACGCCGAAGGCGACGGTATTAAATCCACCAAAGGCGAAGTTTTGATTTCGGGCGGAAAGATCGAAGTCAAGGCCGGAAACGATGCGGTTCAGGGTGAAACGGGTATTGAAATCAGCGGTGGTTCTTTGCTTGCCAATGGCGACCGCGGTCTGCGTTGCGATGAAGCCAACATTGCTGTGTATAATTCCACTGTATTTGCCACAGCAACCGATTATCAGGTGGCCAACTTGGTGATGGATGAGGTCGGTATTTTCATGAGCTTTGTTGAAGAATATCCGAAAGACCGCGTTTTCATGCTGTTTGAAGATGGCGTGAAAGAACCGATTTTCGAGATGTCACCGGATAAGAAGTTTGCGTTTGCATTTATCGCAACGCCTGAACTCACTACACAAGGGAAAACATATAGTTTGAGTGTGGACGGAACTCCTGTTGAAAAAATGCAGAAAGTTGCGCTGACAGGGCTTACCACTGAGTTCTCTGACATTTCACTTCCTGCTGTCAGCACCGATGAACTTCGCTTTGATGTGAACTGTGACGATAAGGAAACTGTATCCGATGCAATCATGACAGCACGCATTGCGAATGAGGATATTACAGTGTCGCTCCCTGAGGCGGGCAAAAAACGTGCCGATGCCAACGGTGATGGCATTGTCAATTCTGCTGATACGGGTGTGATTCTTCGCCATATTGCAAAATTCGATGTATAATTCCAAAGGCATGGACTTCGGTCCGTGCCTTTTTCTGTAAGATTGCACAAAATGTATCGTTCAAATTTTTGCAAAAAGAAGTGTAAATAATCACAAAAAACACTTGCATTTTCTGCGGAAATATGGTATAATACATTGAATGGTATTGCTGTGCAATCTATTTGGAATTATAATGCAGTAGAGGAGGTTATCTTGTGAGCCAAAGAGTATTAACACGAGATGATGCCAGAAGTTTCATACGTTCAAGTACGGAAAAGCTGAAATTGCCGCTTGATTATTCAGTAATCGGAGATGGCTCGCTTGCAGGCTTTTCACAGGTGAAGGAATTGATTATCCCGGAGGGATATGAGAAAGTTGAATCGCATGCATTCTTTATGCGAAGCTTCAAGAATACATGCAAAATCGAACGTCTTACGATTCCTGCATCGCTTACAGAGTTTGATATCTGGGCGTTTTATGACTGCACGGAGCTGCGGACAATCTCAGTGCCGGAAGACTTTTCCGAGCAGCTTGCTTTGGAACTGTTTTTCCATGCGCCGTTTGCTACGCTGAATTTTGGAAAGAAGATGTTTTTCCCGACCAGAACCAAGACAGTGCAGCAGATTATGGATGAAACACCCGGTATTATGACAGCCGGTCATGCATTGAGTATCAAAATCGAAAACAGCACACTGACCATTCCCTCGAAGTTTTTCGGCATTGCACCTCATGCGCTGCGCAGTCTTGCCGGCAAAGGCGTGCGACGTGTTGTCCTGCCGAAAACGATTCGTCTGGCGGCACCGAATGTATTTGCCGATCTGCCGGAACTTGAAGAGGTTTACATTGAGGATGGAACCGAATTCCTGGATAACTACCTGTTTGCAAAGTGCAAACGACTGCGTTATATCAGTCTCCCGAACAGTATTACACGTGTTGGCGCAGGTGTGTTTATGGAATGCCCCGCACTTCAGAATGTGAAGCTGCCCAAGGCATTGACTTCGATTTCCGAAGAAATGTTCAGTATGGATACAGCGCTCAAAGCCGTCGGGTTTGGCTCATCCATCAAGAGAATCGGTGCTGGTGCGTTCAACGGCTGCACTTCTCTGCGTTCCATGATGCTGCCTGATGGTTTGGAATTCATCGGTATCAGCGTGTTCTGGGATTGTGTAAATCTTGACCGCCTGTATATTCCTCCGACGGTCACGACGATCAGCACTTCAGCACTTGGAAACTGTCCCGCCATGACTATGGTCTATATGCCTAAAGTCATTAACGATGCCTTGGAGACAAAGCGAATTTTCGGCGAGAATACCAACCCGTCGATTCAGTGGATCGATGAAGACTTTGACCGCTCGTTCTTCCCTGATTTGACCGATGATGCGGATACATCGTTTGCCGTTCCTGCAATCAGTATGAATGCACCTACAGCGCAGTCGTTAGCTGCTCCGCCCAAACAGGCAGCACCCGCCAATGCGGCAGATGCTGAAACCGTCAATAAATTGGAACAGACCATTGCCGAGATGCAGCAGCAGATCCTGAATCTTTCTAAGCAGGCTGCAGCAGCGCAGGTCAACGCCGACCAGCCTGTGATCGATCAGCAGAGCATTCAGATGCTCAATGAGAATCTTGCTGCGATGCGGGATCAATTTGCATCGGTTTCTGATATTCAGCAATCGACTGCCTCTTTGAATGCAGTTCAGGCAAAGGTTGAAGAAATTGCGACGATGCAGGCTGATGTGCAGCAGAAAGTTGAGTCGATTTCCGATATCCAGAAAAGTGCTGACACAATCTCTGATATGCGCGAAAAGATCGATGCAATTTCGGATATTCAGCAAAAAGTGACGGAAATCTCCTCGGCACAGGATAACCTGCAGGAAAAGGTCAGTGCTTTGACGGACATTCAGGAAAAAGTCAGTGCGATTTCCGATGTTCAGGAGAAAGTAAGTGCTTTATCCGATGTATCTTCCAAGGTTGACGCAATTTCTGATATCCAGGAAAAGGTCAGTGCGATTTCTGATGTGCAGGAGAAAGTTGATGCGATTTCTGATATCCAGGAAAAGGTCAGTGCCATTTCTGATGTGCAGGAGAAGGTCGAAGCCATATCTGATACGCAGGCTGATATGAATAAGCGTGTGAATGAAATGGCTGTTGGCGGCGGCTCAGACAGCAAGATTTCGGATTCCGCGTTTGATGCACGTATCGCTCTGGTTCCTGTGCAGCGTGGCAATTATCAACCTGATGATCGTGTGTTTACGCATGAAATCTCCAAGTCCATCGCGGGTCCGAAGGAAAGAAGTGCTGAACTTAAACAGTATTCAATTATCGGCTCACGTTCATTCCTTGAAACCGAAGGCGGCGAACGATTTGAGATCCCGGAGGGTGTGCGCCGCGTGGAGACACAGGGCTTCTGGAATGCGCCGCGCCTTCTTGCACTGGAATTGCCCCATTCCTTGACAGAAGTCGAACCCGATGCATTCTCGGGCTGTTCGCGCCTGACGGATGTCTATCTTTGCGATGAATTTCCTGAACGTCGTGCAGCCGAGTATTTTCTGTTCCGTCCCGAAGTCAAGCTGCACTGGCCGAAAAAGAGCTTTTTCTCTCGTGAAAAAGTCGTAACGGTCGCTGAACTGCTTGAAAAGTATGATGATATCCTGACGGCAGAGAAAGTGCGGAAGTATCAGGTCAGCGGACATATTCTTCAGATCCCTGAGGGCTATACGATCATAGCACCTGATATGGCAAAGGGCATCGACTGCCGTGAAGATGAACCGGAGCACATTCTGAAAACGATTTTCCTTCCGCGCAGCGCACGCCGTATTGCGGCGAAAGCGTTCACAGGTCTGGAATCTGTGCTGCATATCGTAATTCCCAACGGCTTGCAGATTGTTGATATGAATGCATTCACAGGCTGTCTCGGTCCGTATCGTATTGTACTGCCTGATACCGTTTCCTATATCGGTCCGTATGCATTTGCTGAGCCGTCTCGCTATGAGCAGATACGTCTACCGAAGACCATTCAGTATCTCTCGGAGAACGCTTTCTCGAATTGTGGTCTGCTTGCTTCTCTGCGTATTTCCAATTCTGTCAAATTTATCGGTGAATGCGCACTTTCCGGATGTACGACACTGACTTCGCTGACTGTTCCGAAGCGTTTTTCCGAGGAACTGCCCTCTATCCTGGACGGTCCTGTAAAAATCAATGTTCGGTGGACAGAGGAAGCGAAAGACGACTATAAGCAAACACCAAGCGCAGACTTTTTGTCTGTTTGTGCGCCTGATTTCCCGCCAACTGCCGAAACAAGACTTTTCACTCAAGAAATGTCTGCATCCGCAGGAAACTATCAGGAACGCTTGTCACTGATGTATCAGCATCCGTGTATCGCAACACTCGGATTCACTGATATGGCAAACCAGACGAAATTTGAGATCCCGCTTGGTATCCAGAGACTTTGCACCAATGCGTTTGGAAACAATGGAAGACTCCTCACGCTGACAATCCCGAAAGCTCTCAATGAGTTTGAATATGAGGCGTTCAAGGGATGTGAACGTTTGCGTGATGTTTCGCTTCCGGATGAGTTCGACAAATACGCAGCGGCTGTACTGTTCATGCAAAATCCCTCGATCCTGTTGTCATTCGGCGGAACACGTCCTGTACGTGTACGACAGCTTTTGCAGGAATGTCCGTGGGTGCTTTCTCCCGGCGAGGTTGCCGAACTGGATGCGAATGATGGGACACTGACTGTACCGAATGGCTATGTTGTGATTGCATCGTTTGTATATCATGGCGTAATGGGTATCACCAATTTGCAGCGTATTTTCATTCCGCCAAGTGCAAAACTGATCGGTAAAAATGCGTTTGTGCAGCTGAAAGCACTTGAGGAAGTCGTTTGTGCCGAAGGTTTGCAGGGTATTGAATCTGAAGCTTTTTCGGAATGCCCCGAACTGAAACGTGTTGTATTGCCTACTACGCTGAAATATCTCGGTGAAAATGTATTCAATGCATGCCCGAAACTTGATAGTGTCGTTTTGCCGAAATCCTTGGCAGATCGTGCAGAAGAAATCAGAATGTCTCATCCTGATGTGAAAATCGAGTGGAGCGAAGATAACATTGAGAAGGCAAATGAAACGCTGCAAACAGTATATGCGTCAATGATACAGAATGCGTCGAACATTGATGCGGAACTGCTTGAGGCTTGTGATCCGTTTGATGTTCCCTATCGTCAGGAACGCGGCGAAGGATTTGCCGATCCGATCGAGACGTCTGTTACCGATGAGAATGCGATCGAGGGCGAGGTTTATCAGCAGATCGAAACGCAGGAAACGCCGCTTTTGGGCGATGGAACTGTGGAGACAACAGAAGAAGCGGCAGCAGACGATGTTCCTGAGTCTGTCGAATTGCCGAAAGAAATGGAATCTGCTGATGATTTGACCGCGCTGGATGGTGTCTCTGTCACTTTGTCCGACGCTGAAGATGAGCCTGAAGTTGAAAATGTTGCAGCACTGGATTCGCTGGATGGATCTGACGTTGCGCAGGATACTGAAGAACTTCAGAGCGTCGAAGAAATTGATTCCACGGACGAATCTGCATCTGATGTTATTCCGAGCGGCGACGAAACAGTTTCGATGGAAGAAAGCGATGCAGCGGATGAGATTGAGAACGCCGTTGATGAATCTACCGAGGAATCTGTAATTGATGAAGTTCTGAGCGCCGAAGAAATCGCTCCTGTTGAAGAACGGAGCGTTCTTGAAGAAATCACAAATGCACTGGATGAAATCGAAAATGCTGTGACTGAACCCTCTGAGGAACCTGTAATTGATGAAGTCCTGAGCGCCGAAGAAATCGCTCCTGTTGAAGAACGGAGCGTTCTGGAAGAAATCACAAATGCACTGGATGAGATCGAAAATACTGTGACTGAACCCACCGAAGAACCCACGATCGATGAAGTCTCGAGCGCCGAAGAAATCGCTCCTGTTGAAGAACGGAGCGTTCTGGAAGAAATCACAAATGCACTGGATGAAATCGAAAATGCTGTGACTGAACCCTCCGAAGAACCCACGATAGATGAAGTCTCGAGCGTTGAAGAAGTTGTTCCTGTTGAAGAACGGAGCGTTCTGGAAGAAATCACCAATGCACTGGATGAGATCGAAAATGCTGTGACTGAACCCACCGAGGAACCTGTAATTGATGAAGTCCCGAGCGTTGAAGAAATCGCTCCTGTCGAAGAACGGAGCGTTCTGGAAGAAATCACAAATGCACTGGATGAGATCGAAAATGCTGTGACTGAACCCACCGAAGAACCCACGATCGATGAAGTCTCGAGCGTTGAAGAAATCGCTCCTGTCGAAGAACAGAGCGCTCTGGAAGAAATCACCAATGCGCTTGATGAGATCGAGAACATTACAGAAGAACCTTTTGTTTCGGTTGAGACAATCGCCGAAGAAACGGTAGACGGAATGAGCGAAATTGCCGATTCGCTGTTTGCCACCATTGAAACTGCGCCTCCGCAGGAAGACCCCGAATTTGCACCGACGCTTGAAACCATTGCTTCGGCTGAAATCAGCGAAGAAATTGAATCTGTCGCCGATACTCTGTTTGAGGATGCGCCGATGGATGAATCCGCATCCGAAAATGTGATGGATGAACCGCAACAAGAGGAGTCTGTGCCTGAGGAAATCGACGCAGTGGCTGATTCGCTGTTTGAGGATACGGAGTCTGGAGAGGAAACGTCTTCCGAAATTTCCGAGGACGATACAGTTTCAGAGGAAGAAGACGCTGAGTCCAAGATTTCCGCACTTGCTGATGAGTTGTTCCCCGAACAAAACGAATTGGATGGAATGCTTTCTGAAATTGGCAGTGTGAAACCGACGCTTGCGATGGAAGAACTCGTGCTGAACAGAAGCGACGACGATATCCCGCTGAATCACGCGCTCTTTGGGCAAATGCCTGTCCGCACCGACCTCCTTTCCGAGATTGATGAAACCGAGAACGCATTGATTGCAAAACCTTCTGAGCATGATTTGAAAGCAGATGCTTCACTTCCGTCACTTGAAGAGATTGAAAATGTTGCAAATTCGTTGTTTGAAGGCGGATTCTCTGATTCGATGGATGAAGGGTTCTTCAATGAAGCCAAGACTGCAGAAATCCCCGCAGATGGCAGACTAACCGCAAAAGAACGACGCCGCTGGTATCATGGAGAGTTCTTCTTTGAGATTCCTGAGGGCTATCGTGAGATTCGTGCAGGTGCTTGTTCAGGCCTTGACAAACTGGAACGTCTGATCATCGCAGAATCGGTTGAAAAGATTGGAAACGGAGCATTCGCTGATTGTAACGATCTGACGACTGTTTATATCCCATCTGGCGTCAGTGAAATCGCAGAAGATGCTTTTGACTCTTGCGAAGCAATTTCGGATGTCACCATGCCGCGCAGATTTGAGGAGCGTGCAGCGGAACTGTTTGAATCTGGCCCGCATTTCACATGGCTTGAAGAACCTGTCAAGATCATTGGCGACGGCAGATTCACAGCGAAAATCCGTGCGAAAGTCTACAGTGATGAACCGACATTCAAGCTTCCTGCAGGATATACGGAAGTTCGCGCAGGTGCTTGTGCAGGTCTTGATGACATGGTCGAACTGATATTGCCTGAGACGCTTGAAAAGATCTGTG
>JAZLJA010000021.1:0-13115 GCA_045617625.1 Oscillospiraceae bacterium | reverse complement strand
CAGCCGTATTGCCGCAAATGACACCACTGTTGATGTGACTGCACAGGGCAAGAAGAATGCTGACGTTGTCAACGATGGCACCCTTAACGCTGCTGACGTAACCCTCGTTCTGAAATTCATCGCTCAGCTCGTTGATTACAGTGAGCTCGGCAAATAATCACTGATTCTATCTGTTGTATAACAATCCTTTCATGGAATCCCCTCTGTCTTTCAGGCAGAGGGGATTCTTTTGTGCTTTTGTTGCCGATTTCTTTTGTCCACCCCTTGATTTTCTCTGTGAAGTATGGTATAATAGATGGATGAACCATACGCATTTTTACGCGTGGGAAAAAGACATTCAGAAAGAAGGGCTCCATTATGCCGAGAAGTATGACCGGCTACGGCAGAGCACAGCATCTCATCGAAGGACGCGACGTGCTTGTTGAGATTCGTGCCGTCAACCACAGATATTACGAATTTTCTGCCCGTCTGCCCCGCACCTGTCTCTATCTGGAGGAAAAGCTGAAATCGTTCCTCAACGGCAAAATCGGCAGAGGCAAGGTGGAAGTCGCCGTCACACTCACCCGCCCCGATGGAAAAGACGCAACCATCGCCGTCAACCAAGCCATCGCAGAGGGCTATGTCAATGCCCTGCGCGATATGAATCGTGAGCTGCAGCTCGCAGATGACATCACCCTCTCCTCGATGCTCCGCCTGCCCGAGTTGTTCACCGTCACCAAAGCGCAGGACGACGAGGAAGAAATATGGGCGATCGTATCGCAGTGCGCACAGGAGGCACTCGATGCGTTTGTCGCCATGCGGCAAAAAGAAGGGCAGCGGCTTGCTGATGACCTGACGGAAAAGCTCGACAACATCGAGGCAATGCTCAGACAAGTGGAAAGCATCGTGCCGAGCGTGGCGGAAAACTATCGTGCCCGCCTGTTTGCAAAGCTTTCCGAACTGCTCGCCGACCGGAACATCGACGAACAGCGCATCCTGACCGAAACCGCGATCTTCGCGGAAAAAACCGCCGTGGATGAGGAAACCGTCCGTCTCCACAGCCACCTTGCACAGGCGCGTGAAATGCTCCGCTCGGATGCGGAGATCGGCAGAAAGCTTGATTTTCTCGTGCAGGAAATGAACCGTGAGGTCAACACGATCGGCTCAAAGGCACAGGATCTTTCCATCACAAAACTGGTCGTGGATATGAAATCGGAGATCGAAAAAGTCCGCGAGCAGATTCAAAACCTCGAATAAACAACGGAACGCCATTTTGGCAGAAAGGATATCCAGATGCGGCTTATCAACATCGGCTTCGGCAACATGATTTCTTCCACCCGACTGATCACCATTGTCAGCCCTGAATC
Organism: Oscillospiraceae bacterium; assembly: GCA_045617625.1. Taxonomy (GTDB): domain Bacteria; phylum Bacillota; class Clostridia; order Oscillospirales; family Ruminococcaceae; genus Firm-04. The sequence continues at coordinate 11,769 of JAZLJA010000021.1, read as the reverse complement.
CGCCCCCATCAAGCGAATTGTGCAGGACGCAAAAGAGCGCGGCAGACTCATCGACGCCACCTATGGCAGACGCACCCGCGCCGTCATCGTCATGGACAGCGACCATGTCATTTTGTCCGCCATTCAGCCGGAAACCATCGGTGCAAGACTTTCGGGCAACAGTGCACCCGCCGAGGAGGAAACCGAGGATGAGTAAAGGCAGACTGATCATATTTTCCGCCCCCTCCGGATGCGGAAAAGGTACGGTATCGGAAGCTGTCTGCAAGGATGAACGCTTTGTCGTATCCGTTTCAGCCACCACACGCAGCCCCCGTGAAGGCGAGATCGACGGCGTGCATTATCATTTCATCACACGCGAGGCGTTTGAGAAAAAGATCGAAATCGGCGAAATGCTCGAATATGCGCAGTATTGCGATAATTACTACGGCTCACCCGCCGATATGATCGAAAAGAACCTGAATGCGGGCAAAAACGTCATCCTTGAGATCGAGGTGCAGGGGGCATTGCAGATCATGCAAAAGTGCCCCGATGCCGTCTCGATTTTCATGGTGCCGCCCTCCATCGCCGAGCTGGAACGCCGCCTGCGCAAGCGCGGCACCGAAACCGACGATGTGATCGCCAAGCGCATCGCCCGCGCCAAAGAGGAGATCCCGTTTTCAAAGCATTATCAGTATGTCATCGTGAATGACGCTTTGGAGGATGCAGTCGCCGATTTCAAAGCCGTCATCCGCGCAGAAGAACAAAAATACGAAAACATGAAAGATATGATTGGAGCGTTGATATCATGTTAAGACCAGCAATGAGCGAAATCATCGGCAAAAACGAAAGCTATTATGCCCTCGTCATCGGCGTGGCAAAGCGTGCCCGCGAAATTGCCGACACCCTCTATGAAAACCATCAGATTCTCGAAGAAAAGCCGGTGAAAACCGCAGTCGAGGAATTTGCCGCGAAGAAATATAAGGTCGTGGAACCCGATACATCCGAGAACAAGTAATTTCCCCTGCGAGAAACCATTGCCATGCCCCATGAAACGGAGGTGTATCCCATGAATCTGCCCTTTGAGAAAAAAGCCGCAGCCGCCGTCGCACTTGACGATGCCGCTTACGGCTATGACAAGCTTTACAGCTATCTCGTCAGCGGCAGCATGGCAGATACCCTTATGGTCGGAATGCGTGTGGCAGTCCCGTTTGGGGGTGGAAACAAACTGCGGCTGGGGATCGTACTGCACATCTCCGCCGAAATGCCCGTCAAACCCGACGGCACTCCCATGCGGCTGAAGCCTGTGCATGCGGTGCTGGATGCCGAACCCGTGCTGACGGAGGAACTCCTCGCACTGGTTCATTTTCTGCACGAGCGCACGTTCTGCACATGGTATGACGCGGTGCGTGCGGTGCTTCCGGGCGGAATGCAGATTCACCTGACGGAACGATACATCCCCGCACCCAAACTCCCGAAGAACATCGCCCTGACGCCGAATGAGGAAATCGCGCTGAAACTGGTCATGAGTGCGCCTGTCAACCGCGACCGCACCTCGCTGATGCAGAAACTCGGCGGTGATGCGAGCATTTCGGTGCTGGATTCGCTGACGGAAAAGGGTTTTCTCGTGAAATTCACCGAGGGAAAAAAGGATACCGCCGACAGCACGCAAAAAATGATTCGGTTCTCTGACGCTTACCGCGCCAACCCCGAGGCATACAGTCCCACGCCCAAACAGCGTGCGGCAGTCGCCGTGATGGAGCAGCACCCGATGCTCTCCGTCAAGGAATGTGCCTATCTCGCGGGCGTGTCGGAATCGGTGGTCACAAACCTCATCAAATCGGGGATTCTGGAACGGTTCGAGCTGGAGCTGCTCCGTGTCCCGCGTGATGCGTCAGTCACCAGACCGCCCGAGCAAACCGTCCTCTCCGAAGAACAGCAGGCGGCATTTGATGCCGTCGCGGCGGAGATCGACGCGCAAAAGCCCGCGGCTTTTCTGCTATACGGCGTCACAGGCAGCGGCAAAACCGCAGTCTTTGAGCAGCTGATCGCGCACACGCTCAAGCAGGGCAGACAAGCCATCCTGCTGATTCCCGAAATTTCCCTGACACCGCAGATCGTCAAGCGGTTTGAGGCAAGCTTCGGAAATCAGGTGGCGGTCATTCACAGCGGATTGTCGCTCGGACAGCGGCTTGACACCGACAAACTGATTCGGCGCGGCGAGGTCAACATCGTGATCGGCACGCGCAGTGCAGTGTTTGCCCCCCTGCCGAACATCGGCATCATCATCATGGATGAGGAGGGCGAACATTCCTATAAATCGGAATCCGCGCCCCGCTATCACACCGCCGATGTGGCAAGAGAACGCTGTCATATCCATCATGCGGCATTGGTGCTTGCCTCCGCGACACCGTCGCTGGAAAGCCGCTATCTTGCAGAAAAAGGCGTTTATCGGCTGCTGACCATGAAACAGCGGTATAATAAGGCGCCGCTGCCCGAAGTCACGGTGGTGGATATGAACGAGGAACGGATGAACGGCAATATCAGCCCGTTTTCCGTCACGCTCGCCGATGCCCTCAAAGAGAATCTCGCGCAGGGCAAACAGAGCATTCTGCTGCTCAACCGCCGCGGCTATCACACCATGCTGCAATGCACCAAATGCAGCAAACCCGTCTATTGCCCGAATTGTTCGGTGCCGATGACGTTTCATAAGAAAAACAACAGCCTCATGTGCCATTACTGCGGACATGTTCAGCCGCCTGTGGAAAAATGTCCCGAATGCGGCGGCGACAATCTGCGGCAGATGGGCTTCGGCACACAGAAAATGGAGGAGGAACTGCAAGCACTGCTCCCCGATGCGCGTATTCTCCGCATGGATGCTGACACCACCATGTCCCGTTCCGCCTACGAAACGGGGTTTCAGGCGTTTGCCCGCGGCGAATACGACATTATGTGCGGCACCCAGATGATCGGCAAGGGGCTTGATTTCCCAAACGTGACGCTGGTGGGCGTTGTGTCCATCGACAAGGCACTCTATGCGGGCGATTTCCGCAGCTACGAGCGCACGTTTTCGCTGATCACGCAGGTTGTCGGGCGCAGCGGCAGAGGCGACTCCGCAGGACGCGCCATTTTGCAGACCGCCATGCCCGATCACTACGTTCTGAATCTTGCCGCACAGCAGGATTACGACCGTTTTTATACCGAAGAATTGTCCCTGCGCCGTGCGCTGATGTTCCCCCCGATCTGCGATATCTGTGTGATCGGCATTGCCGCCGCCGCTGAGGTGACTGCCCGTAATGCGGCACAATGCTTCATCGGGATCATGCAGGAAACCGTCAGACAGGAGGGGCTGAAACTGCCGCTGCGCGTGCTGGGGCCCGTTGAAGCAACCTACGAAAAGCTTGGCGGCAAATATCGGCAGCGCATTTTGCTCAAATGCAAGAATACCGCGCAAATGCGAACATTTATCCGCAAGCTGCTTGACAAATTCACCGCCGACCGCCGTTTCAGCGGTGTCAGCGTGTTTGCTGACATGAACGGCGACTGCGGCATATAACAGGAGGCAACAATGGCAAAAAATGAGCGTTTCGTCCGTGTATATTCGCAGGGCACCTTCCAGCAAATGCAGATCTTGGTCGATCGTGTCACGGGCGTCAATTATCTGTGGACAGACGTTGGCGGCTTGACACCGCTGCTCAACGCCGAAGGCAAGCCCATCATCACCACGCTTTATGACGAAAACAGCGGACAGATCATCAATCAGGGGGAGCAGAATCAATGACGCTTGTCAAGCTGACCAAAAAGCAGATCGTGTGCAGAATCGTGATTCTGGCGGTGCTGCTGCTCGTCGGATTCGTCGTGCTGGTCATCAAGGCAAGCCCGACATGGAAACCCGCAGCCCTGAATGTCGTCAGCACGAATCACCTGCGGCAGCCAAATCCGTATCTGAACCCCGACGGCATGACGCAGGAGAGCCGCATTCTGCCGCCTGAGGGCTTCACGCGCACCGATGCATCGCCTGACAGCCTCGCATCGTTTCTGCGCAGTTATGCGGTCTATCCCGACGGCACCGAGATCCCCGTTTTTGACGGCACAACGCTGGATCCGTCGCTTGCCGCCGCGATTTTCGATATCCCGATCGGCGCAGAGGGCTATCAGCAATGCGCCGACAGCATCATCCGCCTTTATACGGAATACTTCTATCAGACAGGGCAGCGCGACAAGATCGCATTTCACCTGTCAAACGGGTTTCTCTGCGATTACGATGCGTGGTGCAGAGGCAAACGCGTGCTGGCACTGGGCGAGTTCTCCTGCTGGATCCCCGCACTCCCCGCAAAAGATACCACGCAGACGCTCAACAACTATCTTGTGACGATCATGCGCTATGCGGGCACACTTTCGCTCACCGACGAATCGCACACCATTCCCGCCTCTGATGCGCATATCGGCGATTTTCTCTGCCGCGGCGGCACGCCCGGGCACGTCATCCTCATCACCGATGAGGCAGTCAACGAACAGGGCGAACGCTGTTTTCTGCTTGGGCAGGGATATATCCCCTCGCAAAGCTTTCACATCATCGCAGGCACTGCCGAGGACGGCAATCCGTGGTACACGGAGGAACAGCTTGCCGCTGAAACGATCGCAGTGTCGGGCAATCACTTCAAGCCCGAAAATCTCCGCCGCCGGAACGACGGATTTTCACAGTAAGCACAGCCAAACACCAAAGGAGTCAGATACAAATGGCAATCCGAAATATCGTAAAAGAGGGCGACAGCGTCCTCCTCAAAAAATGCAGACCCGTCGAGCGTTTTGACGAACGGCTCGGCATCCTCCTCGATGACATGATCGACACCCTCAAAGCCGCAGGCGGCGTAGGGCTTGCAGGTCCGCAGGTGGGCATTCTCCGCAGACTGTTCATCATGGATCTGGACGACGAGATCATCGAAGCCATCAACCCTGAGATCGTCAAGGTTTCGGGCAAGGTGCGCGATGTGGAGGGCTGTCTTTCCGTCCCGAACAAATGGGGCTATGTCACGCGTCCGAAAACCGTGGTTCTGCGTGCATATGACAGACACGGCAACCAATATGAGCGCAAATTCACCGATCTCGGCGCACGCTGCACCTGCCACGAAAACGACCATCTCGACGGTCAGCTTTTCACCGCACTTGTGGAAGAATATGTCGAAGCGGAGCGTGAGGAATGATGAAAGCACCATTTTCCGTGGTTTTCATGGGCACACCGATTTTCTCTGTGCCAACGCTGGATGCCCTTTCCGAAAACGGATGTGAGATCAAAGCGGTGTTCACACAACCCGACCGTCCCCGCGGCAGAGGCAATCAGTTTCAGCCCTCGCCCGTCAAGAAAAGAGCGCAGGAGCTTGGTATTCCCGTATATCAGCCGCTTTCGCTGCGCAAAGGCGACGACGCTGCCGAATCGCTGCGCATTTTGCAGGAACTGGCACCCGATCTGATCGTCGTCATCGCATATGGTCAGATTTTGCCGCAGGAGATCCTCGATCTGCCGAAATACGGCTGCATCAATCTCCATGCGTCGCTGCTGCCGCGCTGGCGCGGTGCTGCACCGATTCAGCGCTGCATCCTTGCAGGTGATGAGAAAACAGGCGTCACCGCAATGCAAATGGCGATCGGGCTTGACACGGGCGATATGCTTCGTGTTGCCGAAACCGAGATCGCCAAAGATGAAACCGCATCCACCCTGCACGACCGCCTTTCGGCAATGTCGGCGCAGGTGATGCTGGACACCCTGCGTGATCTGGAGATCGGCAAACGCAGCGCAAAGCCGCAGGACGATGCACAAGCCTGCACCGCCGAAAAGATCACGAAAGACATGAGCCGACTGGATTTCAACCTGCCTGCACGCAAGATCGACCGCACCATCCGCGCCGTCACGGGCTTTGCACTGCTCGGCGGAAAACGCGTGAAGCTGCTGGCATCGGTGTGCGGCGGCGAACAGTCAGAAGCCGCACCCGGCATGATCGTGGATGACAAGACCATGCGGTTTGTCTGCGGCGACGGCAAATGCGTCACCCCGCTGACGATTCAGGCGGAAGGCGCAAAAGCCATGTCCGTCAAAGATTTTCTCCGCGGTCATCCTGTCAAACTCGGTGACTGCTTCACGGCGGCGAACGGATAAACCACATCCGCACCGCATATACTAACCAAAGGAATGTTGGCATGATTGGATTGGAACCGCGCCTTTTGTGCGTAAAAACGCTGATTCGCAGTGTGCAGGCAAAAAGCTACGGCAATCTTTCGCTGCACACGGCACTCGGCAAATCGAGCCTCTCGCAGCAGGATAAGCGCATCTGCACGGTTTTGTTTCAGGGCACCGTCGAGCGGCTCATCACCCTCGATGCGGTCATCGCAAAATTCGCAAAGCGAAGCCCCGAAACACTGGATCTGCCTGTTCTGTGCGTGCTGCGCTGCGGCATTTACGAGCTTTTATATCTCCGCACACAGGAGGCGGCAGTCGTCAACCTGTGGACAGAGACCGTCAAAGCCTTGCGAAAGCCCAAAGCCGCGGGAATGGTCAACGCAGTTCTGCGCGGATTTTTACGCGCCGACAAACAGATTCCCATGCCCTCGGATGAGATCGCCGCGCTGTCGGTGGAGTATTCCGTTCCCGTTCCTCTGATTCAAACTCTGCTTGCCGATTATGACAGGCAAACGATCCTCGATTTTCTCGCAGGCAGCACGGGAGAACCGCCCATTTATCTGCGGCGCAACCCCCTTGCCTCGGATGAGGATACTTTTTTGCACGCATTTGCTGAAAATCTCCCCGTGAGGGTGAATGCCGTGCCGCAAGCCTATCAGCTCCCGCGCGGCGGCAGTCTCACGGAACACGATGCCTTTCAGGCAGGGATGTTTCATGTGCAGGATCTGGCATCACAGCTTTGCTGTCTGGCACTGGATCCAAAGCCCGATGAAACCGTCCTCGATGTCTGTGCGGCACCGGGCGGCAAAACCTTCACCATCGCGGAACTGATGGAAAACCGCGGACAGGTGTTCGCCTACGATCTGCACCCCAACCGCGTGAAACTGATCGCTGACGGTGCAAAACGCCTGCATCTGACCTGCATCTCCGCGATGACAGGCGATGCGGCAGCCCCCGCGCCCGATCGCCCGAAGGCTGACCGCGTGCTGTGCGATGTCCCCTGCTCCGGCTTTGGCGTGATGCGCCGCAAGCCCGAAGTCCGCTATAAATCCCTTGATGAGACCGCGAATCTCCCCGAAATTCAGGGCAAAATTCTCGAAGCGTCGGCGGAAGCGGTCAAAAGCGGCGGTGTGCTGGTCTATTCGACCTGCACCGTTGCAAAAAGCGAAAATGAACGGGTCGTCGAGCGTTTTCTCGCGGCGCATCCCGAATTCACCCTCGAAAAACCGTGGCAAACCATGCCCGCACTCGCGCAGTATGGGCAGGAAATGACCACGCTGTTTCCGCAAATGCTCGGCTCCGACGGATTTTTCCTCGCAAAGCTCCGCCGCAAGCCGTGAACCCCGCAGGAGGTTGCAATGGACGAAAAAATCGAAATTCTCGGTCTCCTGCCCGAACAGCTGAAAGCCGAACTCAAGGCGATGGGTGCGCAGCCCTTTCGCGCAAACCAGATTTTCCACTGGCTCCATGTGAAGCGTGTTTCAGATTTCGTCGAAATGACAGACCAATCTAAACAGTTTCAAAAAGACCTAGATGCGCGATTTTGTATAAATCGGATAAATATTGTGCAAAAGCTTGCATCCCATGCGGATGATACTGTAAAATATCTATATAGGCTTTATGATGGGAATTTTGTCGAAGCTGTGCGCATGGTTTATCACCACGGCGTGACCGCCTGTATCTCAACACAGGTAGGCTGCAAAATGGGATGCAAATTCTGTGCGTCCGCGCCGCTGGGATTCATCCGCAATCTCACCCCCGCGGAAATGCTTCAGCAAATTTACGCGATGGATGCCGATTATCCGGACGATGAGAATATTTCAGGTCTGGTGCTGATGGGCATCGGTGAGCCGCTTGACAATTACGACAACGTGATGCAGTTTTTGCGCATCCTATCACATAAGGACGGCAGAAACATGAGCCTGCGCCATGTTTCGCTCTCGACCTGCGGGCTTGTCCCGATGATCGACCGCCTTGCCGAAGAAAATCTCCCGCTGACGCTTTCCGTCTCGCTGCACGCAGCCACCGACGAGAAACGCTCCGCGCTGATGCCCGTCAACCGAAAATATCCGCTAGACGAGCTGCTCGCTGCCTGCAAACGATATTTCGAGAAAACAGGCAGACGCATCACTTTTGAATATGCCGTGATCGCGGGCGAAAACGATACGCCCGAATTTGCCGCGGCACTCGGCGCAAGGCTGCGCCCCGTATTTCCGCATCAGCGGCCCCATGTCAACCTGATCCCCGTCAACCCTGTTTCAGGCACGGGCTTTCAGGCAGGAAGTGCCCAAAAATTCCGTAAAATGCTCGAACAGGAAGGGCTCAACGCCACCGTGCGCCGCACACTGGGCGACGATATCAAAGCCGCCTGCGGTCAGCTTCGGCGCGATTCCATCGAGCAGCAAAAAACAACATAAATACACGAAAATAACGAAAGTGTGGTGAGCAGGATGCACGCATACAGTGCCTGCGATATCGGAAAGAAGCGCACCGAGAATCAGGATTGCCTGATGACCGAAGAATTTGAAAACGGTGTGCTCGCCTTTGTCTGTGACGGCATGGGCGGCATGGAAAACGGCGCGGAAGCAAGCCGTATTGCGGTGGATGCCGTCAAGATCATGTTCCGCGAACAATATCAGCCGCAAATGGATTCGGATGCCGTGTGTGCGCTCCTGCGCGAATGCACATCTGCCGCGAACAAAGCCGTTTATCGCTTTGCCGTCAGCGGCGATTCCCGCATCCGCATGGGCACCACCATCGTTGGCGCGTTTGTCCGCGAGGGGCTTGCCTGCCTCATCAACGTGGGCGATTCCCGCGCATATCTCATTCGCAGTGCGGGCGAGGCGGAACAGATCACCCTTGACCACACCGTAGTCCAGCTTTTGTTTGAACGCGGAGACATCACCGCAGAACAGCGCCTGACGCATCCGCGCCGCAATGAACTGACCCGTGCCGTCGGCGTTTCCAACCGCGTGCTTGCCGATTCCTATGAGGTCAAGCTTTCGGCGGATGAAAAACTGCTGCTCTGTTCGGATGGTCTCTATAATCTTGTATCTGCGGAAGAAATCGCGGATACAGTGCGCAGACTGCCCGCAAACGAGGTGCCCGCAGCCCTCGTCAATGCCGCAAACGAAAACGGCGGCAGAGACAACATCTCAGTTGTGCTGCTTGCAGGCTGAAACACACACATATATATACAAAAGGAAATCGTAGTTTTCGCCACGCTCTGCATCGGCGCTGCTGACGAAATCAAGATAATCAATACCGCGGAGGTACATGATGGAAAAAGATCGCAACGACAAGAACATCGGCAAAAAGCTTGACGGCCGCTATGAGATCACCGAACGCATCGGTGAAGGCGGCATGGCGGATGTCTACCGCGCAATGGATGTGGTTGACCAGAAAACCGTCGCCGTCAAGATTCTCAAGAAAGAATTTGCGGAAAACGAGGAGTTTCTCCGCCGCTTCCGCAACGAATCCAAGGCGATTGCACTGCTCAGTCACCCGAACATCGTCAAGGTCTACGATGTCGGATTTTCTGACCGCATCCAGTTCATCGTCATGGAGTATATCGACGGCATCACACTCAATGAATATATGGAGCAGAACAGCCCGCTGAACTGGAAAGACGCTGCCCATTTCGTGATGCAGATCCTGCGTGCACTGCAGCACGCACACAGCAAGGGTATCGTTCACCGCGATATCAAACCCCAGAACATCATGATGCTCCGCGACGGCACCATCAAGGTCATGGACTTCGGCATTGCGAAATTTGCGCGTGAAAACGGCAAAACCTGCACCGATAAAGCGATTGGCACCGTGCATTATATCAGCCCCGAACAGGCACGCGGCGCGGAAACCGATGAAAAAAGCGACCTCTATTCCGTGGGCGTGCTGCTGTTTGAAATGCTCACGGGCAAAAAACCGTTCGATACCGAAACGAACGACCCTGTCAGCATCGCTGTGATGCATATGCAGGCAGAAGTGCCGCGTCCCAGCAGCCTGCAGCCTGATCTGGCACCCGGACTTGAGGAGATCATTCTCAAGGCGATGCAGAAAGAACCCGCAAAACGCTATCAGTCGGCACGCGAGATGATGGATGACATCGACGCATTCAAGGAAAATCCCGAGATCGTGTTCGGCTACACCTCAGGCGGAACAAACGATGAGAAAACCAAGTTCTTCACCCCTGTCTCCGAAAAGGAAGAAGCCCCCGCAGTCAGCGATGAACCCTATGAGGAGGAACTCGACGACGACGAGGACTACGAGGAGGAGGACGACGACGAGGACGATGAAGATTACGAGGAGGAAGAAGACGAAAAGCCTTCCCTGTTCGTGCCGATCCTCACCTGCGTCATCATCGTTTCGATCATCGTGGGTGTGTTCTTCCTTGTCAGCTACGTGATGGACTGGATGCAGAACGGTAAAGCAGGCAACCGCGGCGAAGAATGGGAAATGCCCAACCTCATCAACATGGATTACGAGGAAGCACAGGAACAGTACGGCGACAAACTCCAGATCATCCCCGAAAGCCAGGAGTATTCCGACCTCGAAAAGAACAAGATCTTCTACCAGAGCATTCCCGAAAAAGACCCTGTCACCAAGGGCACCGCAGTCAGAGTCAGAGTTTCCAAGGGCACCAGAACCGTCAAGCTGCCTGACTACGCAAACTGGGATTATGAAACCGCAAAGCCGCTGATCACCGCAAACCTCAAGATCGACGAACGGTATGCATATAATTCGGAAGTCCCCAAAGGCAAGATCATTTCCACTGACCCCGCCGGCCCGACAGAAGTCGAACCCGGTCAGTATATCATCGTCACCATCTCCAAGGGCGAAAACATCGAAACCGTCAACGTCCCGAACTTCATCAACATGACCTGGGAAGTTGCCGAAGAGACCGCAAAACTCTATGAACTGGTGCTGAAGAAGGAAGAAGTCAATTCCACCTCTGATCTTGGCGTTGTGCTGAGCCAGAGCATCGACCCGACAACACCTGTCACCAAGGGCACGGCGATCTCGCTGAAGGTCTCCAACGGCGTGCCTGAGCAAACCACCGTGAAGATCTCCTTCGCGATCCCGAACAACGCAAAGGGCAACTTCCACATCAAACTCTATGAGGGCGGTGCCGTGAAGGTTCAGGGCAACAGCTTCAATGTTGACCTTGCAAACGGCGTCACCTATGTCGAGGTTTCGGGCACGGGCACGATGAATCTGGTTGCGACCCTCACCAACGAGGCAAACAATCAGGATGCAACCATCGGCACGTATAACGTCAACTTCGATAAGAAACAGACCAGTGTCGTCACGGCTGACCCCGCAGCGGCATTCAAAGCTGTCGGCGGTCTCGTCGATACAACGACTTCCACGACTGCCACATCCACGACCGCCGCAAGCACCGTCTCGACCACCACAACGGCGGCAGGCTCCACAACATCCGCACCGCCTGCAACCACCACAGCGGCGTCCAGCACCACGATCATCACCACAACAACCACTGCTGAACAGGCAGAAGATCCTGCGGCGTGAACCGCACCGAAAACACCAATGAACGGACAGATTATCAAAGCCGTCGGAGGTCTCTACACCGTAGAGACCTCGGACGGTGTTTTTGGATG
>JAZLJA010000020.1:0-61033 GCA_045617625.1 Oscillospiraceae bacterium | reverse complement strand
TGTCCGGCGATGTGCCTGTCACACCGAGCAAGATCATGATGAACGCATGGCCCGGCAAGACCGTTGATGACTGGCTCAATGCTTACAACGGCAACAAGCCTCTGACCGCTTACTATCAGTGGGTCACTTACAACAAGCAATAATCAAAACAGCATGATTTCAGGGAGAAAAAGATGAAAAAATTCTTGGGTTATCAAAAAGGCATCAATCTTGGCGGTTGGTTCTCGCAATGCGAGCATACCACCGAACACTATGATACTTTCATCACGGAGGCGGACTTCGAGCGGCTTTCCCACTGGGACCTCGACCATGTCCGCATCCCCGTGGACTACGATCTGTTTGAAAATGCCGACGGCGAACCGACAGGTTATGGTATGGATTACCTGCAAAAAGCCATCGAATGGTGCGGCAAGTATCAGCTGAATATGATTCTAGACCTGCACAAAACCGTCGGCTATTCTTTCGATGTTGGTGAAAATGAAACGGGTTTCTTTTTCGACCTCGCACTTCAGGAACGCTTCTATCAGCTTTGGGAAAGCTTCGCAAAGGCATTCAGCAAATACAGCGACCGCGTGGCATTTGAACTGCTCAACGAAGTCACTGACCGCTCCTACTGCAACGCATGGAACAATATTTCCGCTATCTGCATCGAGCGCATCCGCCAGTTCGCTCCCAACACCAAAATTCTCGTGGGCGGCTACTGGAACAACAGTGTCCTTGCAATCCCCGATCTTCCCATGCCCGCTGATGAAAACATTGTCTACAACTTCCACTGCTATGAGCCTCTGATCTTTACGCATCAGGGTGCCGGATGGGTTCAAAATATGCCCTACGACTTCCGCACCGAATTCCCGAACACTGCGGCTTATTATCAGAAGCTCTCACAGGAACTGAAGCTCGACAATGCAAACCTCTTGTTTTTGACAGCGCCAAACGCAAAAGGCGCAGAATTCTTCAAACAGCTCTTTTCCAAAGCCGCCCGTATCGCGGATCAGCGAAATGTGCCCCTCTATTGCGGTGAATACGGTGTCATTTCTCTGGCAGACGCCCAAAGCACCATCGCATGGCACAAAGCGATCCACGAGGCATTCGCCTACTACGGTATCGGCAGAGCCGTTTGGAGCTACAAGGAAATGGACTTTGGTCTGGTTGACGAAAACCGCGCAGAGTCCTTTGAAGCTGTACAGGTGCTTCTGTGATTCAATTCTGAATTGCTTTTTTATAACTCTTTCTATTTCTTATTCTGACACCGTGAAATCCCACGATTTCACGGTGCTTTTTTGTGGATTATTTTCCTGTATGATATGTTAATATCATAAGATATTACACATCTTTCCGGTTATATTTTGTCCATATTATCTGAATTTTGTTTATTGACTTTTCGAGACAGAATCCTTTATAATAGTATTTGGGGATGTATGTTCCCGCAATCAAAAAGGAATGGGAAGGATGAGATTCATGAACCTCAAAAAGCGTCTTTGCAGCTTGACGCTTGCGGCAGTGTGTGCCGCAGTCTCTGCCTCATCATTCAGCTCGGTGCCGGTGCACTCGGCTGCCGCTGAAGATGATTTTCAGGCAGTATTCTTTGTTTCGCCCGACGGCAATGACTCCAACGACGGCTCCATCGACAAGCCGTTTTTGACCGTCACCCGCGCACGCGACGCCGTCCGCGAAATCAACCGGAACATGAGCAGAGATATCTGTGTCTATCTCCGCGGCGGCACCTACCGCATCAAGGAGCCGATCGTCCTCGACACCAAGGACTCCGGCACCAACGGACACCGCATCATCTATCAGGCATATGAAGATGAGACACCTATCATCAGCGGTGCGGTGCAGGTCACAGGGTGGAAAAAGTATAACGACAAACTCTACTGTGCCCCCCTCGACCGCGACTACAAGCTCCGCAACCTCTATGTCAATGACCATCGCGCCAACATGACCAGCAAAGTCATGAACAGCAAGGGCGGCTATGGCGACTTTTCTGTGACCGCAGGACAGGCTGCGTGGGCTTGGGATTCCGGCAAAAAAAGCGACGGTTCCTCTTACAGCAGCAACGATATGCCCACACTAAAGAAAAACTGGGATGACCTCGAAATCATCAACGGCACAACATGGAACGAAAATATCGTTTGTGTGCGCGACGGTTTTTCAAACAACGGCAGCACCGTGCTGCTCTATCAGCAGCCATACGGCGCGATCGCACAAACCCCCGGCTGGGGCGCAGGCTTTGCCGTTCAGGCAACCCACACCGTCTACAACGCATTTGAATTTCTCGACAGTGCCGGCGAATTCTACTTCGACAAAATGGACAAGATGCTCTACTACTACCCCTATGACTGGGAAAACATGGACAATGCCGATGTGGAAGCTCCGTTTGCAGAAAAACTGTTCGTCATCGCGGGCGAAAACACCTCAAACCGCGTGAAGAACATCAGCATTGACGGCATCACCTTTGCGCACACCGATTTCATGCTCCAGAAAGTCGGCGATTCCTACGGCAAGGCTACCTGTCAGGGCGCAAATGTCTACACCGCTTTTGCGGATTCCAACTGGCATAACCGCAAATACGAAATGTGCACCACACTCCCTGCGATGATCCACGTCACCAGCAGCGAGGGCATCAACATCACAGGCAACGTCATCAAGCACAGCGGCTCTGACGGCATCTGTATGCCGAATGACGTCGTCAACTGCAACGTGACAGGCAACTACATCACCGATATCACCTCAAGCGGCATCACCGTCAGCAACCCGCAGCACATCTACATCGGCGACGCAGCAGGCAACAACCACGAAATGTATGCCAAGGGCGTGGAAGGCGTATGCAAGAGCATCAACATCACCAACAATATGCTCTATGATATCTCGGTCGTCCCCGGTTTCGGCGGATGCGCTGCCATCACCGCTTACTACGCGGACACCGTCAAGATCATGCACAACACCATCAAAAAAACTGCGTATAACGGCATTCACCTCGGCTGGGGCTGGTGCAACTTCAAAGATTCCACCACCTGTCAGAATGACGTCATCTCCTACAACCGCGTCATCGACTCCCTCAACCGTCTGCACGACAGCGGCGGTATTTATACCATCGGTCAGATGCCCGGCACTGAGATCAACGAAAACTATATTCAGGGCATTCCCGCAGCAGGCAGCTTCCAGCCGACCTACGGTCTGCACAACGATGAGGGCACTGCTTATATCGTGGAAAACGACAACGTCCTCGAAATCAGCCCCAATGTCACTTACACCATCAACTGCGAAGACTACGGTCAGAAACACGATCTAACCATCCGCCGCACCTATGCGACGGTCAACAAAATGGGCAAAAATCCCCCCTCCAGCACCATCGACACGCCCATCGTCATCTCCGATAACGTCTGGCCGTTCCAGCAGTACAAATACTGCGTTGCATCGGGTGTTGAGGACGAATATGCGTCGATCATCCCCGAGGGCTTGTTCACTGAAGCTTATCTCGTTTTCCCTGCAAGCGGTCAGGCAAAGGGCGGCGTTTCGCTCCCGATCCGCAGCAGCGGTGACGAATCCAACGCCGTCTGGATCGCGCCCGACAGCACCTCAAGCTTCACCGTCGGCGACAAAATGACCAAGGCGGGCGGTACCGCAACCAGCATCATCACCCCCGAAACCGAAGGCGAATATCGCATCTATGTCCTCGACGCAAACGGAAAAGTGCTTTCCAAATCCGATAAGATCCTCCGCATCAGTGGTTCTGCATCGCAGATCGACGCGACCGCATACAGCCAAAACTCCGGCACACAAAACGAGAATTGCAGCGAGGGCGGCGAAGATGTCGCATACATCGACAACGGCGACTACGTCGGCTACGACGCTGTGGATTTCGGCAACGGCGCATCCTCGATGGATTTCCGTGTCGGCTCCAGCAACGGCGGCACGATCGAAATTCACCTCGGCAGCCCCGACGGCAAAAAAATCGGCTCGCTGGATGTGGGCAACACCGGCGGCTGGCAGACCTGGAAAACCCTGAACTGCCCCATCGAGGAAACCACAGGCGAACAGAATGTCTACCTCGTGTTCAAGGGCGGCGACGGCTCGCTGCTCAACCTGCGCTGGTTTAAGGTCAACCTCAATGCGCCCAAGGAAACCACGACAACGACGACCACCACTACCACCACCACAACAACGACGACCACGACCACGACAACCACATCGGCGACCACGAGCAGCACAATGAGCGAAACACCCGTGCTGAACCTCGGTGATGTCAACTGCGACGGCAAGATCACCGTTTCGGATGCGATCCTGATGTCGCGCATTGCAGCCAATGACACCACGGCGGATGTCTCCTCGCAGGGCAAACGCAACGGCGACTGCAATCAGGACAATGCATGGAACAGCCTCGACGTTACACTCATTCTCAAATATGTCGCAGGCTTGATCAGTAAATTCTGATCTCACAGCGCACAACGAAACACGCGCATTCCAAATCGGGATGCGCGTGCTTTTTATATCAATGAAAAATGTTTTTTGCTTTGTCGTTTTGCATCGCCGCATGACCGTATCCCCTGCGAAAAAACACGCTCACCCCGCAAACGGGATGAGCGTATTTATATAGGGAGGGTCTATCGTTCGGTTGTTACTCGGTGATTTCTTCCACACGAACATTCGTGATATACACCGTTGCAGTCTCGCCATATTTACCCATGTTGAATTCGAGACGTCCGTTGTTGTCATCCTTGTCTTTCATCTCGAAATCAAAGGTGTAGGTCTGCATTTCTGTGGTGATCGCCTGCTTTGTGTCGGGCAGATAACGAACCCAGCCCGCCGTCGGTGCGGTGACTGCCACAATGATCTCGCGGTTTTCATCCGCCTTTGCATCAAAGCTCACGCGATACTTTTTGCCCTTGATGATCGGCAGTTCAGGCTGCACAAGCTGCACGGAATATTCCTCAGTGCCTGCATCCGTCGAGGAAATGACGATCATGTTATCCTTGATCTCCGCTTCACCAACACCGCCGTTGAACAGCAGGAATTTCCAGTTGGTATCATCGGTCAGATCCTCAGCCTCGGCAAAATCGCCGTTGAGGATATAGTTGCCGTCCTCCAGCGGTTCGCGGTAGTTCTTTTGCGGCTTTTGCACGTTGGTATCGTAAGCATCTTTCTGATACACGCGGACATAATCCACTTCAAACTCTGCTTTATCGAAATTCGTCGAAGCATCGGGGTTGCCCGGCCATGTGCCGCCCACTGCAAGATTCATCTGCACAAAGAAAGTCTGGTCAAACGGTGCGGGATAGGGTTTCTCATCCTCGCCCTGCACAGCACTGAACCAGTCGTTGACGGTCAGCACAAGGTTGTTGTCGATATACCAGCGGATCTCGCCCGGCTCCCACTCGACGGAATACTCATGGAACGAATCAGCATACGAGCTGCCGTCAGTGAGGGCAAGCGTGCCCTGCTGTTCGCCGTGCGGTTCGCCGTAGTGGATGGTGCTGTATGCGGTCTTGACATCGCTGCCAAGCACCTCCATGATGTCGATCTCGCCGCACTTCGGCCACTGACCGTAATGCGCCTCATCGGTCGGCATCATCCAGATCGCCGGCCACAAGCCCTGCCCTACGGGCACCTTGGCACTTGCCACAACTTTGCCGTAAAGGAAATCTTTTTTGCCCTGCGACTTGATCTTGCCTGAGGTGTAGTAATCGCCGCCGTTTTCCGTCTGGGTTTTGATGGCTTTGAGAATCAGCTTGCCGTCGCGGGTGAACACATTGTCGGTCGAGGTGGTGTATTCCTGCAATTCCTCGTTTGTCCAGCCCGGCTCATGGGGATCATAGCCCCAGATGCTTTCGTCCAGCTTGTCGCCCTCAAATTCATCATTCCAAAGGAGATTGTAACCCTCAATGGCGGGGGCTTCGGTTTTCACCACAGGTGTGGTCGTCTCTGCCGGTGACGATTCTGCCGTTTGTGAGGAAGAACTGCCCTCACAACCGCAAAGCAGCGTCATCATCAGCGCAACGGATCCGACTGCTGTGCGCTTCCAAATTTGCTTTTGCATTGATTATCGCATCCTTTCGTCGCATTGCGCAAAAACGTGGAGTGACGTTTACAGCCGAAGGGGTGACTGCCGACGTATCCCGCCATTTTTGCAGAGTTTGCTCTTATGCTGTCATTATGCCATATTTTTTCGCAAAACACTATCAAAATACCGCCCGAAATGGTAATATCTTATCCTCAATGTGAAAAATAATCCCGCACGATACCATTTTCTTGCAAAAAGCCGCAGAGAAAACGAAGCCTTATGCCTCGTCTCCCCTGCGGCATGATTGATCACAGCAGCTCTGCTGTTTCGAGAATCAGACGCTCGGTTTTTTCCCAGCCGATGCACGGGTCGGTGATGGATTTGCCATAGCAGCCGCCATCGGGCTTTTGCGCACCATCTTCCAGATAGCTTTCGATCATGAAGCCCTTGACCAGCTTTTGAATCTCCGTGTTGTGACGGCAGCTGTGAAGCACCTCTTTGAGAATGCGCGACTGCTCAAACGGCTTTTTGCCCGAATTTGCGTGGTTGCAGTCAACGATCAGCGCAGGATTTGCATATTCACCCTGCGCGTACAGATCTGCCAGATGCGCCAGATCTTCATAGTGATAATTCGGCAGCGACTCCCCATGCTGATTCATATAGCCGCGCAGAATCGCGTGTGCAAGCGGATTTCCCGTGGAGTGTACTTCCCATCCGCGGTAAATGAACGTGTGCCCGTGCTGTGCGGCGGTGATCGCATTCATCATCACGGAAAGGTCGCCGCTGGTGGGATTTTTCATGCCCACAGGCTGCATCACGCCGCTTGACACCAACCGATGCTCCTGATTCTCCACCGAGCGTGCGCCGACTGCAACATATGCCAGCAGATCATCAAGATACTTATGGTTTTCGGGATAAAGCATCTCATCTGCACAGGAAAAACCAGTCTCCTTCAGCGCACGCATATGCAGCGCACGAGTGGCAATGATACCCTTGAACATATCGGGCTTTTCCTGCGGATTCGGCTGATGCAGCAGCCCCTTATAGCCTGCGCCCGTCGTGCGGGGCTTGTTGGTATAAATACGCGGGATGATGAAAATTTTATCCGCGACCTGTTCCTGCACGGTCCGCAGACGCGAAATATACGCCAGCACACTGTCGGGGTTGTCCGCCGAACAGGGTCCGATGATCAGCAACAGCCGCTGATCCTCACCCGAAAAGATCTGACGGATGGTTTCGGCGCGTGCAGTCACGATCTGTTCCATCTCGCTGTCTACAGGATACATCTTCTTGACCTCCATCGGAATGGTCAGTTTTCGTTCAAAATCCAGATTCATCATAAGACCGTTTCTCCTTTCATAACTGCTGTTATTATATACCGATTTGCACGAAATGTCAAGCTTTCACCGAGGTGAAGTCTTGACAAATCCTCTCGCTTATGCTATACTGATTTTGTCATTTTGGAAAGGATGGACACACATGAAAAACAAACTGTTCCCGATTATGATTTGTCTCACCGCCGTCATTTTGCTTGCGGGATGCAATAAAACAAACACGGAATCTTCTGAGCCGCCCGTGGAAACTTCAACCACCACTACGACGGAAACAACGGCATCTGCCGCTGAAACAACCGTTGATACGACAGAAACAACAACATCTTCATTTGCTTCCGTTTCCGAAACTACTTCTCTCCAAAGCACCTCCATGACGACAACGCAGACCACAACCGCCGTCACACAGTCCTCCGAACAGCAAGCAGGCACCTCCGTCAAACCGCAAACGACATCGCAAACGGAACCGCAAACCACACTGACAACAACCACCGAAACCACGACAACGATCACCACGACCACCACAACCGCCAAGCCCATTCATGACCCCAACGAACTGCCCGAACTTGACCCGTTTGCATGAACATCATTTTTTGCTTCAAGAGGTTTCATCAAAAACGAAATCAGGAGGGTTGGAAACATTTTGCGTTTCCAACCCTCCTGTTTATTTTGAATTCATAGATTGATTCACTGAAGCGTCTGGTTGATGACCTCGAAACGACGAATCATGAAATCAACGATCGAAACGGAATCACCGCCGTAGGAGAACAATCCGCCTCCGCCGCCGAAGCCTCCAAAACCGCCAAAGCCTCCGAAACCACCGAAGCCGCCAAATCCGCCGAAGCCGCCCCAACCGCCGCCTTGACCGCCATTGGTCTGCAAGCCGTTGGCACTTTTGGCAATGTTGGATTCAAACTGGTCTGCGGTGAAGAAGAAACGCGGGTCAGCTTTGACATGACTGCGGATCAGTGTGGCAAATCCGTTGACAGTCTGCTCCGGATTGCTGTAATACTGCACGATTTCCTTGACATAGCCGTTATACATGGTCTTGTATTCGGGAACTGCCAGCAGCTTGGTGAGCAGCGGACGGCGATTGGCATCCGCCTGATACATTCCCGTGTTGATGTCGGAATCAGCAGCTGCGCCGTAATCCATGAAGTTGCCCAGACAGAGATTATAGTCCCAGCCGACATAGTACATTTTGCCGCCGGTATATTCCACGTAGTAGTTGTGCGCCATCTGTCCGTTATAGCTGTCATAGTTGCACATCACGGCATTGACGGCAAAGCCCTTCAGAAAACTCGGCACATCAAGGATATCCTCAATGAACTTATAATTCGAGGAAGAAACACGGTTGATTGCATTCACCACTTCGGAAATGTGGGTGAGATTGTCATCGGTTCCGAATTTTACCTCAAAGTTGTTGAGCTTCATATCGTTCGCAAACGTGCAGTCATAATTGCTGCCGACATCTGCCGCTTTGTAGAGAACAGCTTCATCATCGGTTGCCAGACGTTCGCCAAGCGTGGTGCCGGGCTGTTCAGCAAGAAAATAGAAGCTGTAAAGCTGTCCGTTCAGATACATATCCGTGTATCCGCAAATCGGTGCATAGGCATCCAGCATCTCCATTGCGTTGTAGCAAAGGATATCACGCATGCAGGACGGGTCAGAATACATATTGTTCATGCAGAATTCGGTCAAGCCGTGATAATTCTGCAATTTTTCGTATTTATCAAGTTTAATGCGGAAGCTGTATTTGTCCTTGCCCGCCTGATAGACGAACATATTGGAACTGTGCCCCTTGGTGCGGATGCCGACATTCGGATAAGTCTCGCCGTCAATGACGACATCGCAGGGATAGTATTGCTCATCCTGCGAATGTGCGAGGAAATCCTTCCATTGATTGTCAGCCATTTTGACCTCGACCTTGTGGACACTCGACTGGTCGAAGAAACCGCCGTAGAGCAGCTTGGAATCATCGGAATTGTTGACATTTTCGTAGCTGCCGGCAGGTGAAAAGCTTTCCTTGCCGTCATGGAACATCTCAATGCCGCCTGCGTACACAAGGCTGTCACCCGAAAGGGATGCGTCAGAAATAACAGCATAACGGTATTTTTTGTGGGTGTTCTCCTCGAATTTGATGCTGCCGCTTGTATCGGTCAGGGCAATGGGATTGTTCTTGCTCCATTCCTTGACGAAAGAAAGCTGCATCGTGTTGACTGAATCAGCCGAAAGACTCTCACAGGCATTATCGGTGGCGGTTGCAAGCACGGTGCCGCCTGTGATCTCAACGCTCTGAGCAGCAGTCAGTCCTCTGTCGCCGAATGCAAGCAGTTTTCCGTCAGAAATCAACATTGTGGTTTCAGCCTGCACCGCATCCTTTCCTGATTTGATCAGCACATTGCCGCCCTCCATTTCAAGGCTGCCCTGTGTCGATTTGATGCCGTCGCCCTCGGTGTCGATATCGAGCGTACCGTCTTTGATCGTGACAGAAGTTTTGCCGCGGACTGCATCCGAATTTTCAGTGGTGATCTTCACAGTGCCGCCGTTGAATTTCAGATCGTTGCCGCAGTGAATGCCATATTGTGTTCCGGCAGTGATGATGAGCGTGCCGTCGCCTTTGATGGTCATGTCATCTTTTGCGTGCAGAACAGCATGATCGGCTTCCTCCGCAGTCGGAGTATCGGTGCCGTCCGAAAGGGTGTTTTCCTTGCCCTCCACGAGATTGATGGAGGTGTTTTCCGCATTCTCCACAAGAATGACGGGGGCGGAGCTGTTGGTCATGGTCACGCCGTCCAGATACAGCTTCACGGTGGCATTGTCCACGGTCTCATCAGGCACATTCACGATGATCTGACCGTTTTGCAGATCGCCGTCAATATAATAGATGCCCGATGCAGTGATGGTCGCAGTGCTGCCCTGCACATCGACATATTCACCTTCCACGGAGATGGAGCTGCCGTGCAGATGAATGTAAGCCGGATCATGCTCGGGCACCTGCGGGGTGATTTCTTCCGAAATCGGAAGCGGCGTTTCCAAACGGGCGATAACACGCAGAAGCGTAGTGGCGTCGATTCCCGTAAGAGCACCGTCGTCATCCATATCGCCGTTGGCACGGGCGGTCGCGTTCAGGCTCACGGTGCTGTCAGAATTGACGGCACGGCAAAGCAGAATCGCGTCAGATACGGTGACGACACTGTCCAGATTGACGTCACCGCGCATGGTTGGGGTTGCTGCTGATGCGGGCATCGCTGCACAGGGAACGAGCAATGCGGCAGTCAGAACAGCGGCTGCGGTTTTCTTTTTCATCGCGTACTCTCTTTCTTCCCCCAAGGTTGTGTTAGTTTTGATTTCTTCTCTATATTGAGCAACGGATTGCGCATCCGTTATCCCTATACAAAAGTATCATATACCAGAAAAAGCGGCTTGTCAAGGCATTTTTTGCAGATTAACGTTCCCTTCGGGAAACGCCGCAATTTTTGGTGAGCCTCCGCAATTTTTGGCAAGTCTGAAAAGATACGCAAAAACGGCAGTCCATGCATGAGGTTGGATTGCCGTTTTTACGTTTTATTGAGAGGAATTATGGCAGTATTGAAGTGCATCCTGAAGATTTACAATCAGTATAAATCAAAAGAAATATTACACTTCATATATATTATACATATAAAATGCGTTTATGTCAAGGGTTTCACAAAATTTTCCGCAACTTTTCATATCCATTTGCACATTTTTTGTCGAAATTCTTCGAGACGGTGTTGCCGTAATCGAGCAATCGCCGAAAGAACTGCGTATATTTATAGACATTTTCTGCTTGACAAAGTATGAGAATTGCGATATAATTGAGACAGAAACGAAAAGGAGGCTGCAATTATGCAAAAAGCCAAAATGCTTCGGCTCATGGAAATTTTCAGACAGGAAACTGATGCCGAACACCCTCTTACAACTAACGGAATCTGCAAGCGTTTGCTTGATTTTGACATCACCTGCGACCGCAAAACCCTCGCACGCGACATCGCACAGCTCAACGAAATGGGCTTCCATGTGGTGACAGTTCGCTGCGGTCACAGCAATGCGTATTACGTTGAGCAGCGTGAATTCAGCCGCGGCGAAATCAAAATCCTCATGGATGCGGTACAGGCGGCGGCGTGCATTCCCGAGGAGCAGACGGCTTTGCTCATCGAAAAGCTGGCTGATCTGGGCGGCAGTCATCGTGCGGATATCCTCAAAGGAAACCTTGTGCAGTTCAACATCAAAAAGCACACAAACACGAGCATATTCGAGAATGTGGAAACGATTGAATCGGCTTTGCAGGAACAGGTGAAAATCGCTTTTCTGTATTTTCGGCACGATGAATACGGTAACCGCGTGTATCGTCACGGCGGCGAAACTTACGTCGTGGAGCCAATTTCGCTCATCTACGACAATGATAACTACTACCTGATGTGCTACAATCCTGCCCGCGGCGAAAAGCGCAATTATCGCATCGACCGCATGGAACAGGTACGCATCGTCGATGAACTCATCAGCGATGCAGCACTGATTTCCGCGCAGGAGCTTGCATCTTACACCTCCAAAACCTTTCGGATGTATGGCGGCGATGAGGTGAATGCCGCCATCGAATTCGATGATTCTTTGATCGATGTTGTGTTTGACCAGTTCGGCAAAGATGTGAAGATGCTCCGACTGGATGAAAATCGTTTGATTGCCCATGTGAAAATTCAGGTAAGCCGTACTTTTTGGGGCTGGCTGTTCCAGTTTCCCGATCAGATGCGGATCATTTCACCGCCAAAGCTCGCGGAGGAATGCCGTGCGTGGGCGAACCAAGTGTTGTGATATTTCCCCCTTGATGCCGTTTGGTGTCAAGGGGATTTTTATAACTGGGATATATTATAGACAGTTGTGATTTGACATATGGCGCAAAACGATGTATAATCAAAGCACAGAACAAAACAAAAGGAGATCATGACCATGTTTGATTTTTTCCTGCTGATGTGCTTTGCGTACATCATTTATCGCTGCATCACTGATATTCTGGAGGGCATCAAGGCTGATCTGCGCGAAATGTTCTCCTCTGACGACGATTTTCGCACCTATCCGTGAGCTTCCCATAAAATTCCCTCTTGACAAATGCGAACAAATGTGCTATCATATATAAAGAAACAAACGTTCACGAAGGAGGGGTATCATGGCACGCTCGTATCTGGCGATTGATCTGAAGTCGTTTTATGCCTCGGTCGAGTGCGTGGACAGAAAACTTGACCCACTGAACACGCATCTGGTGGTGGCAGATGCAAGCCGCACCGAGAAAACCATCTGCCTTGCTGTGACCCCATCCCTGAAAGCCGAGGGTGTGCCAAGCCGTCCGCGATTGTTCGAGGTTGTGCAGCGCGTCCGTGAGGTCAACAACTATCGCCGTGCGCGCACGAAACATCAGCGTTTGGAGGGGAAATCGCACCTGGCACACGAACTGCGTGCGAATCCTGCGCTCGAACTGGACTATATCGTTGCCCCGCCGCGCATGGCACGATATATGGCGGTCAGCACGCAGATTTACAACATCTATCTGCGCTTTGTCGCACCTGAGGATATCCATGTCTACTCGATCGACGAGGTGTTCATCGACGCAACTGCATATCTGGAGACCTATCACATCGACGCTCGCGGGCTTGCCATGCGTATGATTCGTGCGGTTCTGGATGAAACAGGCATCACCGCAACTGCCGGTATCGGCACGAATCTGTATCTTGCCAAAATTGCGATGGACATTGTGGCGAAAAAAATGCCGCCCGATCAGGACGGCGTGCGCATCGCGGAACTGGATGAGACAAGCTATCGTGAACAGCTCTGGACACACAAACCTCTGACCGATTTCTGGCGTGTCGGCAGAGGCACGGCGGCAAAGCTGGAACACAGCTATCTCTGCACAATGGGCGATATTGCACGCTGCTCCGAAGAAAACGAAGAACTGATATACCGTCTGTTCGGCGTCAACGCCGAATTGCTCATCGACCACGCTTGGGGCTGGGAGCCGAGCCGTATCGCGGATATCAAGGCATATCAGCCGCAGGTGCACAGCATCAGTCAGGGGCAGGTGCTTTCCGAGGCATACAGCTTTGAAAAGGGTTTGCTGATCGTGCGCGAAATGACCGAACTGCTTGTTCTCGATATGGTTGAAAAGCACGTTGTTACTAATCAAATGGTTCTGACCGTCGGATATGATATCAAGGGCGTTCCGTCGCATTACGCCGGAAACTGGGACGTCGATGCCTATGGCAGACGTTTGCCAAAACAAGCGCATGGTTCAGTCAATCTGGGCAGATATACCGCCTCAACAAAACAGATCGTGGCGGCGGTCACACAGCTTTTTGCACGCATTGTCGATGAAAACCTATTAGTGCGCCGAATGTACGTGGTGGCGAATCATGTGATCGCCGAGAACGATGCACCGCAGGATCGTTTCGTGCAGCTCGATTTATTTTCCGATGCGGAAGAACAGGAACAGCGTCGAAAAAAATCCGAAATCGCGGAACAGCGGGAAAAATCGCTGCAGCGTGCGGTGATTGCCCTGCAACGGCGATACGGCAAAAATGCTGTGCTGAAAGGCATGAATTTTCAGGCGGGTGCAACGACGATCGCTCGCAACGGACAGGTGGGGGGACATAAAGCATGAACTCGGAATACGAAGAAATTCTGCATCATCCGCACCATGTTTCGCGCAAGCATCCGCAGATGTCAATGTCAGCACGGGCAGCGCAGTTTTCCTCGTTTAAGGCACTCACCGGCTATGAGGACGCAATCGACGAAACAGCACGTCAGGTCGATGCACGGCTGGAACCCGACGACGACCGCAGTGCTGCATTGGATGAGTGGCTGCGAAAAATCCGTGAAAAAGAAGTTGATGTACCTATTTCCGTGACGTATTTTCAGGCGGATGAGAAGAAATCGGGCGGTGTATATCTGACATATCGCGGCACGGTGCGCCGCGTGGATGAGGAATTGCAGCTGTTGGTGTTTCACGACGGCAACCGCATTCCGCTGCGCGATATCTACGATATTTTTGCACAGCCGTAAAAAACAGCCGAAGCAGGCAATCTGCTTCGGCTGTTGAGTTTTTAATCGTCGATCAGCTGAATGAACATCAGATAATCCAGAATCGTCAGCATTCCGTCACCGTTGATGTCGCCCTTTTGCCGCTGTGCATCCGTCATCGGCACTGTGTCGATTTCACTCACGAGATAAAACAGCAGCACGCCATCTGATAACGTACACTGCCCGTCACCATTCAAATCGCCCGTTTTTTCGGGTGCCTGTGCGGCACTCGGGTCGATGTACGCATAATGATACTGTCCCGCATAATCCGCAGCCGCACAGCCATCGAATCCGATGACCGTATATGGCATCGGAAGCGTGCTGAACACCGCCTCGGGAAAATACTTGACCTGATAGCCCGAAATTTTCGACTGCAAAGTACATTGTGTCAGTGTTTCCTCATCCACCTGTGTGACCAGATCCGCAAGTTCCGCATATTTCAGCGCAGGGCAGATGCGATATACAGCATGATTTTCCGTATCTTTCACCAGTTCAAACTTCTTTCCGCTGATGTCGCTGATGAACATCGTGAAGGTCTGGTTGTGGGTATTGATGTCTGTTGCGGAAAGCAGAATATACACGGTTTCCCCTGCTTTGGATGAGAAATCCAGTTCGCCGTCGGTTTTCATCTCGCAGCTTTTCAGGAATTTGCCGTTTTCGTCATAAAGCTGGAACGTCATTCGGCATTGGAGATTGAACACATTGACACGCAGTTCCGTCTCCAAACCCGATGTGTAGCGGTAAATCAGATGCGGACAAGCTGTTTCATCATCCTCATCTTCAGGACGTTCCGTGCCTGTATAATGCTTGTCGAAACAGATGGGATATGCTCGGAAATTCTTCATCTCAAACAAGGTCGGCATGATGATGTCATATGCGACATCGCTGGTGCCGTAATAATCGCCCATGCCGATGAAATTCGCGGTGGCAGTGCCGACATTGACCTCGTCCACGCAGTAGCGAAGCTGATAATCCACGCCCTCCTGGAGGTGATAGTCACCGTCAACGAATTGGATATCAGGCGTCGTTTCCTCCCCTGTCCAGAAAACAGGCGCAACGATCTTCTCACATTCATCCAGAATACGGAAGCTGTTTTGCAATTCAAAATGCAATGTGCCCTGACGGTTAAATCCGTTGAATTTCACCATCACATAATACAGTTTGTTTGCCTCAGCCGTGAAACGTAAGCACTGCGTTCCCGTTCCATAACACTGTGCCAGCATATTCGCATCCGCATCAAACACACGCACCACGGTATTCATCACATCCGTGCTTGCAAGCAGATAATCGGTATCCTCCGGAACACAGATGCGGTAATATACCAGACGATCCTCCAAAGTCGCCTCCGCCTCGTGCGCACCGACCTCTAAAAACGGTGCCTCCTCGGGCAGATCCACAATGACATTGTACGTCAGCACCTGTGTACCGTAAGCTGTCGCCTCCGATTTTGCAGAAAGATAAAATTCCTGTTCACCAAACATTGCATGATTCTCAGGGTACGTCAGTTTGAAATCCTCATCACGCACCAAAGTTTCGCCGCCCACAGTCACCGTCAGTTCGGGGATCAGATTGTCGCCCGTGTAGATCGCATCCTCCACCGTGACCTCAGCAATCTCCAGATTATACGGACGGAATATCGTTGCATTCGCACTCAGCAGAACATTTTCAAATGCCGAATAGAATACAAGACAATACTCACCGTTATCAAGCAAAAACTGACTTCTGCCATCGGTGGTGAGAACAAACGAATACGAATTCGTGCGGGAATTATAACGATAAAAACTGCAACGAAGTGCTGTGTTTTCAAACTTCATATAATATCGGGCTTTATACTCGGTTTTGATGAGACTCTCCGCGGTGAACCATGCAGTGGTGATTCGCTGCTTCATCAAGTCGATCTGCTGCGGTTCACGCAGTTCCAGACGCGTATCGGAATGCCCTCTGCCGTCATAAAGAATGCTGTATTCTTTTACCACGGAACCCGTATAGAGCCCGATACCCACGACATTCACTTTTGCAAGTCCGGGCACGGTATTGTTCTCGTGAATGACAACATAATCGCGGTTTTCCACAAGCTGTTCGTCGCCGTTCATCACCGTGACCTCGGGTTCATATTGCATTCCGTTTGCATATTGCGCAAAAAGCATACCCTCAACCGTGACCTTTTTCATGTCACGCATGGTCTGCGAAATCACAAGCTGATATTCCGCCGCAGATTTGGAACTGCATACAAAATAGTATTTTTGTCCTGCAAGCATATCAAGTTTTGCGGAAAAGCGCGAACCTGTATATGAATTGAACGAATTGGAAATCAGAAGATTCTCCTCACTGTCATAGACATCCGCAGCCGCTCGGACATTATAGGAACGCAGACCACCGGAACTGCCCGTTTTCAGATATTTCTCATAATCGGTTTTATATGCCGCGCTGTAAGTCGCATAGAAATTATACTTTCCGGACTCCTTGGGAATGAACACATAGGTCTGGGTATCCTTCGCATCGGAGAGATGCACGGGCATGGGGGTATCGACTGCCGCTAGCGGATATACCTTGACCGAAAGATTCATCGCGCCGCAGTAATCGCCCATGCCAAACAGCGTAAGCACGCCGTTTTCATGCACAAACTGCATCTGAATACTGTAATCTTTGTTTACGGCAAGCGGTTTGCCGTCAGGCGATTTGACTGTCACCGAAGGCTGAAATGCCGCAGGATCATCGAGGTAATATTCATCCTCAAACGAAATCTCGCACTTGGAAAGATCAGTTGCTGCGTGAATTTCATCGCTGACCGAAAGCTGCGATGCACCCTGCCAAGCAGAACGGTAATGCACACGATATTCATCACCTGCCGAAAGCTTGACCGAAATCTGCGATTCTGTCAGGGCAGTCCGAGCAATCTCGTGATTGTCCGCATCGGTAATCAATGCGAAATCGCGCGTATCTCCTGCAAAATCGAAATAGTATGTGCCATCTTTCGCAGGACGGAATGTCACACTGTGCAAATTCGCATCGGGAATGAAAATCGGAACATCAGACGAGAAAATCGACGCATCTGCTTCTGAAACGGTCACATCAAATGCATTCGAGACTGTGTTGCCCAAAGAATCGGTTGCAACGCAGATATATCGGAACTTGCCGGCATTTTTCGTGCTTGGTGCGAAGAAATACGTATTTCCGTCCTTGATCGGAACAAATGAACCATTTTGGTCGGTGGAAAACCAATGATATGCCGTGCCGATTCCGCCCGCCAGACACGCAAGCTCCACATATCCATACTGCGTCACAGTGGTTGTTTTACCGGATGTGCGAACGGTCGTCAACTTGCTCTTTGTCCGTTCCGCATATATTTCAGGCAGCGAAACGCCAGCAGGTACAATGATTTTCGTTGTCTCGGCAATCGCGTCATCGGCAATGGATTTGCAGGAATCGGACAGCACCAGATACTCACAGCCGGTGATCGCGCCGCTTGCAAGGGCATTCAACGCCGTAAACGATGCCACACGAATCGTTGCGCCTGCAAAAACCTGCCCCCCGATTTCCTTGACATTCGGAAACCGCAGTTCACCCGCCAACGCGCCTGCAAACGCTCGATCATCAAGCTTATCGAGAAGATCAAATGACTGTGCATCAAAACCGTCGCCGATCGGAAAGCCCATAAAAGCGTCTGTTCCGATATCGGTGATTTTGGAACAGCACAAATCTGTGGTGAGATTGAACGCCTTTTTCTTCAAAGCAAGCGACCGCGCACCAAGTTTCGTCACCGATGGAAGTGACAGACAGCAAAGCCCTGCACAACCATAGAACACATCATCTTCCAGTGCGATGATCGCATCAGAGAGCAGCACACTTTTCAGGGCAGTGTCGCCCGAAAACGCTGCTTTTCCAAGCTTTTTGATGTTTCTGAGATCTAATTCGCCGCCAAGCGATATACAGTTTTGCAGCGCCGCATTCCCGATCTCCGTGACCGATTTCCAGTCACAGGTGAGCACGGAAAGCATTTTGCACTCGGCAAAAGCCTCATCGCCCAGCGAAATCGCCTTTGGGGCGTGGACAGTTTCCAGACTCTCGCAGCCTTTACAGGTTTGCGGCAAAATCGACGTAACTGTGCCGAAATCGAGCTCTTCGACAGAGCAGCAGCCACTAAATGCCCCTGCCCCGACCTCATTCAATTTCGGTGAGAACTTCAGTTCTTCAAGTGCAGTGCAATCGGCAAATGCTTCATCACCGATTTGCAAAACGCTCGCAGATGTAAGCTTTTCCATTGCGTCGCAGCCTGCAAATGACTGCTTGCCGATGCGTGTGACTGTATCAGGCAATGTCAGCTCGGTGATGTAAGGGTTGCCCGCAAACGCGCCATCGCCAATCGTTGTCAGCGGATTGCCTGCCGCATCGGTTTCAGGAAGAACCGGACGCGACATGACACCCAGATATTTCGTAAGTATGCCATTTTCTGTCACAAACGCATTGGCTGTATCCTTGCCGTAAAGCGTATATCCGGCTTTGGATATCTGACTGTCGATACAGCCGTCCATCACGCAGATTGCCTGCAAAAGCGTCGATTCGGCAATCTCGATCGGCTCCGCATACAGCTTGCCGTTGGTTTTGGAGGGCAGACTGCCGTCTGTGGTGTAGTAGATCTCGGCATTCTCAGTCGGCGATGTGATCTTGAGCGAAACCGCATTGCCGTAATTGCCGCCCTTGGGCGAAAACGTCGGCGCATGACAAATGCCCTCGCACCAATCAAAATCATGGAGCGACACCATGCCCCAGCCAAATTCTTTATCAAATCCTGCTGCACCGATGTCTGTCGCGTTTGCCTGAATCAATGCCTGAATCTTCGCAGGTGTGAGAGTTTTGTCATAGGATTTGAGCAGCGCACAGCATGCGGTGACATGTGGCGTCGCCATGCTTGTGCCGTTGAGCATTTCCTTTTCGTCATTTTCCCCGATCGTCAGGCTTGTGATGCCAACTCCGGGTGCCGCGACATCTATCAAGCTGCCGCGATTGGAAAAGCTCGCAAGTTCAAGATTTTGATCAACCGCCGCAACGGTGATGCACTCCTCGATGCCGCCGGGATAGTAATATGCTGCATCGTCGGCGTTGTTGCCCGCCGCCGCGACTGTTGTCAGCCCGTGTTCCTGCGCAATTTCGATTGCCTCGACCTCCAGCGCACTGACACCCAATCCGCCAAAGCTCATGTTGACAACATCAGCACCCTGCGCAATCGCATACATCAGTCCGAGGTAGATCTGTTCATCCGTGCCGCTGCCGTCCTGATCAAAGACCTTAATTGGCAGGATCTTCACGTTGCTTGGAGTCAGTTCACAGATGGTGCCTGTGACGTGCGTGCCGTGCCCGAGATCATCGGCGGCGGTATCATCGCCCGAATCGGAATAATTGACCTCATCCGCAAGAATGCGCCCTGCAAGTGCCGATTGACTGCGGTTGATACCCGTATCGATCACCGCAACGATCACTTCAGGCAGCACCTCATCCGCGAGAAATTTCCCGATGAACTCCTCAGTGTTCAGATACGGCTCACCCCATGTATTATAATTTCCTGCGGGGCGAATCGTGGGTTCTGCTTCATTTTCATCTGTTTCCGCGACGGAATCGACCTTTACCACATGAGATGGCTGCACATATTCCACACCATCCAGCTCCGTCAGGCGCGTGAAAGCCAGATATGCCTGTGCTACTGACGCATACTGCAAAATGTGCAGGTCATGATATCCCTCTGCGACGGATTCAGCACCATAATCGGGGATATCGCCTTTCGCCTTGACGATCAAACGTGCAGTTTGAAATTCGTTTTTCAGCGTGATCGCTGCACTGTCCTCCTCATAGGTATATCCATGAGACTGCGCAAATGCGGCAAACGACTCCCGCGCTGATTTTCGCATGGTTCGCGTCAGCGGTGCAGTATCCGTAAACACCAGTTTCCCGTTTTCCACGCAAATTTCACCGCAGGAATCCCCAACCGGCTCTGCATCACGCGAAAGCTGCTGCGTTGCCTTGTCAAACACCAGCTCATGATAATATGCGGCACGGTCATCGTTT
Organism: Oscillospiraceae bacterium; assembly: GCA_045617625.1. Classification (GTDB taxonomy): domain Bacteria; phylum Bacillota; class Clostridia; order Oscillospirales; family Ruminococcaceae; genus Firm-04. The sequence continues at coordinate 40,552 of JAZLJA010000020.1, read as the reverse complement.
GCGGTCAGTTTGCGCACCTGTGACGCAAACTCATCCAGTGATACCTCTGCTTCTGCGGGCTGCGTTGCCGCATGAACAGGCATCGTCATCGCAGCATTCCATATCATTGCAGCCGCGAGCATTCCGCAGACTGCTTTTTTTCGGTAACGATACAATACAATCCCTCCTATTGTATGCATTCTCATATTTATGATACCATATTTTCATAATACTGTCAATGTTCCGAAGAGATTTTCCTCAAATTTCATTCATTTTACACATTACAGCAGACAGAAAAAAGCACTCGGGGCATGAGGATTCCCGAGTGCTTTCGGTTGTTCTGCCGACGCGGCAGCACGAGTTAAAAGGAGGACTAAAAAAGTTTATGTTTCACCCAAGCCTGTACTCACGGGTAAAAACCATTCATCAGCGGCGATAAATCACATCACCGAGCATGAGTTCGGTTTCCAGTTTTTCAGGTTTGGTTTCCGCATTGATGCAAACCAGCTCGATGCCCATGATACGGGCAAAATCGCGCACGGTGCGGTCGGTGATGTCGTAAGACATGACTGTGTGATGCGCACCGCCTGCCAGAATCCAGCATTCCAGACCCGTCAGGAAATCAGGAGCAGGCTTCCACATGGTGCGTGCCACAGGCAGATTCGGCATGCTCTGGAACGGCTTTTCGCACTTGACATCCTGCACGATCAGACGCAGACGTCCGCCTGCATCAATCAGCGACAGCACTTTCGCGTCGCCCGCCTTGCCTTCAAACACCAAACGTGCGGGCGGTTCTTTTCCACCGATGCCCAGCGGATGCACCTCGATGCGCGGCTTGTTTGCCGCAATCGACGGGCACACTTCGAGCATATGAGAACCGAGAATCAACTCGTGCTTGTAGTCATAGGTGTAATCTTCCATGAAGGATGCTGCACCGTCAGGATACATGGATTTCAGGATTGCAACCATGCCGGCTGTTTTCCAGTCGCCCTCTCCGCCATAACCGTAGCCTTTGGACATCAGGTGCTGCGTTGCCAGACCGGGCAGCTGACGCATCCCGTACAGATCCTCAAACGTGTTGGAAAACGCCTTTGCGCCCACACGCACAAGAATCTTTTCGATTGCGATTTCTTCCTTTGCCTGATAACGTATCTCGTCCATATCAGCTTCGTTAAGGTCATACTGTGATCTGTACTCGGCAACCAGAGCGTCGATTTCCGCCTCGGTCACTTTGTCCATCTCCGCAACCAGATCGCCGACTGCCCAGGTGTTGACCTGCCAGCCCAGCTTGATCTGTGTCTCAACCTTATCGCCCTCAGTGACAGCCACTTCGCGCATATTGTCGCCAAAACGCACGATCTTCAGGTTGTGGCTGAACAGCGCACCGATCGCTGCACGCTGCCATTCTGCGATCCTCTCCTGTACCGCAGGATCCTGCCAATGACCCGCCACAACAGATCTCGGCATCCGCATTCTCGCACCGATGAAGCCGTGTTCACGGTCGCCGTGTGCCGACTGATGCAGGTTCATATAGTCCATGTCGATCTCTTCGTTCGGGATATAATCCTTGAACTGGGTGTGGAAATGCAGCCAAGGCTTCTGCAAAAGTGCCAGACCGTTGATCCACATTTTCGAGGGTGAAAACGTGTGGCAGAATGTAATGATGCCTGCACAGGTATCATCGAAATTCGCCTCTTTGACAACCGCTTCGATCTCAGATGCGGTTTTTGCCGTAATCTTATACTCTACGGGGAACGGCAGCTTCAAGCCTGCCGCGATAATCTTGGAATCTTCCTCCACCTGACGGAGGGTTTCTTCGCCGTACAAAGACTGCGAACCGGTAATGAACCAGAATTTCATGTTGCTCACCAATCCTTTCAGCTTTCAGAGACTGCCGCACGTTCTGCTGCCAGTCCTTCTTGATATGCGTTCATATATGCACGCAAACCTTCCGCATCCGCTCTCTTCGGAGAAACACGCTTGCCGTTCATCTTGGCAAACACCTTGCTGCCCAGATACTTTGCAAGTGTCTCTGTGCGGTCTGCTCGCTTCATATACGCAGCCAACAGGGCAATTCCCCAGGCACCGCCCTCGCCAGCGGACTGCATGAGAGTAACATCTACGCCGAGCGCTGCCGCCAAAAACGGCTGCGATGCAGCGGGAGTCTTGAACAATCCGCCGTGGGCGTAAATCTGCTCCAGCTTGACATTTTCTTTCTGTGTCAAAATGTCCATGCCGATTTTCAAAGTCGCCATGCAGGAATAAACCAGACTGCGCATCAGGTTTGCAATGGAAAAGTCTGCGGTCGGAGTACGCATCATCATGGGTTTGCCGTTGGAAAGCCCTGTGACGTGTTCGCCTGCGTAATAATTGTAGGACAAGACACCGCCGCAATCGGGTGAGCCTTCCAGCGCAAAACCGTAAAGCGTATCATAGAGCGTTCCTTTCGACATTTCAACGCCGATATTGCTGAGGAATCCGCCAAACATCTTCACCCATGCATCCAGATCGGTGGTGCAGTTGTTGCAGTGCACCATCGCAACAGGGTCGCCGCAGGGCGTCGTCACAAGGTCGATTTCCCGATATACGGCGGACAGCCCGTGTTCGAGAACGGTCATTGCGAAAATAGACGTGCCTGCAGATACATTGCCTGTTTTCGGGGTGATGCTGTTCGTCGCCGCCATACCCGTCTGTGCATCGCCCTCGGGCGGACAAAGGGGAACGCCTGCGCCAAATGTGCCTGTCGGGTCGAGGAGTTTTGCACCCTCTGCCGTCAGCGTGCCTGCACATTCTCCAACCGGTACGATCTGCGGAAGAATGTCGGAAAGTGTTTGTGTGAATGCGGTGCCTGCGGTCAGCTCTGCAAACTTTGCAAGCATCGCCGTGTCATAGGATTCTTTCTCTGCACCAATGGGGAACATCCCCGATGCATCGCCGATGCCCAACACACGCTCGCCTGTCAGCAGAAAATGCACATAGCCTGCAAGGGTGGTCAGGAATCGGATCTTGCCCACATGGGGCTCGTTGTTGAGAATTGCCTGATAGAGATGTGCAATGCTCCAACGCTGCGGAATATTGAACGCAAACGCTTCCGTGAGCGCATCCGCAGCCTGCTCCGTGATGGTGTTGCGCCATGTACGGAACGGAACAAGGATCTCGTCTTGTTCATCAAATGCAAGATAGCCGTGCATCATTGCAGAAATGCCAAGTGCCGATGCAGATCTCAGCTTGACGCCATACTGCTGCTCGACATTCTGCATCAAATCGGCAAAGCAGCCCTGCAAGCCTGCTTTCACCTCGTCCAGCGAATAGGTCCAGATGCCGTCCAGAAGCGTGTTGCTCCAGTCGTAAACACCTGAGGCAAGCGGCGCAAAATCTTCGCCGATCAGCACCGCCTTGATGCGCGTAGAACCAAATTCGATTCCGACTGCGGCTTTTCCGTTTTCAATATAGGATTCTATTGTCATGGTTCAACCCCCGCTTCCGCCATTTTCAGCTTCCGAAAGATTGACTTTCTTGCGGTATGCGATGATAACGCTCTGCACTACCAGGAAGATGCACAGCATCGAAGCAATGGTAATGCCTGTCCACCACGGCTGGTCAAAGCCTGCCGAAAAAACGATGTTCTGGATCAGGGCAAGCGACAACACACCGAACAGTGTACCGATGATATTGCCGACACCGCCTGTAAGCATCGTGCCGCCGATGATGGACGACGCGATCGCGTTCATTTCGGCACCCGATGCATGGCTCGGTGAACCCGAACCAACATGCATGAAGTAAACAAAACCGCCGATGCCTGCAAGCAGACTGCAAGTCAGATGTGCAAGAAATGTGGTGCGCTTGACGTTGATGCCAAGCATCAGTGCGCTCTGGCGGTTGCCGCCCACGGCATAGAAGTTTCTGCCTGTTTTTGTCCATTTCAGCACACAAAACATCACGGCAACGATCAGCAGGGCAACCACCACGCCGATCTCGACATATGCATCGACATACACGCCGTGCTTATTATACGAGCCCATGAACGGTACCGGAAGACGTGTGTCCTTCAGCTTGACGAACGCCTCATTTGCGACGTTGAACGGGTCGGTGTGTACGATGGTCGTCATACCGCGTGCAAAGAACATACCTGCCAAAGTGACGATAAACGGCTGAATTTCCAGATAAGCCACCAGATATCCCTGCACAAGACCAAATGCCAGTCCGATGCCGAGGGAAATCAGCATCGCCACCACGATATTGCCGCCGTGATAATCGAGATACACCGCGCAGCACATACTCACCAGAGCAGTCACACCGCCCACAGAGATATCAATACCGCCCGAGATCATCACAAGGCTCATGCCGCAGGCAAGAATAATCAGATATGCATTTGCGTTCATGATGTTGAACAGGGCTTGCGGCTTCAGAAAGCCCGCACCCAAAAATATAATTGCAAACAGATACATCGCAATGAACACCACGATCGTAATGCTCATCAGCAGGTTCGTATCCGTCATTCGGCGAATCATCCCGCGCAAACCGCCGCGGCTCGCCGCACCTGAACGTGCCATTATGATTCCTCCATTCTCACTTTTTTCATTCGGTGCTTATGCCTTGCTGCCTGCGGCTTTCTGCGCACGTCTTTTGTTGAACAGTGCGGTGATCTTCTCGCGGACAACCGGTGCGCTGAACACAACCAGCGCGATGACAACCACTGCCTTATAAGCCGAAAGTGCATTCGGGTTGACTTCAAACTTATAAAGTGTTGTGGTGAGGAACTGAATGACATATGCGCCGAGAATGGAAGCTGCCATGTTGAATTTACCGCCGCTCAGTGAATTTCCGCCCAGTGCGACTGCAAGAATCGCATCCATTTCGATGTCTTTTGCAACAACGGAATAATTGATGGTGGAAATACGGCTGACCTTGATAAAGCCTGCCACAGCCACGCAAAGCCCAAGCAGAACATAGGTGATGAGCTTGATGATCTCAGGATTGAGACCGTTCAGACGGGCTGTTTTTTCATTGATGCCCACAGACTGCACATAAAGGCGCAGATTCGTGAATTTCAACACCAACCAAATGACGATGAAGCAGATGATCGCCATGAAGATCGGAGTCGGGATGGGGCAATGCGGAATGAAGTTGCCGAAATAGCCGAAGGTCTTGTCGCTGATGATCGGCAGCTCGTTATTGTTGATCCATGCTGCGATGGAACGCCCCGCAGTGAACAAAATCAATGTGGCAACCATCGGCTGGATTCTGAAGAACGCGACCAGTGAACCGTTGAACGCGCCAAACAGCATCGCCACAATACAGCTCACGAGAAACGCCACGATAATCGGAGCATGCATGGTTTCGGAATGGGCATCGCCGCCGCTGAGAATGCGAAGCACCACGCTGCCGCTGATGGCAATGACTGCACCAACGGAGATATCCTGTCCGCCTGATGCCGCCGTCACCAACGTCATGCCGATGGCAAGAATGGCAAGTTCCGAGCCGTAATCGAGAATTGTGACGAGATAACCCGACAACACGGGATACCCCTCACTGTTGTGTCCAAGTGTGATGTTGAAGAATGACGAGTCAGCAACGAGATTGAATAAAGCCAGTAGAAACAATGCTGCAAGCGGAATGAAAAGTTGATTCCGAAACAGATTCGTCAGAAAGCTGCCCTCTTTTTTGCCTGTCATTCTCTGTCACCTCCTGCAATGGTATTCATGATGCCGCTCTGCGTGAGTTGATCGCCTGTCAGCTCACCCACGACTTTTCTGTCGCGCATAACAATCAAGCGCGAGCAGGTGCGCAGCATTTCGTCGGTCTCCGAGGAGATGAACGTCACGCTCATGCCTTCAGACGCCAATTTCAGAACCAGCTTCTGGATATCGACCTTGGTGCCGACGTCGATGCCTCGTGTAGGCTCGTCCAAAATCAGATATTTCGGATGTGTCAGCAGCCAGCGGGCAAGGATCACCTTTTGCTGGTTTCCGCCCGAAAGCGACTTGATCGGCGTGTTGACCGATGCCGTCTTGATATCGAGCAGTTTAATATATTCCTCCGCGAATTTGATCGCCTGCGCCTTGGAAAACGGCTTGAAGAAGCCTGTTTTCACCTGAAGTGCAAGAATGATGTTATCCCGCACCGAAAGGTCCCCGACAATACCGTCGCGTTTTCTGTCTTCAGGAAGATATGCGATGCCTTGTTTCATCGCTTCAATGGGCTTTGTGATGGAAACGGGCATTCCGTTCATCCTGACACTGCCCTCCGTTACCTTGTCCGCACCGAAAATGGCACGCACGCATTCGGATCGACCGGAGCCCAAAAGTCCTGTGAAGCCGTTGACTTCGCCTCTGAAAATATGGAAATCAAAAGGCTTGATTCCCTCAGTGCTGCAAAGTCCCTTTGCCTCATATACAGGATTGGTGCCTGTTTTTGCACCGCTTGGAATATCGTTTTTGATATCCGCCATGTCATCCAGTTCTTTGCCGAGCATTTTGGAGACAAGCTGGACACGAGGCAGATCTTCAATCGCAAATTCACCGACAAGCTGACCGTCACGCAGAACGGTGATCTTGTCACAGACTTCATAAACCTGATCGAGGAAGTGGGTGACGAAAATGATGCCGACACCGCGTTCTTTGAGCTGGCGCATCAGATTGAACAGCTTGGCAACCTCCGATTCATCGAGCGAAGAAGTCGGCTCGTCGAGAATCAGAACGCTGCATTCCATGTCAACTGCTCTTGCGATGGCAACCATCTGCTGCACGGCGATCGAACAGGTTGCGAGCTGCTGCGTGGGCTTGACATCAATGCGAAGCGAATGGAGCAGATCTCCTGCTTTCTTGTTCATTTCCTTCCATTTGACGGTTTTGCCCGTGCCGCGTCCGATGTAAATATTCTCAGCCACCGACAAATTCGGGCAAAGCGTGATTTCCTGATATACGGTACTGATGCCGTGCTGCTGTGCTTCCTGCGGCGAACGAATCTGCACCGAGCCGGAATAGCCGTCCAGAAAAATATCGCCCGCATCTTTCGGATGCACACCTGTCAGCACCTTGATCAATGTGGATTTGCCTGCACCGTTTTCACCCATCAGCGCGTGAATTTCGCCTTTGCAGAGCGTGAAATCGACATTCTGGAGTGCCTTGACACCCGGGAATGACTTGTATATTCCGCGCATCTCAAGAACTGCATTTTCGCGCATTCCGATCCCTCCTAATGGCATTTGTTCGCAAAAAGCGCGGGTGACATACGGAATTACCTATATGCCACACCGCGCATTTTTCATGTATCAGCTAGGTTTGCGATGGTTTTATCAGATACCGTACTTTTCAACATCATCCGCAGTGATGGTGGAAGCATCAAAGCCCTTTTCATCCATAATGATGGTCTTCTGGGAGAGGGTTTCGCCCTTTTCCAACTTGTCGATGATCTCCTTGATGTAAGAGGACTGGAACGGATTGCACTGACCGTCATAGTTCCAGTTCTTTGCTTCCAGTTCTTTGAGTGCCCACTTGTTGCAGTCAAAGCCCATGACGATGACGTCCTTGCCGACGCCGTGGGAGATGTTTGCCTTATCCAGAGCAACAACGGCACCCTTTGCCATGTCATCGTTTTCAGCGTAGATGACGTTGAAGGACTTGCCGGAGTCGATAACGGACTGCACGATCTGGGTTGCCTTGTCAGCGGACCATTCAGCGGTCTGCTGGTTGACGATTGTCCAACCGAGATCAGCAGCAGCGGAATCCAGCGCACCGGAACGACCCTTCTGTGCAGCGGAACCCATCACGCCCTGAATGTGGATAACTTCGTACTTGTCGAGATTCTGACCTTTCAGCCATTCAACAGCGGTCTCGCCCTCTTTCGCCATATCGGAGACGATGGAAGCTTCATAGAGGCTCTCGTCAGCGTCGATGGTGCGGTCGAACAGGATAACCTTAACGCCCTGCTTCTGTGCATCTTTCAGAACATTGTCCCAGCCTGCGGTATCCGCAGCGGAGAGGAGCAGATAATCAACGCCGTCCGTGATGAACTTCTGCGCAGCAGCAATCTGCTCATCATTCTTCAGGCTGTAAGCGAACGATGCCTTGAAGCCGTTTGCCTCGGTAAAGGTGTTCTTCAGATCGTTGTCGTTTGCGGTACGGTAGCCGGATTCGTTGGGGTCGTTGTTGATGATGCCGACCTCGATGAGACCGCCGCCTGCGCCGGGCTTGTCACAGCCAACGAACATGGAACCGCACATTACGGTTGCGAGAACTGCCGAAATAATTCTTTTTGCTTTCATAGTATTCAATCCTCCATAATTTTGTGACGCCCCTCGCGTCAACTTGTATTTACATTATAATCAACTTGTGCATACATTTATACCGAAAAATTCAATCAATATGTTGAATATTTTACTGCCTCGAAATTTCGGGCAAATGTGCGCCTGCTGACTATACATATGCATTGACACTGCTTTGAAATTCGCGCGGGGTCTGACCTGTATGCTTCTTGAAGATCTGGCTGAAATAGCGGTAATCGCGGAAGCCGACTTCATAAGCAACTTCGTAAATCAATTTGGATGTGCAGCTCAGCAAATCTTTCGACTTGTGAATCCGCACCTGCGTTAGATAGTCTGAGAAATTGAGCCCCGCTTCCCGTTTGAACAGCGCACTGAAATACGTCGGGCTCAGTCCCACCGCATCAGCGACGGAACGCAGCGAAAGCTCATCGCACATATAATTCTGGTTGATATACTCCCTCGCTTTCCTCACAATGTCATTGCCGTTTTCGTTGACACTTGCAATTCGCCAACGAATGCACTGTGTCACCAGCCCACGGAAAAAATCCATGGAGTCCTGTGCAGTTTGGAGATGCTTGGAAATCTCGTCGATGCTGCCGAAACTGCGCATAAATTCATCGTTGGAAATCCCCAGTTCTCTCGAAAAACTGCGTGACACGATGTAGATATCCATGCCCACATAGAGCCGCAGCATGAGAGATTCCAACTCGTCAAAGCGCATTTCGCGGAAGAATGCATCCAGCATCTCACCGCAGCTTTCGAGTTTTCCGCTTCGGAGAATCGTTTCGATGCGGTCGGTATTCAGCCGTTTCACATCGCAGCAGTCCTCCATACAATTTGCCTGTGTTGTCATCATCAGAATCCTCCCCCTATTTGATTCTTTTCTCTCTTTTCTTCTTGCTGCAAACAGGGTGCATATCACTCACGGATATGCATATGTCAAAAACCTTCTCCCGAAGTGTCTGCCGATATGTTTATTTTTATACGAAATCGGTAGGCTATTTTATGGTATTCTCATTATAGCACGTATTTTTTGATTTGTAAAGACAACTTCGCAGATATCTTTTGATATTTGTTCGGACAGGCAAAAATGAGGTATCGTTTTTGTGCAATCTGACCATTTCCGACGCAAAAGCCCCATTCCGCAAATGCAGAATAGGGCTTTCTAATCTGTTCAGTTGATTTCACCTTCGGTCATACGTACCAGAAGTTCTTTCGTGGCAGCGGTTGGAATCCCCACCACACGCAGACTGTCTACCCAGAGCAAAACCTCGTTTTTACGGTATTTTGCGAGCTGTTCCTCACAGTATCGCTGCGTGAGAAACACATAGTTCTGGTTCGATGATCCGCGCAGTCCCTGATTGTCATCCAAGTCCGCCTTATAAACGCCGTCGATGAGCAGATCTGTCTCCGCAAGCAGTTCCATGATCTCTGGCTCGCCGCTTGCCAGCAGTTCTGCATGCGTGAAGCCCGTAAAGACGATCACGCCGAAATCGGGGCGCACAGCCTTGATCTGCCGCAGCAGTGCCGCAAGTCTGTCTGCCTGATAGAACGGCTCTCCACCGCTGATGGTGATGCCCTCCACCGACCGCTGCCGCAGAATATATGCAGCCAGATCAAGGATCGGTGTCACCTCGCCGCCGGTTGATGACTGCATCTCAGGCGATATACAGCCTTTGCAGCCGCGCTCACAGCCCTGTACCCAAAGGGCAAAGCGTTTATTTGGTCCAAGACAGTCGGTCGCACTCCGATACCACGCAGTACGCAGATAGCCCTCAGGCGCAAGACAGTGCAGGATATTCAACGCGGATTCCCCCTCATGATGCGCCGCACCATTGTTTCTCATACGCAGAGATGCGGCACTCTCTTTTTTCGTATTATATCATTTTCGGGGATGATTGTCAATGTGCGATGTGCTGAAAATGAATGCCTGCGGAGTATGAGCGCAATGGTCTGTTTCTTATACAGCAGCTGAGATATCATTACGATTTGTTCGGTGAATACACGATGATCTGCGCATGAAAAAATCCGTTTGCGACAAAGAAATCTGCTTCGCCGCCATAGTTCTCCGCAATCTCCCGAATCACCCGAATGCCGAAGCCGTGTTCGCTCTTGCTGTGTTTCGTGGTGAACAGCCGCGGATTTTCCCTGCACACATCGCTGTCCACACGATTGCGCACACAAATTTGCAGCTTATCGTCCTCCCCTGTAAGATACAGTTCCAGTTCGCGCTCTGTCTGCTGTTTGATGGATGCCTCCACCGCATTGTCCAGAAGATTTCCGAGCAAAGAACAGTAATCCACAGCGGCAAGTTCGGGCAGATTTCCTTCGATTGCCGCACTGACCGCGACGCCCTGTGCCCTCGCATACGAAAGTTTACTGTTCACGATCGCATCGACATACGGATTTCCCGTTTGCACAAAGCTGCAAAGCGCACCCGATTTTCCCGCATACTGCGCCACATATTCCCGAACCTCTGAAAAGCGTCCCTGCTCCGTCAGATTTTCAATCACCAGCATACTGTTTTTGAGTTCATGCCGAATGAGATTGATCGCCTCAGCCTTTTCCTGCACCGCTCCCGAATACTGTGCCTGATATGCCAGCTGACGGCGCAGCAGGTCATTTTCGAGTTCTGTGCGGTATTGTCGATTGAGCCGCAGAATCAACCGAACGACCGCTGCGTTCACACACGCGATCGACGCATTTGCCGCCAGCAACAAAAATCTGTCGGTGAGTGAAAATGTCCCGTGCAGCTGCACAAGCTGCATGCACACCACCGCCGCCGCTGAAAGCAGGAATACGCCGAGAAACAACTGCCATTCCACCGTTTGCAGTTTGATTTCCTCCCTGCAAAACACGCGCAGCAATAATCGGAACCAGTGAACATCGACTGCCTGCACCATCACAACGGTCAAAAAGCGCATGGTGCCCGATTGCGTATAGATCACTTCAATGGGCACACCCGCCAATGCCGTCACCAGATTGGTGAGCAGCGTCGAAACAAAGATCAGACAGGTCACGGCAGTCACCGCAGTGAACAGTTTCTTGTACCACGTTCCTTTGAGCCATATTGCCGCTTCTGCCCACAGCACCAGTACATATACCAGCAGATAGAAACTGTCGAAAAATGTGAGGTGGTTGATTGCCGTCGTGACTGCCGCAAAAATACTGCCCATCAACAGCCATTTGCCCCGACCTGTCCCTTTCCCGCATCTGCATCCGAGAAAATTGCAGACGAAATACAGGCAGTTGAGACCCTCAAACAGATTAACGACCAGTTCAAACAAATTCCAGAATGTGATACTCATGGGATCTTCCTCATTTGTCTGCCATATTCTTCCACCGCCTGCTGCCGATAGGTTCTCCCGATCGGCAGCACCTCACCTGAAAACAGATGAATGGTCCTGGTGCTGATATTCATGCGGGCAACCGCCTGCAAATTGACGATATACTGCCTGTGAATGCGAAGAAAGCCGTGTGCCGCAAGCTGCTCGCATGCATCTGCCATACGTTCACGCACGCGCAGCACCTCGCCGCTGTTCAGATGATACTCCAAATAATGCAGACTGCTCTGCAAGAACAGAATATCCCGATACACAACCACTCTGCGCTCGCCCACACCCAGATCGAGTTCCAGCAGTTCTGTTTCACGATAGTATGAAACGATCTTTTCTGTCACAGCACGCAGCCGCGGCAGCAAAACATCTGATTGTCCCTTGCGCACAAACTGAAACGGACGATATTCCAGACTGCGATACACCAAAGTATCTTGTGAGGTGACAAAAATCAGAAGCACATCATTCTTCTGCTGCCGCAATTCCTTCGCAATATCAAAGCCTGTGTGCTGCTGCAAAAAAATGTCCAGAAATACGATATCATATGGTTTCTGACGGTTTCGCTCCAAAAAGAAAGCTTCATCAGTATAGCACTCCAAAGTGCATCGAAAGCGACTGGCTTCAAACACTGTTCTGATACAGTGTTCCATTTGTTTCAAAATTACTGCGTCGTCATCACAGATCGCCGCACGCAACATTCCGCATCACCCCATTTAAGCATAGCACCTTTGCGCTGCCGATGCAAGGTCGGTTTCGGTCGTTCGTGCCAAAGTTTCGGTCGTCTGTGCCAAAATGCTTGACTTTTCTTCCTGCTTTGCTATAATGGACACAACAGGAATTTCCAAACAGTTCACCGACTGTCATCCGCAGCGGAAGGAGGGATTCATTATGTATCACACGATTGCATCCGCGCTGACTGCGCAGCTTCAAAAACATGACCCCCGTCTCGGCTCTGCCGATATGCGGGAAATCTGCACCTACGGAATTGAAATATCGCTCTCAACACTGCTGAATTACGTTTTGCTACTAATCCTCGGAATTCTGTTCCGTGCGCTGCCGGCTGCACTGATTTTCGCTGTGGTTTTCACCGTCACCCGATTATACACCGGCGGCTATCACTGCACAAGCTATCTGCGGTGCAATCTCACTTTCTGCTGCATTTTCATCACCGTGATTCTGCTTGGAAGATTCCTGTTACCCTACTTTGATTTTCCCCTGCTCCTGCTGCTGCTGGCTGCGGACAGCCTTGCAGTATTCTGCATACGACCCGTGGAAAATCACAACAAGCCGCTCACTGTGCAAACGCGGTCATATTGCCATAAAATCGCAAAATGGCTGTGCATCGCAGATTGTTTGCTGGCGGTGATCGGCTACACTTTTGAACCGTATTACGGCATCACAGCAGCGTTATCACTGAGTGCTGTTGTGCTATTGCTGCCAATCGGTCAATTTGCTGAAGAAAGGAGACGAAACGGACATGAAGAAGAATGCGGCACAGCGTCTCGCTGACTGCGCAATGAAGATTGCACACAAAGCGGCAGGACAGGTCTCGGTTTGCGGCACTTATCAGCCCAAAGAACCAAAAGCATTGAAGAAATAAGGTTTCTACAAAAAAATCGGCTTGTGCTGCAAATGGCACAAGCCGATTTTGTATGTTGACTTCGTTTCGCGTGTCATGTCTATATATAATAGGATAGTATCCCTTGGTCAGGATTTGGGACGGCACGTTTGCGAAACACGGGAGTCCCCAATATCAATGCGCCGCATGCACCTCTTATTCTTTCGGCACTGCGACAAAACCGTTTGCTGCGCTCACACTGGTAGAAACGCCGTCCTCATCGGAAAGCGTGCAGCTTGCAACATAGATATCAAGCAGCTCATAGAACGAATCGTAATTTGTCACCTCAAAGTCGATGTATGCAACAGCCGCACCATCTTTTGCTGTCTGGTTCTTGCCGTTCTTGGTCGTCCATGCAAGGAACACAGGATAACCATCAACAGCAGACTCCACAGTGAGATCGGTGTAGGCATCGCCGACACGGATCAATCTCGGGGTCAGTGCGGAGGTGTAACCGACATAAAGCTCTCCGCCGGCGGTACCGTGGTCAGCGTAAATGTAGATCGGCACAGTGACCGTATCGCCCTTTTTCGCTTCCACCTTACCCACCATCATGGAGGTACGGCGCATCAAACGCAGTACGGTGACAATATCATTTGTGTCGATTTTGCCGTCTGCATTGACATCGGGTTTAGCGTAAGGCTTCAGTGTGACACCGTCATCTTCGGCAACAACACGCGCCAGGATAACGGCATCCGCAACACTGAGACGGTTATCCGCATTGACATCGCCCTTGATGTTTGCAAAATAGACAGTCGTGGTCACTTTGGTTGCCATTTTGGTGGTCGTGGTAGTAACGGTCGTCGATTTTGCAGATGTGGTAATCGGTATCGCTTTGGTTGTCGCAGTGGTGGTCGAAGTGGAAGTGGAAGTGGATGTAGTTGTCGTCGTTGTAGTCGTCGTTGTAGTAGTAGTTGTTGTCGTGGTGGTGGTAGTCGTCATGTTTGCGGGGATCTCGCCCAGCGAAACAAACGTGATGCTGTTCGCCTCAGCATATTTCTGCGCAGTAGATCCCTCATAGCCATAAAAAGCAGCTGTTATCGACTTATAACTGCCTGTATTACTAAAGACTGTGTAGGGATTGCTGAATACAATCGAACTGAGTGCATTGCAGTTTCCGAACGAGCTTTTTGAAATGCTCTCCAAAGTTTCAGGCAGTTTTATTTCACGCAATGCATAGCAACATGCAAAGCTTTCAACACCGATTGTTTTCAGCTTGCTCGGCAAGATGATTTCCTTCAACAATTCGTTATTAAAAAATGCTTTATCTCCGATATCCACCACAGAATCAGGGAGTGTGACATCCGTCAGCTTCGAGCATCCCGAGAAACAGTAAGCGGGGACTTCGGTCATCCCGCTTGAAAAGACCGCCTTCTGCAAAGCATAACAAACACAAAACGCACTCGTGCCCATGTTCTTGACGCTGTTCGGAATGGTCACAGACCTTAAATTTTTGCACATATAAAAAGCACTTTCGCCAATGGACTCCAGTTTTTCGGGCAGCGTGATCTCCGTAAACAGATCCATATTAAATGCTGATTTACCAATCGAAACCAGATTTGCGGAAAGCGTTATATCAGTCAGATCAGAACATCTGCTGAATGATTCTTCGCCGATAGAAGTAACCGTATCAGGCAGTTTGAGCGCCGCAATCGAAGAACAATCACGAAATGCGCTATTGCCAATGGTTTCCAGCTTACTCGGCAGCTCAATAGTTTCCAGTTCGGAACAATTTTCAAATGCGCTGTCACCAATGGTTGTGACAGTTTCCGGAATCGTGATCGTTTTCAAAGCACTGTTACTGTAAAATGCTTTCTGACCGATCGCTGTGACAGGGCAGCCCTCGATCTCGGAGGGAATCTCATAAGTTTCAGCTTTGTCGGTATAGTTTGTAATGGATGCCTCGCCGTTGATGATCATGTAATAGAGCCCGTTGTCAAGGGTCTCCGCATGAACGCGCTGCAAATCCCATGTCCTGCAATCCGCATTGCAAACGAGCATCGCCGCCAAAGAACCTGCAATCAATTTTGAATACAGTTTCATTCATCAAACCTCCAATTAAAAATCGTTTAAGCGATTTATTTTATCTTATTATACGCTTGCGATTTTTTTCTGTCAAGCTGAAAAAGAAAAAAAGCGCAATGTCGCCAAACATTGCGCTTTATTATTCGGTTTATTGGAGAGATACCCACATCGCAGGGCGAACGTCACGAAGCTCGTTGACATTGCAGCAATAGTTGCTGACAGGATATCCGTTCGTGCCGACTTCGCAGGCAGTGGTCGCATCCTGACCCATTGTGCGCAGCCACCAGTCGCTCTGAATGCCGCTGATGCCCTTACGGTGCCACAATCCGAAATAGGTGATCGTGGTAGTCGCATAATTGGTCTTGTGGACATACTTGAAGAAATCGTCATAAGAGAGCAGGAACAGCTTGTCCGTCGTAGGATTGCCCGCGCCGCCGCCGTTGGGATTTGCAGGGTTCGTGATGGTCGAGGTCAGGATATATCGCTGCTCCGCAGAGGAGAACGCCAGATTGAGGAACTCGTTGTTGAGCCATTTACGCAGCGTGCAACCCTCCCACGAAACCTGAATCTTGGTCTGGTTGAACGGCAGACATTCAATAGAGCGTTCCGCAAGCAGCAGCACTTTGTCGCTGGTCTTGTCCAGAACGATCCATTGCAGCGGAGAGGTCTTTTTCGTGATAAATTCGCTGTTCTGCGTATATTCGCCGAATGTCACCTTGCTGCCGATGCCCGCATTGGCGATCGTTTTGATATCAAAGGCGCGATTGGAGTTGGAATGACCCGTATCAGTGGGATTTTCGTTGACCAGATCGGACATGGTCTCGGATTTGATATAGCCGCACAGATCATTAAAAGTGGTGCAGTACCAGCCGGGAGTGTTGGGCAGATAACAGCGAAGCATGGTGCCCGACGGAATATTCGCAATGACTTCTGCATCGGCAGATGCTGTTGCATACATCGGGATCGTGCCCTCCGCAGACCATTTGACAGTGCCTGCACCGCCGTAGGTATAATCCAGACCGCCGCCGATGGCACCGCATTGTGAACAGACAGCCGGCATATTGAGCGTTGCCTGAGACCATACATGTCCAAGAGATTCGCCTTCTGTCACGCCGCAGACTGCACAGGTTTTCGGTGCTTCACAGGTTGCATCCATCCAGAGATGTCCGGTTGTGGAACCTTCGGTTTTGCCGCAGACCGCACAAGTCTTCGGCGATGCACAGGTCGCATCCATCCAAACGTGTCCGACAGGCTCGCCCTCGGTTTTGCCGCAGACTTCACAGGTCTTGGGTTCTTCACAGGTGGCACTTTTCCAGCAGTGTCCCACGGGTTCGCCCTGTGTCAGGCCGCATCTGGAACAAGTCTGGGCTTCTTCGCAGTTTGCGTCCACCCAATCGTGGCCCAGAGCTTCGCCCTCGGTCGCGCCGCATTTGGCACAGGTTTTCGGGTCAAGGCAGGTCGCTTCGTTCCACTCCTTATGTTTGCACTCACAGCCTGTGAGCAGCATCACCATCGTGAGCATCACCGCAAGAAACCAATGCTTTTTCATGAAATCATCCTTTCGTCATGTTGCTGAGAAAAAATCATTGCTGTTTTGCAGCCGTTCCGACTGATTTCGCAGTCCGTCTGCGGTATGATTAAATCCATGGACAGGCTCATGCACTATCTGCACTGACCGCGGCACGATAAGCCTCCATTGCCTTTTTACGCTGTATCGTGATATCCACAATGGAAAGGGCAAACGTCAGGCAGGCACACGCACCGATGACATACTGATAATACGGAGCCGAAAAAAAGTCAATGCTGCCGCGCACTGCATAAATCAGAACCGGAACCAGCATCACCGCACAGAATGCAATCACAGGCAGTGCGAAAGCCTTTGCTCTCCCGCACACAAAGCACGCAAGGGCAACCGCCGCACCAAGCAGAAGATAACCGACCTGAAACCACATGGAGATCTTTGCGGTGAGAAAGCCCATTGCATCATTGAAAATGTTGATGACGACAAACGAGAGGATCATCAGTGAAAATGCCATGAGGAGATGCGGTGCAAAAGCATCGATGCCATGAGAAATACGCGATAAAACGGAATCCTTCTTCAAAGGCAGACTGTTTGACATTTCAGTTCACCTCCGCAAGATAGAAAATATCACTGGTCGCGCGGCCGCCGTTATACGGATGATTGATCTCCCTGCCGTTGAGCAGCATCACCGAGCTTTGCCCGCCATCCAGATTATAAGCACTGTGACAGCCAAGATCGGCAAACAAAGCCGCATATTCATCGAGGGTCAGACCCATCGAATAGCCTTCCTGTCTGCCGTCCACCACCACAAAGCAGTAGTGTCCTGGTTCGTAATAACCAAACCCTGTGCGCGGATTGGTTTCCGTCACCGCCGAAACGATGTTGGTACGCACATAATCATCCATGATCAGATAAGGACCGAATGTCATCGTCTGATACAGACCGTTCTGCATCGCATCCGCGACGTCAAAATCATTTTTCAGATAGTTTCTCACTGTGCCGTCATAGAAAATACCGCACAGTTCACCGCGCGGAGTATCGCGGTAAAGTGTATAGTTGCGGACGATCACACCATTGTCACGAATGCCGTAATAATCGCCGTTGACGGCAAACACGGCGTTATGACGTTCTGCAATGTCACGCGGCCATTCGATGAGGTTTTTGCCATATTCCTCGTTGGCAAATGCCGACTGGAAATTGTCGATATACCGGATATAGACGTCCGCGATATATGCCACGCTGTTGCCGACCTGCCGCGATTCAATGTTGATCGACATATTATGGCTCTTATAGGACATATCGGTGATCTCCACCTCATTGCCCAGACTGAACACATCCGGCCATTTATATCCCCAGCCGCTCAGATCGGGCTGCGGAGCCGTTGTAGTCGTTGTGGTCGTGGTACTTGCCGTTGTTTTGACCGTTGCACTCTGACTTTGTACGCTGCTTTCAGCGTTGCTGTCATTTGGCGTAGTCTCATCGGTGACTGCGGTCGTTTCGGCAGCAGTGCCGTCAGACATGGTGATGTCGCCTGTCTCAGTCGCGGCGATGGTATTGTCCGTCCCTGTGGTCGAAAGCAGTTCTGTCAGCGAAGAAGTCAATGTCGTAATTGTCTGCGCCGATGAAGTTTGACTTGTGCCGTATTGATTCTCAGGAATATAAGCCTGCTGAAGCTTTGAAGGATCATTCTCCAGCGTTCGCGGTCTCACATGATGGAAGTAGGAAAATGTCAGCGAACAGGAAGCAATCAATGCGATGTCAAGCGGGATCAGCGCAGCGAGATGCATGGGTTTCTTCGGACTTGCCATAAATTCTCACCTTTCATGTTCAGGAGCGTTCTCCTCGGCAAACACCCACTTTTGCTGAATGCGGTAGCTGATGAGATAGAGGAACAGATCCACACAGATCTTCAGCACCGCCATCAGAAGCGAGCCGTTACCAAGCCACAGGGAAAGCAGTTTCAGCAATCCTGTGGACACCGCCCACTGACAGACACATAATATATAGTACCGCACGGCGGTTTTCTTCACAGAACTTTGGCTCTTGAACACCGTCTTGCGGTTCATGGTGTAATTAAACAGTGAGCTGACAATTCTTGCCACACCCGTGGAAACTGCAACCTTCTTTTTTGTCAGCCAGAAAAGCAGATTGAATAGTCCGTTGTCGATCAGGAAGGAAAGCACCGAAACCAGCGAAAACTTCAGGAACGAATACGCATTGCCAAGCGTGAACCGCAGAATGATGCGGTATATGCGGATTGAATCTTTGATCGGGTGAAAATGCGTCGTTGCATTGTCGTCAATATAAATGGTACGGATGATCTGCTCTGCAAGCGGGATGTTCTCCTTTTTGCACACAAGCAGCATATTGGTCTCATATTCAAACCGCTCGCCCTCAATGGCAAGCATGGTGGGCAGACAGAATTTCGGGAACACGCGAAGTCCCGTCTGGGTGTCGGTGATCGTCAGACCGCAAAGCAATTTGAACACACCTGAGGTGCATTTGTTTCCGAAGCGGCTTTTCGGGGGCACGTTTTCGGCATTGAAGTCGCGCACGCCCAGAACGAGTTCCTTGCATCCGCCTGCAAGCATTCTGTCCACACAAGCGGCAATATCCTCGGGATGATGCTGATTGTCACCGTCAATGGTGACACATCCAAGCACATCGGGGCGATTGTCCGTCACCCACTGAAAAGCGGTTTTCAAAGCTCTGCCTTTGCCGTAATTGACAGGATGATGCAGCACCGTACAGCCAAACTGCGCGGCGGCTTCCTCAAAAAAATGTTTATTTTCATCCGCCGAACCGTCATCGACGAGCAAAATATCGGTGAACCCCTGCTCTATCACGCCCCCCACGACCTCAAGCAGCCGTGCATCAGGGTCAAGCGACGGGATGATCACCGTGATGTTATCATAGGAACTCATCTGTTCAGCAATCCTCCGTTTTGGATATCTCTTTCTTCTGTTTTGAGATGCAAAGAGGAAAAACACAACGCTATTATAGCACGGAAAAAGCCGCTTTGCAAGCGATATTTAGTTACAATACGGTAACTTATCTGAAATCTCTTAATCTTTGACAATCCCGCTTTGTATGAAACTGTTTGCTTGCTATGTGCGGTGTATTCCTTAGGAAAGCAACGATGCAATCGCAAGAACGGCAACAACTTCACCAAGTTCAATGACGATTGCCAGCACGATATTTGTCCAGCGTGTGCCGCCTGCCTCTGCAAGCGTCTCTGAAAGATTTTCTTCGTCCGTGAGTTTTTTCTTCATGCGGCTGATTTTCCGCATGGAAAACCGATAGTACCAGTAATTCGCAAACAAACAGCAGATAATCGTGAAGATCATGCCCGTATAGTCTGCGGCAAGGGATAAGCGTCGAAACTGCACGCTCTGAACATCAATTCCAGACAGCTGCACATCAAACATCTGAATCAATATGCTTATCCACATCGGAATCTTGCTGATCAGTTCCACGGCGAGTGAAAGCAGCGTCATTGCCCACATTTTTCGGTTTGCAAAGTAAAATTCGGGAAACAGCAGGCTTGTGAGATTGAACGACATCTTTTTGCCTGTCCGTTTCATCAGCCGAAACAGCGGAATATAATAAAGACGGTTGGTGTGGACAAAATCCGAGAGTTCGCCAAGCGTCACGCCGCCGAAATCCTCCGTGGGGTCAAGCCCGACATACGGTGCATCAGGGTTGATGCGCACCCCGTCGTAAAGCGTTTCGTTGAACATATGCGGTGCATCACCGCGTTCACGTTCCGCCTGCTGTTCCGCCTCCTCAAGACGTTTTTCTTCGCTGCGGCGCTGCTGTGCAGCCTGTTCCATCGCTTTCTGCCAGCTTTGCCCTGAGTTGTGCAGCGTATTGTTGATACATCTGCCCTCGTTTTGATAGCAGGCTCTATGATAGGGAGTGCCGCATTCAGGGCACACCACGATATCGTCATTATCCTGCAGGATCTCTCCGCAGGCAATGCAGTTTTTGCCTTCAAAATCGATCATCGCAAGACCTCCTTTAGACATATTTGACATAGCATACTTATTTTATTATATTATATCATATTCCGCATCGGTTTACAAGCAAATCACAGCGGTTTCACGAAATCTTCATCATTTTTCGCAGATTTCACCAGAATCTCCGGCCTCTCTGTACCATTTTTCGGCACGTTCCTTTGCCAACCCCCGCCGAATATTTCCGAAAGCCCGAAAATTTTTTTCAAAAAGGTATTGCTTTTTCAAAAAAAGTATGCTATACTAAATAAGATAATTTTTGATTTAGCCCTGCGCTACATATGAAAGGATGTTCTGTCATGTCTATTGTCGAAATCATTGGCGGCGTTGTGTTGCTGATTGCAAGCGTTCTGCTCATCGTGCTGTGCCTGTTCCAGGATCAGAAAGCCGACCAGAACATGGCTTCTGCGATCACCGGTACTGCTTACGATTCCCAGTTCAGCAAAAATGAGGGTCGTACCAAGGAAGCAATCATGAAGAAATGGACACTCTGGCTCGCGATTATCATTTTCGTCGCAACCCTGGTGGTCACCATTGTGCCTGCTCACTTCGGTTGATTCAAATTCCGCACACAGCATCCGCCCTGTTCTCCTTTTTCTGGAGCGCAGGGCGTATTTCATATTCAAAGGAAAGAGGAGTTCCTCCACTATGGCAAGAAAAATGAAAACAGGCAAGCACTCCCGCGCCATCAAAAAACAGCTTGCCGAGAAAAACAGACAGCTTGAAAAATCCGCAAAGCAGACCCACACGTTCAACCCCGAAGCAGTGGAAAGCTTTGCGAACAAAATCGTCACATTCCTCACAAAAGCAAACGGCAGACCGATTCCCCGTGCCGATCTGGCTTCCAAATGCCGCGGCAGAGGACAGAGAGCCTATCTGAAAGCACTGGAACAGCTCTGCGCTCAGGGCATCGCCGCAGAACGCAGAAACGGCTATGTGCTTGCAGAAAAAGTCGGGATGTTCCGCGGCGTGATCACCATGCTGCACCGCACTTACGGCTACGCATCACCTGAAAACGATTCCACACGTATTTTCATCGCAGGACGCGATCTGCGCGGCGCAATGAACGGAGATATTGTCCTGCTTCAGCCCACAGGCGAACGTGACGGTACGCCCGAAGCGGCAGTTGTCACGATCATCACACCTGCGGAAGTGCAAACGGCAGGTATGCTCGCCGTTGAGAACGGAGAACTTCGGTTTTTACCCGACACACTCTGTCGGCAAACACTGAAAATCACCAATTTGGGTGATTTTGATGGTAATGAAGGAGACAAAGTCATCGCAACGGTTGTCGGACGCGGCAAACGGCACAGTGAACATACTGTCCGCATCGACGCCGTGCTTGGCTCTGCCGAAAGTGCAAGGGCATGCTGCGAAGCGATCGTCGCCGTCAGCGGTGTGCCGACAGTGTTCCCCGAGGATGTCCTCGCGGAAGCTGACCGTCTCAACGAGCGCGGCATTCAGCCCGATGACCTGAACGGCAGACTCGATTTGCGCGACTCAGACGACATCATTTTCACCATCGACGGCTTTGACGCAAAAGATCTGGACGACGCAATTTCCATCGTCAAAACACCCGAAGGCTATCGTCTGGGGGTTCACATTGCCGATGTTTCACACTATGTCACTGCCGAATCGGCACTTGACCGCGAAGCGATTTCCCGCGGCACCAGTGTCTATTACGCCGATCAAGTTATTCCCATGCTCCCGAAAGCACTGTCAAACGGCATCTGCTCGCTGTTTGCCGATGTGGACAGACTTGCATTCTCCGCGCTGATGGAGCTGGATGAAAAAGGCGAACTTGTGGACTTTTCATTCCGAAAAACAGTGATCCGATCACGGATCAAGGGCGTTTACGGCGAGGTCAATGCGATCCTTGACGGCACCGCCGATGCCGAAACCGAACAGAAATATGCAGAGGTGAAACCCTCGCTGCTGCTGCTCAATCAACTGCGCGAAGTGCGGCTTGCAGAGCGCAAAAAACGCGGTGCGCCCTCTCTCGAAACCGAGGAAAGTGCGTTCCTGCTCGACGAAAACGGCATCTGCACGGGAATTGTCCCGCGCACCCGCGGCAATGGTGAGGAGCTCATCGAGGAATGTATGCTGCTTGCCAACGAAGCCGCTGCGAAAATGTCGAAAAAACTGCATTTGCCGTTTGTCTACCGCGTCCACGCACTGCCGCCCGATGAAAAATGCGAACGGCTGACGCAGGCACTCGACCGCCTTGGCGTGGCACACCCCATGCTCGACAGCCCCAAGCCCAAAGACTTCTCCAAAATTTTGGAGAATGTTGCGGAAGACCCGCGGAAATCCGTGGTTCATAACCTCGTGCTGCGCAGCATGGCAAAAGCAGATTACGAGACCGACCCCATCGGACATTTCGGGCTCGCTCTCGATGATTATTCTCACTTCACATCACCCATCCGCCGCTATCCCGACCTTGCGATCCATCGCATTTTGTCAGCGGCAGTGATGAGTGAAAATCTCGAAAATGCAGGACAATTCGCACACGAGGCGGCAATCGCGGGCACAATGACCGAACAGCGTGCCGTGCAAACCGAACGCGACTGCGAGGACTGCTACCGCGCCGAATATATGCTCACGCACATTGGCGAGACATTCGACGGCGTCATTTCGGGCGTCACGGATTTCGGAATCTATGTCATGCTGGAAAATACCGTTGAGGGCATGATCTCCCTCGATGCACTGCCCAACGACGACTACGCTTTTGACGGATTCTTCACGCTTTCCGCACTGTCAGGCGGACAAAGCTACACCATCGGACAGCCGATGCGCGTCACCTGCGTGAAGGCAAATGTCGCAAGCGGCAACATCGACTTCGTCCCCGCAGATTTATAATAATCTTGCGGAGATGTCAAAAATTTCTTCCGAATCCGAAATCTGCTCTTTACTTTTCCCGCAAATTATGATATAATAGTTAGTACGCATAAAAGGATTCAGGTGAAAACAATGGAAGTCTACCTCAACACTGCCAGACACTTCACTGTGCCGATGCCCGTTGCCGACAATTTGCTCGGCATTGCCTCGCATGACCAGCTCAAAGTGCTGCTCTATGTGCTGGCACATCACGACGAACACCTCACAGATACGGACATTGCGAAAGCGTGCAAAGTGCGTGTCGATGCAGTGGAGGAAGCAATTGTTTTCTGGCAGAGTGTCAATATCCTGCAAAATCACGCAGAACCGACGATTTGTCATGTCTCTGCACAGGCACAGGCGGATGCGTCAGAAACTGTCAAGACGGCAGATATCCCATCAGAGCCGAAATCGGAACAGCCCGAACCACCCGCTGCACCACCATCCGAATTGCTGCAAAAAAACAGCAGCAGCTATCATTTGCTGCCAACCGAAATCGTCGAGCGACAGCAGGCGAACCCAACACTCGCATCCATGCTCGCCGAAACAGAGCGTCTGGTCGGACACCTGCTCTCCCACACCGAACTTCGCAGTATCATCTGGATGCACGAATATCTTGGGCTGGGGCTTGACCTCATCTATATGATTATCGCGTATCTGGTGAAAAATCTGTGCTATAACGTCCGTGAGGCGGAAAGCATAGCCGTCAAGTGGCACGAAGCAGGCATTCAGACACATGAGGCTGCCGTCGCGGATATTGAACGCCGCTCGCTGTCACGCAGCTACACGGGCAGAATCATGCGCATTTTTGAGATGTCGAGACGCCCCACACCCAAGCAGCAGGCGTATATCGACGGATGGCAGAAAGTCGGAATTTCCCCCGAACTGGTCGAATATGCATACCAGATCTCGCGGGACAAAAACAACGATAAACTCGATTTCCGTTACATCAACGGAATCTTGAAAAAGTGGTATGAGGCAAAGATCCACACCGTTGCGGAAGCAGAATCCGCAGATGCCGCATACTATGAATCGAAACGGAAACAGCAGACGGAACAGGCAGGCGTACAAAACCCTGCTAATCCACAGAAATCCGCTCGAAAAGGAACATACAATCCGCAGGAGCACTCCTATGACCTGACGGAGATCGAAAACCTCATGAAGAAAATATAACGATTGGAACGTGGTGAAATCAATGTATCAGCGCGAAATATATGCAGAGGCGATTGCGAGGATCGAAAAACGCCGTGTGGATGCCCGTGTGACGCAGGAACGGCACTCCGATGAAATCCGCACCAAGATTCCCGAATCCGTGGAACTGGAAAACCAGCTCCGTCAAACCTGCTTTTCCGTGCTGGAATCCGCACAAACCCATCGTGAACAATCGGAAGCCGAACGAAAAAAACGCATTGCTGAGATTCAGAAAAATGCTGAATCTGCTGATAAAATGTTATGTTCTCTGCTCACCGCGAACGGTTACCCCGCTGATTATCTCACAGTGAAATATCACTGCGAAGACTGCTGCGACAGCGGCTTTATCAACGGCAAGCCCTGCGAATGCCTCAAGCGCGAGATCGCAGTGGTGGGTGCTGAGAAAATCAACGAAAAGACGTCACTTTCGCTTTCAAGCTTTGATACGTTCAGCCTCGACTATTATCGGGAGCTGCCGCCCGATCAATTCGCCGCAATGCAAAAAATCCTTGCGCAGTGTAAAGATTATGCGGCACAGTTTTCAAGTCATGCCCCAAGCCTGCTGCTCATCGGTCAGACGGGGCTCGGCAAGACCCACCTTTCGCTTGCGATCGCCAATGTCGTGCTGCAAAACGGCTTCAATGTCATTTACGACACTGCAAGCGCACTGCTCTCGCGCATCGAAGCCGAAAAATTCGCAAAAAGCCCTGAATTGCAAACGGCTGATACGATGGGGATGCTGCTTGACTGCGATCTGCTCATCTTCGATGACTTCGGCACCGAATTTGACACTGCTTTCACGCAAAGTGCGATCTATTCGCTGTTCAACGGGCGGCTGAGCGCAGGAAAACCCATGATCATCAACACCAACCTCGGGCTGATGGAATTGCAAAACCGCTACGGCGACCGCATTGTGTCGCGGCTGATCTCATCCTGCAAAACCATGCAGTTCTATGGCTCGGATATCCGCATACAGAACTGGAAAAACCAGATAAACCATACCTAACTGACTGGAGGGTGCAACATGAACGAACTGTCCATTGCTGATATCAACACCCAAATTGCCGCCTCTGCCGAATCGTTTGTTATCGACTGTGAGGCTGCTTACGACAAAATGCTCCGCGACATTGCCGACAAGCTCTGCCGCCACGCGAAAGAAAGACCCATCACCCTGATCGCAGGACCATCCGCATCGGGAAAAACCACCACCGCCCACCGTATCGAACAGATTCTCGACGCATGGGGCTTCACCACACACACGCTTTCGATGGATGATTACTTCGCGGACGGAACACGAAATGTCAGCATCGTCGATCAAAACGGCAACCCCGATTACGAATCGCCGCTGCGCCTTGATATGGATCTGCTCAACTCACAGCTTTCTGCGCTTGCACGCGGCGAAGAAGTGGAACTGCCGAAATTCGATTTTGCCAATCAGAAACAAACCAAATCCGGCAAGACCCTGCGCCGCAAAAAAGGCGAACTGATTCTCATGGAGGGCATCCATGCACTCAACCCGAGCGTCACACAGGGCGTTGCCGACAGCGCAAACCGCATCTATCTGAGCGTGCGCACCCGCATCGCTGATGAAGAACAGCGACTGCATCCATCGCTCATCCGCTTTTCGCGCCGCTTGCTGCGCGACAGCCGCTCCAGAGGCAGAAGTGCTGAAGAATCGTGCAAAATGCTTGCAAGTGTCTCCAGAGGCGAAAACCTCTACATCATGCCCTACAAGCACCTCGCAGATTACGAACTCGACACGTTTTTGCCCTATGAACTCGCTTTTTATCGTCCGCTGATTCTCGACACCCTGCGCGGGCTTGCATCCGATTGCCCTGTTGACAGCCAGATTCCCCTGCTGCGTGACTTCATGGAGAAGATTTCTCCCGTGGAAGACCCTGCATGGATCCCCTCTGTTTCTGTCATCCGTGAATTCATCGGCGGCTCGGAAATCACCGACTGACCTGCCGTGAACGACCAAAACAACGTACATACGGGTGGTTTTGCGGTTTGCTTTTCCGGTCACAGACAGGAAAAGCTCCCCGATCTGCCCATGCAGCGGATTCTCCAGAGTTTCCTGCTGCGTGAGATCCGTGATGCCGCCGCAGAAGGTGCAGACACCTTTTATTCGGGGCTTGCAACGGGCATCGACCTCATTGCCGCCGAACTTGTGCTTGCTGAACGTCAGCAGCATCCGCATCTGCGATTGATCGGCGTCAAGCCTTTTCCGCAGCAGGGCAATTCGCTCGATGCCGAACTCCGCGCCCGCTATCAGGCAGTGGAACAGGCTGCCGACGAGATCATCTGCGTGTCATCGCATTATCATCAGGGCTGCTTTTCCATGCGCAATCAGTATATGATCGACCACAGCAGCCGCCTGATCGCCGTTGTCAAAGAGATGCAGTCCGGAACAGGACAAACCATCCGTATGGCACAAAAGGCAGGGCTCACCCTGCGCATCATAGATATCAATCAACTGGAATCGGCAATTCTCCCCCCCGATGATGCAGATTTGCCGCAGGACTGTTTTCCGCCACAAATCCAAGGAGCAGAAAGGAATTTTTGACCATGACTGCACAAGCACAAGCGCAAACCTATCGCCGCGCCCCAAAAAAGCGCAGAAAAAGCAAAATCGGCGCCATTGCCGTCCCGTTTTTGATCACCACGCTCATTTCATCAGTGATTTTGGGCAGCATTGCAAACTATTACTACAAAAAGCTCACCGCTGACAACCGCAAACTCGATGCAATGCCCTGCGCGACCGCCAGCATCTCGGAAGACGACATCAACGAGATCCTGTTCGTCATGACGCCAAACGAGGAGATCCGCAAAACAGCAGTTCTGCTCCTGCGCTTTGACCCCATCCGCAAAACCGAATACTGCGTCGGCATCCCCACCAATATGCAGATCGAACACAACAACAAGAAAATGACCGTCGATGAATGTGCGAAAACCTATGGTGCTGCGGTGCTTCGTGATGAAGTCGGTGCTGCACTCGACCAGAAAATCGACCGCTATGTTTCGATGAACAGCGACGGATTCCAGAAAGTCGTCAATATCTTCGGAAACGCAGCAGTCATCGTCACAGTGCAGGATTACGGTCTGACACCAAGCGATTCCAATGTTGCACAAAACCTTGACAGCACTCAGCTGGAAACGCTGATCACCAGCAATAAATTTTACAGTGAATCGGAACGCTCTGCGGTCATCGGGCTTGCAGTTGCCGCCCTCATCAACCAGAGCAATTCCAAGCGTATCAGTTCCAATCTGGACGGCTATTTCAGTGCGCTCATCAACGCCTGTGACACCGATATCATCGCAATCGACTTCTCCAATCACCGCCACGCGATCGAATACGTGTTTGAGCACGCAGTGTCTCCTGCAAAAACTTACACCGTTGTCGGCTCTGAAAACAAAGACGGCGTCTTTATCATCGACGACAGCTTTAATGAAACGCTGAAATCGGTGTTCTCGCAGCAATCTTCCGACGAATACAACTAAAAAATCAAGCGTCCGCACGAAAATGCTCGTGCGGACGCTCTTTTTATGCATCAAAATAGCCCGTATAAGAAATATGGTATTGACTGTGCGGGAACAGATGCGCATGATAATCGACAAAATAATCATCCGTCATGGCTGCAATGAAATCCATCGTCAGATCATCAGGGTCACTCTCCTCATACGGTGTCTGCGCAGGATAATACTGCTGTTTTTGCTTGACAAGCGCGATGTGATGCCGATACAGAGCCGACTCTTTGCGGTGATGCAATGCATCGCCATAGATCTTTTCATACAGCTGCTCCATCATTGGCACGACAGCATTTTTCACTTGCTGCTGCACAGGTTCCTGCATATATATATGCTCGTAGTTCTCCTGTTTCAGCTGGATCATCGCGGCGAAATGGGCATCATCAAACCGCAGATACGGCTTGTCATAACTGTTTTCGATCAGATTGACCTCCAGATTGTTGATGATCTCCGCATTCGTGCTGCCGATCTCTGTTCTGCCAAACATCGCCTCCGATTCCACGAGATGCGCCCGAACAGCATCCTGCCTGTCCTTGCCGAGATACGCAAGCATATCGCAGATGCGCACCAGACAACCCTCCAACGTGCAGGGAATCAGCTTGGCATCGCCGTTCAGATCTGTGACGCAGTCGCGGGTGCGGGCATCAAACACGGCAAAATCGGGAATGGGCTGCGGTTTATATTCGGCTTTCGGCAACTCACCGTTATGACACAGGATACCGTCCAGTGTTTGCAGCGAAATGTTGTAGGGTACCATCGCATCCAGCACGCGCACCCCATGCAGATTGTGGCGGAAGCATCGTCCCGTCCGCGCATAGTAGAGCTCGTGAAGGGCGTGTTCACCTGCATGACCAAATGGTGTGTGCCCCATATCATGTCCGACAGCAATCGCTTCGATCAGATCAAGGTTGAGCCCAAGCACCGCCCCGATGTTGCGTGCAATGCGTGATACCAGCTGCACATGCAACGCACGCCGCGAAAGATCATCGCTGCGGTAAAACGAAAAGACCTGTGTTTTATCGGCATAGCGATTATAGAACAGGCTGTTCAGAATCTTATCCGCATCTTTGGAAAACGGCGGGCGGTAGATTTTCGGGACATCGCTTTCCCTTGCCTCACGCCGAAGGACATCGCTGTTCCGACACGCATACGGAGATACCCACCCCTTCTGCTGATTTTCCGTGATTTCCTGCTCCAATGCCGCGGAGATTGTCTCGTATTGCTTCATGATTTGCTCCTGTCTGCGTTATTTTCAATCAAAGCACACATAGACGGCTGAATCTGCTCTGTCAGAATGTGATAAAACCCGCTGCAAATATCCACGCCCTGCGGCTGTGCGGGTTTCAGATACCGCCGACTGTGCATCAGGAAAAAGCAGATGGGCGTATCGCCCGGAAAACGTCTGCACACTTCAAGAATTTCACGCATCTGCGCGGTATCGCTGTCAGCGACCTTCATGCAAAGCCGCATACTCTCAAACCTGCGGGCAAAAACCTGCTCAGGCGCAATGTCATCGCAAATGAGACTCACCGAGCCGTCTTTCAGCGACACATGACCTGTCAGACACAGCACCTCATCGGCATTGAGGTATTTTCCACACCCCTGAAATGCCGACGGAAATACGATGCAATCCAATGTGCCTGAGAAATCCTCAGCCGTGAAAAAGCACATTTTTTCGCCTTTTTTGGTGGTGTGCGGACGCATGGCATTCACCATGCAGAGCATCTTCACCTGTGCGCCGTCTTTCATCCGCAGGACGTCAGCAGTTTCGGGCATTCGCGCCAGTGTGCGGTGCGCCGACCACCGTGCAAGCGGATGCCCCGAAAGATACAGCCCCGTGATTTCTTTTTCCATTTTGAGCAAAATCTGCTCGGGATACTCAGGCAGATCAGGCACCTGCATCTGCGGCATGGCTGCCCCCGATGCATCGTCGCCGCCAAACAGTGACAGCTGACCGCTCACCATCGTGCGGTTTCGTGCCGATGCCGCCGTCAAAAGCTGCTCATTGCATTCGAGCATCTGCCGCCGATTCCAGCCCATGCCGTCAAACGCGCCCGCCCGAATCAGACTTTCCACTGTGCGTCTGCCGATTTCCATGCCCGTATTACGCTCACAAAAATCCTGCAAATTGCGGTATTTTCCGTTTTCCTGCCGCTCCTGCAAAAAGCTGCGGATGGCACCTGCCCCCAGCCCGCGAATCGCAAGCAGCCCAAACCGAATCCCGTCGGCGGATGCCGTAAAGCGCATTTCGCTCCGGTTGATATCGGGACGCAGCACTGCCACACCATGCGCATCACAAAGCGCGATATATTCCAGCAGTTTCGGTGTGTTGGAGAGCACAGAAGTCATCAGTGCCGCAAGATATTCGGAAAAATAACGGCATTTGAGATATGCGGTTTCATAGGCGACCCTTGCATAAGCCGCCGCGTGTGATTTGTTGAATGCATAGCTTGCAAATGCAGCCATGCGGTCAAAAATCGCATTTGCGACATTTTCCGGCACGCCGTTTGCCACTGCGCCGCAGCAGCTTTCGTTGCCGTGAATGAAGATCTCGCGCTCCTGCTCCATGACATCATGCTTTTTCTTCGCCATCGCACGGCGCACCAAATCAGCACGGCCATAGGAATATCCTGCCAGACTGCGGCAGATTTCCATGACCTGTTCCTGATAAACGATGCAGCCGAATGTTTCGCGCAGAATCGGCTCCAGCAGAGGATGGTCATACCGCACCTTTTCAGGATTGGAACGGCAGGCAAGATACCGGGGAATCGAATCCATCGGTCCGGGACGGTAAAGTGAGATCACCGCTGTGATGTCAGCAAGACAGGTGGGCTGCATCTGTGTCAGCACCCGACGAATCCCGTCTGATTCCAGCTGAAACACCCCGAGACTGTCTCCCTGTGCCAGCATCCGAAACACCGCAGGGTCATCCTCCGGAATATCCGCCATGCGAAAATTCGGCTTTCTGCGCTGAATCTCTCGCTCCGCATCGTGAATGACCGTCAGATTGCGCAGCCCGAGAAAATCCATTTTGAGCAGCCCGAGCCGCTCCAGAATCGTCATCGTGTACTGCGTGATCGTCATATCTTCGTTTTTTTGCAGCGGAACCAGATCGGCAACAGGCACCGCGGAGATCACCACGCCCGCAGCGTGTGTCGAGGCATGGCGCGGCATGCCCTCAAGCTGCATGGCAAGCGTGAGCAGCCGATGCACCTGTGTATTTTCACGGTCAAGTGCGGCAAGCTCCGCCGATTGCTCCAGTGCTTTCGGCAAAGTGATGTTCAGATCGTGCGGGATCAGCTTTGCAACCTGATCACACAGCGCATAGGGCAGATCCATCGCACGCCCTGTATCGCGCACCGCCGCCCGTGCTTTCAGCGTATCAAACGCAATGATCTGCGCCACACGTTCTTCTCCGTATCGCTGCGTAACATAATCAATGACACGCTGTCTGCCCTCGATGCAGAAATCAATATCAAAATCAGGCATGGAAACACGCTCGGGATTGAGAAACCGCTCGAACAGAAGTCCGTTTTTCAGCGGGTCGATATCCGTGATGCCGATGAGATACGCACAGAGACTCCCCGCACCCGAACCACGCCCCGGTCCCACAGGAATGTCGTGCGATTTTGCGTAGTGGACAAAATCCCAGACGATGAGAAAATAATCGACATACCCCATGCGGCAGATGACCGAAAACTCGTATTCCATACGGGAGATCACAGCAGCATCGGGCGATTCGCCATAGCGTTTCTGCAAGCCCTCCTGCAAAAGCTGCCGAAAATACACGGTGGTATCCGTCACACCCTGCGCATGATATTTCGGGAGCGAAAGCTTGCCGAATTCAAACGTGACCTGACACATCTCCGCGATTTTGACGGTGTTGCGCAGAGCTTCGGGACAATCGGCAAACAGTTGATTCATTTCTTCGGTCGTGCGCAGCGAAAACGTATCGTTGGGCATGGACATGGTCGAGGGTGCCGAAAGCGTCGAGCCCGTTTGAATACACACCAGCAGCTTTTGCAGTTCTGCATCCGATTTTGTCAGATAATGCGCATCATTCGTGGCGACCAGAGGAATTCCTGTCTCCTTGGAAATGCGCATCAGCCCGCTGCAAATGACATTGTCCTCGCGCAAATCGTGCCGCTGCATCTCCAGATAATAATGCCCTTCACCAAACAGTTCCGCATAACGCATCGCCGTGCTTTTCGCTTCCGCATAGTTTCCGTTGACCAGCAGCCGTGCGATCTCGCCGCTCATGCAGCCCGAAAGCGCGATCAGCCCTTCGTGATATTGCGTCAGCAATTCCCAGTCTGCACGGGGGCGGTTGTAAAAGCCCTCCAGCTGTGCTTTCGACACCAACTGCACAAGATTGCGGTATCCAAGCAGATTCTCACAAAGCAGTGTCAGATGATAGGGGCGGCGGTCGTTGGGCGTATCCTTGTCAAAGCGCGTGCGCGGTGCGATATATACCTCACAGCCGATGACAGGATGCAGCCCTGCATCCAGTGCCGCCTGATAAAAGGGAACCACACCATACATCACGCCGTGGTCGGTAATGGCAACGGCGGTTTGCCCCTGTGCCCTGACCTGCGCCATCAGCTTGTCGATGCGGCAGGCACCGTCCAAAAGCGAATATTCCGTATGCAAATGCAAATGCACGAAAGGCTCCATGCTGTGACCTCCTCTCTCAAAATTTCGTAGCTGTGCGGATCTCAGAACAGTTCTTCAACGGCTTGCGGCAATTCGCCCAGCGAGTGCAATGCTGCATCACAGCCATCCACCGTGCCAAAACCATAGGCGGCGTGAATGAACTTCACCCCCGCCTCGCGTGCCGCATCACAGTCGCCCTGCGTGTCACCGACATAAATGCACTCCGAGACACCTTGACGCTCCATGACCAGACGAATGTTCTGCCCCTTGGATTTTCCCGTGCGTCCTGCGCATTCAAAGTCACGAAACAGCGACGAAAACCCGCATTGTTCCAGATATAGCTGAATATAGCCGTCCTGACAGTTGCTCACCACACCAAGCACGTATTTTTCAGCAAGTGCTGCAAGAATCGACTGTTCATTCGGATAGAGCGTCGGGTGATGGTCGCGCAGATATTCATGCTCCCATTCCGTGCAAAGTCTGATGAGACGAATCTGTTCATCCTGCGGCAGCGACGGAAACATCAGTGCCGCGATGACCTCCATCGTTTTCCCCATAAATCCGTGCATATCATCAACGGTGAACTGCTCGGTGCGGTTCGTTTGCGTGCGAATCGCGTCATTCCATGCCTCGGTGCATTCCGCGGAGGAATCCCAGAGCGTCCCGTCCAAATCGAATAGGATCGCTTTTTTCACTTCAAAAACTCCTTTCAGGAATTCAGTTTTACATCTCCTATCATACCACGCGGCACGCTTGCTGTCAAGCTTTCTTTGATGCAGCATCACCCCGCGACCGCACCGTGCATGAAACCTTTATCGTGGTCTGCGGCATTTTGTCGTGCAAAGTGGGATTTTCTCCGCAATTTTGCAAAAAACGCTTGCAAGTATCGGCAATTTGTGGTATGATAGAAGATAGCAGAATCTATCTCACAATCAAGGAGGTTTTTCATATGGCTGACCAGAAATTTACAGTATCCCTGCAAAAACTGACCGACGAGTTCAAGCTGGAGGTGCTTTATACCCCCACTGACCTCTCCGAGGTCCTTGTCTCGGAAAATGACATCACCCGCCCCGGCTTGCAGCTCATGGGATTCTACGAGTACTTCAATCCGGAACGCATCCAGATCATCGGAAAAATGGAGTTTTCTTACCTTTCCTCCCTTTCCGAACGTGAACGCCACGACCGCATCGAGCGTCTGTTCAAAGAGCGTATCAAGGCACTGTGCATCACGCGCAATCAGCCGTACTTCAACGAGATGCTCACCCTTGCCGAGGAATATGCGATCCCGATCCTCCGCACGGAAGAATCCACCTCCCATTTCACATCCAGTCTGCTGTCGTTCCTCAATCTGCACCTTGCACCGCGTGTCACGCGTCACGGCGTGCTGATTGATATTTACGGCGAAGGCATTCTCATCACCGGTGAAAGCGGCGTCGGCAAAAGTGAAGCCGCCATCGAGCTTGTCAAGCGTGGTCACCGTCTCGTCGCCGATGATGCGGTGGAGATCCGCAAAGTCTCGAACAAAAGCCTCGTCGGCACCGCACCCGACAACATCCGTCACTTCCTCGAACTGCGCGGCATCGGCATCATCAATGTCCGCAGACTGTTCGGTATGGGCGCCGTCAAAATGCAGCAGGAGATCAATATGATCATCCAGCTGGAACCTTGGGAGAACGGCAAGGTTTACGACCGCATGGGTGTCGATACCGACTATGCAAACATTCTGGACGTCAAGATCCCGTCCATGACGATTCCTGTCAAGCCGGGCCGTAACCTCGCAGTCATCATGGAGGTTGCCGCCATGAACAACCGCCAGAAGAAAATGGGCTACAACGGTGCACAGGAGCTGATGAAGCGTCTGGGCATGGATGTGCCTGATTCCCCCACCGAAACCGTCCACGATTTCGACTCTTTCTGATGAATTTGGAGTGATTCTTTTGCAGTTGCAAGCTGACTTACATACCCACACCATTGCTTCCACCCACGGCTATTCGACCCTCACCGAAATGGCACAGGGTGCAGCCGACGCAGGCATCCGCCTGCTTGCCACCACCGACCACGGTCCCGCCGCCCCCGATGCACCCCATGTCTGGCACTTCCACAATTACAAGATCCTGCCCCGCAAACTGCGCGGTGTCTGGCTTTTGAAAGGCGTGGAAGCCAACATCACTGATGAAAACGGTACCCTCGATATGGGCGATAAGGAACTCCCCTTCTGCGAATGGGTCATCGCATCCTACCACAAGGACTGCGTAAAATTCGAGCGCAGATCGGAACTGGTCACACAGGGCTACTGCAAGGTGTGCGAAAACCCTGCTGTCGATGTCATCGGACATCCCACGACCGCCTTTTTCCCCTGCGACTACGAAAAAGTCGTGAAAGCATGCAAGGAAACGGGAAAGCTCATCGAACTCAACGAAAGCTCCCTGCGCTGGAAGCCCGATGCCCTCAAAAATGCCCCCGATTTCTACGGGCTTTGTAAAAAATACGCGGTGCCGATCGTCGTCAACACCGATGCGCATTTTCATGAACTGGTGGGAAAAATCCCGCTTGCTGCACAGCTTTTGCAGGAGCTGGACTTCCCGCACGATCTGATCTACAGTCTGGATGCCGACCGCATTATGGAAATGGCGGCTGAAAAACGCGGCATCCAATTCACAGAAACAGAATAAGAACAATGAAAGGGACAAAGTCATGAATTTTGATACCCTGCGCGAACTGTGCGCGCAAAATCAATGCGCCTGCGTGGAAAACGAACCGATGTCCGCTCACACGAGTTTTCATATCGGCGGACCTTGCAAGGCGTTCATCACTGTCACAACTGCGTTTGCCTGTGCCGCGATATTAACGTATCTACGAGAGAATCAAATCAAATGCCGCATCATCGGAAAAGGCTGCAATCTGCTTGTCCCCGATGAAGGCTACGACGGCGTGGTGCTGGTGCTGGACGGCGATTTTACCGATGTCACCTGCGATGCACCGAACGGCATCCTCACGGCAGGCGCGGGCGCGTCAATCAAAAGCATTTGCCTCGCCGCCCGCGAAGCAAGTCTCACAGGGCTTGAATTTGCTTACGGCATCCCGGGCTCCATCGGCGGCGCGATTTTCATGAACGCAGGTGCCTACGACGGCGAAATGTCGCAAGTGGTGCATTCAGTGGATTATCTCAACGAAAAAGGCGTATTTTCAAAACTTTCTGCCGACGAACTGAAGCTTTCCTATCGGCACAGCATTTTCATGGAGCATCCCGACTGGGTCATTCTCCGTGCGCAATATCAGCTGCAATCGGGCGATCCCGATGCCATCCAAGCCAAAATGGATGACCTCATGGGCAGAAGAAAATCGAAGCAGCCACTGGAATTTCCAAGCGCAGGCAGTACATTCAAGCGTCCTGAGGGCAGTTATGCCTCCAAGCTGATCGACGAATGCGGCCTCAAAGGGCTGACTGTCGGCGGCGCACAGGTCAGCGAAAAGCATGCGGGATTTGTCATCAACCGCGGCGGAGCGTCCTTTGGCGATGTGATGTCGCTTTGTCAGCAGGTGCGTGAAAAAGTCAAATCGGAAACAGGATTTATCCTCGAACTGGAGCCTGAGATCCTATGCTGACGCTGATGATCATCGCCTATGTGGTGCTTTCCGCCGCAATCATCGCCGTGACGTTCTTTTCGACAAACTCATTTCTATACACATACGGCGTGGAACAGGCAAAACGCATCCGCATTTTTCTATGGGCGACTGAGGGGATCTTCATCGTGCGCACCATTATGTCCTACGAGATTTTCTCAGCAGTTGCGATACTCTGCGCAGTCCTTGCCGTCGTGATATCTCTGCCTCTGCTGCTGCTCACGCTTCGCAGGGCTCATATTTTACGGCACGGCACACGCACAAATGCCACCGCCACAAGAATCAACCTCGGCGGAGCGCATAAGGGCAAATGCACGCTTAAATATCAAGCAAATTTCGGATTTTTCACAATACCGGACTACCCCGCCGCCGCAATGGAACGCGGCATGGAAACTGATGTCTGGTTTGACCGTGAACACCCGAATCAATATAGCAGCAAGCCGCTGTTTCGCAGGGCGTTGACCCGGTTTCTCGCAACGCTGCCGATCTCAGCCGCACTGCTGTATGTTTTCTTCCGCGTGGTATTCTTCAAAAACGCTCATCTGCACGGATAATCGTAATCTCTTTGCAAAGGAATTTCAATGCTATGATGGAACTGTTACTGGTCACGGGCATGGCAGGCGCAGGCAAATCCTGCGTGCTGAATGCACTGGAGGATATCGGCTATTACGCTGTCGACAATCTGCCACTCTCGATTTTGCGGACATTTGTCTCGCATTGCCTCGAAAAAGGCGGCAAGCTTTCCCGCGTTGCAATGGTCATTGATATCCGCTCGTGTGAACGATACGGCGAACTGGCTGAATGCTATCGTGCGCTGAAAAAAGAACTGCGCAACGATGTGCGCTGCAAGATGCTTTGTCTGGAGGCTTCTGAGCCCGTGCTGCTGAATCGGTTTCGCACCGCACGACGGCTGCATCCCCTCGCGGCACGATTTGAGGGCGACCTCTCCCGCGCAATCGCCTACGAAAGCGACCATTTGCAGTCGATCCGTGCCGCTGCCGACAGCATTCTCGATACCTCGCTGCTCTCCAATGCGCAGCTCAAAGAGCAAGTAAAAGCGCAGTTTTCCGATCATCTCACCGATGTAATGATGATTCAGGTGATGAGTTTCGGATTCAAATACGGTGCGCCGATGGAAACCGATCTGGTGTTCGATATGCGCTGTCTGCCAAACCCCTACTACGACCCCGACCTGCGGCATCATACGGGCACTGAGACCTGCGTGCAGGATTACGTCATGAACGCAGATTCATCACGCGCATATTTCGACAAAATCACGAATCTTCTGGAATTTCTGATACCACTCTATATTCAGGAGGGGCGCACGCAGCTTGTCGTCGGCTTCGGATGCACGGGCGGCAAACATCGCTCTGTCACATTTGCCGAACTGGTTTCTGCGCATCTGCGCGAAAAAGGATATCCGATCGTCACACAGCACCGCGACTATAAAAAGGAAAAATAAGCCCGCATCGGGCGAAAGGAGGCTGCCGTATGGTATCCTTTGCCAACAAAACCAAAACGGAGATCTGCGGCAATGTGAATACAAAATCACGTCAATACGCGTTTTTGTATGGTGCATTGCTCACTGCACGGCAGCTTTATACCAATCGCATCGTGCTGCAAACCGAGTGTGAGGCATTTGCAAATCTCCTGACCGCTGCCCTGCACACAGTCTGCCCGAAAGCTCTGTTTGACACCGAATTCCGCACCCGCGCAAACCGTCTGCCGCAATGGATTTTTTCCTGTGAAGATAAATCCATGATTGCAGCGATGCTGCGCACTTTTCAAATCGACATTGCAAAACGCGATGCCGATTTTTCACTGCTGAAACCCGACGATTACCCATTCTTTCTCGCAGGCATTTTCGTGACAGGCGGCAGTGTCAGTGACCCAAGCAAAGACTATCATCTGGAAGTCGCGCTGCCGACGGAAAACCTTTGCAGTATGGTGTCGCTGCTGCTGGCAGAGAAAGGCATCGCTGCAAAAACCACCACGCGCAAACAGGATTTCATCCTCTATCTCAAACAAAATGAGCAAATCAGTGACGCGCTCACCTATTTTTCGGCGCAGAACGCCGCGCTGGAATTCGTCGAAGCGCAGGTCTACAAAAGCTTTCGCAGTCAGACAAACCGACGCACCAACTGCGATCTGGCGAACATTGAAAAAACAATCGCGGCGGGTGAATCACAGATCGCCGACATTCAACTCATCGCGGATACCGTCGGGCTTGCCGATTTGCCCGAGAATTTGCGGACAATCGCTGCCATTCGGCTGGAATCCCCAGAGGCGACCCTGCGTGATCTGGGTGCCATGCTTGACCCGCCGATCTCACGTTCCGGTGTGCATCATCGGCTGCAAAAGCTTGCCGCAATCGCTGAGGAGATTCGCGCAAAACAACCTGACAATCATGAAAACGGTGCTGCTCGATAAGCATGAAAATCGAGCAGCACCGCTGTTTTATGTCATCAGAAGGCAAATCATGTGCAGCAGCATACAAAGCGATACTCCAATCAGCGTGGGAATCAGAAACGCCGCCATCGTCCATTTCCAACTGCCCGTTTCACGCCGTATCGTGAGCAAAGTTGTTCCGCATGGATAGTGAAACAACGTAAATACGAGATAACTGAGTGCTGTCCAGATCGTCCAGCCATGTTCGGTCAGGATATCGGCAAGTACCTGTAAATTGCCGTAATCCGTGAGCCGCCCTGCGCCCATATACGCGGTGAATGCAACGGGCAGCACGATTTCATTCGCAGGAAATCCAAGCAGAAACGCAAGAATCGTAGTGCCGTCCATTCCCATCGCTTTGCCGATGCCCGAAAGCATCTGCGCAGCGATCATCAGCAGCGGCTCCCCATTTGTCACGATATTTGCCAAACACCAGATGAGCAGGCTGATCGGTGCAGCAATCAAAACTGCCCTGCCCACAACGAAAATCGTGCGCTCCAGCAGGGAATGAACGATCACACGGCCAATCTGCGGACGGCGATAAGGCGGCATTTCCAGCACGAAGGAGGATGGTTCGCCCCGCAGAATCGTGCGTCCCAACACCCACGAAACCGCCAGTGTCATGATAATCGCAAAGCAAATCAACAGCGTGAGGATGCCTGCTGCTTTGACCGACGAAAAACGTCCCCTTGCGAAAAAAATCGACGCAATCGCAAGCAGCGACGGAAATCTGCCGTTGCATGGCACAAACGAATTGGTCAGTACGGCGATCAGCCGTTCGCGCGGACTTTCAATAATGCGGCATTCCGTCACGCCAACGGCATTGCAGCCGAACCCCATCGCCATTGTCAACGATTGCTTTCCGCACGCATTACAGGCGGCGAAACAGTGGTCGGTATTGAACGCGATGCGCGGCAAAATGCCTGCATCCTCCAGAATGGTGAACAGCGGGAAGAAAATCGCCATAGGCGGAAGCATTACGGCGACTACCCACCCGACAACACGTATCACACCTTCGCAGATAAGTCCCCTAAGGACGTTCGGTGCACCTACATCTGTCAAACCGGTACTGCATATTTTTTCAAGCCATGTGAAGAATTTTGAGAGCAGCTCGGACGGATAATTCGCACCCTTTACGGTTATCCAAAGGATAGCAAAAAGCAGTAGTGCCATGACGGGAAATGCGGTTATTTTTCCAATCAGTATCCTGTCGATTTTTGTATCTCTGCCGATCTTCTTTACGGAAGATTTTTTTCTTTTTGTATCGGAATCGCTTTGTACAGGTGTGACTACATTTGCCGTCACTTTTGATGCGGTATCCGAGATAGCCGATGATATCGCATCAATGACATTTTCGGTGCTTCCGCCGTAAAAATTATCGGTCATTCGTTTTGCAAGCGAAGATACAAGCGAAATATCACCGTTTGTCACACCGTATTGACTTGACAGACGGTCAACAAATTCATTACT
>JAZLJA010000019.1:0-10614 GCA_045617625.1 Oscillospiraceae bacterium | reverse complement strand
GCAGATAAGACCGACATCGCATCTGCCGGTCTCATCATAATCAATCTATGCTTTCAATATACACTGTTTTGCGTTTACACAAAATTCGGGATTGAGCCTCCAGAGGGTGCATTGTATCAAAATAAGCGTTTTTAGCCACACAGAAAACCGCGTATATGCGACTTTGTGCCGTGTATGCGCGGTTTTTCTTTATTTGCGCGTGTCGTAATTATGATTGATATTTCCGAATTACGCCACATCTTGCGGCAAAATTATGACACGAATTATGACATGAAAAAACGCGGCATATTTCAGCCGCGCTCTTTCTGAACCTTGTATTCGATTAACTTCAAGACGTATTCGGGACATTTTCTTTCGCCCGATTCCCAATTTTGAATTGTTCGCATCGGTATTCCGCAGCAGAATTTCCCGAAATCGGTTTGAGATATTCCTGTCTCCTGACGGATTTCTTTGATCGTCTTCATAATCATTCACCTTTTATCCTTTCTGCGCGGTTTAGCCGCCGCGCTCGGCTGTGTTATCAGTTGAATTCGATTTCATCTGTGATTTCCGCATATCCGAAGTTTCTTTGTCATTTCTTTTTCCTCCATGAACCATTTTTCTTTGGATTATTGTTCAATCCGCTATCAGGATCAAACTGTCTTG
Organism: Oscillospiraceae bacterium; assembly: GCA_045617625.1. Classification (GTDB taxonomy): domain Bacteria; phylum Bacillota; class Clostridia; order Oscillospirales; family Ruminococcaceae; genus Firm-04. The sequence goes on along the minus strand of JAZLJA010000019.1, from coordinate 9,969 downwards.
GTGAAGTGTTTAATCCTGCATCGCTGATTATTGTATTGTAAACGGAAACCCATACCTGACTGCCATCACTTAAAGTTTTGGCATACCACTTCTTATTCTTTGAATCTGTCCCAATACTGTACCTATCTGCATTTTCTTACTCAAAATGGGTTTTTAGAGATGCCCTCTTGGTTTTCCTTCGTTTTTTCGTCAGAATTTTCTTCAATTGCTTTTTTGCTGTTTCGCGAAAGACCTCCACAGATCAAACTGAACAACATCAAAACAACAATAATACCTGCGTTCGAGAGAACGTCAAACCAAAGCAAGCCGCAGCAAACAAACATCAGCACAGCAAATACAATTTGAAGTGCCAAGAACAGATTTTTCTTGAAGGTTTCTTTCTTAAGATCAAACATTATTCTCGTTCCTTTCTTATGACATTATAACACGAATTAAATCCATAAAATACATTCAGAGAATGCCGTCCAAAAGTTTCACTAACACAGCATTCGACACAAGCCATCCTGTAGCCGTCATCCGAAGCCAGCCATCGTTACAGTATAGATATTTCGGCATCAAAGAAGATGCATTATGAAGCAGCATATCCCGTACAGAAGGATAATCCGAAAGACAAATACCCTCCGCAAGACGCGTTCCAAGCATGATTCGTTCTGCGTTTCCGCATGGGGCGTCATCCGTTATATCCTTTGGCTGCACGGCACTTTGACAGAACAGTGTTAAATCCCGCGGCACGGCAAAACGTTTTCCATCGAAACACGAATGTGCGGCAGGTCCGATTCCATAGTATGGTTCGCATCGCCAATACTTGCTATTATGTCGGCTTTCAAAACCGCTCTGAGCATAATTGGAGATTTCATAATGACGAAAGCCTGCCGCAGTCAAAGTCTCATGTATTTGCATATAACGTTCCGCCATAGCATCATCATCAAGCAAATTTGGAGACTTAACTGAAAATGGCGTACCATCTTCAATTTTCAGCAAATAGACCGAAATATGCTTAATAGGAAGCTCCAATGCATGGAGTAATTCCATCTCCGTCACTGCTGCATCCTGCTTTTCAAGTCCGATCATCAAATCCAATGACAAATTGGAAAAGCCGACCTCTGCTGCGAGTTCAACCGCTTCACGCCCTTGCCGTGCAGAATGATTTCTGCCCAGTTGGGTCAACAATTCATCGGAAAATGACTGCACCCCAACCGACAATCGGTTGACACCCGCCTGCCGCCACGCTGAAAGACGATCCCACGTCATGGTTCGTGGATTTGCTTCCAGTGTGATTTCAGGCTCGCATAAATGAACCCGTTTGGCTGCAGTATCCAGAATTTCTGCTATATCATCCGTCGGCAGGAGAGATGGTGTACCGCCTCCAAAATAGACTGTATCCACATCAAGCCCTGACGGCAGGGCATCCAAATTGCGGCAGACTGCTTTCACATAAGCATCTGCCGCAATTTTTGTATAGGAACAGGAATAGAAATCACAGTACGGACATTTTCTTGCACAAAACGGAACGTGAATATAGAGCCCGGTCATCATTCCTGTTTGATTGCAGGAATCAAATCTCCCACAAACATATTGAACACAAAATTAAAAGCAAGGGAGATGAGAATCGGCAGGACTGCGAACAAGAGCAGGTCCGTCTTGGTTTCATGCAGAAAATACGTGACAAACACCATGATACAAGCAATTCCTGTAGTGATAGAATTGACGATCAGATTCAGTTTGCCGTTCACGCATCTTCCACCGCAGGAAGGGCAATGTGCCCCTGAGGATGACATGCCTCCTGCCCTGCCCTTCAAAAGCGGCGAATATGTTTTCTCACCGCAGTGCGCACAAGTAAATTTCATTTGTTTCTCCTTATTCATCGAACTTCAAAACTGCCATAAATGCCTCCGACGGTACTTCCACCGTGCCAAGCTGTCTCATACGTTTTTTGCCCTCTTTTTGCTTTTCGAGAAGTTTCTTCTTACGGGTAATATCACCGCCGTAACATTTTGCAAGAACATCCTTACGCATTGCTTTGACGGTTTCGCGTGCAATGATCTTTCCGCCGATCGCTGCCTGAATCGGAACTTCAAACAACTGCCGCGGAATATTCTCTTTCAGCTTTTCGGCAATCTTACGTGCTCTCGGATAAGCTTTATCCGAATGAACAATAAACGAAAGAGCATCCACCACATCGCCATTCAGCATGAAATCAAGCTTGACAAGCTTTGAAGATTCATATCCCGCCAGTTCATAATCCAGAGAAGCGTACCCTCTGGTACGGGATTTCAATGCATCGAAGAAATCATAGATAATTTCGTTGAGCGGCAGTGTATAATGAAGATTCACACGGTTGTCGTCAATATACTGCATATCCTTGAATACACCGCGGCGCTCCTGACACAGATCCATAATGCCGCCCACATACTCTTTCGGTGCAAGAATATCGGCTTTGACAATGGGTTCTTCTGCATCAGCAATATTTGCAGGATTGGGATAATTGGAAGGGTTATCGATCATCAGCACCTCGCCGTTTGTCAGCGTAACACGATAGATAACAGAGGGTGCGGTCGTAACCAGATCAAGATCATATTCACGTTCAAGACGTTCCTGTATGATCTCCATATGAAGAAGTCCCAAAAATCCGCATCGAAAACCGAAACCAAGCGCAATGGATGTTTCCGGTTCAAACGTCAGCGCGGCATCATTGAGCTGAAGCTTTTCGAGTGCCTCACGCAAATCATTATAGTGCGCACCATCAGCGGGATAAATACCTGAAAAAACCATCGGGCTGACTTTTCGATATCCCGGCAGTGCCTCCGCACAAGGATTATCTGCCAACGTGACCGTATCACCAACGCGCGTATCACCGATGCTTTTGATGGATGCTGTCAGATATCCGACCTCACCTGCCGTCAGCACACCACGATTGATATGCTCCGTTGCACTCATCACACCCGCTTCCACAATCGAAAACTCCGCTCCTGTCGCCATCAGTCGGATACGATCGCCGACTTTGACAGTTCCCTCCTTGACTCGTACATAGATCACGACACCTTTATAAGGATCATAGACACTATCGAAAATCAAAGCTTGGAGCGGCGCAGATTCGTCGCCTTGCGGTGCTGGGACATCTGTGACGATACGTTCAAGCACCTCCTCAATGTTGGTGCCCATTTTCGCAGATATACGAGGTGCATCCATACAAGGAATGCCGATAACGGATTCCACTTCAGATGCCACTCGTTCAGGTTCCGCAGAGGGCAGGTCAATTTTATTGATCACAGGCAGAAGCTCCAGATCTGCCTCAACAGCAAGATAGGTATTGGCAAGGGTCTGCGCCTCAATTCCCTGCGATGCGTCAACAATCAGAATCGCACCCTCACAAGCTGCAAGAGAACGGCTCACCTCATAGTTAAAATCCACATGACCAGGGGTGTCGATCAGATGAAAACGATACGTTTCTCCGTCTTTGGCAGTATAATCAAGCGCAACTGCACGAGCTTTGATCGTGATGCCGCGTTCACGTTCGATGTCCATGTTGTCAAGGAGCTGTTCTTCCATGTCACGGACAGCCACAGCGCATGTTTTCTCAAGGATACGGTCTGCCAGCGTGGATTTGCCGTGGTCAATATGCGCAATGATACAAAAATTGCGAATGTTTTGGTTCGCCAAGAAAATTTCCTCCATTTCATGATACATTCTTGTATATTATAGCATATATCCAATGAAAATGCAACGGCTTCAACAAAAAATCTTTCCTGTTCACAATTTGTTCACATTGACATTCACAGCATTCTGTGTTATAATAGAGAATGGTTCTCTAAACCAAATTTCATCATGAAAGGATGCCTATATGAACCGAATGCTCCTCAAAACAGTCTGTGCATTCACAGCAATCGCACTCATAGGGACGTATATCCCGCCGGAACTTGTAAGTGCCGCTGAAGAACGTGCTGTGTTTCAAGCAGACATCAACGAAGATGGTGTTGTGGACGTCAAGGACAAAGACGCTGTTCTGGATCTCCTTGGCACTACTGCTCTGTCCATCCTGTCGGCAGATGGCTATGACAAATACGATGCCAACCTAAATGGCGTTGTTGATGCCGCAGATGCACTGGCAATGACTCAATACCTGAACAAAGAAATCAAATCGCTCCCTGCCAACGAAGGCAATCGCAGTGAGGAAACCCTCACCCTTTCACTTTCGGACAGTGCCTGCTTTCAAGGGAACACTGCCACTCTTGACTTATCCATTGTGGACTGGACAAAGGATATCCGTGCCTATGATATTGTCCTTCATGCGCCCAAAGGTGTTGTACCCGATTCTGCCGAATGCACCGGAACAGGCAGATTCGTCGTGGAAGATAATGCCATTCGTATCTACGGAATTGCTTCAGATCTTGATTTGTACCGCGGCAAAATCGCAACGGTAAAATTCAAGACCACCAAGGCCGGTGAATATCCGATCGCCGTGGATGGTGCCAATGTGTTCAACACGAATCTCGATTATTATACCGCAGATATCCCTTGTGCAACACTTGTCGTTCATGACACTTTTGCGCCTGTTTCTCTGCAAAGTAACGGTTTCGCTGCCGCATCTGCAAAACTGACATGGGATATCCCGTTCTCGAATGCACCGATTTCAGAGTATGTCGTATATCGCGATGGTAAACAGATTGCCGAAACCGTCGAAACATTTTATATCGACAGCAAACTTGAAGCTGAGAAGGAATACACCTACACAGTACGTGCAAAAGATGAAACCGGAACAGAGACCGATGATTCACTCCCGATCACGGTTTCTCCGGCATCGCCGAAAATCGAAGTTGCCGCTTTTGATGCGGATTCAGTTGCATATACCACCAGTGATCTGCATATCAAAATGGCACAGAAAACATTGCTTTCTGAACTGAAAACCGAAATTACAAACGGTAAAGAAAAACTCACCGATTCGGTAAAATACGATGCAGTCAGTGCTGACGATATTTCGCATCATTTGAACATCGAAAAACTGGAATCCGGCGAGTACCCTGTTTCAGTCACAGTCACTGACATCGACGGGGCTACAGACAGCTATACACTCACAATGCATGTGCTGAACAACGTACCTGCGCCGCTCACACTCACCTCTTATGCAGGCTGCGAAAGTGCTACACTGACATGGCAGATTGCCCCCGAAGCCAATGTCACATCCTACCGCATTTATCGCAAGGCGGAGGACGAAAAAATCTTTACGTGCATTCACACGATTGAAGACCGCGCCACACTCAATTATACCGATACAAAACTGAACGCTGCGAAGAAATACACCTATACGGTCACAGCGGTCAACAGTTTCGGGCTTGAAAGTGAACAAAGCAATCTCGAAGTGGTGCAGCCTGACAAGGATTCAGTCATTCCTGAAATAACGCTGTTTACCCCAACATCCGGGAAACGTGTCAAAGGATCTGTCATCATCAGCATCGGCGCAACAGATAACAGCGTTCTTGACCGCATCGCCTGCCTAATTTCAGCTGATGAAGGCAAAACCTGGGATGAAATCTTCACATCTCTTGCGGATAACGACAACTTCTCTCTTGACACCACAGCATATCCCGACGGGATCTATCAGCTTCAGGCAAAGGCATATGACAAAGCCGGCAATCAAAGTGCTGATACCAATGTAATCTCGATTGCATTTGACAACACCGCACCCGAACAAGTCAAAAACATTCGCCTTGAGGCACTATATCCGACACAAGCCACGCTTGCATGGGATGATGTTGCAGATGAAGACTTTTCTCACTTCTCCATTGCATTGACCGCCAACAATACCACACGCTCCTACACGGTCAATGATAAACTCGGCATAAATCTGACTGGTCTGACCGCAGACACCGACTATACTGTAACCGTTTCAGCGGTTGATCAGACAGGCAACGTCGGTGAAGCTTCAGAAAGTTTTCAGTTCTCGACGCACGAGGACACCGAGGCACCTGTCATCACTGCAATGAATCTTCCCGGATTTATTCGGAACAATGCACAGTTCAATGTCACACTGACAGCAACCGATACTGCCAAAATCACTCTCTACAGCGTACAGATTTCACAAGACAAGAAAGTATGGACAACATATTCATCTTCCAATCGGGTGGTATCGTTTGTTCCTACCAAACTCAAAGACGGTACGGTTTATGTGCGTGCATTCGCTGAAGACCAATACGGAAATATCGGTGATGCAGAAGAAGCCCAAATCGCTGAGGTCATTGCCGACAGCACGGCACCCGGCGTTGTCACGGATATCAATATCCAGAGTACCGCAAACGGCATTTCCCTTGCATGGATGCCCCCCTCAGATACTGATGTCATCAGCTACCGCATCGATTACGCCGTCGGCAGTGCTGAAAACGGGTATCAAAACCTCGTTGACGGCTTAAAAGTTCCCAATTACACTTTCAAATCCGCTGCACCTGACACTGTCTACGTCTTCCGCATTGCAACATATGACACAGCAGGAAACCTCGGAAAATTCTGTGATCCCGTCACCATTCGCTTTGCAGCCGATGAAACTGCTCCTGTCATCAAAAACCTTTACCTCTCTGAAGCCAAGATCGTCTGTGAGAAATGTCACACCATTCAGGTTTTGGCTGTCGATGAATCCTATCTGAACGAGATTGCACTAACCTTCGCTGTGGATGGTTCGGACAAATGGACTGCGCTCACGGGAAAAACCGAAATTTCTACCGACCACAAACAAATCCTCCTGACAGCAGAACTGCCTGAATCTGTATATCAGGCAAAAACCGTCACGGTACGTGCTGTTGCAACTGACAAAGCCAAGAATTCCAGCAAAGCTTCTGAACAAACCTTTGCTGTGGACAACAGCAAAGCAGAAATTCTGAATCTGAACGCCAAACGCACTGACACCAATGTTTCTATTTCATGGGAATGCCCTGTCCTGACAGATGTCACTCGCTTTATTCTGTATCGTCAGGTCAATGACGGTCAGTTCTTTGCTTTAACGTCGTTTATTCCGAAAGCAGACCAAACGACGTATTCCTATGAAGACACCAGACTTGAAACCAGCGGTACATACACCTACCGTCTGGAAGCATTCAAAAAATCAGGAAATATCACAACAGAATCCACGGAACCGATGAAAGTGCAGTCGATTCCCAAGCCGCATCTTATCTACGATGCCGCACAAAAACTTGGTGCCGCATATCTCTATGATGCAACCGGCAGCACCAATGCCGATGAACTCACCTCGCTTGTCCTTGATTACGGCGATGGCAGCACCGATTCCGCATCCAAAGCATCGGCGGCGAAATTTGAACACACCTACGCCAAAGCAGGCATTTACACCGTAACACTGACCTGCCAGAATGCCGATGGTGCATCTGCAAGCATGGAAGTGACTGTAACTGTTGAAGAAGCTTCCCAGCTTGCACAAGTTACTGTAACCGTCAAAACCACTGAAGGCAATGCCGCAGTCGGTGCAACTGTCTATTTTAATGTAGGCAATGATGACCAAACCGAGTATATCACCGACGCCAATGGTAAAGTAACATTCATGGCAACCGCAGGCGACCATGAAATCGGTGTATTCGGAAACGGCTTCCTTCCTGCTACAAAAACCGTGACGCTGTACAGCGGTGCAAATAACAATGTTGATTTCTCTGTGGTATGTCAGCAGCTTGTAGACGCAACATTTGAAATCCAGCGCATGACATTGGATGAAATCAAAGCTGCCGGCATCAATGTCTCCGACCCTGCAAACATCAATGTTGTGAAGATCAACGTCAGTCTCACATATCAATCCAAAGAAGACAAAACTTCTTCCAATCTGCATTTATACTATGACCCCGATGTGAATATCTACTATCTTCCTGACGAGATGCGCAATCAAGGTTATGAAGTTCACTCTGTTCACACCAACGAGAGAAAAGAAATCGACGCAATCGTTCTTATGCAGATTCCGACAGAAGTGAAGATGCTCAAGGAATTCTTCAACGTCAAAATGATCATCATGAACAACGCCGACACACAATATACGCTTTCCAATGGTTCTGTCACGCTCAATGTTCCAAGCGGCATGACACTCATGGAAAACGCTGTCGGCTCAGCAACAAGAACCACCACCATTCCGACCATTGCAGGCGGTTCCTCTCAGGAAATCAACTGGATCCTCCGCGGCGATTCCAATGGTGATTATCCCATCTCTGCAAACTTCAACGCAACGCTTATGCCGTTCAACACCAATATTTCGCAAACATTCACCGCTGATCAGACAATTCATGTCAACGGCTCTGCAGCACTCAAGATCAATGTCAACCTTAACCCGACTATATCAAGCAATCGCCTGCTCGTCGAGATTGCCATGAAGAACGTTTCTTCGGTGCCTGTATACGAAGTCCAAGGTCAAATCGGTGAAACCGTCTGTGAAGTGCTTGGCAAATACACAGATAACGGCGACGTCAAACTGATCCAGTCTCGCCTGACCGGCACAAACGGGGTCATCAAAGTGCTGGATGAACTCACAAACACGCGAGAAACATTGAATCCAGGCGAAACATTCAGTCTTGTTTACAGTATCTACGGCTTCAACAGAAACAATAATTTCAAGCCTCTCTATGCACTTCGTGATACACTGAAAACCAGCGTCAGCGGCGGCAAAAATGTGACTGTCAACATTGCTCCCGTCAGTCTGGTCAATGTCAATGATCTTTACTACGGACTGGATTTTGACCGTGACAAGGATTTCCTCTTTGTTGTAAGAAATCATAACGGACAGTCAGTTCCAAATGCCGAAATCTCCGTCTATTCCTACGACGAAAGCGGCAATAAGATCTACGTTGCACAAGGCACTGCGGATGAACGCGGCAGATTTATCGCACCGCGTCAGTCCAGTGAACAATCCTTCTATGTCCGTGCTGAACGAGAAGGCTATGATCCTTATGTTGATTCGTATTTCTTCTTCCCGCAAAGTCGTGCCATTCATTCCGAAACGATCGTCATGCGAGGCGATTTTAATGTAAACGATTACAAGATCACCTACGCAAGCATCTCAACGGATACTTATTATCGCCCGAACATTCTGCTGCACGACTATACCATCACTGAAAATGACGGCAAGGAATTCAATATTCGTGTCAGAAGCTGCAAGGAAGCGGTCAAATTTGAACTGGTTCAGGGCACTCATGTCATCGGGCGTGCAGATGCCGAGGATGGCTTTGCAGAAATCGGCACCCTCCATACCTATCAGTTTGATCCGCTGACCTCCGTCGGTGTAAGAACCTACACGCCCACAGGTGAAACCGTCTACACGAGTCTGCATCTGCTGGTTGCTGAGGACCCGGCCCGTCAGGAATCTGCAATCGCTGATGCCGTAGAATCGGAGCTTGGTGAAGGCGGTTCGGCTACAATTACACTTCCGACGGATTGGGTGGTTTTCGGCGGCTATGCACTTACCATCAGTTTCCCGACTTGGGCAGGCATGGGTGCAGTCGTCAAATGCACAGACAACTCGTTCTCTGTTTCTGTCAACGGCGCAGCACCCGGTATGGATGACTACGGTAACACGCCGACACAAAACCCGACTTGGAAACAACTCAAAGAATTCAATCTTGGAAAAGTCAAAGGATACGTCGCATTCGGGGCATATCTTGAAGGCACGACCAATCCGCACACCAACGACTTCTCCATGACCGGTCAGGTCTACGTCACGCTGGGTGCTTCCGGAGAAATCTTCAAATGCCAGCTTCCCTGTGTCGTTCCTATCTACGTCGGTTTGAATGCCGGAGTATCCATTTCCGGCGGTTTCCAGTATTCCTATTCCACCAACGCAGGCAGCAAATTCCGTTTCCTGATCAAGCCTGCTGTAACTCTCAAACTGACCGCCTGCTTCGGTTATGCAGGTATCGTCGGTGCAGGTTTCTATGGTTCAGGCACAGCAAGCGCAGAATTTCTGCTGTTCCCAAGTCGGAGGCCAAGCGGTCTTAG
>JAZLJA010000018.1:0-5456 GCA_045617625.1 Oscillospiraceae bacterium | reverse complement strand
TTACGCCATTCCTCTCTTGTTATTGAATATGCATAAGATATCTCGTTTTTAGGGTCAGGATATTCCTTAACCTTTTTCATCCCATTAGCAATTGCAGTTGAATACGAGCCGACATTTGTATATTTCATATATGAATATATCGCATTATAATCTGTATTCATAAACACCCAGTCTCTTACAGCCCTCGCAGCCTCTTTCCCATAACCTTTTCGCCAATACTTTTTATGTATATGGTATCCAATCTCCGGAAGAAGTTCCCCGTCGATATTTTGAATAGTAATTCCACAATCTCCTATTAATTCATTCGTTTCCTTCAAAACTACTGCCCATAATCCAAAACCATACTTGTTATAATTCTCGATATTCCAAGTTATCCAACCTCTAGTCCGTTCTATATCAAATGGTGCCGGATAATGCTTCATCGTTTCATCATCTGAAACAATCTCAAATAATGCCTGAAAATCATCCATTGTATATTCTCTAAGCAATAGTCTTTCTGTTTCAATTATCACATTCATAAAGCTTTCCTCACAAATTCTTGTTTGTAACTCAATGAATTTCCGATTTAATCGAGTTTGTCAGAATCCCATTTAGATTCTTGGAATAGTCATTGCACATTTCTGTGAAGTAACATCATTCAATCAAAGATTCCACGTCTTTGAATAAAAAGTGCAGATTATCGATTCTTTTGTTGATATGCCAATGCCCGAGATACCATGCTTTGTAATCTAGGGTGTCTTCGATTTTGTCAAGCCATTCTTCCGTTCTGCGATCGACTGTAGACTGATCAATTCCCGACAAAAAGCATTCTTGCGGTATATATTTGGAAGGGCAAGTATGCGACAGGACGACATCCACAGAATGTTCTTTAAGTTGCTGTTCAACATACGCCTTGATTTTCGGAGTGGGCTGTTCATCGCAAAACCATTTGTTACCTGAATAAAGCCGCCATGATTTATCTACGCTGTATGCACCGCCGATGACGATACATTTTTTGCCGCCCAAATCGAAAATATCACCATCGACAGGAAACAGGATGCTCGGGAATTCTTCTTCGTACAGCACTCTTCCGCCGTGCCATATCTTTTCCTGATAGGATGCGATATTCTGCGGACGGTTTTCGTGATTGCCATGAATGCAGAAAAATGTCGTATTTAGATTAGATATCTGTATTTTGAGATCTCGGTCCTGAAAGCCTCCTGAATAGTTGATGCCTGCATCTCCCAGAATAACAACAACGTCTTCGGGCGTCGGATTGCATTTCTTGCAGACATCTTGAATCCGGCTGAATGAACCGTGTGTATCGCCTGTCAGATAAATCACGAAATCCATCTCCTTACTGCATATTTCTTCATTGATGATATTATATCAGATTATCAGAAAAAAGTAAATATCATTGATATGTATTTCTTGACATAATGTTTCCTTTTTTCAGAACATTCGAGAAATTCGCGGTGACTGTCAGATCTGCATTACCGTTTACAAGCGTAATGTCCTGCGCTTTCGGCGTTGCGTATCTGGTATCCACGTTGATTTCCGACACGTTGTAGGTGATAGACTTGCCCGTAGTCATATCATAAACTTTCAGTCCGTCCATGAAACCTTGAATTCTCTGCCGCTGACAACGCCGTTTATTGATTTGGATGCTGCCGTATTTATATCCTCAGATGAATTCGGCATGATCGACAATATGGAATTAGAAAACTCCTCAAAGTTCTACGCGCAGAGCAGTACGAAAAAAGAGCAAATCTGAGGATTAGTCCTCAAATCTGCTCTGAAAAGATGAAAACGCGCGTTCAAAGCAGCGATTTCCATGCGAAATACGAAAAGTCATCCATGGAATCGCCTTGAAAAATTACAGTGAGAGGGTACGAAAAAAGCTCGCTAATGCGAGCTTTTTTCGTGAGAATCCAAAACGGATCAACATTATGGCGGAGATGGTGGGATTCGAACCCACGGGACGTTTTACCGCCCAAACGATTTCGAGTCGTTCTCGTTATGACCACTTCGATACATCTCCGAATATACGGACAATGGGACGAACCACTGATTGTCACGAATGATATTATAGCATACTTCTGAAAAAAAATCAAGCCTTTTTTCAAAATATTTTCGTTTGCCTCCATTTTTTGTCTGCTGCGCGATGTGTGGTGCGCGATTTCATCGAAATCGTTGCTTTTCCTGCCGCAATATGCTATAATACTATCAGAAATGTGCCATATCACTCATTCATAAAGGAGAACATCATGGAGACCCGCCAATCATTGATACCCGAAAAATGGAAGATCATCAGCGGCAGCACCCTCAAGCTGATTGCCGTTGTCACCATGCTCATCGACCACACGGCTGCCATTCTGCTCAGTCAGATTCCCGCTGCCTGCACACCGTCTGTGCGTTTTCTGTGGCTTGAACTCAGCATCTATACCATTTGCCGCTTCATCGGCAGACTTGCGTTTCCCATCTACTGCTTTCTGATCGTTGAGGGCTGCACATACACTCGGAACCGCATAAAATACGGCACCAATCTTCTGCTGTTTGCATTCCTTTCTGAGATTCCGTGGAATCTCTGGCATTCGGGGAAGCTGTTTTATCGCACACAAAACGTATATTTTACGCTGTTTCTCGGATTTCTCGGCATCTGTCTCTATGAGAAGTATCAGGAACAGCCGCGCAGACAAATTCTTGCCATCTTCTGCTGTCTTGTCATTTCACAGCTTTTGCACGCCGATTACGGCATCAAAGGTTTTTGCTTCATCATGCTGCTCTACGCACTGCGTCAGCAGCCGCTGCTGCGTGCCGCCGCCGGCTGGGGAACACTTGGAAACTGGGTGGCAGGTGTGGCATTCATTCCCATCAGTCTCTATAACGGCAAGCGCGGTTTTATTCGCGGCAATATCGCAAAATACGCGTTTTACCTCATATATCCCGTGCACATCATGATTCTCTGGATGCTGAAAAATCAATTTTTCCGATGAATCAATAAGAAGGTGTATTTCCATGTATCTGCTGTCAAAATCTGAATATTCCCGTGCGGTGGATGCTGTTCGGCACACCACGCTCGACAAGGTCTATCCGCTTTCCATCGCGGAAGGAACACAGTCAGGGGCGATTTTTGCCAACCGTGCCGACGATCCCCGCAGCTTTCTATTCTGGCACGACTGCGGCTTCGGATTCCCCGCAGGAACGCCTGACAACGGCTTTCTGCACGAAATCGCCGCGCTGATGCAAAGCCCCTTGTGTGCAGAACATCACGGACGGCTGGCGCTGGAATCGGAAACCGATTCCGAATGGACGGCGTTTTTCCAAAGTCTCCCCTCCGTTCAAAAGCAGGAGCAATACCAATTTTCATTTGTCGGAACGGACACATACTGCCCTGCCGACCCTGCAATCGTACCGATCGACGCTTCCAACTATCACCTGCTTGTCGGACGCATTGTACCATCGTTTTCATGGGATTCGGAGGCGCAGTTTCTTGCGCACGGATTCGGATTCTGTGTCTTTCACGAGGGCGAATTTGCCGCCTGCGCCTTTTCGGCTGCCGTTTCCCGCGAATATGTTGACATCGGTGTGGAAACCGCCGAAGCCTTTCGCGGCAAAGGATTCGGCAAGCGCGTCGTAAACTGCATGACTGACGAAATTCTCCGCCGCAGAAAAATACCGCTCTGGCAGTGCAGCACGCAAAATGAAGCATCTGCGCGATTGGCACGCTCGACAGGATTTATTCTCAAAAATACACACCCGCTGTTTGTGTCTGTGAATCCTTGAAAACCGCGCAAACACTGGATTGTCATTCCGAAACATCAAAAAATCAGATCGTCCGCTTGCCAACAATTGCGGTTTTTTCTTTCTTTTGCTGAAATTCCATTGAAAATACTTGCCTTTTTGAATCCTTTATGCTATAATACAATTATACGTGCGGAAAAAGATACCGCACAAGAAAGAGGAGGGATTTTTCATGCGGTTTTTGAAAAACCGTTCTGCACGGATTCTGGCTGTGACACTTTCTGCGCTGACAGCCCTCAGCTCGATTCCGTTCAGTGCCTCGGCGCTCGTCACCGATGAGCCCGGCGACTACGACAACTTCGCCAAAGCCCTGCAATATTCGCTCTACTTCTACGACGGCAATATGTGCGGCGACAAGGTGGAGGAAAACAACCGTTTTGCATGGCGTGCAAACTGCCATACCTATGACAATGCTGTGCCCCTGCAGCCGATCGACAGCAAAAGCATCGGATGCAACCTCTCGGCAAGCTTCATCGAGAAATATCACAGCATCCTCGAAACAGGAACCGAACCCAACACCGTTGATGTCGCGGGCGGCTTCCACGACGCAGGCGACCATGTCAAATTCGGTTTGCCCGAAGCCTATGCCGGTTCGACCATTTCGTGGGGCTACTACGAATTCCGCGATGCCTATGTCGAGACCGAACAGGCTGACCACGTTGAGACCATCATCCGCTATTTCTGCGACTATTTCATGAAATGCACTTTCCGCGACGACAGCGGCAAGGTCGTGGCGTTCTGCTATCAGGTGGGCGACGGCGATATCGACCACTCCTACTGGCAGCTCCCGCAAAACGATACGATGGCACGTCCCGCATGGTTCGCAACTGCCGATAACCCCACCACCTGCAACGTCGCTGAGACTGCTGCCTGCCTTGCGATCAACTACCTCAACTTCAAGGACACCGATCCCGCATATGCAGACAAGTGCCTCGACTACGCAAAGGCACTCTATAACTTCACCAACGAAAACCCCAAGCAGATCGCTGACACCGAACAGGGCCCGAAAGGCTACTACGGCTCGACCAAATGGGAAGACGACTACTGCTTCGCAGCCTGCTGGCTCTACCTCATCACCGAAGATGACACCTATTTGCAGGATATGCTCCCCGTCTACGATTTCTATGCACCTCCCGGATACGTCTACTGCTGGAACGACGTCTGGAACGGCGTTGGCCTGCTGATGGGACGCATCTCCGAAACCTACAAATCCGGCAAGACCTATACCGAAAAGGAAAACCCGCTCGGTCAGTCCGACCTCGCCATCGAATATATGCAAGCCGCAGGCAAGAACCCCTATGAGGAGATCAGCTTCTGGGGTCAGTGCGCAAAGGCTTACAACGGTTATATGAGCGGCTCTCCCGGCACCATCACTCCGCAGGGTTACTTCTGGCTCAATACCTGGGGCTCCTGCCGTTACAACACCGCCGTTCAGATGTGCATGCTCATCTACGATAAATATACGGGCGGCAAGGATTACTACGACACCAGCCACAAGGATTATTACTTCACCGAATGGGCAAAGGGTCAGATGGAATACATCCTCGGCAACAACGACATCAAGGCTCTGGAACCCGGCGGAAAGAGCGGTCCCCGCTGCTTCATCGTCGGCTTTGACTCCAGCTCCGCAAAGAACCCCCACCACCGTGCAGCATCCGGTCTGACCAAGTGTG
>JAZLJA010000017.1:0-28367 GCA_045617625.1 Oscillospiraceae bacterium | reverse complement strand
ATATCTATCAGGGAAATGCCCTGAATATCGGCCCGCGGCGTATCACTTGGCGGCGCTGCGTTGGTATGAATGATCGTCAGCTTCGCTATGTCACGGCCGGCTTGGGCGGCAGAATCAATGGTGTTCCGCGGGAGGATGGCTATGACATTACTGTTGCATCTGAGATCATGGCGGTCTTTTGCCTTGCAACTTCGATTGATGACTTGAAAGCACGTCTTTCCCGCATCGTTGTTGCTTATACATATGACGAAAAACCTGTCACCGCCGGACAGCTGAATGCTGTTGGTGCTATGGCAGCCCTTCTAAAAGATGCACTCAAGCCAAATCTGGTGCAGACGCTTGAAGGTACCCCTGCGTTCGTACACGGCGGACCTTTTGCAAATATCGCACACGGATGTAACTCTGTGCTTGCAACAAAAATGGCACTCAAACTCGGAGATTATGCTGTCACGGAAGCAGGGTTTGGTGCCGATCTTGGCGCAGAAAAATTCCTCGACATCAAATGCCGCATGGCAGGATTGACGCCTTCTGCTGTGGTAATTGTCGCAACTGTCAGAGCGCTGAAAATGCATGGTGGTCTGCCCAAAACGGCGCTCGGCGAAGAAAACCTTGCCGCATTGGAAGCAGGAATTCCGAATCTTTTGCGTCACGTTTCCAACATCAAAGATGTCTATAAACTGCCCTCTGTGGTAGCAGTCAATCGTTTCCCGACGGATACGGATGCCGAAATCGAGCTGATTATTCAGAAATGCAAAGATCTCGGTGTCAATGTCGTTCTCTCTACCGTTTGGGCGGAAGGCGGCAAAGGCGGCATGGAGCTTGCCAAAGAAGTCGTGCGTCTGTGTGAGGAGGAACAGGGCGATTTCACCTTCTCCTACGACACAGAAGCTTCTATTGAGGAGAAGATTCGTACTGTGGTGCAAAAAATCTATCGCGGTGACGATATCAATATTCTCCCTGCGGCACAGAAACAAATTGATCAGCTGACAGCCAACGGTTTCGACAAACTTCCGATTTGTGTTGCGAAAACACAATATAGCTTTACAGATGACAAAAGTATTCCCGGTGCGCCTGAACATTTCACCGTAACCATCAAAAACGTGAAAGTTTCTGCGGGCGCAGGATTCATCGTTGTTTTGACGGGTGATATCATGACGATGCCCGGATTGCCAAAAGTTCCTGCCGCTGAAAAAATCGACGTTGATTCGGACGGCAAAATTTCAGGCTTATTCTGATTCTTTGAATATAAAAGGGGTGTATGTGAAAAATGAGTTCTTCGTTTATTGCCATTATGGCAACGATTATTGTGTATCTGCTCGGAATGCTGACGATTGGAATACTTTATTCCAGAAAAACCAAGAATGTCAGTGATTTCTATCTGGGCGGCAGAAAATTGGGACCACTGGTCGCTGCAATGAGTGCAGAAGCATCTGACATGAGCAGTTGGCTGCTGATGGGTCTTCCCGGAGTAGCATACCTCACAGGCGGTGCAGAAGCAGGCTGGACGGCAATCGGTCTTGCAATCGGCACCTATCTGAACTGGCTTATCGTCGCAAAACGTCTCCGCATCTACACACAGAAAACCAATTCGCTCACCATTCCCGAATTCTTCTCCAATCGTTATCATGACAGCAATAATCTTTTGAAATGCATTGCTGCCGTCATCATTCTTGTGTTTTTTGTGCCATATACTGCATCAGGTTTCTCTGCATGCGGAAAGCTGTTTGAAACACTGTTCAACTGGGATTATCACACAGCAATGATTTTCAGTGCGATTGTCATCATTGCATACACCTGCTCAGGAGGTTTTCTTGCAGCCAGCTTCACCGACCTGATTCAGAGTATTGTCATGACCTTTGCTTTGATTTCGATCGTTTTGTTCGGTGTCAGTCATGCAGGCGGTTTTGATAATGTTATTGACAATGCAAAATCGATCGCAGGTTACTTCTCGCTGAGCAATATTCACAATGTCACAACCAACGGCGCAGATCAATATTCACTTCTGACGATTGCATCTCTGCTTGCCTGGGGCCTTGGCTATTTCGGTATGCCGCATGTGTTGCTTCGATTCATGGCAACGGAAGATCAGAATAAAATTAAGACATCCCGCAGAATCGCAACCATATGGGTAATTATTTCGATGGCAATTGCAATTTTCATCGGTTTCATCGGAAATGCTTTGACTGCAAACGGCACCATTGAAGCTCTTGACGGCACAAATTCCGAGCGTATTATTATCAAGATCGCCATGTTCATGAGTGAGAATCATATTTTGCTGGCAATCATTGCAGGTCTTGTATTTGCAGGTATTCTTGCCTGCACAATGTCTACGTCAGACTCTCAGCTTCTTGCAGCTTCTTCCAGTATGTCAGAGGATTTGCTCAAGGGTGTGTTCAAAATCAAGATGTCTGAGAAGGTCTCCATGCTCGTCGCAAGAGCAGTTTTGCTTGTCATTGCCGTTCTGGGTGTTGTGCTCGCTTGGAATCCTGATAGTTCTGTATTCCGCGTTGTTTCCTTTGCATGGGCTGGTTTCGGCGCAACATTCGGTCCTGTCATGCTGACAGCACTGTTCTGGAAACGTTCCAACAAATGGGGCGCACTCGCAGGCATGATCGTTGGCGGTGTCATGGTATTTGTCTGGAAGTTTGGCATTTCAAAACTGGGTGGTGCGTTCGGTATTTACGAACTGTTACCTGCATTTGTCCTTGCAACCATCACCATAATTGTGGTTTCCCTCATCACGAAAGCTCCTGACAAAGATGTCATCACAGAATACGATGAAGTCAATGCTCTGATGAAAAAGTAATCGGATTGAAAAACTGCACAGTTTTCAAAACTGTGCAGTTTTTTTAAGAATTCATGAAGATTTTTCAAACGCTCTTGTCAAATATACACTTGTGTGATATAATACAATATACCAAATCAAATGATGGAAAGAGGAATGGCTATGCTGGATTTTCTCTGGATTATTTTGCTTCCGACATTATGCAATTATAGTATTTTTGACATTATATATTTTTCGTTGAAAAAGAAAAAAGCACAGGATGAAACGGAGCAGATGAAATGGAATAAGGCTCTCAAGATTTCAGTTGCTGCAACTTGTATCGTATATATCGCAAGTCTGTTCTTCTGGTATTATGCAACATCAGAAGTGCCGTCAACCATTGTTGCAGTATTCATCTCACAGCTACTTCTGCTGCCATTGATTTCCATACCTTTCACCGTGATATTTCTCATAAACAGACGAAATAATACCGATCCCCAAAAACGAAAGAAATACAAAGTTCTCTCCATCATCGGCATATTTATAGCCGTAATCATGATTTCGTTGATTTTGATCCTTCTGATCAGTCTATCAATTGGAATCCAACATATGTGAGGTATGACATGAAAATAAGGACATTTTGGATTCTTTTGACTTTGATTTGTGTGATTGGAATTGCTGCAACCGCTGCCCTGACATTTTATACCATCCACCTGCATGATAATGTCTCCATCATCGCATATATTGCAAACGAAAGAGGATAAATCATGCTGAACAAACGAAAAGCTATTTCAATTCTTGTGTTTGTCGCGCTACTGTTTGCTTTGTTTCAGTTGGCAATCTATGAAGTTTTTACCAAACGCTGCCTTTGCGATTATAGTCCCGAAATGCAGGCACGTTCAGTTGAAATTTCAAAGTATCTGCCGTTTGATGATCATGCCCAAACTGCAAATTGCGATACAGATTTTCAACTAACAGGGGAGCTGCCAATTCTGGACAGTGCCGCTGCTTTATATCCGATTACCGCATCCATTGTCAATGCGGTATATCCAAGCGGATGCTATCAATATGATGCCACGACCAATCAGTTTTCTGATGATAGCAGTCTGCAAATGAACAACACTCCAAAAGCATACAAAAAAATCGTAGACGGTGATACTGATATCGCCCTGCTTGCCCCTCCCTCTGAGGAACAAAAAGCGTATGCAGAGGAAAAAGGTGTTTCACTTGAATTTGTGCCAGTCGGAAAAGAGGCGTTTGTATTTCTCGTCAATGCCGATAATCCGATAAATAGCCTGACGACAGATCAAATACGCGATATTTACAGCGGCAAAGTGCGCAACTGGAGTGAACTTGGCGGGAAAAATGCGCATATCGCAGCTTTGCAGCGCAACGAAGGCAGCGGAAGCCAGTCATCTTTTTTGCGCTTTATGGGTGATATAACACCCCAGAAAGACTATCTGACATTTCTTGGCAGTGCAATCGGATTTTCATTCCGCTTTTATGTTGACGGAATGGTAGCTGACAACGGCGTGAAAATGCTTGCATTAGACGGCGTTTTTCCGAGCAAAGAGAATGTCCGAAATGAATCTTATCCGATTGTCAATACGTTTTTTGCAGTATATCGAACAGACAATGCAAATCCAAATGTCAAGAAACTGCTTGAATGGATGCTCTCAGATGAATGTCAGGGTATCATTGAAGATACAGGCTATGTTTCAGTCAACGGATAAACGAATCCCCCGAAAGTATCACAATGATGCTTTCGGGGGATTTTGCATTTATTTTTTCCAGGTAGAAGGTGTCAGCAGAAGTACAATCGGGAAAATTTCCAGTCTGCCTGCGAGCATATCAAAAATCAGGACAGATTTGGAGAGCGGGGAGAGTACGCTGAAGTTGGACATCGGTCCAACCGCCTCCAGTCCCGGCCCGACATTATTGATTGCGGTCGCAACCGCAGTGAAATGCGTGATCAAATCATGTTTGTCAAACGAAAGAAGCAACATGGAACACACAAAAATCAGGCTGTAACAAACCATATATACATGTGTGTTGCGAACAACATCATTCTCAATTTGTCTGCCGTCAACGGTGATTTTCCGAACCTGTTTCGGATGAATCAACAGACGGAGCTCATTGGTAAGGCTTTTTCCGAGAATCATCAAACGCGAAAGCTTAATGCCGCCGCAGGTACTGCCTGCACATGCGCCGACAAACAGTAAAATTGCGATCAGGGTGCGGGATTCTCCAGGCCAGAGATTAAAATCGGATGTTGCAAAACCCGTAGTTGACATAATTGATCCAACCGTAAATGTACTGTGGCGCAGTGCTTCACCGAATCCATCAAACAAATTGCGAATGTTCCATGCGATATAAAGGGAACAAACCGCTGCTGTACCAAGATAAACACGAAGTTCCGTATTGAACGCATCCTTGAATTTACCGCGCAGTATGAGATAAAACGATGTGAAATTGACGCCAAACAGGAACATAAAAACGATTACAACAATCTGTGTATATGGGGAGAATCCTGCCATACCATCGTTGCGAATGCCGAAACCGCCTGTGCCCGCAGTTCCGAAAGCGGTATTCAATGCCTCAAAGATATTCATTTCTCCCAAAACCAAGAAAAGAAATTCGGCAAAAGTCAATGCAAAATACATGGTATAGAGAATCAGTGCGGTTGTTTTTACTCTGGGAACCAGTTTGCTCACGGATGGTCCGGGACTTTCGGCTTTCATAATATACATATTCTGACCACCCGAAAGCGGCACAAATGCCATAATAAACACTAGCACACCCATACCGCCGACCCAGTGCATAAAGCTGCGCCACATCAAAATTGATTTCGGCAGACTTTCCACTTCGGTCAGAATGGTAGCACCTGTGGTGGTAAAACCCGATACCGATTCAAACAGAGCGTCGAGGAAAGAGGGGATAGCACCCGTCAGATACAGCGGAAGTGCTCCCACCACACTGAGTAAGATCCAGCTGAATGCCACAATAAGATATCCCTCACGGGCAAACATGGTCTTTTTCTGCGGCTTAAACAGCTTGGATGCGATCAATCCGATCAACACGCAGAACAATGCGATCACAGCAAAAATCCAAATTTCATGTTCACGATAAACCGCGGCAGTAATCATCGGAACCGCCATAAAAATGCCTTCAAACACCATGAGCAGTCCGAGCACATAGCCAATGATACGATAATTCATCAAATGCCCTTCCTATCAGCGCAGAATTTCCTGAATATCATGCAGTCCCAGATGTGTAGATACAATGACCACGGCATCGCCTTGGGCAATCATATCTTGACCGCGGGGAATGATCACTTTCTTATCCCGCAGGATCGCTGCTATCAGAACATTTTCCTTGAATTTCAAATCAGAAAGCGGAATGCCGATCATCTCATTGCCTGCGGTAATGACAAATTCAGCCGCTTCAACCTTACCTTTAATCACCTGATAAAGCGTTTCGACATTACTGCCGATGGTGTTTCGCATTGCACGTACATATCGGATAATGGTCTCCGCAGTGATGTGTTTCGGGTAAATAATTGAATCCAAATCAAGCTGACGGATCACCTGATCAAAATCAATTCGATTCACTTTTGTCACAAGTTTTCCGTTCGACATCGACTTTGCATAAAGTGAAAGCAGGATATTTTCCTCGTCCAGATTCGTCAAAGCAACGAATCCGCCGACACTTTCAATCCCTTCCTGAAGCAAAATATCCTGATCTGCTGCGTCCCCGTGAATAATGGTCACATCGTGGAGCATTTCGGAAAGCACCTCACAGCGTGCCGCATTTTTCTCGATAATTTTCACATCTGTGCCGAAACGCTGTAGAATCGTACAGAGATAATGCGCAATTCCGCCGCCGCCGACAATCATGACATCCTTGACAGGTGTTGCCTTATAATTGATCTTCTTGAAAAATGCATACGCATTTTTGGGTGCGGCGATAATTGAGATGACATCCCGCTCCATGAATTCAAATTCACCATTTGCAATGAAGACGTCTTCATCGCGTTCAATCGTGCAGATAAGAACATCGCAGTGCATTTTTGAAGAAATCTCTTTGACCTTGCACCCGACAAGCGGTGAATTTTCAGGCAAACGGAATTTCAAAAGTTCTACTCTGCCCTTGGCAAAAGTGTCGATCTTCATTGCCGACGGAAATTGAAGAACGCGCGCGATTTCAGCAGCTGCTGCCTGTTCAGGATTGATGACCATTGCAAGGCCGAGTTCCTCTTTGAAATATCCGGCTTCCATAGCATACTGAGGACTGCGGACACGGGCGATTGTTTGACAGTTCCCCTCTTTTTTGGCAATCAAACAGCACAAAAGATTGAGTTCATCAGAACCTGTCACAGCAATGAGAAGATCAGCCGTTTCAATTCCGGCCTCTACAAGTACAGTATGTGTCGCACCATTTCCGACAACACCCATGCAGTCATATCTGTCCTGAATTTCATTGACCTTGAGGGGCGATATATCAACAATCGTGATGTTATTATCTTCTTCCCCAAGCCGTTCGACAAGTGTTTGTCCAACCTTGCCGCAACCAACGATTATAATTTCCATACGAAAGATATCGTCAAAACAAGTTTGACAAATTCTCCTTTGTTATGAAAGATTTCAGCCTGCGTATGAGCGCAAAACCGCTATTTAATACTATACACCATTTAGCCGAAAAAGTCAACAGCATGAAATTACGATTAATCGTGCCTTTCGTCGAAATTGCGATACAATTCGCAGAATCTCGCCGAAAAGGACGGTTTTTCTCCCGCTATATACAGATGTCCCGTATCACCAAATGTATTCATTCTGAAATAAGCAACCCCTTCACGACGTTCTTCCGAAGTGAGAATGGTAATTGACGATGGTGCAGCACAAAAGCCGTGCCACAAGACCATTGGGGAGATACCGAGCAGGTGCCCCAGGATCACACATTCCACACCAAAATGACAGAAAAAGACAAGTGTATCCATATTCGGATTCACAGCGCGGTAAAAACCGCCTTCCCGTTCATAACCATGTGAAGCCAGAATTCCATCCATTCCCTTATATACACGCACTGCCTCTTCATACACATGACCTTCCTGCATGATCGGTTCCTCATGCCATTTGTCTTTATCATAGAAATTCGGGATGATCGTCCAGTCGGCAGGCAGCCAGTCCCACGGAATATGCCTTTCCCTGCTGTGTAATTCAAGGATCGGTGCATGAAATTCACGCAGCCAGTCACAAGTGACAGCCTCACGCTGCATTTTTTCAAGGGTATAGGAAGCGGTTTTCTGCGCACGACCAAGCGGGGACACATAGAAATCAGTGACGTCCAGTTTTGAAATACGCTCAGCTGCAAGTCTGGCTTCCACTTCGCCTTGCGGTGTCAGCGAATCGTGTTCATAATCAGGATCACCATGCCGAACAAATATCAATTTCATTGCAGATATGTCCTTTCAAGCGAAGAAATCAGTAGGGAGCTTTCATTTGCGATTCTGCTTTATCAACAGCTTCTTCCAATGTCATACCATAGAAATCGCCAGCACGGAAATAACGTCCGGATTGTTTATCGTTGATAAATGCGCCGACGATTACGCCAGGTATCGCACTTTCGGGGGCATTTGGAGCATTTGGTCCACCAAGATCGGTACGACACCAGCCGGGGTCGGTCAGGTTGATCGTCACATCTGTACCGTTCAGCTTGGAGCCCAAGTCGATTGTCACCTTGTCAAGAGCGGCTTTACTTGCTGAGTAGCCAGCCTGTTCAGGCTCCAATGCAATGCCGCTTGTCGTGTTGACAATTCGGCCAAAACCGCGTGCAATCATCTTCGGCAGAAAATGATAGCAGATCATCATTGGGGCAATCGTGTTGATTTGAAAACTTAAAGCATAATCCTCAGCAGGAGTTCGCAGATACTCAGTGCGATATGCGATCTGAACACCTGCGTTATTCAGAATAATATCAATTTGTGTCCCTTTTGCGTCAATCTCCTGCAGCGCTTTCTGCACAGAATGTTCATCCGACAAATCAGCCGCCACACCATAGCACGAAATCGGTAAAGAAGATAATTCGTTGAGCAGGGGAGCTGTATGTGCCGGATCACGGCTGAGCAATACAAGATTACATCCGCGTTTTGCAAGTTCTCTTGCCGCAAGCCGACCGATTCCGCGGCTCGCACCTGTCACCAGTGCCCATTTACCATCCAAAGAAATCATTTTCGATGCCTCCGTATCAATTATATTCATAGCTTGTTTATATTCACAAGCTGATTTATTATACCATATTCATACCGTAAATTCCAGTATATTTCTAGCAGAAAATTGAATATAATAAATCTCTGACGAAAATCGCCTCTGTTTATTGACAAGTTTTCATTTTTATGGTACAATAACCTTGTATCGTATTCAAAAGCGATAGAAATACGAAGATATAGAGAAAATATGCACATATCGTGCGAAAGAGGTACACCAGTATGAAATTTGCCGACGGCTTTTGGCTCAATCAACGTGGATACACTGTTGATTATGCCGTTCAGCCATACGATGTGCAGGTGAAAAATAATGCAGTTCATGTGTTTGCCACTTCATCGCATATCTTTCACCGAGGCATGACGCTTGGCGGCGTCACATTTGAAATCATTTATGCTTCGACTTTGGAAAACACCATTAAGGTCTCTATTGTTCACCACAAAGGTGTTGTTGACCATGCTCCAAAATTTGAACTGAATGAGAACTTTCAATTCATTCCGAAAATTTCGGAAACCGATGATGCTGTAACACTAGAGTCGGGAAAAACATCTGTACGTATTCAAAAAGGCAAAGATTGGAATGTCACATTTTTATATGAGAACAAACATCTGACAGGATGTGGCTGGCGCAGCACTTCTTATATTCAAGAGGATGCTGCAACAACACAGAATCGACTGAATGCCAAAGCAAACGATAGTTTCTGGAGTATTCCTGCGGACAAGCGTTCTTCTTTTCTGCGTGAACAGCTTACGTTGAGTGTAGGTGAATATCTCTACGGGTTTGGAGAAAAATTTACTCCGTTTGTCAAAAATGGTCAAAGCATTGATATCTGGAATGCAGACGGCGGCACCTGTTCTGACCAAAGCTACAAATGTGTTCCTTTTTATCTGAGTTCCCGCGGATACGGTGTCTTCACCAACCATACAGGTTATGTAAGCTATGAAGCGGCATCTGATACCGTTTCTAAAATCAGTACAACCGTGTTTGGTGAATCCCTCGAATATTTCATCATCGGCGGCGAAAACTGTGCGGATGTGCTTTCAACATATACGACACTGACCGGAAAACCTGCTTTGCCTCCGGCAAAAACAATGGGGCTCTGGTTGTCAACTTCATTCACCACCGATTACGATGAACAAACCGTCACATCGTTTATTGACGGAATGACGGAACGCAAAATTCCGCTTCAGATGTTTCACTTCGATTGCTTCTGGATGAAAGGTTATACCTGGACATCTTTTTCCTGGGATAAAACGCAGTTTCCTGACCCGCAGGGGATGCTCTCCAGACTCAAGCATGAAAAGAACATCGGCATCTGTGTTTGGATTAACCCCTATATTTCACAGCAATCCGCATTGTTTGACGAGGGCTTGGAGAAAGGCTATTTCATCCATATGCAGGATGGCGGAATCTTCCAAACGGATATGTGGCAGCCAGGCATGGCAATTGTTGATTTCACCAATCCTGAAGCATGCAAATGGTTTGCTGACGGTATCCGAACCCTGTGTGCGCAAGGTGTCACTGCGATCAAAACCGATTTTGGCGAGCGAATTCCAACCAATGTCGTCTATTTTGATGGTTCAGATCCCCTTGCCATGCATAATTATTACACCTACCTCTATAACAAAGTCGTGTTTGAAGCCCTTGAATCCTGCATGGGCAAAGACAATACCTGTCTGTTCGCCAGAAGTGCAACAGCAGGTGGACAGAAATTTCCTGTCCACTGGGGCGGTGACTGCGCTGCTGAATATTCTGCAATGGCGGAAACCCTGCGCGGCGGTCTATCGCTGTGCGCATCGGGATTTGGCTTTTTCAGCCATGACATCGGTGGTTTTGAGCAAACAGCATCACCCGATGTTTACAAACGCTGGTGTGCGTTCGGCTTGATGAGCACACACAGCCGATTGCACGGATCCACTTCTTATCGTGTCCCATGGGCATATGAAGAGGATGACCCTGCAAATCCCGAAAACGCTTGCGCCGTATTGCGGCATTTCACAAATCTCAAAGGAAAACTGATGCCTTATCTTTGGGCGGAAGCAAATCACACGCATGAAACAGGTGTGCCGATGATGCGTGCGATGGTCATTGATTTTGCTGATGACCCTGCTTGCCGTACCCTTGACCGTCAATACATGCTTGGTGAAAAACTGTTGTGTGCGCCTGTATTTGATCCAAGCGGAGAAGTCGAATTCTACCTTCCAAACGGCAAATGGTTCGATTTACTCAGTAAACCTGATTCCAAACTGATCGAAGGCGGAAGATGGCTGCACAGAACGTGCAACTATCTCCAAATGCCAATCTATGTCAAGCCGAATTCAATAATCGGGCTTGGTAATTTCCAAACGGATGTCGTTTACGATTATCTGAATGGCACAACATTTCTCATTTGCGGACTTGAAGATGGTCACATAGCTTCGTGCGATATCTATCGAGCAGAAGACGGCAAGGAAATGACCATCACTGCAAAGCGGGAGGGACAGCAAATCACGGTTGAGTATCCCGCCACAAACAAACAATTCCGGTTTTGTATTGCAGGCACTAATATTTTGATGAACGCTCAAAAGAACGGCATCACAAAAATCAGCCTGTAACATATATAAAAAGGAGCGATTTTATGGCAAACGCAGACGAAATCAAAGACACCAAAAAAGAACCCGATGAAATCTGGAGCGAACGTAAACGCACCATTTTCGGGCTTCCTTGGACATTCACAAAATATATTCTGAAGAAATCGAAGTTCGTTACACGAGAAGGTCTGTTCAACCTGAAAGAAGATGAATTTGACCTTTACAAAGTGACCGATAAAAAACTTTTGCTGCCTTTCTGGCAGCGTATCATCGGTTGCGGCTCGATTCTGCTGTATATCCGCGATACTGATACACCGCAGAAGGAAATCCACTGTGTGAAGAATCCCCGTGATTTCTTGCAGGCAATCGAGGAACAGATCAATGCAGAACGCGACCGCTATAACACTCGCGGCCGTGATCTTTACGGTGAAAGACCGCCTCATCACGGACATCATATGGAGGAAAATGACTGCGATTGCGATTACTGCGACTGCGGTGATGACGCACACTACTAATTCGTTCATTCCAACGCCTCTTTCGGCGATTGATTGCACAACAGAAAGGAATGCTGCTCGACTATGCTCGAATTTTTGACGGAAAAAGAATCTGCCTGGGAACGCCTCAAAAACGAAACCAGACCGATTTATCTCTACGGTATGGGTGATGGCGCGGTCCGGATCTTGTCAGCGATGCGTACCTATCACATCTCCGTTGCAGGCATTTTTGCCAGCGACGAATTTGTGCGCGGTCACGATTTCGCTGGTTATCACGTACAGAAACTTTCCGATATCGAAGCGCAGTGCGATGATTTCATCATTGTGCTTGCATTTGCGGTTTGTCAGCCTGCGATGGTCGATAAAATGCAGGAACTTGCGAAAAAACATCCACTGATTGTGCCGGATGTACCTGTGGTGGGCGGTGGACTGTTCACAAGAGAATACTGTGATGCTCACGCTGCCGAAATTGATGAAGTGTATCAAATGTTGGCGGATGAACATTCACGCCGCGTTTATGCCAATATCCTCAATTTCAAGATCAGCGGTAAGCCGCAGTATCTTATGGATATTGTGGACACCAAGGATGAGATTTGGAATCACGTCATTTGCCCGACCAATCATGAAAGCTTTGTTGATCTGGGTGCTTACAATGGAGACAGTATCCGCGAACTGCTTGACTATACTCGTGGCAAGTTTCATCGCATCATTGCTGTGGAGCCGGACCGTAAAAACTACAAGAAGCTGACAAAATTTGTCGGTGACACGCCCTCTGTAAAATGCTACCAGTGTGCTGCTTGGTGTGTCGATACCGAACTCCCGTTCGCAAACAAGGCGGGAAGACAGTCGGCTGTTTCGGCAGATGGTACTGTCATGCCTGCACGTTCGGTAGATAATTTGCTGGCAGGACATCCTGTCACCTTGCTGAAAATGGATGTTGAAGGCGCAGAGCGTGAAGCAATCTGGGGTGCAAGCCGCTCGATTGCTCGATTTGGTCCAAAACTGATGATCTCGCTCTATCACCGCAATGAAGACATGTTTGAACTTCCGCTGCTTGTCAAGCGCATCAATCCACGCTATAAGCTTTATATTCGGCATCAGCTCTATATTCCTGCATGGGAAACGAATCTTTACGCCATTTGCGATGATCCTGCAGGTTCATTCGCAGGCGGCGAGGGCTAATGAATCATCGGCGGAGTTGCTGAAAAGCTGCTCCGCCAAATTCGATTTCGATGAAAAAACTCCGATGCTGCATAACGCATCGGAGTCACATTTCTATCAGGTTTCAGCTTGCACTTCGCTTGTCGGACAAACCACAACACTCATTTTCCCAAGTTCCCCAAAACGCTGCTCAACAAGTTTGCGTTCAAACGGAGTAGGCGAGCCCTCAGAGAGTGGGTCGTTGAAGAAATAGTAATTCTCATTGTATCCAATCAAAACCAAACAATGCTCAGGAGCGTTCCAGAAGTACCATTCATCTGTCGGATTTCCGTCCGCATCTTTCAGATACCAGCCAATCTTCCGGTAGCTCTCCTCCATGTCAATCGTTGCCCAAACGAGGATCGGACGCTCCAGCGGAAGATATGTTTCTGCCAGTTCTTTCAGTTCCATACCTGTTGTATCCACAGCAGTCAGCGATTCAGGCAGCAATTTCGACATCATATCCACCACAACAGGCGGATAGCATCCAAAACTGGTTTTATCGTCAGGCGCACCGATAAAAGCTTCTGTCGGTTTCGGTGCATATACTTTCTCACCGATTTTTTCCGGATATTCCGATTTTGTCTTTTCAACGACATCTTCGATCGTTGCGCCTACATCGTAATAATTCAGCACCATCAACGCACTGAACAGTTCACAGCCTGTCGGCAAAACGCCGATCTGAGTTTGAAACGGGACATTATGAATCAGCATCGTTGTCGGAACATCTCGTTTGACCGTGGTTGATGTCGCAGCATTCAATTCATCTTCCAATGCAGAATGTTCTGAAAAGGCGGTATTGGTCGGCATGGGTGACAGGCTGTTTTCATCAACGGGTTCAACGAGATTACAGCCGCTCAGCATCGCACAATACAACAGAAATACGGCAATGCTTTTTATTTTATATCTTTTCAAGAGACTACTTCCTTTCCGCTTTTTTTCTATAGTATAACATAATTTATCAGAAAATGCAAGCATAGAAAAAAAAGATGACCGCTGTTCTCATTACGAGAAAGCGGTCGAATTCGGGAGAATATTGTGCCAATGTCCGAAAGAAAGAGAGAGTAAAAAACGGACATCGAGAACAATCAATCATAAGCACAGAATGCACAGTTGAAACGTCCGTACAACTCTGTGTTTCATGTTTTTATTATAGCATGGGTACTACTTGTTTTCAATGCACATTTTACAGAAATTGTGGATAAAATGCAGAGCAATTTTGAGACAAATACTCTTTGAAATTCACAAAAAATACACATATACAACGCAAAACTGTGCTATACTGTTATTACAATCATAATAGAAGGAGAATTGTATATGTCAAATCATGAACAGAAAGAACCGTCCCTCGGTGGACAAATTGCAAAAACGCTGATAATTTGTCTGGTCATGCTTGCTGCTCTCGGTGGTCTGATATACTATGGTGAAAAGAGAAATGCCAATCAACAGCCTACACAAAGCAGTCAGTCTCAAAAAGAGTTCCATACAACTGCAAAAAGTACCAAACCTGCTGTGAACGAACACGCTGAGGTTGAAGCATCAGCATTATTTGAAAATCTCGAAATCACGGATGATTCGCTCACGGATGAGAATGGGTTCTATTGCCTCAAATGTAATGTGAAAAATAACAACTCTGTTCCTGTTTACGGCTATTTTCGTGTGATATTCTATGATGAACAAGATAATCCGCTATATGACCAGATCGTTTCTATTTCTACGATTGAAGCAGGTACATCCGCAGAGTGCAGTATCAACATCGTCTCTGACAGAATCCCCGCGAATTACAAAACATATCGTTTTGTGGATGCAGCAATTCAGGAACGCACCCCAAAAGAGAACTATATTTCATAAAGCCCAACACCTTCGAGAAAATCGAAGGTGTTTTCTATTTCTGGTGCATAATTCATTTCTGCACGGTAATACTCCCCAAAAAGGAGTTGAATGTCATGCACCAAAAGAAAATCCGACTTGCCGTAATCGAAGCCGCACTTTTTCTGAGTGCCGCTGTTTTGATATGGCGTCTTTCCCTTATCATCCGCAATGAGGAGACAATCACCGCTTCTACGCAGCAAGGGCGTTATTCGATGTCGGTTTGCTTATCAACCGGCACAATCTACGACCGTAATTTCAGACGTATTACAAATAACACTCCCGTACTTTACGGAATCGTGAACCCAACCGCTGATGCGATTGCATCCATTTTTCGTCATATTGAACCGACAACCGATTTAACAGAACAAATCAAACGACATTCACCATTTTGCTGCCTGCTCCAATCGCACCCCGATACAGACAACGTGAATGTCCGCGTTTATCAAGGATACCAAAACGCAGGTGTCCAATATGCACAGCACATTGTCGGATATCGTCAGAATGGGATCGGTGTCGCAGGGCTGGAAGCTGCATACGGTGATTGGCTGAAAAGCTGTGACCGAACTGTTTCTCTCACATTTCCCGTCAATGCAGTCGGTGCTGCACTGACGGGAATCGACACACAAACAGATATCAGCGGATATGACGGGGGTGGGCTTGTGACGACGCTTGACAAGTCGATTCAGGAAATCATTGAAGCTGCCTTACAGTCTGCAAAGCCCAATCCATCCTGCGCTATCGTTCTGGATGTGAAAAGTGGTGCGATCCTCGGAATGGCAAGTCAACCATGCTATGACACTGCACATCTCGCGGAAGCATTGCATGACGAATATACTCCGTTTCTCAACCGCGCACTTTGCGCTTATCCTGTCGGTTCAGTATTCAAACTCGCTGTGGCTGTATCCGCCCTTGAAAATGGTCTTTCACAAGACTATATGTACGAATGCACCGGACAGACTGATGTTTATGGACAGCATTTCCGATGCCATGATTTAGAAGGACACGGCATCATCAATCTTCGAGGTGCACTCATCGGTTCCTGTAATCCGTATTTTATCAATCTGACTCAGCTGCTCTCGGCACAACAGCTTCACGATACCGCTGAATCTTTTGGATTCGGCAAAAGTATTCCACTTGCTAAAGGGATAAATGCAGCGGCAGGATACCTTCAAACTGAAAGCGAACTTTCAATTGAAGCAGAAAAAGCAAATTTCTCATTCGGGCAGGGAAAACTGCTGGCATCTCCTTTGCATATAGCAGCAATGACAGCCTGTATCGCCGATCAAGGCTGCTACCACACACCATATCTTGTACGGGGGCTTACCGAGAATGGCTCTGAAATCATTGCTGAGACATCCGTAAAATCCAAGCAGATCATGAAGCATGAAACAGCGGCAATTCTTCGTGAAATGATGTGTGGTGTGCTGTCAGAGGGAAAAAGTCAGAATGGCATTCCGCAATATACAACGGCGGGCGGGAAGACTTCGACCGCACAGACAGGATATTTCCTTGACGATGGTACAGAATGCTGTCACGCTTGGATGACCGGTTTCTTTCCAGCCAATTCTCCGGAATATGCAGTGACGGTGTTTGTTGAGAATGGCGGCTCAGGAAATCAGGCAGCAGCTCCGATTTTTCGTGAAATCATTGATCACATTGCTGTCATGGACTCAAACTGACACGAACGCGCTGTTCACGTAACCTGTATAGCCTCTAAAACTTGTCACATACCATTCACCTGTGATACCCATCAGTGTCAGATCTGTGCCGTTCGGAATCTGCGTGAGAATTGCCCCATATAATGACGGATAATTACGCAGATTCAACACAGAGCCGCCTGTGCTGACTTTCCCCGCGAATGGTTTGGTATATTCAAGAAACGGTAATCCGAAATAATCTGTCAAGCTCATCACAATGTTTCGTGCAATCGAATCCAGATTTTCCCGCAGCCACCGTTCATCCTCTATGTTATCGTGATAACCGAGTTCACATAGTACAGCAGTGGCACGCGTTTGTGTGACCTCGCCCAAACTGGTTGTTGGGCGAGGATTACTTTTGCCGGTCAGCGGGTAAACATCCTCCAGATTATTGGCAATAATAGTTGCAAGCCGTTCGCTGGATTCACTGTAAGGGGAGTAGTAAATGTCGATCCCACGGAGTTTTCCAGCATAGGATTCAGGTGCTGCATTGGAATGCAAGGCAAGATGAACGTCAAAGTTTCCTGCATTTGAATCCGCAATCGCGCCGCCGACATTACGATCGGGGTCATTGCGAATGTACTGAATCCCATTTGACCGCAAATAGGGTTCCATTGCATCAGCAAGACGATTCATCACAAGTTGTTCGTTGTTACCCTGGGTTACGTATTCGTTCCATTCCTGTGTGGAAGGACTCAGAAAAATTATTGGCATTTCATCGGCTCCCTTCAAATTTCGTCTATTTCATTCTATGTACCGCGTTCATTTTTGTGCATCAGAAAATGATAAAAAAACACTTGCATTCTTTGGATATTTATGCTATAATAAATATGGATAATTATGTAAAAACGGAGGGATGCCGAATGCGTATATTAATCGTCGAGGACGAGAAAGGTCTGGCAGATGCGCTGGTTCAAATCTTCCATAAAAATAAATACATCGCTGATGCATGCTATGATGGTGAGGATGGTCTGGACAATGCACTTTCCGGCATCTACGACATCATTGTGCTGGATGTCATGCTGCCAAAGATGAACGGATTGGATGTACTGCGCGAACTGCGCAAGCAGAAAGTTACAACCCCTGTTCTGCTGCTCACTGCCCGTGATACGATCGCGGACAAAGTGGCTGGGCTGGATGTCGGTGCAGACGACTATCTCACGAAGCCGTTTTCGATGGAAGAACTTCTTGCGCGTGTACGTTCGCTCAATCGAAGAAATGCAAATGTGATCTGCGAAAATGTACTGCGTTGGAGTGATCTGACGCTCAATCTTGCAACATACGAATTATTCTGCGGTTCACAGTCTGTGAAAATGGGGCTCAAAGAATTTTCCATGATGGAATTGTTTCTCAAAAACGGCAGTATGATCCTATCCAAAGAAACTCTGATTGTCAAGATTTGGGGCTATGAATCAGATGCGGAAAACAACAATGTGGAAGTTTATGTCAGTTTTCTGCGTAAAAAGCTTACCCATATTCACTCCAAAGTCTCTATCAAAACAGTACGAGGCGTTGGATATTGTCTTGAAGAAAATTCGTAACTTCGTATCGGAAAGGAGAGGGTCACGATGATTTCCAAATTAAAAAGACGGTATTTCATCTCCAATATGACGTTGCTTTCCACAACTTTTTTGGTCGGACTCGCCATTTTGTTTGGAATTCTGTACCGCTCGGAAGTTCAATCATCCTATACTGTCATGGACAACCTGATGACAGAAGCGGAGTTTCCGGAACTGCCGTCGCAATATACAGCGAAGCCACAATCATTTGGTGCAGCAGACATGGAGATCGTGCCGCTCAATTTTGACATGGAATCGGCAGCCGGATGGTGGGATAATATACCGAAGGAAACCGAACCGCATCAGGAAATAACTACTACTGAGGCTGAAACGTTTCTAACGACAACGGCAACAACGTCATCATCAACGGAAGCAGAACCCGTCGACCAGGCTGTGGAATCCGTCACAGAAGCAAACGCTCCTGCATTTGAATGGGAAACCGCTGAAACCACTGCAAACTGGGGAGGAATCCCGTTTGCAGCGCCTGCTTGGGGCGAATATGGAAAATGGTATTATGCAAATCCGTATTATCCGCCTCCATATTGGCAGTTCCAGAATCCGTATGCACAGTTCCAGAATCCATTTGACTGGACACAATATAATTCAGCAGACCCGCAAAGCGGTTTTCACGATGATCATGGACCTGCATTTCGAGACGATGAATCCGCAAATATCTCTACGACCATTAACAATACGGAACAAATAGGGGAGTCGATGACAGAAACCACAACGGTCAGTTCACAGTCCTCCACCATTTCTCCGACTTCAGAACCAGAGGCAGCGGTTCAGACAACGACCCCTGAAAGCGTCATGACGTCCATCAATATGCCTTCTGTCGCTGCTCCTGAAACGACTGTTCAATCGACGACGGAAGAAACCGCTTATTTTCACGACAAATACATTCCTGATGCATACATTGCGCAAATCGACGACAATGGTAATGTTGCATCATATGCTGCAAGTGCGGATGAAGCAAAACCGGATGATACTTTGAATGCAGTCAGTCAGGCGATGGATGCAATCAAGCAGAACGGAGAAAAAAGCGGTACGATTCAGGTTGATGATGTACCTTACCGTTTCCTTTATCAGCCTGATCAAGCAGGCAACTATCGCTTGGTGATGCTGAATCGGAGTTTGGAAATTTCCACAATCAGCCGCTTGATTTTCCTGTTTGTTTTCTTGCTGGTGATCGGTTTGCTTTGTATTTTCGTCATCAGCGAACTGCTTGCAAACTGGACAGTCAAACCGATTGCAGCTGCATGGGAAAAGCAAAAACAATTCGTTGCTGAAGCATCCCATGAACTGAAAACACCGCTTGCCGTCATTTCTGCGAATACTGATGTTATTCTTGCGAATCCGGATGCATCTGTAACAGGTCAGAGCAAATGGATTCACTATATCCAATCAGAAACCACACGAATGTCCAAGCTGATCACCAATCTTTTATCCATCGCACGCATGGACAACGGCATTCAAACCGAGAAAGTCTTACCGCTGCGTATCAGTGATGTTGTTTCAAACGTCTGCCTTGTATTTGAACCGATTGTCTTTGAAAACGGCAAGACACTCAATACAGTGATTCAGCGTAATGTAATTTTCCCTGCTGATGAGGACAATTTGAAACAACTGCTGTCAATTCTGCTTGACAATGCCGTGCTTCACTCGCTGCCCAAAGCGCAGATCACTGTAACACTTTCTAAGGATGCCCAAGGAAAAATTCGACTTGCAGTATCCAATACCGCAAAAGATATTCCGGAAGACCAGCTTCCCCATTTGTTCGAGCGTTTCTATCGAATCGACACGGTGGGCAACCCGAGCGGTTCGGGGCTCGGACTCAGCATCGCAAAGAGCATCGTTCAGCAAATGGGCGGCTCTCTGACAGTCACATCCGAAAATTCTCTCGTAACTTTCCTTGCAACATTCCCTGCATAATGAATACATATCAAAGAAGATACACCGCTGATTTCCCTCAGCGGTGTATTTTTTTATTGCAACACGCATAAGGATAGACGAGGTGATTCTATGAAACAGCACGGCGAACATCAGCGGTTGATGTATGAAACCATCTATATCAGTGTGTTTTCGGTTGCACTGCAAGCACTTGGATTACTGCTCAACATTTTCTTGACGCGTCGTCTGGGCGCAGCGTCAGTCGGCACTTTGACACTCATCGGTAGTTTTTACGCACTTGCTGCGGTACTGAGTGGCGGCAGCGGTTTCATCGCAACCAGTCGTTTCGTTTCAGAAGAAATCAGCAGTCATGGAAATCCTGCATGTGTGTTTCGATATTCCATTCGTTTTTGCAGTTCTTTAAGTGTAACAGCGTGTATCCTGATCTGTGTTTTCGCGCCGTGGGTTGCAGCTATCATTTCACGAACAGGTGCATCAGTTATAGCGATTCGGATTCTTGCGCTGACACTTCCGCTTTCGGCTCTCTCAGCTTGTCTGAAAGGACGTTGCTATGCCTATCATCGGATCTTTCTGCCTGCCATTTCAGAATGTATTGAATTCTTGATACGTGCGGGTTTTATGGCATTTTTTGTAGTATTTTATATACAATACGGGAAATTATCCTTGCTGACTGCATTTGCTATCGCAATGCTTGCGGGACAAAGCGCATCTATATTCTTTCTAGCTTTGATGAAAATGCCTGTTACGTCCACGACAAATGAATGCCATTTGGAATGGAAAGACTTTTTGCGCCTCATTCTTCCGATTGTTGGAAATTCATGTTTGATTTCCTTGCTGAGTAGTGCAAACGATGCGCTTGTGCCGATGAGTTTGGTGCAATTCGGCAACAGTACAGAACAAGCTTTGGCGCAATTCGGTGAATTTGAAGCCATCATTATCCCAACACTATTCTTTCCATCGGTCATTCAATGCTGTATGTCAGGCTTGCTTGTTCCTGAACTATCTCATGCAAGGTCTGTAAACGACACTGAAAGCATCAAAAAACTCACGCAGCATGTCTTGGAACAAACAGCATCGTTTTCATTCTATATTGTGCTATTACTTATGCTTTTCGGACCAACGATCGGTACATTTTTGGGCGGAGACGCATTTGCAGGACAGATACTACAGCGAATGGCGCCGATTGTACCATTCATTTATCTCGAAATCATTATGGAGGGCGTTCTGCGTGGATTGGGCAAACAGAATTTCTCATCTGTCAACTATCTGGCGGAATATGTTGTTCGTATATCTGTGCTGTTGATTTGCGTCCCACTGTTCGGATTCTACGGAATCGTTGCATCTTATATTGCCTGTAATCTTACAGGAAATTCTGTACGTATGTATTTTGTACTCATGGCAACTGAACTAAAGCCAAACTGGAATAGAATTCTGTTGCGCCCGCTCTTTGCTATCATACTGTCTTGGCAGCTTTCACGTTTCATCCTTTGGATTGTTCATGGAACTCAAATGGATGCCGGATTGTATTGTATCTTATTCAGTGTTATATGCGGTGTTTTTGTGCTGATGATCCTGCATACGATTGATGGAATCAGTGAATCACATAGGAACGCCAAACCACAATATTCTTGTATTAACAGCTTTATCAAACGATAAATTTATCTGTATTTCGCCAAATGTCGATTAGGTGCAATAGGCTGTGCTTTTGACGCCGTTCTCCCCAACTGCCGATTATGGAAAAACTTTTGAAGTATTCCCATGAATATTACCGTTTCAGCAGCGACATACTATCATCGAAGAATATTGGCATCTTCACAGGCGGCTGTTCATCGTGTGACATCTGCGCTGTCTAACTTACACGACCAACTTGGAGGAAGAATATGGAGAATATTGAGGAGAAAAATCCGCTTTGGCGAAACGGACAGATTC
Source organism: Oscillospiraceae bacterium (assembly GCA_045617625.1). Classification (GTDB taxonomy): domain Bacteria; phylum Bacillota; class Clostridia; order Oscillospirales; family Ruminococcaceae; genus Firm-04. The sequence continues at coordinate 6,111 of JAZLJA010000017.1, read as the reverse complement.
CGGCAAGCCACGAACTCGGCGATCCCGATAACTTACAGTTGCATATCAAAAAGCAAAATGAAAAACAATGTACAAATAAGAAAAAGGGCTTCTAAGAAAAATCGGCATACCATTCAGGTATGCCGATTTAACGTATCTTTGATCAGCCGATCACACGAACACGAATTACGCCATCATTTGCATTCATTGCATCAATGGCTGCTGCAGGAATATCGCCGCCGGTGATATCCATCATGGTGTAAGCAAATTCCTTGCGGCTTGCGTTGACCATGTTTTCAATGTTCAAACCTGCATTGCTGACTGCATTGGTCAGTGCCGCAATCACACTGGGAACATTTTTATGCAGCACACAAATCTTTTTACCAACTGCATTCATTTCAGCATTCGGGAAATTGACGCTGTTACGAATGTTTCCGTTTTCAAGATACTCAATGAGCTCCTTAGAAGCCATCACAGCGCAGTTATCCTCTGCTTCTTCCGTCGAAGCACCAAGGTGAGGAATTGCAATCACGCCATCCATATTTGCCGACTTTGCATTCGGGAAATCAGTGACATACTTGCGAACCTTACCGGACTTCAGAGCAGCTTCCATCGCATCATCATCAACCAGAAGGTCACGTGCGAAGTTCAGAATCACAACGCCATCCTTCATCATTGCGATGGTTTCAGCATTGATCATTTTTTCGGTGTTCACTGCGGGATCAGCGTTCTTGATCAGCGGAACATGAATGGAGATATAATCACAATTCTTGAAGATCTCCTCACGAGTTTTAACGTGCTTGATCTGACGAGACAGATTCCATGCAGCCTCAACAGAGATGTAAGGGTCGCAGCCGTAAACTTCCATACCAAGAGCATTGGCAGCGTTACCAAGCGGACCGCCGATTGCACCCAGACCGATAATACCAAGCTTTTTGCCCTTGATTTCAGTACCAGCAAACTTGGACTTTCCTTTTTCAACCATCTTGGAGATGGTTTCCTCGCCCTTAATGGTCTGCACCCAGTTGATACCGCCGACGATATCACGAGAAGCCAACAGCATACCAGCCAGAGCCAGTTCCTTTACGCCGTTTGCATTTGCACCGGGAGTATTGAATACAACAATGCCTTCTTCTGCACAGCGGTCGCAAGGAATATTGTTGACACCTGCACCTGCTCTTGCGATTGCGAGCAGATTGTCGCCAAATGTCATTTCATGCATAACAGCAGAACGCACCAGAATCGCATCAGGATTCTCGCACGCATCAGCAACCTGATAGTTCTCACCGAGTTCAGCAAGACCAACAGGAGAAATCTTATTCAAGGTTTGTACCTGAAACATCGTAAATACATCCTTTCTTATATGGATAAATAAAAGATAAACAAACCGACGGCCAGAATCATCACTGCAATGCCGCCAGGAACAAACATCGAGAACCGCATCACTGTCTGTTCAAGCGGATGATTGACAAGATATACCTGTTTGGGGTGTTTTCCAAAATAGAGAATGTCAACCGTTCCACCAATATCCAGTTCGGGATATTTAGAAAAAACTTGTTTTGAGATCTGTTGATTGAGACGTGCCTGTTGTGCTTCGCCTTGATCATTTGAAAATTCCACAATAGGAAATCCATTTTGCAGCAAACGCATCGCCGCAGTCATTGCAAGACTCGAACCTTTCGCATTCTGAAATCCGACAACTGTTGCTTCGACATAATGTGCATCGCCGTAATAATTCTTCTGAATCAGAATTCCTGCAACAATCATTCCGACGCCTGCCAGAAAAACGAACACAAAAAAGCCAATCATTATGCGTTCTCTTCCTCAAACTTCTTCATGAATGCAACCAGTTTCTCAACGCCCTCGATCGGCATTGCATTGTAGATGGATGCACGCATACCGCCAACGCTTCTGTGACCTTTGAGGTTCTCAAAGCCAGCCTTCTTTGCCTCTGCAACAAACTTTGCATCGAGCTCATCGTTGCCGGTGATAAACGGAACGTTCATCAGAGAACGGTCTTCCTTGCGGACAGTACCCTTGAACATATTGCTGGAATCGAGGAAATCATAAAGGATTGCAGCCTTCTTTTCGTTGATTTCCTTCATCTTCTCCAGACCGCCCATTTTCTTCAGCCACTTAAACACCTTGCCGCAGATGTAGATGCCGTAGCAGGGAGGCGTATTATACATAGAACCATTGTCAGCCTGAATCTTCCAGTTAAGCATGGTGGGAGTGTTCTCAACATAAGGAGTTTCAGGAATCAAATCCTCACGCGCAATGACAATGACAACACCTGCAGGTCCGATATTCTTCTGAACGCCGCCATAGATAACACCATACTTCTTGACATCGATCGGTTCAGAGAGGAAGCAGGAGGAAACGTCTGCAACCAGTTCATGACCCTTGGTATTGGGCAGCTCGTGATAAACGGTACCGTAAATGGTGTTGTTCTGGCAGATGTAGACATAGTCAGCATCCTCAGGGATATCAAGGTCAGAGCAGTCAGGAATATAAGAGAAAGTCTTATCAGCGGAAGATGCAACTGCAACTGCTTCGCCGTACTTCTGTGCTTCCTGATATGCTTTCTTTGCCCACTGACCGGTCACAATATATGCAGCTTTGCCATTCTTCATCATGTTCATCGGAACTGCTGCAAACTGCTGAGAAGCACCGCCCTGCAGGAACATTACCTTGTAGTTGTCAGGAATGCCCATCAGATCACGAAGATCCTGCTCAGCTTCATCAATAATCTGCTGATACATTTTGGAACGGTGGGACATCTCCATGACGGACATACCGCATCCACGGTAGTCAAGCATTTCCTCTGCTGCTTCTTTGAGAACTTCCTCAGGCAGTACAGCGGGACCGGCACTGAAATTGTAAACTCTGCTCATTGTGAATTACCTCCAAATAAAATTGTTCCTCAAAAGAGAAACGGATAATAGGAGAATGGGATGAGGTATGCCTCCCCCACTTCTTACTTCTATATTATACAATTTTTCCGATTCGTTGTCAAGCGCATTTTGCTGCGGATTGTGAAAAAAATAACAATTTTCGGCAGATATGTACGATATGAACAATTATTGAGAAGAAGATTGCGCATTTTGACGAATTTCACGTTGATTGCGTCGCTCGATTGCCTCCTGCAAGCTCATGGGGCAACCGCAGTAATCTTGTCGATACAATCCGAATTTTTCAGATAGTACAACGGAGCGAGGATATCCGCCGCGCTTTTTGAAATCAGCAGGCAGATAGCTGACTAGGAACTCCCCTGCCAACGCTTCACCGCATTCGTTGATGAACTGCGCGTTTTTGTGTGGGCTGACTGACAATGTTGTAGTAAAAAAATCGCAATGCATCGTCAGAGCCGCCTGTGCCGCTTCACGCATCCGCTGTTCGATGCAGTGTTCACATCGTTCTCCCATTTCAGGCGTTTGCTCCACGCCTTTTACGGCAGCCCAGAACGGAGCATCATCATAAGGCGGCGCGACCAGGGTCAGGCCATGTGTTGGCTGAAGCGCAACGATCAAATGTTTCTGCACTTCCAGTCTTTTCTCATACTCTTTACGCGGTGCGATATTTGGATTATAATAGTAAAGGACGATATCGAAATACGGCATGAGCTGTTCGAGAACCGCTGTACTACACGGGCCACAGCAGCTATGCAGCAAAAGCCGCGGCACAGATGACGTTGGAAGCGAAGCCAAAACAGCATCCATTTCTTTATGATACTGCCGTTTTTCCATTTTGACACTCCCCTTTCATACAAAGAAAAGGACGGTTTCCCGTCCTTTTCAAAATCATTCGATCGAAATCAGATAGTAGTAAATCGGCTGACCGCCTGCAACACAGGTGACTTCCAAACGGCTGCCAAACTTATTGGCAAGCTGTTCACGCAATGCCTCAGCCTGTTCTTCACTGACATCTGCACCATAGATCAGCGTGACAAAACTGGAATCAAACTTGACCATTTTCTTTGTCAGCTTATATGCTGCCTTGTTCACTTCTTTATCCGTGAAGGAAAGTTTGCCGTTATCCAGTGCAAGGATCTCATCTTTCTTGATCGGGTGACCATCAAGCTCAGAATCACGGGCTGCAAATGTGACAGAACCTGTCGAAACCTGCTCGAATGCCTTTGTCATCGCCATGCGATTTCCGTTGAAATCAGCCGTCTCATCAAAAGCCATCATTGCTGAAATGCCCTGCGGGATCGTGCGTGTTTGCAACACACAGACATTGCGGTTGGCAAGGTTGATTGCCTGTTCTGCCGCCATGATAATGTTCTTATTGTTCGGCAGAACAAATACCGTTTTGGCAGGCGTTGCGTGAATCGCTTTGAGGATATCGTCAGTGGAGGGATTCATGGTCTGACCGCCTTTGACGATCTGATCAACACCCAGATCAAGGAATACACGCTCCAAGCCGTTGCCGGCAGCAACAGCGACAAAACCGAATTCTTTCGTGGGCTCAGCCGGAAGAACCTCTTGCTGACGAACGATCTTCGCTTCCTTTACCTTGCCCTCATGCTGAATGCGCATGTTTTCGATCTTCGGTTTCGGATCGTTGATGAAGCTGCCGAACTCCAGTGCCTTTGTGATTGCTTTGCCGGGATTATCCGTATGAACATGGACCTTAATAATCTCATCGTCATCGACAACCACTACGCAGTCACCAATGGTCTCAAGATATGCACGCAATTTTGCAGCATCTGCGGTCGAATCGTATTTCTCAACGATGTATTCGGTGCAGTATGTGAAGTTGATTTCGTCGTCATACTGTGCAACAGCAGAATTAAAATCAACCTGCGGATCAGGGGCAGCTGGGGCAGGCTTTGCTGTTTCTGAAGTATCCTCCGGCAATGCTTCCCCGCGGAACGATGCAAGCATGCCTTCAATAATCAGGCAAAAGCCCTGACCACCGGCATCAACGACATTTGCTTTTTTCAGTGCAGGCAGCATCTCTGTGGTCTGCTTGAGAACGACGTTTGCTTCATCGACAATACCCTGCCAGAAATCAAGCGAATCCATCTCGGTTTTTGCAAGTTCCTGTGCCTTGTTCGCTGCCATGCGGGAAACTGTCAGAATCGTACCTTCTGTCGGTTTCATAACAGCTTTGTATGCACCTGCAACACCAAGTTCCAGTGCATTTGCAAAATCAACATTTTCAGCAACAGTCAATCCTGCCAAGCCTTTGGAAAAGCCGCGGAAAAGCAAAGATGTAATGACGCCCGAGTTACCGCGTGCGCCGCGAAGCATCGAAGAAGCTGCAACATCCGCGACATCAGATACTGTCACATCATCGGAAAGCAGTTCAAGCTCGCGCTTTGCTGCACTGATGGTCATAGACATATTTGTGCCCGTATCACCATCAGGTACAGGATAGACATTCAGCTCGTCCACAGAACGTCGTTTGTTGGTGATGGAAATTGCCGCATAAATAATCGCGGCTTTTAATTGCTTACCAGTAATCACAATAATACTCCCCTCGTGGATTATGAACGGATTCCGTCAATAAACACGTTGATTTCTGAAGGCTCAACGCCGACAGCCTGCTCGACTGCATAACGCACTTTATTTCGGATACTGTCCGTAATCGCGGAAATATTTGCGCCGATGCCTGTGACGATATGCAGGTCAATCACCAATGCATTGTGTTCAGAATGCAGCCGAATACCGCGATGAATATCACCGGGGAACAGCTTGGTTTTTACGGTTTCCATCAGAGAAGAATCGTTCAAATCAGCAACACCGAAACAATTCGTTACGGTTTGCTCAATCAAATCGTACAGATACACTTTGGATACACGAATACTGCCGATATGGTTTTCAATCACAATCATGATACATAAACTCCTTTCATGAAAATCCAAAACCTATTATAGCATATTTTTTCGGCAATTACAAGCCCTTTTCGATATTTTTTGAAATAAATTCGCCGTCTGTACCAAAAGTATAGACGGCGAATGGCTAGAAAACTCAATCTTCGAGATACTGAATCACAACATTCGGGAAACAGCTCTTTGCAATTTCTTCAAGATGACGAGGAAGCGTCACTTTTCGGATTGCATCGCAGCCATCAAACGCATCTTCTGCCAGTTCGGTGACAGAATCAGGGATATATACGGTCTCCAGT
>JAZLJA010000016.1:0-30856 GCA_045617625.1 Oscillospiraceae bacterium | reverse complement strand
CGATACTACGCAAAAAGAATGTGACAATATCCGTCAGCGTTTGAAACTGTCTTCGGGAGAATGCAATGAGCTTCGCCGTGACGTTTCTTCTCTGAAGGCTGAGGTCGATGACCTGACAGAGTTTGTGAGCCTGCTGAAACGCTTAGAGCCGCAGAAATACGCTGAGGTCAAGCAGGCTCAGGAGTACGTTCACATTCAGCGTGAACAGGAAGCACAGCAGCAGTCCGCCACCAGAAAAAAGAAATCGTGGGGACTGGAATAATATAAAACAGAACAAAAGATGAAACTTTATGACATACCCTGAAAAGATACGTCAAATCTCTTGACAAGCCCGAAATATTGCGCTAAGATTATAGATGTACAAGGGTATGTCATAGATCTTAGGAGGTAATCTATGGCAACAATAAAGAAGCGTGGCAACAGCTATCTTATCAGAGTGAGCTGCGGCTACGATATCAACGGCAATCACAAGGAACAGTCCATGACATGGAAGCCCGACGAGGGTATGACCAAGAAGCAGATCGAAAAGGAGCTGAACCGTCAGGCGGTGATGTTTGAGGAGTCGGTCAATCATGGTTTTAAGACTTCCGCTATGAAGTTTCAGGAGCTTGCAGAGGAGTGGTTCGAGAATTATGCTAAGAACGCTCTCAGAAGCACTACATACGAGCGTATGCTCCAGCTAACGCACCGTGTCTATCCTGCTATCGGTCACTTGCGTATCGACAAGATAACCGCAAGGCACTTGCAGGGATTCGTGAACTCTCTCGCAAAAGAGGGAGCGAACGAGAAGACGGGCAAGCCCCTCGCACCGAAAACGATACGTCACAATCTCAGCTTCATAAGCGATGTGTTCAGCTACGCTGTCCGTATGGACTTGGTATCGGACAATCCTTGCAGGAAAGTGACGATACCGAAAGGCGAGGTCAAGGAGAAGCCTATCTACTCGCAGGAGGAGATCGCACAGCTTCTCACGGCAATAAACGGTGAGGACACAAAGTACCGTGCTTTCTTCTATCTGATAGCATACAGCGGCTTCCGCAGGAGTGAGATGCTCGGTCTGGAGTGGAAGGACATTGACTTCGAGAACAATATCATCAGCATCAAGAGAACGAGCAATTACACGTCAGAGCGTGGCATCTATACCGATACTACAAAGACAAAGCGTTCAAAGCGTGTGCTGAAGATCAGTCCGTACATCATGGGCATTCTCAAAGAGCTGAAAGACAAACAGGACGAAGAAGCACTCCGTTTGGGGGACAAGTGGGTAGAGAGTGACAGGCTCTTTGTCAAGTGGAATGGCGAACCTATGAACAATCAAACTCCCTACGGCTGGCTGAAAGAGTTCTGCGAGAAAAACGATATGCCTTTCTACGGTATCCACAGCTTCCGTCACTTCGCAGCTTCCGCCCTGATCTCGTCGGGACTTGATGTGGTAACGGTATCGGGTGCGTTAGGACATTGCAATTCGGGAACGACTTTGAACGTCTATGCTCATATGTTCCAGACCGCACAGGCAAGAGTGGCTCAGGCGATGGACGGAGCGTTCAGCTTTCTTCCGCAGGATAGCACAAGTTAAAACAAAGCTGTCCGCTACAAAATCGCAATAGCGGACAAGTAGCGGACAAATCCTATTTTCCATATAAAAGAAAAAATCGGAAACCACGATAATTCGTGATTTCCGAATCTGTTGGATGGTGACCCGTACGGGAATTGAACCCATGATTACGCCGTGAAAGGGCGTCGTCTTAACCTCTTGACCAACGGGCCATATGGTGGCTGCGACTGGACTTGAACCGGTGACCGATCGGGTATGAACCGATTGCTCTAGCCAACTGAGCTACGCAGCCATCTGTCGCGGTTCAGAATCTCCGAATCGCCTGCGACTTAAACATTATACCGCATTTTGCATGAATTGTCAATAGGTTTTCGGAGATTTGGATGTCTGCACAAAAAACATGTTTTGGGGGATGAAATAGTAACGAAAAGAGCAAAATCAGCCGTTGGGAGGGGATATCATAAAAGGAAATTGTGAGAACTTCCGAAAACGAGCACCGGTTTTTGTGAGATATACCAAAATTGAAGCGGGGGTGTAAGAAAAAGGCAAATGTTTTGTTCTTATCCATGAAAGCTGACGGGAAACCGTCAAGAAACGGAGGAATTATCTATGAAAATGAAGAAAACACTCGCAGGATTGCTTGCCTGCCTGACTGTCAGCAACAGCATGATGTTCAGCGCAAAGGCTGATGAGGCAAACGGCGATGTCAACGCTGACGGCAATGTGACGGTATCCGATGCGATTCTCGTGGCACGCATGGCGGTGGAGGACATCACGGTGAATGTCAGTGCGCCCGAGCAGGCGGACGTCAACTGCGACGGCGTGGTGAACGGCGAGGATGTGACGAAAATCCTGCGCACGGTGGCAAAATTCACGGAGCCGCAGACAGAACCAAAGGCAACGACGAATCTGATGGAGGGCATCTCGGCGGCGGCGGTGAGCGGCAAGGATGCCGATGATGCATTTATTCTCGGGCAGACCGAATTTTCGCTGAATCTGCTGAAGCAGGCTGCGGTGGAAGAAGTGAAAAAAGAGGACAGCGGAAACATCCTGATTTCGCCGCTTTCGGTGGTGATGGCTTTGGGCATGACCGCCAATGGTGCGCAGGGCGATACACTTGCAGGGATGGAAAAGGCTCTGGGCGGCGTGCCCATTGACGATCTGGATGCCTATCTGCTGACACAGCGGCAAAAAATCGCGGAAAAGCAGCTTATTCACATGGCAAACGGCATCTGGTTCCGCGATGACGGTTCGTTTGAACTGCCGCTGACGGAGTTCCTGCAAAAAAATGCGAACTATTACGATGCAGGGCTTTATGCGGCACCGTTCAACAAAACCACGCTTGATGAGATCAACGGCTTTGTGAACACGCACACGCATGAAATGATCCCCGAAGTGCTGGACATAATACCGAAAGAAGCTGTGATGATCCTTGTGAATGCGCTGGCGTTCGAGGCGGAATGGGAACAGCAGTACGAGGAATACATGGTCAGAGAGCGCGAATTCGCACCGTATCAAGGCGAAAAGCAGACTGCGGAGATGATGCTGTCCGATGAAAGATTCTATCTCGAAGATGAAAACGCAACGGGCTTTGCGAAGTTCTATAAGGCCGATGACTGCGGCAACAGCGATTATTATTTCGCGGCACTGCTGCCGAAGGAAGGCGTGGATATCTACGACTATGTGGCAGAGCTTGACGCTGAATCGCTGCACAGTACGCTTGAAAAGGGCACAGCGTCGATGATTCCGTGGAACTGGGATCTGACGGCGGGGCTGCCGAAATTCGAGTATGACTATGACATCATTCTGGATGAATCGCTGCGTGCGATGGGCATGGATCTGGCGTTTTCGGATGAGGCAGATTTCGGTGCGATGTATGAGCATGCGACGGTTGAGGACGTACACATCGGCACGGTGATTCACAAGACGCACATTGAGGTGATGGAATCGGGCACGAAAGCGGCTGCGGTCACGGCAGTTATGATGGACGGCGGCAGTGCATTCGAGCCTGTGGAGCGTGTGCAGAAGACGGTGATACTGGACAGACCGTTTGTGTATGCAATCGTGGATGCAGAGACGAACCTGCCGATATTTATGGGCACAGTGACAGAGCTCGGCTGATGCGGCAAAGCGCAATGTAAAATACCCATATCAAAAATATCGCTCAGGCATTTACTATGGCTTGAGCGATATTGCTTATAGATCAATTTGTATCTGCGATGCACGAAATATACCGTGTTTGCAGCCAAGAATTCCGAATTATCTGCTTATTCAGGACAGTGATATCGCCGTTTGTTTTTTGTGGCATTGCCGTATTCGATCGCCGCATTCGGACAGCCGCAGATACACGCCATACAATGTGTGCAGTTCCCGTTCCAGACAGTTTTTCCGTTTTCACCGCGTGTGAGATTGTTCATCGGGCAGTTTCGCAGACACTTTCCGCATCCGCTGCATCGTGCCGTATCCACACGGAATTTTCTGTCTTTGATGACCGCAGTGAAAAATCCATTGTTGATGATCGAACTGCCGATTCGCGCAAAGAACTTCGTGCTGCTTCCGCAAAGCATTTTGCCCGCCTTGATGTCCTCCGCAATGCCGTCTATGACAGGAATGGCTTTTTGCACGATCTCACGCGATTTTTCTTCTGACGGAATGGGGAACATCGGCAGATAGTTTTCGGGCATGAGCACCACACCGCAGCCGCAAAACTCCTTGTTGATCTCTTTGCACAGCGTTTGCAGATGAGCTGCCGCACCGCCTGTTCCTGCACCGCAGGTCAGCACAAAGTAGATTTTCTGCGAGCCGTTGAGCGGTGTCTGCCGCAGAAAGTCAGCGAGAAAGCGCGGAAGCTGATAGGCGAATGTGGGTGCAACCACGATCCAAGGTGTTTTTGAGCCGATCGCGGCACGGTTTGCTTTCCGCACGAGGGGCAGCAGATCGCGGCATTCGTCGTGCAGGGCATTTGCGATGCGTTTTGCAGCAAATGCGCTGTTTCCTGTTGCAGAGTAGTATAGAATCATGGCATCCTCCTTACAGCGACATGGCTCTTGCGAGCTTTGAGCGCGATTGCGGGATCAGTGAAAAGGTTTCGGCAAGCACTTCGCAAAACGCGTGAAACGTTGCCTCATCTCCCGATTTGTATTCCAGTTCCAGTTCTTCAAACGCCAGTTCACGCTCGCCCCGACGGAAAAATCCTTTGTCCATCGCGAGTTCTCCGATGCACTTCTCGGCATCCGCTCCGATTTCGAGCGTCCATGCCGTGCGGTGATAGTCGGTCTCGCACAGCAGCTTCAGCATATCCGTGTCAAGGGCAGCCGCACACAGTTCCCGCGGCGCACCCGCATCAGGCAGGCGGTGCAGCCCGTCGATGAGGTTTTCCGCCTCCGTTTCGTACTCCTCCCGCAGTGCTTTTGCGCCGATTTTCTGCTTTGTCACCTTGATGCAGGCAATGCCCTTATCGTTTTCTTTCCGAAAGCGCAGTGTTCCGCCCAGACGCTGAAACAGTGCTTCCTGTGTGTCGTAATAACGTCCGAGCATATCAATTTCCTCACGTTTTTGCGTGATTTCCGTAATCATCGGTGCTGCTTGGATATCCGCAAAAGTGCAGCCCTCAGGGAGCATCCATTTATATTCTAGTTCCATATGCAAATCCTTTCTGAAAAAGCATCTCCGACGGCTTGGCTGCTGTCGGAGATGTTTGTGTCATTCTTCGGAATGTTGTTCCGCTTGCTGCATTTCCTTTGCTTCGGCGGCGTGTTTGTTGACTTTTTCCGGATCGCGGAATGTGGGGACTGCCTTGTGCATGGCTTCCTTGATTTTCGCCGCTTCGATCTCGTTTTTGCATTCAGCGACGGCGGCACGCAGCATATCGAGTTTTTCGTCGACAGCCTCACGGGTGAGCGGCGTGTCCTTTTCAATGAAGATCATCTTGTTCTCGGTTTTGCTGACGGTTTCACTTTCGATGAGCAGTTCCTCGAACAGTTTTTCGCCCGGCCGCAGTCCGATTTCTTCGATCATGATGTCCTTGTTGGGTTCAAATCCCGAAAGACGGATCATATTTTCCGCGAGTTCGAGGATCTTGACAGGGCTGCCCATATCCAGCACGAACAGTTCGCCCTCTTTTGCCATTGCGCCTGCCTGCATGACAAGCTGACTTGCCTCGGGGATGGTCATGAAATAGCGGATGATGCGCTTGTCGGTGATGGTGACAGGGCCGCCGCTTGCGATCTGCCGGCGGAACAGCGGAATGACCGAGCCGTTGGAGCCAAGCACGTTGCCGAATCGCACGGCAGCAAACTTGGTATTGGAATCCGTGCGGCACTGGATGACCATTTCGCACATTCTCTTGGAGGCACCCATGATGTTCGTGGGGTTGACAGCCTTATCCGTGGAGACCAGAATGAACTTTTCGACGCCGTATTTCTCCGCCATATCAGCGGTGTTGAACGTGCCGAGGACGTTGTTTTTGATTGCCTCGCAGTTGCTGTGTTCCATCAGCGGAACATGTTTGTGCGCGGCAGCATGGAAAACGATGTTGGGACGATAAGCGCGGAACAGGCATTCGAGACGTTCTCTGTCGCGCACCGAGCCGATCTCGACGGAGAGGTTGAGTGTATCGCCGTATTTGCGGATCAGCTCCTGCTGGAGGTCATAGGCATTGTTCTCGTAGATATCGAGGACAATGAGATGTGCGGGTTTGCATTTTGCGATCTGGCGGCAAAGCTCGCTGCCGATGGAACCGCCGCCGCCGGTGACAAGAACGGTCTTGTCTGTGTAATAATCGAATGCCGCCTGATTGTTGATGGTGAGCGGCTTACGGAACAGCAGGTCCTCGATGGAAAATTCACGGATGGTGCGTCGCTTGGAGGAATCCAATGTTTCGCCCGAATCGCTGAGGGGTGCGTCGTAGACTTTGATCTTGCATCCGCTCGGACGATAGAATTCGTAGAGGGCGGTTGCGGTCTCGTTGTCGAGATCGGCAATGGCAATGATGATCTCCGCGACGCTTTCCTGCGAAATGACGTTGAAAATGCGGACGTCGTTGGCGTGAACATTGAGCCCTGCCACCTTGTTGCCGATCTTGGTGGTGTCCTGATCAATGAAGAATTTCGGGCGATAAATGGAGTTTGCGTTGTTGAGCAGATCGTTTGCAAGCAGAGCACCGATCTGACCTGCGCCGATGATCGCCACATTGATCTGCGTTTTGGTGGATTCGTGGTTGTGCTGATTCATGTGTTTATAGAGCAGACGATAGGCGAATCGGGCACTGAGTGCGGCGATGCAGGTGCAGGAGAGGACGATGAGGTAGTGGAAGAAGTTGGTATAGCAGCCTGCCAGCAGGGAAATGCCCAGAGAAACAAGCCCTGCCGCCATATCGGCGATGATGACGAGAAAATATGCGTTGGTGCTGGTATATCGCCAGACGTTGCGGTAAACACGGCAGGTGATGCGGCACAAAAAAAGCGCACTCGCCATGATAATGGTGGAAAGCCAGAAGTTTTTCTGGTTGATGCTCGGGAGATTCGATGTCAGCGGAGAAAGAAGCAGATAAAGCCCGTCCATGACGAGAAAAATCACCAAATCAATTACCATCAGCAGAGGTTTCCGTCCTTTGCCGAGGGTATGCTGCTGTTGTTTATTCTGCATAACGGCTCCTTCAAAAAACGATATATTGCGACAAAAAATCGCTCGTTTATATTATAGCACATCATGCGGAGTTTGTCAATGTTGCGCAGCGATTCGGATTCATGAAAAAAAGCGCGAAAAAGGCTTGCAATTTATCGGAATATGTGGTAAAATAGAATGGTTATTCATGAAGAGTGAATGCTGCTTCACAAATTGAAAAAAGGATGGAAGATCACCATGAGAGTTTCCAAAATGCTGGGCGAGCGTTTTAAGCAGCCCCCGAAGGATTGTGTCATCGAAAGCCATGCACTGATGATGCGCGGCGGCTATATGAAATACATGGCAAACGGTATTTTTTCACTGTATATGCCGACCAAGCGGATCACCCGCAAGATCGAGCAGATTATCCGCGAGGAAATGGATGCCATCGACGGACAGGAAGTCATGTTCCCTGTCACGATGCCTGCATCGCTGTGGGAGGAATCGGGCAGATACACGAGCATCGGCAGCGAAATGGCGCGTTGGAAAGACCGTTCGGGCAACGCAATGGTGCTGGGCATGACACATGAGGAGGCGGCAGTGCATCTGGCACGCGACACCGCAAAATCCTATGCCGATTTCCCGTTCATGATCTATCAGATCCAGACCAAATTCCGCGATGAACCCCGTGCAAGAGGCGGTCTGATCCGTGTGCGTGAGTTCACGATGAAGGATGCATATTCGTTCCACACCTCGCAGGCAGATCTGGAGGAATACTATCAGCGTGCGTATGATGCCTATGACCGTATTTTTGCACGCTGCGGCTGCAAGAATTTCATTTCCGTCAAGTCTGATTCGGGCATGATGGGCGGCAGCATCTCGCACGAGTTCATGCTGCTGACAGAAGTGGGTGAGGACACGCTTGCCATCTGTGATTGCGGCTATCGTGCCAACATGGAGGCTGCGGAGGTATCCGTGACCAATGAGGCGGGCGAGATCGCAGCACTGACCGAAGTCAGCACCCCCGATGTCAAGACCATCGAAGAACTGACCGCATTCCTGAAAATTGATGCAAAGCAGCTTTGCAAGGCAGTGGTATATCAGAAGAACGAGGATGACAGCTTCATCATCGCGTTTGTGCGCGGCGATATGGAAGTCAACGAGACGAAGCTGCGCAATTATCTGGGCTATGAGATCCACCCTGCCGCCAATATCACCGAGGAAAGCGGCATCATCGCCGGCTTTATCGGACCTGTTGGCTTGCCGAAGAACATCAAGGTGGTGTTTGATGCGTCACTGGAAGGCATCAACGCACTGGTTTGCGGCGCAAACAAAGCAGATACGCACTTTACGGGCATGAATCTTGCGCGTGACTATGGCACAGTCAGCTTTGTGGATGTGGCAAAGACCTTTGCAGGCGCGGTATGTCCCAAGTGCGGCAAGCCCCATATCCGCATTGAAAAAGGCATTGAGATCGGCAACATTTTCCAGCTTGGTCAGAAGTACACCAAGGCGATGGAAATGACGTATCTGGATGAAAACGGCGAACGTCAGTTTCCGATCATGGGCTGCTACGGCATCGGTGTGGGCAGACTGTGTGCGTCGATCTGTCAGGAGTCTCACGATGATTACGGTCCCATCTGGCCGATGGCAATCGCGCCGTGGCAGGTAGAGGTCTGCAATTTGCGCGTGGACAATGAGGAAGTCAACGCGACCGCTGAAAAGCTTTATGCAGACTTGCAGGCGGCAGGCGTCGAGGTGCTTTACGATGACCGCGACATTCGTCCGGGCGTGATGTTTGCCGATGCTGATCTGTTCGGCATTCCTGTGCGAGCGATCGTTTCGCCCAAGACATTGGAGGCAGGCTGCATCGAGATCGCTGCGCGTGACAAGTCGTTCCGCGAGAATGTGCCGGTTGCCGAGGCTGCTGCATGGCTGAAAGCCAAGGTACAGGAGCTTTTGAAATAAGAGTTTCCCCTGATACTATGATACCAAAATAAGCGGACGACCTATAAAAAGGTCGTCCGCTTATGTTTTGCCGATGCCCCATCCGAAAAAAAGTGCCGCAAGTCTCGGGAGGGAGACTGCGGCAAAGGCGTAAGGTATAAAGAGGATGTTCATTTGACGGCAACAATGCCGGTGACAAAGGTGTATTGATAAGCACCGAGGTTTTTGTCGCAGAATTTGTTATACATCTTCGGGTCAGATGAGCCTTTCAGCTCGAAAATAGTGCCCGATTCTGTATCCTCGGGGATGTGGAAGGTGTATTCCATGATGACATAGCCGTCATGCATCATAACGTTATGTTTCACATCGTGGGTGATCCATATCGCGCAGCCCACGTTATCGGCGGGATTGACGACGACGGGATCCTCCGAGTCCAGAGGGTTGACCTTGATATCCACGAGATCCAGCCCCTCGGGTGCAGGCTGGAAAAACTGGAATCCGCAGAGCGGCTTTTCGCCTGCCAGATAGATCGGCACGGTGACGTCGTCGCCCGGCTTGCCCTCGGCGCAGCCGATCTCAAGGTAGAGATCCTTGAGGTTCAGCTCACCGCCGTACACCAGCTTGTCCACATAGGTGGTCTCGCGATAATCTGCCCAAAGCGGTTTTTTTCCGCACAGCGTTTTAACGTAGAAGGACAGAATGGCGGACGCGTCGTCAGCGTCAATGACCCCGTCCATCGTGACATCTTCGGAGATCGTTTCATCGGTCACTTCGTTGGAGTCAATTCCCATGACGGTGCGCGTGTAATGTTTGAGGGTGCAGACAGCATCTGCTGCATCCACGAGGCTGTCGCCGTTGACGTCACCCAAGCGGATCTGCGTGAACGTGACCTGGGCGGACACGGGGGCTGCCATGCCGCACCCCAAGGCGGCGGCAGTCAGGGTACCAAGAGTTCTTTTCCACAATTTTCTCATATTTCTCAACCTCTCTTTCAAGCGGCTTGTAATGTGAATATGTGTATCATGTTCACGATAATCATACAATTAAAAAGCCGATTTGTCACATGAAAACGAGATATTCTATGTTTTGCACAAATCCGAATCGCGCATCATGCGTATATTGTATATAAAGCACCGTCTCCATTTTGGATGAAGACGGTGCTTTGGGTATGTTGGGATTATTGGACGATGTGTTCGATCCAGCGCAGACGGAACTGTTTGCGCGGAGGAGCGGCATCGAAAATGGATTTTGCAAGCTGCTGTGCGATTTCTGCAACAGCGGATGCATTTTCCTCGCTGACCATGCCGCCGCTGAACACAACCTCCTGCTGCACGGCAATGACCTTGTCCATCGCGCCTTCCGGCAGCAGACTGCATTGTTCCTGCGCGTAAGCCGCAAAGCCTTCGTGGGTGCGTTTGCCCTGCGTGATGCCCTGCATTTTCAGAAGCTGTATCACAAAGCGATATCCTGCGTTCGCTGTACGGTTCGGGTTCTTGGCAGATTCGCGGAATAGCTGTGTGCGCTGTTTCACCACATTCTCGTGATGTTTTCGCCATATCGCCAGAGCCGCCGCAATCAGCCCGATGAATAGGAGAATCGAAGCAAATACGATGATCTGCGCTCGCGTGATGTGTAGTTTGTGACCGTCAGAGCCGCCGCCGTTTTGCGCGGTCGTCGTGGAACGGGTGCGGGAGGCGGCAGAAGTTGCGGAAGCCGCTTGGGTCGTGTGGGTTGTTGTTGTCGTCGTCGTGGTTGTGACAGGGACAATGCTCGTGACAGTGTGGACGCCGGCATCCAGTGCGCCGCTTGACCAGAGGTTCTGCACATCCTCGGTGAATTCGTAGGGGATCCAGCCGATGGTGGGAACGAAGATCTCAGCCCATGCGTGAGCGCGGCTGTCCGGCAGATTCACGATGATCTTGCCGCCCTCTTTTTGAATGCCGCGCAGCAGGTCGGTGCGGTTGATGACATAGCCCTGCACGTATCTCGCGGGAATGCCTGCCATACGGCAGAGAAGCACCGCTGCGGAGGCGTAATGCGCACAATAGCCGCGGTGGCTGGTGTTGAGGAAGTAGGAGACAAAATCCGCGCCTTCGGGGGTGTTGCCGGGGGAAAGGGTATAATCGGCAGATGCCCAGAGGGTCGCTTTGATGAAAGAGAGAATCTCGCCGTAGGTGGTATATCCGCTTGCCAGTGACTGCAGGGACTCCTGACGGCTGAGCAGTTCGGGGGGGACGTTGTCGAGGCGGGTATAGAAATCGCAGGCAAAGTCCTCATATTGCTGCCTGACGTCGTCATTCGAGCGCTGATTTCGGAACCCGATGGGGAGATTGCCGAATTTGCTCAGCACGGTGGCTTGAAAAGACATATGGTCTTGGGGGAATGAGGAATACAGTGCTTCTGCATTGGGGTAGAAGTCCATCTGATAGTCCTGCGTGTTGTTGAGCCGCAGTTCGCTGTCATAGAGATATTTATTCACGGGGGTGCAGTCGTCGCTGTTCCACAGTGCCTGATAGGGCACATAGTTGACCTGCTCGGATTGGAACGCGTGTATTTTTATCGGGACACATTTATCTGCCGGTGTGTTTCCGTGGTAGGCAATGGTCTGGGGCAAAGCACCCATATCATTCAGTTTGCCGAACAGTTCTTTTTGTGCTTTCAGTTCCTTGTGCGAAACATCCCAGCCGGAGCCTGTGTATTCGCTGCGGCAAATGCCGCGGAGATAGACGGAATAATCCTGATTGGCAAATGCAGCGAAAGTGTCCATTTCGATGCGCAGCACCGCAGAGCCGCTGAACTCAACATTGCCTTTGTCGGTCAGGTCGATTTCATCCATCAGCAGATTCATTTGAAACGGCAGCGGGAGCATCGAAAGCTTTCCTGTGATATCCTTGAACGAGAAGTGCCTGAACATATCGTAGAATTCGCTGCGTTGTTTGTCAATTTTTTCGCTGCGCTCGTAGGTTGCGGTGCTTCGGACGACTCCAAAGCTGACGCCGAATGTCAGCAGCAGCATGCAGGCAGCCGTCACTTCCGATGCCGAGAACCGCATCCCTGCCCGTGCCAGAAACATACTTCGGGCTTCATGGGCGTTGACTTTTTCCGAATGTCCGTGCATTTTCCCTTCCGTACACTGCAATGCAAGCACAGCGACCCAGAAACAGACGAGTGCGAATACGGGAATGGGGCTTAGCTGGTAGCCGAACAACAGCCCGCTTTCGAGAAACGGGAACGTCAGCACAAACGAAATGAAGAAATTGGGGTGTGCCACGACAAAATAGGTGAGCAGCATGGCGATAATGAAGATGCAGCAGCATGCAAAGAACGTGGCACATTGGGCTTCTGTCCAGAATTCGGTGCAGGTGAGTTCATCGGAGATGATATCCTTGTGGTGAACGCGGGCGACGAGAAAACGATAAAAGGTGCGGTATCCTGCGAGACAGGCATCCCATCGTCTATATACGACCGCTTCAAAGCCGAGCAGCAGCAGTACCACACACCATCGAAAACGGCGCGGGAGCTGATAGATGATTCCGAACAGCCCGCAAAAAAACAATCCTGCGATGAGGACAGGCTTTTGGATGATGGGGAACTGGTAGAAAGCCTGAAAGGTCTGCACACCGGCGAGCAGCCCGAGTGCAGCAAGCAGAATGCGGAAGATATGCCGCGGAAACAGGGATTTTTGCCGTTTCACCGACATTGAAATGGTGTCATGTAGCTGCACGGCACGGTCAAAATCAGAGGAGAAGGTGTCGTAGGTTACAGTTCTTCTTCGCAAAGCAGCTCATCTCCTTCCTCCAAAGCAACGCTGGCTTCCTTCATTTCGGCAGGGCGAATCGCCACCGGCACGCAGTCGAACGCTTCTGCACCGTCGGGGAGTGTCTCGGCTTCGTTTTCACCGAGGACGTAGAATACCGTAAGATTGCGGTGTTCGGCAAGATGCGGCAGCAGTGCGACGGTTTGCGCGTCGAGTTTTGGCGTGAAGAAAATCAGGCGTGAGCATGACGGATTCTGCTCCAGCGCGTCCAGTGCGGCATCCATGCCGTCAGCAGGCGGGGATGACTGTATGATCTGGCGCAGGATCTGTTCGGTGTCTTCGGGTGCGGTGAGCGCACACGGCATATACATTTTTTGTGAGGGCTGATACCAGAGGATGCTTTGCGGGAGATTCTCGTTGCGCAGACGGTTGGAGACCGCGTAAAAGGCGCAGAGCATGGCATCCATACGGGCAGCGGCTTCGGCACCCTCGCCTGCACGCCGATAATCGGGGAGCAGAAGCGTATTGGCGTGAATGGGCAGACTGTATGCCTTGACCATGAGCTCATCGAGCTTGGAACTCAGCTTCCAGTGAATGCGGGAGATGGCGTCACCCTCGTGATAATCGTGGATCTCAAAGATTTCCGAGGGATCATCGCCGCTTTTGGTCTTGGAGAATTCCGTGGCATCGTCGTCGGCTTCTTCGCTGAGTGAGAGGGAATCGGCATCCTCCTCGAAGCAATCGGGCATGACGAGCAGGCTGTTGGAAAGCTGTTTGCGGATCTTGAGAGAAAACAGGCGCAGGGGGTCATAAATCCGCATGGAGACAAGCTTCAGCTCGACAATGCCGCAGGTGGTGCCGTGAAAGGTCAGCATGACGCGCTGTGTGTTGAGGGGCATCAGCGGAATCCGCAGGTGAACGCGCCGCGGAATCTGTTCGATGCTGCCGATGTATTCCAGCACGATGACCGCATTGGCAATGGGCAGGGGCGTGAGATTGCGCAGCTGTAATGTCCATTGAAAGGGTTCGCCGCGTGAAACTTCCGAGACACTGCGGCGAATCTGAATGCGAATGAAGAATCTCTGGATGAACAGAATGAGCAGCAGGATCGCGGGCACGAGCAAGCCTGTCAGCAAAAGCTGATAGGACAGGGCGCCGCGGTAAAGAATCCAGAAGATGAACAGAATCTCGAGCAGAATCGCGTAAATCAGTTTGGATGATTTCATGGCTTATGCCTTTTCCAGCGATGGAACATCGACGGCGCCGATGATCTCGTCGAGGATATCATCGGCGGAAAGCCCGACCATGCGAGCCCGTGAGCTTAACATCAGGCGGTGTGCGAATACCTCATGCACCACCACCGAAATGTCGTCCGGAATGACGTAATCTCTGCCGCGCACCACGGCGACGGCTTTGGTAGCGGAAATCAGGGCAAGTGAGCCTCTGGGGCTGACGCCGAGACGCAGCATTTCGTGCTGACGGGTCGCGTCGGCAAGGGTTGCGATGTAGCGGTAAATGCGCTCATCAACGTGAACCTGCTCGACGGTGTTTTGCAGCGCGATGAGGTCCTCCACGGTCGCAACCTGCTTGGCATCCTCGAGCGGGTTTGTGCTGCTTCGCGCCTGCATGATCTCCACCTCGCTGTCCAGATCGGGGTAGCCCATGTGGAGACGGAGCATGAAGCGGTCGAGCTGCGATTCGGGCAGCATTTGTGTGCCAACGCACCCGACGGGGTTCTGTGTGGCAAGCACGCAGTAGGGGGTCGGCATCATATAGGTCACGCCATCCACGGTGACGCTGCTTTCTTCCATGACTTCCAGCAGAGCAGCCTGTGTTTTCGAGGATGTACGGTTGATCTCATCGGCAAGCAACAGATTGCAGAACGCAATGCCTTTTTTGAATTCAAACCCGCCCGATTCCTTATCGTAGACGGAGAAGCCTGTGATATCGGAGGGCAGCACATCGGGGGTGAGCTGCAGGCGGTGATAATCGAGGTCAAGCACCTTTGCAAAAGCGAGTGCCAGCGTGGTTTTTCCGACACCCGGCATGTCTTCGAGCAGAACGTGCCCCTTTGCCAGAATTGCAAGCAGTACTTTGAGAATGATAATATCTTTGCCGACGACGACTTTGCGCACTTCCACGAGGATATCCTGCACCAGACGGGCGGCATCTTTGACGGACAACTCTGTATTCTGATTCAAGCTGTTCAACTCCAGTATGTTATGATTTTGTGCAAAATTACACATCATATAGTATAGCATAATCCGACAATAATTGCAACCGCTTTTTTCTTACAATTTATGACAAAATGGAGAAAGTCATGTGGGAAAGAGAAAACCCGCCCACAGGTTTTCCTGCGGACGGGCGGTGAATTTGATAGAGTGTTTCGCTTTGCGAAACATGGGAGCACCATTATCAATGCGTCGCAGACACATCTTTCGGTGCATCGGTGAGCGGTGTGCCGATGAGAACACCGAGCATCGCCCAAAGCAGGGGGGTGACAGTCAGCACCGAAATGCCGACCATCGAGGTTGCGGTGTAAGCCAGCACGGCAAACGCAGCAGAGAGATAGACCCAGTTGCCCGTTTCCTTATGGTGACGGAATCCTTTCACAAGGCAGATGACCAACAGCGCGAGATACAGGATCAGTGAGAGAATGCCGCGTGTTGCAGCGATGAACAGGAAATCGTTATAAGGGCGGTCAACGCCGTTGTCGTTGCTGATGATCACGTAGCTTGAATGCATCTGTGTGTAGAAGAAATTATCGGGACCCGTGCCGAGAACAGGATATTTTTTGATTGCCTTGATGCCCTCTTTCCACGAGAATTTCAGGACAGAGCAGGCATCATTGATGTCAAAATCGTGTTCGCGCAGCACGTTGTAAGCGGGGCAGGTGCTGATACGATAGTTGCCGTCGTCGAAGATCAGCGCACCGTCGAGGAAGCGGAAGCCGTCGTCAACGGGGATTTTATCGGTGGTGGTGGAAACATCGTTGATGGATGGGGTGAAGTATGTCCAGCCTGCGGAAACGACCAGCGCACCGGCAAGCACCACGGGCAGCACCCATGTTTTGCCTGCCGATTTTTTACCGTAAACCGCGCACATTACAATACCGAACAGCAGTGCACAGGCTGCGCCGATGACGCCCGCATAGGTCTGGGTTTTGAGCAGCAGGAGCATTTCCAGCCCGACACAGATCGTTGCAAACACGCGCTGAAACTTCGATTTGCTGCAAACAGCCGCAGGAATCGCAATGCAGGCGAGCATGGAGAGGAGCATCGCAAAGGTGATGGGGCTGTCGGTGAAGCCGCTGGGCAGTTTGAGATTATCGCAAACCAGCGGACCGACGAATTTGTATTCGTTGGGGAAATCGAAGAAGGGGCAGGCTTGGAGCAGACCCCAAATACATTGAACCACGCTGAATCCGAGAATGAAATTCATAAGTTTGCTGAGATTTTCTTCTCTCCGCAGCATACTTCCCACATAGAGGGTGGCACCGTAGATGAGCAGTGCAAACCAACCTTCGTCTCTGCCGTCCTGCCCGAACATCGAATCGCTGATGCTGAACGAATGCAGCACCGAAACGACCGCCCAGCCGAGCAGCGCAAGGACAATGCAATAGGGGACAGCCGTGCTGCGCGAAAATTGCTGCCGCATAACGCCGATCACCATTGTGATGACCACAAATACACCGAGCACGGAGAAGAATGTCGCAACGGAGCGCAAGCCGATGGCAGTGAGAGCGAGAAAACCATCCACACCGCCGTCTGCGATCATTTCGTTGAAGTCGATAACTTTGGAATAGGTGAGCTGGAACATCATTTCCGCGAATGCAACGCAGATGAGCATTGCCGCCAGCAGTTTTGCGCAGAATCTGCGGTATTTGTCCAGATCCATGTTGAGGATGAAGTTGGATTTTTCAGAGGTGTGGAAAATCGTCTTTGGCATAGACATCGCCTTTCTTTCGGAATATTGAAAAAAACTGCACATGACTCGCTAAGCCGAAGTCATGTGCAGTATGGTTCAGGAATTATTTTGCGACCTCAACAGCGCGGCTTTCGCGGATGAGGTTGACCTTGATCTGACCGGGGTATTCCATTTCGTCCTCGATCTGCTTGGCAATGTCGCGTGCGACGAGCACCATGCGTTCATCGTCGATGATTTCGGGCTTGACCATCACGCGCACTTCTCTGCCTGCCTGAATGGCGAAGCATTTCTCCACGCCCTCATAGGAGGTGCAGATTTCTTCGAGTTTCTGGAGACGCTTGATGTAGCTTTCGAGGTTTTCGCTTCTGGCACCGGGTCTTGCAGCCGAGATGGCATCAGCAGCCTGAACGATGCAGGCGATGACGGTCTTGGGCTCGACGTCGTTGTGGTGCGCCTCGATGGCGTGAATAATCTCCTGACTTTCTCGATACTTGCGGCAGACATCGACGCCGATGGCGACGTGAGAGCCTTCGATCTCAGCGGTGAGTGCCTTGCCGATATCGTGGAGCAAGCCTGCGCGTCTTGCGACATTGGCATCCACACCGAGTTCCGATGCGAGAATGCCCGACAGGGTTGCAACTTCGATCGAGTGATTGAGTACATTCTGGCGATAGCTGGTGCGGAATGTGAGGCGGCCCAGCAGCTTTGTCAGCTCAGGGTTCAGCCCGTGGACATTGGTTTCCAGCACGGCGCGTTCGCCTTCCTGCTTGATGCGTTTTTCGACTTCGCGGCGTGCCTTATCGACTTTTTCCTCGATGCTTGCGGGATGGATTCTTCCGTCCACAATGAGCTTTTCGAGGGCAAGTCTGGCGACTTCGCGGCGAACGGGGTCAAAGCAGGAGAGGGTGATTGCTTCGGGCGTGTCGTCGATGATGAGGTCAACGCCCGTGAGTGTTTCGATGGTGCGAATGTTTCTGCCTTCGCGTCCGATGATTCTGCCTTTCATTTCGTCGTTGGGCAGCGGCACAACGGAGACTGCGACCTCGGAAACCTGTTCCGCGGCACATTTTGCGATTGCGAGAGAGATGTGTGAGCGTGCGATATCTTCGCAGTTTGCTTTCACCTGCTGTTCATAAGCAGAGATCTTGAGGGCTTTTTCGTGAACCAGATCTGCATCGATCTGGGTGAGCAGATAGTCGCGAGCCTGTTCGCGGCTGAATTCGGAGATGCGCTCCAGCATATCAATCTGACTGCGCTTGAGCTTTTCGAGCTCCTCTGCGCCGTTTTTCTTGATTTCCTCTGCTTCTGCGAGTTTTTCCTCGGCAGCGTGAATCTTGGTCTGGAGAGCTTCTTCCTTACGTTCAAAGTTTTCGGTTTTCTTGTCGAGATTTTCTTCTTTCTGCTGAATGCGGCGTTCTTGGCGGGTCATATCCGCGCGGCGGTCTTTGATTTCCTTTTCAGCGTCGCTCCGCATACGGAAAATCTCGTCTTTTGCCTCAACGAGAGCAGCTTTTTTGCTTTCAGCGGCTTCTTTTTCAGCAGATGAACGGATGCGTTTTGCTTCCTGTTCCGCGCTGCCGATGGCAGATTCCGCCTCACGTTTGCGCTGCTCAATGCCCTCCTGAATGCCTTCTTTTCGGGCAGCGGCAGTTTTTTGGCTTGCGATGAAGAATCCGCCTGCCGCGCCTGCGGCGAGTGCAACGAGAATGAGCAGCACCGCGATCGGAGTACCTATCATCGCAAAGATGAGACTACACAAATCCATTTCCTCCTGTTCATATCAAAATGTAGAAATATTTGTATTGAAACATTTGATATTGCGGCAGGAAACGTGCCGTTTGATGATTCCCTTTTTTAATTTTCAAAAATAAAGAACCTTTTGCTTCGTGGGATATGGTCGAAGCAGGCCGATATATAACCGCCCGGCAAACCGCTCCTGACAGCGGCGGCAGGCGTGTGAGAATGGAAAACGAAATCGAGAGAAACAGCCGTCTCCCTGACCGCAAAGCACCGCCGCCTGAACGTGTGACCGCAGTGCAATGCAAAATACATACTTATATTATACTATATAAAGCGTGGAAAGTCAAGACTCATTTGAGATTTTTTTAATCCGTGACAGTGATGCTCCCTGCATATATCTTTTGTGCAAAGGCTTTGTCGCTGCCGCTGGAGGCAGAGGGGATCTCAATGGAAAATGCATCGCCGGCTTTGGCATTTTCGGGAATGGCAACGGTCAGTGTGAACCATACGTCATCCTGCGGCACGAAGGAATCCTCGGCGGCAATCAGGCGGGCGGTGACAGAATGCTGTTCCGCGTTGCGCAGAAAATAGAATGCGCAGTCATAAACGGGATTCAGTTCTGCGGTGACGGGCTGGAAACATTCACCGTCAGCGGAAACAAGGCGTGCCTCGAGTTTGATGTCTTCAAAGGAAAAATCATGCACAGCCCGCACTTCCATGACGATTTCCTCGCCTGCTTTTGCGGCGGCATCGGGGATATACAGATCACATTCGGAGCGCGGGAGCGTTGCAGCGACCTTTTGTGTGGTGTGAACGGTTGCGGAAGTGCCTGAAGTTGATGTGCTGCTCGTGACGGTCGTGGTCGTTTGGGTCACTTCCGTCGGGAGAAATTCTTCGGTGGTATCGGCGTCATCGGTGACATCGGCGGCATCAGTAAATTCGGGGAATGTCGTAGTGGTGATGTCAGTTTCAGCCGTTGTCTCATCAGAAGAATCGGATGTGACTGTTGTGGTTGTGACGGTTTCGGTGGTGGTTTGAAGCGTCTCCCGAAAAGTATCTGTGGTGGTGAGAGACGAATCTTCATGGACGGGTTGCTGTGTCTGCGGCGGTTTGATGCGGAACACCAGAACGCCCAGCAGGATCACAGCGACACAGGCGGCGGCAGGCATGGCATTGGTGATGTTTTGCCGTATCGTGGGTTTGGTTTCGTTTTCCAGTCTGACAATGGTGGAATATTCTTTTTTTGCAGATGCTTTCGCATGGGCATCGTAGTCTGAAACGTCAGCGGCAGCCGTTTGCGCGGCTTTTGCGAGAATTTGTTCGTATATGCGGGATTTCTGCGCCTGCGTGGGCTGAAATTCGCGTTTGACGTTGTGGAGTCGGTTTTCGTTGTTCGGGGTATGATTCATGTCTGCACACCTCCTTCCAAAAGATGAGATAATTTCGTTCTTGCGCGGTTGATACGCGTGGTAACGGTACTTTCGTTGATTTTCAGAATGTTCGCGGTTTCCGAAACGCTGTAACCTTGTATTGCGCATAATACGAGCGGCAGCCGATATTTATCGGGCAGCCTGCCGATTGCCGACATGGTTTCCCGCAGTTCCACAACGGCGTTGTCGGGTGTGGGGTGTTCGGGGATTTCGACGTCGCGGCGTTTGTTGGACCAGTGCGTCAGCCGATTTTTGCATCGGTTTTTGACGGCAGTGACCAGCCAAGCGCGTTCATGCTGCTGATTTTCAAAGCTGATATTCTGTTCGAGGACCTGCGCAAAGACATCCGCGGCAGCGTCCTCGGCATCGGCAGCATTGTGCAAATAGGACATCGCAACTGCATATACAAGGTCAATGTTTCGTTCGTAGAAGGCTTTGAACATCGCCTGCTCGGACATCACACTGCCCCTTTCCGGTGCGTATTCTATTTCCGATTATGATACATTTGAACCGTATGATTTGTCACAAAAAACGTAATAATTCGGCATTGTGAACAAGATCCCAACGGAAATTTTCGCAATACCGACAAAAAAGCAGTTCCCGCACAACACGGGAACTGCTTCGGTATGGGTTACTGATTATTGCCAAGCCTTGATGGATTCCAGAACCTTTGCGAGCTTTTCCTCAGCTTTTGCGAGTTTCTCACGCTCTGCAGCGATGAGCTGTGCAGGCGCTTTTTCGCAGAATCCTGTGTTGTTCAGTTTGCTCTGGATGAAGCCGATATCCTTGCGGACCTTGGCTTCTTCCTTTTCAAGGCGTGCGATTTCTTTTTCCACATCCACGAGTTCTTCCATCGGAATGAAGATTCTGGCGGCATCGGTGACAACGGTGAGCGCGTTCTTGAACTGATAGTTCTGACCGAATTCCAGTTCCGATGCGGAAACCATATTTTCAAAGAACATGGAGCAGGAGGAGAACACATCCACTTCCATTGTTTCAAAATAGAGCTTTGCCTTGACGGAGTTCGGCACATTCAGTTCTGCGCGGCTCATGCGCACTGCTTTGATCGCCGCGATGACCTTTTCAAAGTCAGCGGCAGTCTGGGCAGAGTTCAGCTTTTCATCGAAGGTGGGGAATTCTTCGAGCATGATCATACTTTCACCGTCGGTGAGCACCTGCCAGATTTCCTCGGTGATGAACGGCATGAACGGATGCAGCAGTTTGAGCATTCCGCGCAGCACGTAGACAAGCACCTGTTCTGCATCGGATTTTGTCTGACCGCCTGCACGCATTCTGGGTTTGGTCAGTTCGATATACCAGTCGCAGTAAACATCCCAGATGAAATCGTAAAGCTTGGTGGAGGCGACGCCCAGTTCATAGTGATCGAGGTTGTCGTTCACGTCTTTTGCAAGCTGATTGAACTTGGTGAGGATCCATTTGTCCTCGATGGCGAGGTTTTCGGGCAGACCTGTGAATTTGAAGTCATCCGGCAGATTCATCATGACAAAGCGGGAGGCATTCCACAGTTTGTTTGCGAAGTTACGAGCAGCCTTGACCTTGTCGTCGGTGAAACGCATATCGTTTCCGGGAGAGTTGCCGGTTGCCAGCATGAAGCGCAGGGCATCTGCGCCGTAGTTGTCGATGATTTCCAGCGGGTCGATGCCGTTGCCGAGGGATTTGGACATCTTTCTGCCCTGTGCATCGCGCACCAGACCGTGGATCAGAACGGTCTTGAACGGCACTTCCTCCATATGTTCCATGCCGGCGACGATCATTCTGGAGACCCAGAAGGTGATGATGTCGTAGCCTGTCACGAGGGTATCAGTCGGGTAGAAATAGCGCAGATCGTCGGTTTTTTCAGGCCAGCCCAGGGTCGAGAACGGCCACAGGGCAGAGGAGAACCATGTGTCAAGGGTATCGGGATCCTGACGCATGGGCTTGCCGCACTTCGGGCAGACCGCAGAGGATTCCTTGGTGACGACGAGTTCGCCGCAGTCGTCGCAGTAGAAAGCAGGGATCTGATGTCCCCACCAGAGCTGACGGGAAATGCACCAGTCGCGGATATCCTCCATCCAGTTGAAGTAAAGCTTATCGAAACGCTCGGGCACGAATTTGATTCTGCCGTCACGCACGGCTGCGATGGCAGGTTTTGCCAGTTCGTCCATTTTGACGAACCATTGCAGCGAAACGCGCGGCTCGACAGTGGTGCCGCAGCGATAGCAGGTGCCGACATTGTGAACGTGCGGTTCCACCTTGATGAGATAGCCGCCGGCTTCCAGATCGGCAACGATGGCTTTTCTCGCCTCGTATCTGTCCATGCCTGCATACTTCGGATAATCCTCGATGATCTTGGCATCATCGGTCATGACATTCAGCACGGGCAGGTTGTGGCGCTGACCGACCATAAAGTCGTTGGGGTCATGGGCAGGAGTGATCTTCACGACGCCCGTTCCAAATTCCATATCGACATAGGCATCGGCGACCACGGGGATCTCTCTGCCGACCAGCGGAAGGATCAGTGTTTTGCCGACAGCGTCCTTATAGCGTTCATCCTTGGGGTTGACAGCAACGGCGGTATCGCCGAGCAGCGTTTCGGGACGTGTGGTTGCAAGCTCCAGATAACCCGAGCCGTCCTTGAACGGATAGCGCAGATGCCAGAAATGACCTTCCTGCTCCTCATAGGTGACTTCGGCGTTGGAGATGGAGGTCAGGCAGTGCGGGCACCAGTTGATGATGCGCTCACCGCGGTAGATCAGACCTTTTTCGTAGTATTTGACGAACACTTCCTTGACTGCTTCGGAGCAGCCCTCGTCCATTGTGAAGCGTTCGCGTTCCCAGTCGCAGGAGGAGCCGAGTTTCATGAGCTGCTGGTCGATTCTGCCTGCGTACTTTTCTTTCCATGCCCATGCACGCTTCATGAAGCCGTCTCTGCCGATGTCCTCTTTGGTGATGCCTTCCTCACGCATTGCAGCAACGATCTTTGCTTCCGTTGCGATGGCAGCGTGGTCGGTGCCGGGGAGCCAAAGGGTCGAATAGCCGCTCATGCGCTTCCAGCGGATGAGGATATCCTGCAAGGTTTCGTCGAGGGCATGGCCCATGTGAAGCTGCCCCGTAACATTGGGAGGCGGAATCACGATGGTATAGGGGATTTTTTTCGCATCCACTTCGGCATGGAAGCAGCGCTTTTCCATCCAACCCTGATAGATTCGGTCTTCAAAGGCACTGGGGTCATAGTTTTTGGCAAGTTCCTTTGCCATGAGACGATCACTCCTTTTTGAAAATCTCGGTATAAAACAAAAACGTCCCGAACATGAGACAAACGTCAAATGTTCAGGACGAAGCTTTACGAATATTGTAAAGTCCGCGGTACCACCTGAATTCAGCGGCTGTATCTGTATGCAGCACACTGCGCTCTGCGACAGCATCGGATCTGCGCCTGACTGTCTGTTCCGTAACGGGGGAACGTCCGTCGAACAGTTGTCCGCCGCTGTCGAAGGGGAATGGAGGATGACAGGGGGGCGGCTTTTCCGTTCGCGGCTCCGAACGCGACTTCACGACCGACATGGAAACGCTTGCACCGACCGCGTTCTCTCTGCACCATGTTTGGGAAGCTACTACTCGTTCATCACAGCTTTTCAGATACTATTATTATATCAGAAAGAAGCGGCATCGTCAAGACGGGAAATGAATTTCAGCGTGTTGCACAAAATTCGCATATTCTGATAGAAAAGGAACCGCGAAACGCATGAAAGGATGCGTTTCGCGGAACAGGTCATTTTAAGCTTTTGCAATGGCGATCTTCATGATGCCGTCAGCGGTTTCAACCTCAGAGGTTGCCGCAGGTTCTGTCACTGTGCCGATCTCAGCCAGTGTTTCCTTGCAGATGTATTCTTCAAATGCTTTCGGGTAATTGCCGTCGATCTGGAGAATGATGCGGTCAGAGATCTCGCATCCGCTTTGTTTTCTTGCATCCTGAATATTGCGCACCAGTTCTCTTGCAACGCCTTCTGCCTTCAGTTCGTCGGTGATGGTCAGGTCAAGTGAAACGACCACGCCGTGTTCGCTCATCACATGGCCGCCGTCCTTTGCCTGATAGGTCACAAGGATGATGGCAGGGTCAAAGCTTTCCTCGGTGCCGTCGATGTCGAGGATGGCGGCATCGTCGGTGAGGCGGAATTTGTTCGACTTGATCGCCTTGATGAGCTGCGGAACTCTGCTGCCGTAATTGCTGCGGATCGCCATGAAATCAGGCGCATAGCTGACGGTTGCGATCGCGGACACATCGTCAACGACCTCAACGACCTTGACATTCAGTTCTTCCGCGATGACATCCGTGAAGCTGCGGACGATTTCTGCCGCGTCTTTCGATGCCAGTGCCACACGCAAAGTGGAAAGCGGCTGACGGTTCTTGATGCGGTTTTTGTTGCGCAGGCTGTGGCTCAGCGAAATGACATTCTGCACCAGACTGATCTGGCTAAGCAGTTCGTCGTTGCGGTAGCAGTCGCAGATCTCGGGCCAGTCTGCCAGATGCACGGATTCCTTGCCTGTGAGCGTGCGGTAGACGTACTCGGCCATGACAGGTGCGACAGGTGCCATCAGCTTGCAGGTGGAAACCAGAACGTAGAGCAAAGTGTCGTAAGCGTTCTTCTTGTCGTCGCTCATGCCCTCGCCCCAGAAGCGGCGGCGGCTGCGGCGGATATACCAGTTGGTCATGCCGTCGATGAGTTCTGCGAGTGCATCGACATAGCGGTTGACCTGATAATCGTTCATATTGTCGGTGATGGTCTTGCGTGTCTGATAGAGCAGTGCGAGCATCCAGTTATCGAGCTGATTCTCAGACTTCGGAGCAGGCATTTCGTCAGGACCGTAGCCGTCAATATTTGCGTAGGAGATATAGAAGTTGCAGGCATTCCAGAACGGCAGGAGGATCTGCTGGAGCGAATCCTGCAAGCCCGATTCATCAAACTGCAGATCGCCGATGAGCATTGCACCCGACTGATACATATATAGACGGAATGCGTCGGTGCCGTATTTCTTCATCAGTTCCATCGGGTCGGTGTAGTTCTTGGAAGATTTCGAGAGCTTTTTGCCGTCCTTTGCAAGCACCGTGCCGTGCACCACGCAGTTCGAGAATGCGGGGCGGTCGAACAGAGCGGTTGCGAGAACGTGCAGATAGTAGAACCAGCAGCGGATCTGACCTGTGTATTCGACGATGAAATCGCAGGGGAAGTGCGATTCAAACCATTCCTTGTTTTCAAACGGATAGTGCTTTTGTGCAAACGGCACACAGCCCGATTCAAACCAGCAGTCCAGCACCTCGGGGATGCGGTGCATGGTGTGACCGCATTCGCAGGGGAATGTGATCTCATCGACATACTGACGGTGCAAGTTGTTGAGGCGCACGCCGCTCTTTTCTTCGATCTCGTCGAGGCTGCCCAGTGCCACGCGCTTATGGCACTCGTCGCATTCCCAGATCGGGATGGGCGTTGACCAGTAGCGGTTACGGGAGATATTCCAGTCGCGGGCATTTTCGAGCCACTTGCCGAATCTGCCGTTCTTGACGGTTTCAGGCACCCAGTGAACGTCCTTGTTCAGTTCGATGAGTCTGTCCTTGATCTTGTCGATGTTGAAATACCAAGCGTTCATTGCCTTATAGATGAGAGGCTGCTTGCATCTCCAGCAGTGCGGATAGTTATGCTCAATGGTGCCGTCTGCCACAGCCTTGCCCGCATCATAGAGGAAACGGATGACGGTGGGGTTCATCTCAATGACGTTTTTGGTGTTGTCGGGATCATAGAAATCGGTGATCTCCTCGGTGAAGCGGCCCTTTGCGTCAACAGGGTTGACCAGCGGGATGCCCCACTTCTTGCAGGTCCAGTAGTCGTCCTCACCGAAAGCAGGCGCGGTGTGAACGATACCGACACCTTCATCAGAGCCGACATAATCAGCGGAAACGACCTTGAATGCGCCCTTGTCCTTGAGGTCTGCAAAGTAGGGGAACAGCGGCTCATAGGTTTTGCCCATGAGGTCAGTGCCCTTGCATTCCTTCAGAATGACAGGCTCCTTGCCGAATACCTTCGGGAAATTGCCCAGCACGTTTTTGCAGGCGATGTAAATGCCGTCCTCGACTTCGACATAAGCGTAATCGAGCTGCTCACCGACTGCAAGGCAGAGGTTGGAGGGCAGAGTCCACGGGGTAGTTGTCCATGCGAGGAAGTAGACGGTCTTGCCGTTCATGACTTCTTCGGTCTTGAAGCGTGCGATGATCCATCTGTCCTGACGCGGACGGGTGGAATCGGATTCACGGGTATCGGAGATGGAGAGGGATGTTTCGCATCTGGTGCAGTAGGGCGTGACGCGGTAATCCTGATAGATCAGACCCTTGTCATAGCACTGCTTGAATGCCCACATGACCGACTCCATATAGGAGAGGTTCATGGTTTTGTATGCACCGTCGTAATCGACCCAGCGGCACATTTCCTCGACGTATTCTTTCCAAGCCTCGTTGTTGCCCGAAACGATATCGTGGCAGGCATCGTTGAATTTTGCGATGCCGATGCTGCGCTCGATGGCAGTTTTGTCGTCGATGCCCAGTGCCTTTTCAGCCTGTGTTTCAATGGGCAGACCGTGGCAGTCCCAGCCCCAGACACGGGGAACGGAATAGCCCTGCATCGTCCAGTAGCGCGCGATCATATCCTTGATGAAGGAAACGAGGACGGTACCGTGATGAGGTTTGCCTGTCGGGAAGGGAGGGCCGTCGTAGAAAACGACTTCGTTGTCGCCTTTTTCGCGCACGGAGCGTTCAAAGACATTGTTTTCCTTCCAGAAAGCGAGCATATCGGATTGGATTTTCGGCAAATCGGGTTTGCCTGCAAGGGGCTGATAGTGCATAGCAGTCAACATCCTTTCTTTCCTGCTAAAATTTGGCTTACAGATACATTTCAGTATAGCATAAACGCATACAAATGTCAAGAAGAAACCGTGAAATAATCAGGGAAAACCGCAAATTCCTCTTGACAATTCGATCTGTGCGTGATATAATAGCAGAAGAATTGCAATTCCAATACAAAAGGGGAGCTTGTGTGACAGGCTGAGAGATTGCGTAGACGCAATGACCCGTAACCTGATTCGGATAATGCCGACGTAGGGAAAAACGCGTATTTGCGCACCCACACGCCTCGGAGCCGATATATTTCCGAGGCGTTTTTGTTTGCATTGTCTGCTGTGTGCAGAAAGGAAAACGCTATGAAAAATGAAAAAACGAGCCGTCTGGTGACGAGTGCCATGCTGATCGCGCTTGCGGTGATCCTCTCGATGATCCCGTTTTTGCAGATGCCGCTTGGAGGCAAGCTGACGCTGTTCAGTATGCTGCCCATCTGCCTGATCCCGATGAAATACGGGACAAAGTGGGGGCTGTTCTCGGCATTTGTATATGCGGTCTTGCAGCTTGTGCTGGATCTGGGGGCGGTGTTCTCGTGGGGGCTGACACCCGTGACGCTGGTGGTCTGCATTCTGTGTGATTATCTGCTTGCGTTCACCGTATTGGGTTTTGCAGGGAGTTTTGCGAAAAAAGGGATTGTGGGGCAGTGTATCGGGGTTGCGATGGTGGTTGCGCTGCGATTTTTGTGTCATGTGATATCGGGCGGCACGATTTTTGCCGTTTGGAGCGAATGGGAAAACGTGTGGTTCTATTCGATCTGCTATAACGGGGCGTTCATGCTGCCGGAATGCATTATGACGGTAGTGGGCGCGTGGGCGATTCTGAAGCTGCCGCAGATGAAAAAAGCGGTGCATACATAATGCAGCTCCGCCCCATTACAAATACATCCTGTCGATAAAATATGGGGGAACCCCTGGTGGGGTTCCCCCATGCCTTATGTAAGGAGAAAGGAGATTTCGCGCTCTGCGGAGCGCGGCGGGGGACGCCGTCCCTCGCCACTGCAAGCCTTTGAAGAAGGCACCCCTGAATATTTCGTATTCAGGGACCGAAACTTTTGATATGGGTGCCCTACAATCCCTTATTTCAGTTCGATCAGCTTTGCAACACATTTCAGCACAAGTGTCACATCTGCACCATTCTTAACCCCGTCCTTGTTGCAGTCAGCATTGATGCGCCCCTGCTCGGTCACGTTTACCGTTGTGTCTTCAAACGATATACGGCTGAGTAGAATCGCGTCAGACACAGTAATAATACCGTTACAGTCAACATCACCCAGAACAGTAACTTTTCCGTCTTGCCTGGCAGACGAGCTTGTTGTGCTCGTACTTGTCGTGGTGGTGGATGTCGTTGTTTTCGTGGTGGTGGTGGTCGTCAGCGTTGTGGTTGTGGATGTCGTGGTGGTCGTGCTCGGTGTCGTCTGCGGGTCTTTGCTGTTGCCTGGGTCAGAGCCGCCCTTTTTGCCGCCATCCAGATTACTTCCCTCGGAATTTGCATAGCTTGCATAGAATTCAGAGAGCGAAATGCCGTTTTTGCCAAGTGCCGTCTGGTGGTCAAGTCCGATGTACTTGCCCGAAGAAGAAGTCTGCCACAGGGATTTCTCAAACAGTGCGTACTTGTTCTCATCCCATGTTGAGAATGTCGCATCCAGCAGACCGCCCGTGTCGCCGGAGTTGGGGTTGAGGCACCAGAATGTGTGGTTGATGTGGTTCTCGATCATATAATCACGCAGGAGTTCCATCCATTTCTGGTTTTTGCCGTCGTCCATATGTCCGCCCCACTCACCGATCAGCAGCGGCGCGATATCCTCTTGATTGATGTATGCCCATGTGTCATACCAGTAGTCATCGAGAAGCGTTTGCGTGGTGAAATCCTTTTCAAACCATGACTGCGCATACACCGACGGACCATAATCATGCGGCGAATAAACGATTTGTGTGGTGCCGCTGGTGGGCTTGACGGGATAATTCCGTACACCGCGCAGGTTGCCGCCCCACCAAGCACCGTACCATTTTTCCTCGCCTGCTTTGGGCTGGAAAACGTCGGGGTCATCGAACGTGTAGCCTTTTTCGGTGATTGGCGACTGTTCAATGCCCTCCACGAGGATCAGTGCATTGGGGTTGACTTTCAGGATCGAGTTTGCGCACTGTTCTGCGGAATATTTCCAGTTGTTCTGCTTTTCCGTGTCATCCCAGCGTGCGATGCTGTCAGGGCAGGTCGTGCCGCTGTATCCGCGCTTGCCGTGGGGTTCATTTTTGAGGTCATAAGCAACGATCGTGTCATCTGCGCTGTATTTTTTCGCAAGCCATGTCAGGGAGTCGATCCAATCCTGCCATGTGACCTTTGCGCCCTTGTCGCCCGCTGCTTCCGCGATGGTCGCCATACCTTCGCAGTCATCGGCACTCGCCTCGTAGTACCAGAGATTATAGTTATGTCCGGAGTTGTGCGATGCAGGGCTGTGAACGTCCACCAATGCCTTGATGCCGTACTTTTTGCACTTTGCCATGATGACATCGAAAATCTCCATACTGTTCATTTCCGAACCGTCCTCGTGGCAGAAATCGGGGTTGAATTTGTAGGCTTCGGTGTTTTTGGGGTTCAGTCCCGTGCACATATAGGGCTTTCCGTTCATCCAGGAGAGCAGAAGCTCCGTGGAAACAGGAAAACGAATGATGTTGATGCCGTGGTCTGCGACAGAAGAAAGCAGCACATCGACATCCGCGCTCCAAAGCCCGTGCGGGAAGTTTTCGGTGCAGTTCATGCCGAACCAGTTTGCACCTGTCAGCCAGACCTCATTGCCGTTTTTGTCGTAGAGGCGGCTGCCCTTTGCGTGCAGCCAGTCGTCGTTGCCGTCATCGGCGGCGTTTGCGACAGGTGCACAGAGGTTGTCGCTTGTCAGGGCAGCAGTGCCGCTGACCGCGAGAATTGCCGCCAGTGTCAGCGACAATACACGCTTGGATTTCATAGAAAATACCCCCTTTTAAATTGGCTCCGCGATTGCTGCGGCGGAGCAAAACGCCGAAACGTCGGTACACTGCGCATCGGCGGTGAAATTTGGCAGCATAACCCATTGCTGCTCAATTTTATTCTACCATATTCCGACAAAAATTGCAAGTGTTTTTTTCTTCGAATGCACGAAAAAAACAGCATTGTTTGCATTTGGACATATAGTAAAAAAAGAAAACCGCGCGTCCTCGAAAAACATCGAAAATGCGCGATTTCTGATTTGAATAGTGTCCTCGTTAATGAGACAAAGGGGGTATTATACACATTTGTACTCATAATACTCAAAATACATATTATACACAATACCCACAAAGCAAACCTATACTTTTACGGCAGTCCGCTGCGACCGCCGAAAACGAGAAAAACCCGTCCCGAAAATGACTCTGGGGCGGGTTGCTTTATGGGGTGAAGGCTCAAAAACCCTTGAAATCAAGGGGTTTTTGCATAGAAAAAAGGTAGTAGACTTTCTATCAAAATCTACTACCTTATTTGGAAAGGAAATCATATATTGATAGAATTTCCTCCTATGGTTTCAAATCCGCAGGTGCGGTTGCAAATGGACACCTATGGTTTCAAATCAAGGGGTAGGGTTTCAAGGTGTATTTTTCACAGAAAAAGCACCGCATTCGGGCGACGCTTTTTCCTTAAGATCATTTTATAATTGATGAAATAATTGCAACAAATTCTTCTTCCGTTACACCGTCTGCATTAATAAGGAACCCAACGCCTTTATACATAAACTCTGAATAGTAATAACCGTTTTCAGTAAGACCGATTAAGACATCAACGTTATTGATAACGGACTTTTCTTCTGTTCCCCTGAAGAAAAAATAATCCTTCAGCACATAACTGCCTTTATCTACTTCAACGTGAACATTTCTTGTGAAATCTTCATTGGAATAATTAAGAATATCTGCATCCCAATATACTTCACCGGTTCCGCCGTTTTTTCT